>JAPPGZ010000109.1 GCA_028874905.1 Gemmatimonadota bacterium
AGATCGAGCTGCATGGCCCCGGGATCCGCGATACGGACGAGAATCGCCGGCGTTTCGCGGGCGCGCTGGCCCGGTCGCTCAAGTTCTTCCTGGAAACGCACTACGGATTTTCGTGGGATTAGGCGGAATCCCGCTTTGAAGGGTCCTCCCCCCTATCGGAACCTGATCCTTCCGCGGACGCCGACTGAGTGCCGCGCTCCGCCGAGCCCGCTCTCGCGCCGCGTGCCTTCGAGCCGCAGCCCGACATCCGCGCCCAGGTCGTAGCGCACTCCGCTCGAGAAGGCGCGCATGCCGCTTTCGGCGAGGTAGAAGCCGCTGAATGGCGTGCCCTGGAAGCCGGCGATGCCGTAGGCCACCTCGCCGTTCACGTTGGGATTCATGCCCGGGTCGTGTCCGCCCACTGCGTCGTACACTCCGCGCTCCCAGAGCTGGTTTACCCCGCTCGTGTGGTCGCCGTACGAGGGCGCCACCCGGATCGAGAGCCCCTCTCCCCGGGCCGCCGGGTCGAACATCAGCGTGCCGCCGAGGCCCCATTCCTCGTAGCCATCGTGCGCCGAGATCACGAACCGGCCGCGGCCCTCCGCTGTCAGGCCCAGACCTGAGTTCGTGTAGCGGAGCCCGCCGCCGACTTCGGCGCTGGCGCCGTTCACGCCGTCGCCGTTGTCGTAGCGCATCCCGCCCTCGAGCACGAACGCCATCTGCTGGCCCGCATCGGCACGCAAGGCCTGGGTCAGCTCAAGGGCGAGCTTGCCGCGCTGCATGCTCAGCGTGACCTCCTCGATCTGCTCGCTGCCGTCGACCATCACCTGGCCGGCCCAGCCCTCGGCCTTGAGGCGGACGCCGCCCGAGCCGCGCGCGAGCAATTGGTAGCTCGCGCCGCCCGCTCCGGCCAACATGCTGGCCGGGCTGGTGCGCAGTCCCTCGCGCACGTCGTCGACCTCCACGTCGCCCCGGCCGAACCCCGCCGAACCCCACACCGAGGTGCCGGGCGCGCCGGAGAACCACGCCACGTAGGGATGTACGCTCGCCATGCTGGTGCCGTAGGTGCCGGTCACCGCGCTCGCGCCCGTCCTGTCGGTGAAGTCGAAGGAGCCCGAAGAGTACGAGCCCGCGACACCCGCCAGGATGTCCGAACCCACACGGACGTCCACGCCCGCGTGGGCGCTTACCATGTTGCCCTTCCAGTCCACGCTGGTCGCGCCGGGCTCGCCCAGGTGGTGGTATTCGCCCGCGCCCCAGCTCGCCAACTGCGTGCCCGTGGCGGACTGCTGCTGCGCGTCGGAGGCGCCGAAGGGCATCTGGAACGAGGTTCCGCCGAAAAGGGCTGCGAGACCGGCCTGGTCGCCCTGCGCAAGGCCGAGGCCGCCCGCGCCCGGCGCGGACAGACTTGCCGCCATCGACGACAGCCCGTTCGTCTCTACGCGCCGCTCCATGCCCATCCCTCTGGCCACCGCGTCGATGCGGCCGGCGATCGCCGAGACGGTGCTCGACATCATCGCGGCCGCCACATGCGGCAGAACGCGCGTGTTCAGCCGTCCCGCGCGCTGCACGGGGTCGTCGGTCGCGGCCGAGACGCTCACCGACGCCGCGCCGGTGCCCGCCCGGTTCATCGCCGAGACGCGGTAGTGGCGCGTGCTGCCCGGCAGCAGGCCGGTATGGGAGAAGGCGGTGACCGTCGACTCCGTGTTCGTCACCAGGTCCGCCCACACGGCGGCGTCCTCGGAGACCTCGATCCGGTAGCCGGTGATGCGCGCGCCGCCATTGTAGGCCGGCGCGATCCAGAACAGGTCGATCTGGGTGGGCGTGACGTCATTGGCGACCAGGCCGGTGGGCGCGTCGGGCACGGTGGCGTCGGTGGTGGAGCCCGCGACCCGCGACGCGTTGCCCACGCCGACCCGGTTGACCGCCGAGACCCGGTAGTGGCGAGTCGAGGCCGGCGCGAGCCCGCTGTGCGTGTAGACGGTGGCCGTGGTGCGGGTGTTCCCCACCAGGTCCTCCCAGCTCCCGCCCCCGTCGGCCGACACCTCGATGCGGTAGCCAGTGACGCGCGCACCCCCGTCGTCCGAGGGCGCCTGCCAGGAGAGGGTGATCTGCGAGGTGCCGACCGCCTCGGCGCTGAGACGCCGCGGCACCCCGGGAAGGGTCGCGTCCGTGGTCGCCCGCGCCGTATTCGACCACGCCCCCGGCCCCGCGAGGTTGATCGCCGCAACCCGGTAGTGCCGCGTAGTGGCGGGCTGGAGGTTCACATCGGAGAACGTCGTCGCCGTCGAGTTCGTGTTGCGGCGGATGATGTTCCAGGTCGCGCCCTCGTCGTCGGACGCCTCGACGCGGTAGCCGATGATCGAAACGCCGCCGGTGTAGCGCGGCGCGTTCCACACGAGGTCGATGCGGGACGTGCCGATCTCCTTGGCCGTCAGCCCGGTCGGGGCCCCGGCTTTGTCGGCGTGCGTGATGGCTGTCGCCGGGAGCGCCGGGGGCCGCGGCGCGAACTCCCCCGTGCCTTCGCGGTTGATGGCCGCGACCCGGTACTGGTACCGGGTCACCGGCTCCAGGCCGGTGTCCGTGAATGTCGTCGCCGTCGTGCCCGTGTTGGCACGGTGGGTGATCCAGTCGTCGTCGCCGGGCCCGATCCTCTGGATGGCATAGCTGGTGACGCGCGCGCCCCGGTCGCTTTCGGGCGGGTCCCAGGCGAGGAGGATACTTTTCGGCCCGGTGCTCCGGGCGCGCACGTTCTGCGGCGGCCCGGGAGGCGCCGCGTTGGTGGTGCCCTGGGCCACGTTGGAGGGGCGGCCCGGCCCCTTGCCGTTGATCGCGGACACGCGATAGAACCGGGTGGTGTTTGGGCTAAGACCTCTGTCGGTGTATGACCTCACCACTGATTCGGTGTCGGTTACGAGTGGGACCCACGGGCCGGCGCGGGTGGCGGACCACTCGATCAGGTAGCCGGTGATATCGCTTCCGCCGTCTTCGGACGGAGCCGACCAGGCGAGGTCGAGCTGGGTGCTTCCCCCCAGGGGCGATGGTGTCACCGTGAGCCGCGTGGGTGCGCCCGGAGCGACCGGTTCGATGGTCGCCTCAGCGATGTTCGACCACTCGCTCCAACCCGCCCGGTTTCTGGCGGCGACGCGGTAGTGGCGGGTGATGCCGGGCCTGAGGCCGCGGTGGGTGTATGAGGTGGCCCGTGATTCGGTGTCGGCCACGAGTGTGATCCACCCGCCGGTGCCCGAAGGAGACGTCGGTAGGCAACCCGTCGCGCTGGTGCTCGAGCAACGCTGGATCCAGTAGCCGGTGATCTGGGACGAGCCGCTGGAGGTGGGGGGGCTCCAGTTCAGCACGATTTCGGACGTCCCGCGGGCCCGCGCCGTCAATCGCAGGGGAGCGTCCGGCAGAACATCCTCCGTGGTGGCGTGGGCCACGTCCGAGGGATCTCCCGTCCCGTTGAAGTTGATCGCCGACACCCTGTAGTGCCGCGTGACGCCCCCGGAGAGACCCGCGTGGCGGTAGCTGGTGTCGGCGTTCCTGGTATTGGGCTCCAGATCGGACCAGTTGTCGCCGGCGTCCGTCGACTCCTCGATCAGGTACCCGGTGATTTCGCGCCCGCCATTCTCGTCCGGCTCAACCCACGTCAACTCGATGGCGTCAGGGCCGTCGGCAACCGCTCTGAGGTCGCGTGGGGCACCGGGAACCCCGGTGGGCGTGGATCCAGTTACGTTGATCGCCCGCCAAGCGCCGCCGAATACTAGATTGCCGACACGGTCTCGCAGGGCGTTAGCGCCTGTGTCCTCGTAGTACACCTCAACCTCAGCGCCCAGCTCGACGGGGCTCTCCAGCCTCAGGAACACCTCGTTCGCGGACACGTCGACCCCCGATACGGTCCTTGTGTCGTAGTCGCTGCCCATGGTGAAGGAAACGGAAAAGTCGCTGACGGCGGGGACGGCGCTCTCATCGAGGCTTTCGTCGAAGACGATGTCGACTTGGTCGCCGTTGATCCTGGCGACCACCACTTCGGGGGCCTTGTTGTCCACCAGGAATGAGAGGCGGGTCTCGCGGTTCCCTTCTGGGATGCTGTTCTGCGCTACGCCTGATGGGATTGTGATGGTCACCCTGCCGGCATGGCCCGGGTCTGTCGTGAAGCCAAGGGAATAGTGCGAAGCGGAGTGGGTCACCAGCGGGGGCACCGCCGTCGCGTAGGCCATCTGGATGTCCCCGATCTCGAAGCCGGTCACGTCCTGTGAGAAGCGGATGTCGATGCGGAATTCCTCGTGGACGGTCCCGGTAAAGGTGCGCGTGAGACTGGCCGTGGGAGGGGCTCCCTCGCGCGCATCGCCCGCGGACGGCTCCTCGGCGCGCACCTCCGCCCACGGCATCAGGATGGCGCAGATCGCTGCGGCGGCCAGGAGGGAACGACCGGTCAGGCCAGGCTGGTTCGAAATCATCGGTGCCATCTCCCGCGTCAGGGAACGAGCGTCACCCCCCGCCCGGGAGTCCCGAACGGGGGGTGAGCCGTCCTGCGACCATCAGCCCGGCTGGTGGCGAGTCAGCCAGGCCGATGGTGTTGAAGGGTGGTTACGATCCGGCCTTCGCGCCGAGAGATGCCGTGGCGCCCATCATCCAGTCGCCGGTGGTGCCGTGGCGCGAGTCCACGCGAACCCTGAGCGCCTTCAGCAGGGCGGCCTGCGTGACGTCTACATCGGAGGTACCGTCGACGCTGGCCCATTCCGTCGTGCCGTCGGTGATGTCCGTCTGGATATCAAGGGTCCAGGAGAAGCTACCTGCGTCATCTCCTGTGCCGGCCGTAATGGTGCCGCCCGGCAAGAGCCACTCCTTCCTGTCGTCGGTGACCTGGACCTCGATGACGACGCGTTGCTCCGTGTTGGTTGTCGTCGAGGCATCCCAAGTGACGCCGATGGTGTCGTTAGTCGCAGCGTTCGTCCCACGCGTCGCCTCGACGTCTGTGGCCTTCGGGTCGACGCCTCCAACGGATGTCACGGAGGAGCGGACGACGGGAGCGTCGTCGCCAGTCGGAAGCGCCCCGCTGAGAGCCAGCGTGGCTGCGACCCGGACACGGAAGCTGCCGTCCAGCGTGCCGCCGACCGCGTTGCCGCCCACGGTGGTGATGGCGGTACCAGGATCGGTAGACGCGGTGACGTCGGTGTCCTGCCAGTCGTCGTCGCCGCAGGTGCTCGCGGTGCAAACCTGGGCCACAAACGTTGCGCTCAGGCCCGTCTCATCCGCCTCATTGCTCGACCACGTCACGCTGATGGTGCCGGTGCCGGTAGCCCGCGGCGCCTTGACGTTGGTGACCCTGAAGTCGGCACCTGGTGCCTTGATGTCGCCGTAGTCGCGGGTTGCGCCCGGAGCCACCTGGAATTCTTGGGATGTGCGCGGGTGGTTGAAGGTATAGTCGCTAGTATCGTCATCATCCACGTCCAGCGAGGCCGCGATGGTGTAGTTGCCCCATGGGACGCTGAGACTGAAGGTTCCGCGATCAGTGGTGACGACCGAAGCGTCAGGATCAGCATCCGCCGCAGCGCCCACCTCCGTCGCCGTGACGGTGACGCCCGCAAGCGGTCCGCCGCCCGGAGCGACAACCCGACCCCGGATCGTGCCTTCCCGGAAGCCGACGAAGTTCTGGTTCACCTGATCGTCATGAGCCGGAACGGTGAGGTTGTACGGGAATGTCCAGCCGGCCTTCGTGGCGGACACCGTGGCGTTCTCGCCTGGCTCCTTGGCCTGGATATCCGCCGAGTAGGTGCCGTCCGCGCCCGTCACGAGCTTGCCCGCGTTCGTTCCCTTCGTCGCCTTGTTGAGCGGAGCCACGCCGTCAACTTTGATTTCCACCCCAGCGATCGGCGCGTTGGACCCGTTGGCCGTGACCGTGCCGCTGATCGTGATCGTGTTGGTCACCGCGGAGAGGTCGATGTCCTCGTTCACCGGCGAGTTGGCCGCGAACGCGATGGGGTCGACGTCGACGGGGTTCTGGCCCTCGGCAGCAGCCTTCACGAAGACGCTGTTCCTGTGCGTCGTGCTGCCGATCTTCCGGGTCTCGGCAACGATGCCCTCGAGGACGTAGCGGCCGTGGTCGTCCGTCGTGGTCGACACGTTGTTCGCGGTCACGGTCGCGCCGGCGAGCGCGAAGCCGTCGCCACCCATGACGTAGCCGTACAGGGTGCCCGTGGATGGCGTGACGTCGATTGAAACGTCGCCATCGAGCGGGCTGAACTCGCCGGAGTCCTCAGCGTCGGTGCCCTTGGCGCCGATCCGGTACCGCCATCCGTCGGGCACGTTGACCTTATAGGCACCCGCGGCCACCCCGCCGAAGCTGAACGCGACACGCTCGTCGATGTCGGTCTTGTCGTTGTCCTTCTCGGCGGTGGTATAGGACTCTTCCTCGCCCGCAAGGTTGCTGCCCTCGACCGGCGACAGTTCGACCGTGATCCCCGGCACCCGCGTGGGGTCGGTCATCTTGAAGCCGTCGCTCTTCGAATCGATGGTGACGCCGTCTTTCCACACCAGCCCGCTCACGGTGTGAGTGGTGACGTAGGCGAACGACGCGCACGCGTCGGGGTCTTGAGGCCCATCCGTCTGGAGCGGGCAGAGCTCGACCGTGTGGTTGAAGCCGCCCATCTCGCCGAACGCGCCGCCGGTGATGCCGTTCTCCTCCATCCCCGTGTACGCCGCAAGCTCGTCGGGGTCGAGGATCTTGATGTCTTCCGCGTCTTCCGCCTCTGAGGCGTTAGCGACGATGTTCATGTCCGCCGGCACGTGGGAGAAGGTCCACACGCCCTTCGAATCGCTCGTGTTCTTCGCCGCGTCCCACATCGCCTTCGTGATCGCGCGGGAGCGCCCGTTACCGTCGATAAAGCGGAGGCCAACATCGACGTTGCCGGCTTCGTCCCTCGCGTCACCAGCCAGTACGCTGCCGGAGTAGCCCATCCTCTGGTCGCGCTCGTGGTGCACGTAGACCTTGAGGGTCTGGGTCGTGTACGCCACCTCGATCGTGCCGGCGTCCACCGTGCCCGCCAGCGCGAGGCCGTCGTGCATGTAGTCCACCGAGGCTTCGTTGTAGGCCTCGCCGCCGTCCAGCTTGTCGTCCTGGTCGTCGGCGACCGCGAAGCTGAAGGTCGCGGGCAGGTCGTCCTTGCTGACGGTGGTCATGAGCGCTGCGTTGCCGTCGTCGTCCAGCTTCTCGGACGCACCCTCGACCGCGTCGTCGCCCATCATGACGCCGATCGCCCAGCCGGCGAGCGCGTTGCCGCCACCGTAGTCGGTGGTGATCGTGGCGCCGCTGACCGTCGCGTCGACGTTCAGGTTCACGATGTCGTTGGAGTTCCCGGCCGCGGTAGCGAACATCTGCGGATCCCAGGACACCTCGGTCATGCCGTCGGCCACGTCGTAGCCGTCGGCGGCGACGCCAGCCATCACCATGTTCCCGCTGGTGCCGGCACGCGCGACCTTGATCATCACCGAACCGTCTTCGCCGGTTTCGCCGCTGCCGACCTTGTTCTCACCCGAGTAGAGCGTGACCATGGCGCCGGGAAGCGCCGCGCCCATGTCGTCGCCGTGCTTCAGCGACGCGGTGAAGGTGACCGTCGTGTGCGTGATGTCGAACGGCACGTTCTGCGCTGCGGCCTCGCCGACACCGAGAGCGACCGAGTAGCCTTCGCCCGGTCCGCCGTACGCCACGTCGTTGGCCGCGAGCGCCGCCGCGACCTCGGCGTTCATGAGCACCACCAACTGATACGGGCCGGCCTGCAGCCCCTCGAACGAGAACGCACCGGTCGCGTCGGTCGCGCCCAGCCGCTGCTCGTTGACGCCCGGACCCACCAGCGCGACCGGAATGCCGGCGTGCGCCAGTGCATGCTCGCCTTCGTCGTACATGTCGTTCTTGGCCGCCTCATCGAGGAACACCATCCCCGAGACGCTCGCGGTGCGCGCGTGCGCGCCTTCGAAGTTCACGATCCTGGACTCGTCGTCGCCGAGCGCCACGTCCTCGCTCATCGAGTCGAACACGTAGGCATCGCTCTCGACCGCGATCGAGACCGTGTAGTCGCCCGCCGCCAGGCCCGCGAAGGAATACTGGCCGCCCGCGTCGGTCATCGCGGTGCGGCTATCATCGCCGCCAGACAGCGTGACCTCGATGTCGCCGAGGCCCATGCCCTCGACGCTCACCCGGCCGCTGATGCCGGAGGTGCGGAGCAGAACGCCGGTGAACGACACCGTTCCCGTCTCGTCGAGATCCACGCTCACGTCCTGCGACGTGGCGGCGAACTCGTAGTCCCTGGGGTCGAAGTCCGCGATCTCGACCGTGTAGTCGCCGGGCCGCAGGTCCTCGAACCGGAACATGCCGTCGGCATCGGTCATCGTGGTGTAGCTCTCGTCGGCGGGTCCGCCGGACAGCGTCACCGTAACGCCGGCAAGCCCTTCGCCCTCGATGACCACTTGGCCCTCGACCGCCGAGGTGCGGATGAAGTGGCCCGTGAAGTCGGCGCTGCCGACCTCGCCCACCTCGACCTCGACCTCGACGCTTACCGTCTCGAAGGACACGTCCTCCGGGAAGTCGCTGATCGTCACCGTGTAGGTGCCGGCCCGGAGCCCGGTGAAGGCGAAGCCGCCGTCCTCGGCGGTCTCCATGGTCTCGCCCA
>JAPPGZ010000018.1 GCA_028874905.1 Gemmatimonadota bacterium
CCCGCAACTTCAATCACCTCAATCAGATGTGAATCCGTTGGACCTTGCCCGTCCGGCGAGACCTTGATGTCGTTGACGGAGCGGGCGTCCACCTGGACCGAGTCGGTTTTGACTACGTTCTCGGGATCGGTGATGTCGAAGGCGAACCCGTGACCATCGGACTGCTTCGAGCCCACCAGCGCGTAGTCGCGGCCGTCCACGCCCTCAAAGACCCAGAAGTCGGTGCTGTATACCCTCTCCTGGCGCCCCCGCCCTACCACCTCGATCGCGCGCACGACCCTCCGCTGCACGGCCTCGAAGGTACGGGTCGCCCTCAGCCCTCCCGACCGCGCCACCACGGTGAATTCGCCCGGGACGTCGGCCACGATGCGCCCGTTCTCCATCTGGCCCGGCGCGGCCGGCGCCACGATCCCTACCGCCGGCACGTACGAGTGGCTCCACTCCACGGGCGCATCCGCGATCACCACACCGCCCTCGTCACGCACGATCGCGGCGAAGGTCTGCACGTCCCCCGTGCGGACGGCCCGGTCTGCGCCCCCCACGATCTCCAGCGAGGCCCCCGCGAATTCCCGCACGGTGTGCTCGACCGCGCCGGTTACCCCTTCGAACGCGGCCTCGATCCGTACGGGGCCCGGGGCGAGGGCCCGCACATGCCCGAAGACGTCCACTTCGGCGCGACCGGGATCGCTGGTCCGCCACTCGAAATCGGCACCCGGACGGTTTGTGCCGTCACCGTGCAGGGCAATGGCTCGATGGGTTACCGTCGTACCCTCGTACAGCGTGCGCGGCCCCGTCACCTCGACCCGCACGACCGGCGGCCACTCCACCACGACAGGCACGGCGAACTGGGCGGGACGGCCGTCCGGACCGGGCCTCGCCGTCGTCACGATGACCTCCCACTCGCCCACCTCCAGTCCCACGACGACACCGCCGCCAATGGAAAGCGCCCGCCGCGAGCCGACCATCCGCACCGCCTCGTCCAGCACCCGTCCGTCTCCGTCCAGCACCCGGACAACCAGGGCGGCACTCTCTCCCCGCGCGATCACCATGCTCGGGGGGTCGGCCTCGATCCGCCACGCGGTCTGGGCAAGCAGGGGCCGGGCAGGAAGGAGGAAGGTCAGAAGGAGGACGAGCGCGACCGGGGCGGCCAGCGCAAGGGGCGGGGGGCGGTGGCGGGGCTGCATGGCCGAAGAGCCTCCTGGAGGAGCGCGGGGACAGGATCTGCCCGCAATATGGGGACCGACCGGCCACCTCGGCGAGACCCCGTGGGCCTCCAGGTCGCGCGCGCGAAGGTCCCGGCCCCGACGGCCCGCTACCGCCCGTCCCCAGACGAGCTATCGCGATATGACACTTTCCTGCCGATATGTCGTATTATACGATACAGATATATCGCGACACATCAAACTACGGAGATCAAGCAATGAGATTCGACGACTATCTCGATTTCGACAATTGGCCCTGGCCCTTCGGTTCCGCCGAGCGCCGCGGGCCACGGCAGCGGCAGCGGCGCGTGCGATGGAAATGGTTCGAGCGTGGAGACCTCAAATTCGCGATCCTCGCGCTGATCGAGGAAAAGTCGATGCACGGATACGAGGTCATGCAGGCGCTGGAGGAGGAGTCGGCGGGCTGTTACAAGGCGAGCCCCGGTTCAGTGTACCCTACCCTTCAGCTGCTTGAAGACCAGAGCTACGTTTCGTCACGCGACCAGGGCGGCCGCAAGATCTATTCGATCACCGACACGGGCCGTGCCTACCTGGAGGAAAACCGCGACCACGTGGAACACATCTTCGAGCGTGTCTCCAAGTTCAGCCACCGGTTCTTCGGGCGGGACATGAGCCAACTGACGCGCAAGCTCTCGCGTCTCGCGCGCACCACCTTCCAGGGCGCGGTCGGCTGGATCGAGGACGAGCAGCTGTTCAGCGACATGAAATCGGTTCTGGACAAGGCGGTAAAGGACATGGACGCGGCGTGGGACGCGGCCCGGGAGAGACGGCGGGCCGGCAAGGCGGAAAGGGCAGCACGGAGCGAGGACGCCGCGGCGACCTGACCACGGCAGGGCCCGGCGGGGGGGCCTGGCGAGCGCGGCGGCGGGAAGCAGCCGGCCAGCGGCCGGCCACCCCCGTGCGCTTCACGCCGGCGGTCGCCAGATGTGCCGCATGTAGCGCTCAGGCGCCTGCAGAAAGCTCCTGAGCAGCGCCACACCTTCCAGCGCCTCGTACTCCACCCGCTGGAGCGGCGAGGCGTCGAAGGTGTATAGCGTCGCCCCCGGGACGGCCATCAACACCGGCGAGTGCGTGGCGATCACGAACTGGCCGCCCTCGCCCACCATGTCGCTCATCATCGACACGAAGCCGAACTGACTCTGGGGTGAGAGCGCGGCCTCGGGCTCGTCGAGCAGATAGAGCCCGCCGGGCACGAAACGGGAGCGGAAGAGGCGCAGGAAGCTCTCGCCGTGCGAGTTGGCGTCGAGGTCGTCCCCGTAACGGGACCGCATGGCGGCCAGGGAGCCCGCCGCGGGTCCACGCGCCAGCTTCCTGGCCAGGTCCGACCGGTCCGCGTAGTCGCGGTCTACCTCTGCCAGCCGTTCCTCCATTTCGCTTTTCATCGCGCCCAGGCGCCGTACGAAACCGAAGAAGTCCTCTGCCCTCAGGAAGAAGCCGCGGTGAGATCTCTGCCGCCATATCGGCTTCATCACCCGCGCGAGCCTGCGCGGACCCGCCAGCGACTTGTCCACCGTCGCCTCCGCACCGCCCACGGTCGGCAGGTTACCAACGATAGCGAGGGCTTCGAGCAGGGTGGACTTCCCGGACCCGTTCTCCCCCGCCAGAATCGTCACGGGCCCCGGAAAGGCCACCTCGGACAGGCCTTGAAGCGCCGGAATCGCGAACGGGAAGTTGGCGTCCTCGCCCCGTGGAGGATGCCCGATGCGCACCCCCGAGAGCATTTGCTTTCCGGTCATGAAGCCCGTCCGATGGCGATTGGCCCCCAGAGGACCCGGGGACGCGACTCCCGAGGATGGGACCCCGGTCGCCTTGTTGGCAAACGGCGAGGGCCCCATTATGCCCGTCCGTTCGCACAGCTCAGCCAGCCCGAGGACATCGCCATGCAGACCGCTCGCGCATCCGCCCCGATTCTCCTGACCGCCGCCGCAGTGTGCGGCATGCTTTCGCCCACCGGCGCCGGTGCCCAGGAAGAGGCCACCACCGGCGAGGCCGCCGCGACCCCCGCCGACGACCGCTGGACACCCGCGCTCAGCATGCGGTACCACCAGGTGGGCGGGCTGGCGATATCGAATGACGGGGCGAAGGTCGCCTACACGGTGCGAGAGCCGCTGATGGAGGGCGAGAAGTCCGAGTACCTGAGCCACATCTGGGTCGCCGACGCCGACGGCAGCCGTAACGTTCAGTTCACGCGCGGCGAGCACTCCGCGGGCAGCCCGGCCTTCTCGCCGGACGGAGCATGGCTCGCGTTTGCCACGGGCCGGTCGGGGAGGAGCCAGATCTGGGTCATCGCCATGGCCGGAGGCGAGGCGCGCCAGGTCACCGACGCGAAGCCGGGCGTGGGACAGTTCCGTTGGTCACCCGAGGGAGACGCTTTCGCCTTCATCATGCGCGACCCTCAGACCGAGGAGGAGGAGAAGGCGGCGAAGGAGAAGCGCGACGTCGAGATGGTGGATCAGAACTTCAAGTACGGCCACCTCTACACCGTCCCCTTCGACCCCATGGCTACCGAAACGGCCGAGGCCACCCGCGTCACCGAGGGTGACTTCCACGTCACCGGCTTCGACTGGTCCCCGAACGGGTCGCAACTTGTCTTCGCGCACCAGGCCGACCCGCGCATCAACACCGGCCGCCTTTCCGGCGACATCGCGCTGGTGTCCGCCGGCGGTGGCGACGTCAGCCAACTCGTCACGGGGCCCGGCGTCGAGTCATCGCCTCGCTGGTCGCCCGACGGCTCGCTGATCGCCTACGCCTCGACGGGGGATCAGCCGGAACCCGTCGGACTGAGCGATCTGTACGTCGTGAATCCGGAGAGCGGCGACGTGCGAAGCCTGCCCGAGACCCCGAATCGCAGCGTGTTCATCCTCGGGTGGTCGGAAGATTCCGGCCAGGTCTTTCTCAATGAGTCGTTGGGCACCACCCGACACGTGATCGCGGTCCCGGTCGGCGGAGGCGAGATCCGCCAGGTCACCGAAGGCGCGGGCGTAGTGGGCAGCACGGCGTTGGCTGCGGGTGCCGGAAGGCTAGCCGTGACCTGGGAGACGAACGACGAGCCGCGCGAAGTCCATGTCACGGGACTGGACGCCTTCCGTCCCGTGCAGTTGAGCAGCGTCACCGCCGACGTACCGCGTCCGCCGATGGGCCGCACCGAACTGCTGGCCTGGGAGGCGCCCGACGGCACGCCGGTCGAGGGCCTTCTGACCTATCCGGTCGGACACGAGGAGGGAAGCCAGGTGCCGCTGATCCTCAACGTGCACGGCGGTCCCGCGGGCGTCTTCGCCCAGTCCTTCACGGGGAATCCCAGCATCTACATGATCCAGTACTTCGCCCAGCAGGGGATGGCGGTGCTGCGTCCGAACCCGCGCGGGAGCACCGGCTACGGCAAGGAATTCCGCTACGCGAACTTCATGGACTGGGGGTATGGCGACCTCTCCGACCTGCTCGCCGGGGTGGACGAGGTGATCGAGATGGGCGTGGCCCACCCGGACAGCCTGCTGTTGATGGGCTGGAGCTACGGGGGCTACATGACATCGTTCGCCGTCACGCAGACCGACCGCTTCCGCGCGGCTTCCATGGGCGCCGGCCTGCCCAATCTGGTGAGCATGGTCACGACCACCGACATCGGCGACTACCTTGTCGGCCACATGGGCGAAGAGTACTTCAACGACTACGAGACGTACGAGAAGCACTCGGCGATCTACCACATCAAGAATGTGACCACACCCACCCAGGTCATTCACGGGGCTCTCGATCTGCGCGTGCCGTTCACGCAGGGACAGGAGTTCTATACGTCCCTGGTCCGCCTGGGGGTCGACACGGAGTTTGTCGTCTATCCCCGCACACCGCACGGCCCAACCGAGCCGAAGTTCCTCATGGACGTGTCGGAGCGGATCCTGGTCTGGTTCAACAAGTACCTGCGGGGACCGCGGCCGACGGCGGAGGAGGGTGGATCCGGATAGCGGGTGTCGGAACCGGTCCGCGGGCCCCTAACTCACCGGCCTCCGCACCGGCCCCCTTATCCACCGCCCGGGCTTCTCACCCGTCAGCCCGCCGCTTCGGATCACCGGCACCCCGTTCACCAGGAGGTCGGTGATCCCCACGCTGTACTGGTGCGGGTCCGAAAAGGTAGCGCGGTCCGCGATCACGTCGGGGTCGAAGACCGCCACGTCCGCGCGCATGCCCTCGGCGATGACCCCCATGTCGTCGCGGCCCAGCCATCGCGCCGGCATGGACGTCATCTTCATCACGGCCTCCTCCAGGGTGATGACGCCCAGCTCGCGCACATACCTGGCCAGCACCCGCGGGAACGCGCCATAGCTGCGTGGGTGCGGGTAGCCGATCCCGTAGCCGACCGCGTCGCCGTCCGTCTCGATCATCGCCAGCGGGTGCTGCATGATCCGGATCACGTCCCCCTCGTCCATGGCGTGGTAGATCGCGCTGAAGCCGCCCTGGAGCTGCAGTTCGATCGCGAGCTGGATGCCGGTCTCCAGGTCGTTCGGGAGGCCTCGGTCGGCGGCGAAGTCGGCAAGCGTCCTGCCGTTCCAGGATTCGTCCGAGGCCAGCACGCGAAACTGGATCCGGGACATGTCGGCTCCGACCCGGTCGGTCATGATGATGCGCCGCATGTCCTCCTCCATGCGCGCCCGTGTTTCCGCGTCGGCAACCCGGGCCGCAAAGTCCTCGGGACCGCCCGCCAGCGCCCACTGCGGGAACAGGATGGCGGAACTCGTACTCGAGGCCGCGTACGGATACAGGTCGTGCGTGATGGTCAGCCCGGCCGCGTTGGCCGAGTCGATCATCGCCAGACTCCTCTCGCTCCAGCCCCACTGTCCCGCCCCGGAGGCCTTGTGGTGATTGATCTGGGCCGGAATGTCCGCCTCCTCCGCGATCCGGATCACTTCAGCCACGGACTCCAGCAGCCCGCTCGCCTCATTGCGCATGTGGCTCACGTAGATGCCGCCGTGCGCCGACGCCACCCTAGCCAGCTCGATGACCTCCTCGGTCTCGGCAAAGTTGGCGGGCACATACAGGAGCCCCGTCGAGAGGCCGAGCGCCCCCTCGCGCATCGACTGGTCGACCAGAGCCCGCATCTCGTCGAGTTCGGCGGGCGTGGGCGCGCGGTTTTCCATGCCCATCACCTGCTTGCGCGTCCACGTGTGGCCCGCGAAAAACCCCACGTTGGGCGCCATCGTCAGGCCGGAGGCGAACTCCTCCAGCGGCCAGGGCTGGTCGCCGGAGTGCAACGACACGATCAGCGAGGTGATCCCCTGGCGGAGGAAGTTCTCGGCCAGCGGGTAGTCGGCGATCGTCTGCTGGACGTGCGAGTGGTTGTCGATGAACCCGGGAGTGACTACCTGGCCGGTGGCATCGATTACGGTGGCCGCCAGGGACGGGTCAATGGGTTCTGGGGACACGATTGCGATGCGTCCGTCGACGACGGCGACATCGGCGCGGAACCGGTCGGCCCCGGTGCCGTCCACGACGGTGCCTCCGGTGATCAGCACATCGTAGCTCTGGGCCGAGACGGGCGTGCCCGGCGAGGCGGCGAGGATCAGGGCGAGAATAGGGGCGAGTGCGGGTCGCATGCGTTCTCCGGGAGTTCGGGCCTGTGGGGCGATTCTCGTAAACTCGAGATTACACAATGTAAATCCCGGTTTACATTTCCAGCCATGCGAATCGCCACCTGGAACGTGAACTCGGTCAAAGCCCGGCAGGCCCGAGTGCTGCAGTGGCTGCGCGACCACCGCCCCGACGCCCTCTGCCTCCAGGAACTCAAGACCACCGACGAAGCCTACCCCACGGTCGCGGTGCAGGAGGAGGGCTACGAGTCGGCTATTTTCGGCCAGCGGGCCTACAACGGCGTCGCCCTCCTGAGTTCCCACCCGATCACGGAGGTGCGCCGGGGGCTGGACGACGACGATGTGGAAGACCCACAGGCGCGCCTGATCGGCGGCCGCATAGGCGGGATCACGGTGTATTCGGCGTACTTTCCCAACGGGCGAACGGTCGGGTCCGAGTCGTACGCCTACAAGCTGGCCTGGATGGGACGGCTTCTCGGCCTGCTGGAGGAGCGCCACAACCCGGACGACGCCGTCGTGCTCACTGGCGACTTCAACGTCGCCCCCGACGACCAGGACGCCGAGAATCCCGAGAGGTGGGCGGGGAGCGTCCTGTGCCACGCCGAAGCACGAGCGGCGCTTGAGCGCATCCGCGACTGGGGACTGGTCGATGTCGTGAGAAAGCACCACCCACAGGGCGGTCTCTACAGTTGGTGGGACTACCGCCGCCTCGCCTTCCCCCGCAACGACGGCCTGCGGATCGACCACATCTTCGCCACCCTCCCCGTCGCGGAGATGTCGACCGGCGCATGGGTGGACCGAAACCAGCGCAAAGGCAAGAAGACCGACATCCCTTCGGACCACGCGCCGGTGGTGGCCGACTTCGACCTCTGACGGGCCTCGACCTCCGCCTGGAAGTCCCCGCCACCACGTGCATCGGAACTTCGAGTGGCGCGAGTTGTATACCCACTTGTACATTTCCCGGCACACGCCAGAGACGGAAGGGAGAGCAGCCGTGACCACGCGCCGCGCAAGGGACCGCCAGCACAAGCGAATCGTCGGCGTGGGGCTCGTGGTTTCGCTCGCCCTCCACGCGGTGCTGCTCGCGGGCCTCGACTTCGAAGTGCCCGAGACCGCGGCCACGGTCGGAGCCGCCGAGCCGAGCGCGGACGCGCCGCTCGAGTTCGTCTCGATGGAGCTGGTGAACATCGAGGAGATCGAGCCGGTGCCCGAGGAGCCGATGATTGCCGACGATCGGCCGGTCGTGGCCGATCCGTCATCCGACCAGGTTGCGGCCACCCCCGCCGGCGACCCGACCCCCGCAGGACCCGCCCAGGGTGCACCCGCCCGCACGGCAACCGGGGCGCCCCGTCCGGCGGCGGCACCTTCGGCCGCCGACCTGATAGCCTCGCTCGACAGGCAGTCGAGCGTCGCGTTGGCCATGCGCCCGCAGTTCGTCGCGCAACGAGGCGTGCCGGGCGCGCTCGACGCGGTCGACGCCATCGATCCTCACGCGGGCCACGATCACGAGGAAGAAGAGGGCGACAACCAGGAGAGCTGGTGGAGGCGGCTCGGTGTCCCGCTGGGTAGCGGCGGCACAAGGATCTGCAAGCCCGCCCGTCCGCCCGTGGTCATTCACAAGGCCACGGTCACGCCGTAACAGTCCGGGGATAAAGCCGCCCGCGCACCGAGAGCGGCGAGGCGCCGGGCCGGCAAGGCGCGA
>JAPPGZ010000101.1 GCA_028874905.1 Gemmatimonadota bacterium
TGCAAAATCCGCAAACTCATCGGGTGCAACGAGTTGTGGATCCGATACATCTTGTGGCGTGTACAACTCCTGGTCGAGGTACGCGTCCAGCGGCATCCCCGAGGCCATCTCCACCAGCGCGCCCAGCGTGTTGTATCCGGGGTTGTTGTAGCTGTAGCTGGTTCCGGGCGTCACCTCGGCGCCGACGTGTCCAAAGCGGGCCGTTTCCAGCTGCAGGGTCGGCGCGTTCGGGTGATCCGCGCTCGGCTGCATGTACGGCTGCAGGAACAGCGTCGGGATCCTGAGTCCGCTCGCATGCGACAGCAGATGGCCGATGTTGATGAACCCCGCCCGGTAGTTGTCCCACTCCGGAATGTGCTCGCGAACCAGGTCGTCGTAGGCCAGCTCCCCGTCCTCCACGAGCATGGCGACGCCCGTCGCGACCACCGGCTTCGTATTGGAAGCCATGCGGAACAGCGTGTTGGGCTCCATGCGGACGCCGCGCGCCTTGTCGCGCCACCCGAGCGCCTCGTGGAGCACGATCTGGCCATCCCTGGCCACGAGCAGCACCGCTCCGACCAGATCTCCGTTTGCAACAGCCTCCTCGTAGAGCGCCACACCGCCTGCGAGAACCCCTGCGGACATCCCGGCTTCGGCGGGCGTCGCGCGCGTGATGAGCGTTCCCTGCGCGGCCGCGTCACCGGCCGTAACCGCTGTCCCAAGTGCGGCAACAAGCACCGAAAGTGCCAGCACAAAGTGCATGCAGTCCTTGGTTCTCCTCATGAGATGCTCCCTTTCGTTGCCTGAACCAGGTACTTGACCGCGAACGAACCGATCCAGTGGGACCCCGCGTAGTCGGCGTCGAACATGGTGTCGAACCCGGCACGCGCGTGTTCCGACGCGAGCGTCCGGATGGGCTGGGCGCGTGGATCGTCCGCGGGCAGGGCATTTGCGATTCGCAACATGGCGTCCGCCCGCGTGAAGGCGAGGCCGATCAGGTGCGAGCGTGCACCCAGAGCCGCGCGAAGCGAGTCGTTGGTGATGACCGCGCCGCCCTCCGATGGAGGAGAGTCGGCGGGTCCGGCCGGGGCCGGGTTGCGCAGGTTGGCGAAGTCGTCCGAGTCGATCGGAGGGAGGAAGTTGCCCAGCCACGGCACGTACTCGGCCTGTTCCATCACCATGGCCATCAGCGCCGCTTCTTCGAGACAGGGCGATACGAAATCGGACCGCCCGGGTTCGTAAGCGGTCGGGCAACCGCGGTCACCCGCGAAGAAGCGGACAGCGGCGTCCCGGAGGATTTCCTCCAGTTCGGGGCGCTCGGCCATTGCGGTGGCCTGCAGACTCATGGCGATGGCGAAGGCCGTGTTCGGATGCACGCCGGTCCGCACGGGTGTTTCCAGCTCCGCCAGATAGTCGCTCAGCCGCTCCGCCACCAGGTCCGTGACCGGAGTCAGCCGTTCGCCCCACGTCGCCGCGTCCGGGTCATCCCACGACGCGAACTCGGCGTGCAGCAGGAGGAGCCACGCCCATCCGTAGGGTCTCTCGAACGAGGGGTTGTCGGTCAGGTACTGCAACTCGCCCGCCATCGCCGCCTCGGAGAGGTGGTCGCGCAGCTTCTCGCGAATCAGCGGGGCGACGGAGAGTTCCGGGACCTCTTTCATGAGGCGCACCATCGCCCAGGTGGAGTTCACGGCCGAGTGCCAGTCCCAACAGCCATAGAAGGCGCGGTCCTGCTCGAACCCGCGACGGCGCGCGTAGGTGATGTCGTCCAGGTACCCGGCGCGGTCGGGCCGAAGCGCGTGCGGGCGGTCGACGCAGGAAAGCGGCATGGCCGCCAGGGCGAGCGCGGTCTCGAGGTCGAGCGCGGGCGCGGTGTCCGCGACTCCATCCCGAGCCGGTGCGGAGTCGCTGCCGGCCGCGGGCTCGTTGCCGGGTGCGGAGTCGCTGCCGGCCGCGGGCTCGTTGCCCGCTGGGGAGTTGTTGCCGGGTGCGTCGGCCGTGCAGGCGAACGCCAGCAGCACGGCGGACGTGGCCATCAGGTGGTGGGCACGGTTCAACCGGGTGGCATCTCTTCGGGGTGATCGGTGTCGGCCCATCGTGTTGCGGCCCGTCCGCTTGATTGTGTCGTTCGAGCGGCCCGGACGAAAGGGTCGGATTCGATCCTCTCCCGAGAACGGACCGTTCGCACGACAAGCAGACAAGTGCGACAAAATCGGTCATTTGGACGACAAAAACGGACAGACGGCGAAGCCGCGTCTTGGCAATCGATCGTCCGGAGTGCCATTATAGATCACTGTTTCATCATCATTCCATCATTAACCACCGGAGTAACGGCCAATGGCGGACAGCGACGAGAAAACCATCGAGATCAGAAGCGCGATCGACCTGAACATCGTCGGGGACAACATCCTCGACATCGCCGACTTCGCGATCGAGAAGTACGAGTTCCGGAACGACACCACGCTGTCCCCCGAGGTCCGCGAGGAGGTGGTGGCCAAGACCCGCGCAGCCCTGTGGGCGATCGTGGAGGATATCAAGCTCCGTCGGCAGCGGATCCTCCGGACGATGTTCACCAAGGCGGACGAAACGGTCCAGGCCGCGATCGACGATATGTAGGGGCTCTTGCCACTTCTCTCGCCGGCATCCGGTTCGGACGCCGGCTCTCGTGCCTCGGCCCTGACAGGCGGCAGCACGAGGAGGACGGAATGACGGCCATGTCACGGGAATCTCCCGTCGCCATCGTCGGGTACAGCCATCGCATGCCGGGCGGGATCAAGACCGACGACGAATTCTGGCAGTGCTCAGCAACCGCGAGATTGTCCAGGAGCCCGTCACCGACCGCTACGGCAGGGGCTACCGGCCGATCGGCCGCTTCTCGGGGCCCGGACGCTTCGCCAGCCGGTACGAAGGACTGATCCTTGAGGACGGCGAAAAGCTGATCGATCCCAAGCTCTTCGGGCTGTCGCAGGATGAAGTGCTGGCCATGGATCCGCAGGTGCGGATGCTGCTGAACTGTTCATGGGAGACCTGCGAGCGCGTGGGCTGGGGCCTGCACTCGCTTCGCAACAGTGCCACCGGCGTATTCGTCGGCGCGCAGGTTCCGGCGGTCGCGAGTTGGCGCCCCATGCATGGCGCAGGCCCGTTCGACGTCACCACGATCAGCTTGGCCATGCTGGCCAACCGGGTTTCGTACCACTTCAACCTGATGGGTCCGTCGATCACCTATTGCACGGCTTGCTCGGCGAGCCTGACCGCGCTTCACTCGGCCATGACCGCGCTTCAATGCGGCGACTGCGAGCAGGCTCTGGTGGGATCGGTCAACTACCTTGGAACCTCCCGTCTCAGCGCTTCCTTCAATGCGCTGGGCGTGATCAGCCCTGATGGCAGATGCCACTCCTTCGACGCCGCTGCCAATGGCTACATCCGTTCGGAGGGGGCGTTCGTCTTCGCGCTCAAGCCGCTCGAGGCCGCCGAAGGGGACGGCGATCAGATCCACGCTGTGATCGAGGGCACCGCAGTCAACGCAGCAGGCGCAGCCGACGGGAGCGAAGGGCTGGCGCAGGGTCGCTACATCACCGCGCCCACCCGGCACGCGCAGGTCGAGTTGATGCGCAGCGCCTGCGCCCGCGCCGGCCGCGCACCGGGAGAATTCGACTACATCGAGGCGCACGCGACGGGCACGGTCGTGGGAGACCGGATCGAGGGCAACGCAATCATGGAGGCCTTTGGCGGGGTCGACCGTGATGTGCCCCTGCGGGTCTCCAGCGTCAAGAGCAACCTGGGACACATGGAGGCTGCGGCGTTTCACTGCGCCTTGCTGAAGGTCATTCTGATGATGCAGCGGCGCACCTTCGCGCCCACATCGAACAACTTCGTCGTGCCAAATCCCGAAATAGACTTCGAGAGCTGCCCGATGCAGGTGCAGACGGAGTGCGAACCGTTCCCGGAGCGGCCAGTGGTGGTCGGCATCAATTCCTTCGGCTTCGGGGGCGCCAACGGACACTGTGTGATCCGCGAATACCGGCCGTCGCGACCGCGCGTCTGGTCCTCCGACCCGGCTCCGGGGGCCGGGTTCATGATACCGCTGTCGGCGCGTACCGCCGGAGCCCTGACCCGAAATGCCCGAGGGCTGCGGGAAGCGATCGCCGGTAACGGGATCGACCTCTACACCCTCGCGGGCAATCTCGGCCGCCGCCGCACGCACTTCGCAACCCGAACCGCCTTTGCCGTGTGGAACCGCAAGGAGTTGCTCGCGTCGCTCGACAAGTTCGTCGAGAGTCCCCCCAAGGTGGCACCGGTTGAGGACGGCGAGCGGCGAATCGCGATGGTGTTCGCCGGGCAGGGGACCCAATGGGCTGGTTGCGGCAGAGGACTCTACGACGCCGACCCGGTCTTTCGCAGGGTTATTGACGCTGTTGAAGACCATTGGCGGCAACACTCGGACATCTCGCTGCGCGACGCCTGCTTCCACGCCCCCCAGGAGGAACTCAACGAGGTCCGACTCGCCCAGCCCGCGATCTTCATGATCCAGTGTGCACTCTTCGAGCTCTTCAAGACCTGGGGCGTTCATCCCGAATGCGTGGTCGGACACAGTTCGGGCGAGGTCGCGGCCGGGTACGCCTCCGGGGCCCTGTCACTCGCGGAGGCGACGTGTCTCGTCTACCATCGCGCGACGCTCCAGCAGCGCAGGGCCGGTTCCGGGCGGATGCTGGCGATCGGTCTCGATCTTCCGGGTGTCGAGGAGCTGCTCGACTCGCTCGATGTCGCGTTTCGGACCGGCGGGGACCGGCCGACGCAGGTCGAGATCGCCTGCGAGAACGCGCCGGCCAGCGTGGTCGTGTGCGGCAGGGAAGCGGAGTTGAGGCCGGTTATGGCCGAACTGGATCGCCGCAACCTGCAGAACCAGCTGCTCGCGGGGAATATCGCCTTCCATTCCTCCGCCATGGATCCCATCCGGGACGATGCGCAAGAGGCTCTGGCGTTCCTGGACGACTGCACTTTCGAAGCCGGGATCCCCTTCGTTTCTTCCGTCACGGGCAACCGCACGGAACGCCTCGACGGCGCCTACTGGTGGACGAATATCCGCGAACCCGTGCACTTTGCACGCGCGATCGACACGATCATGCGCGATTTCCGTCCCGATCTGTTTCTGGAGATCGCCCCGCACAGCGCGCTCCAGTCCGCAGTGGTCCAGTGTCTTGAACAGACGTCGCCGATGCCGGCCAGTGTGCCCAGCCTCCATCGGGACTGCGACGACCGGCTCGGGTTTCAGCAGGCTCTTGCCTCGCTGTACACGTCCGGTGTGGCGCTCGATTTCGCGGCTCAGTATCCGCGGCCGCGGCCCATCGCCCATCTCCTTCCTGGTCATCCCCGCGACGAGCAGGCGATGATCGACACACTTAGCGACAACGAGTTCTTCGTCCGGCAGGGCGAGTACTCTCACGGACCGCTGGTGGGCCACCGGGTCCCGAGCGATCACCTGCTCTTCGAAGCGCGGCTTTCCGAGAAGGACTTCCCGTGGCTGACCGACCATCGCGTGCATCATGCCGCGATCATGCCGGCCGCGGGCTACATCGAACTCATCCTGCAGGCGCTAGGGGGCGCTCCCGTTCACTTCGAGGTGCTCGAGTTTCTGCAGCCGTGTCCGATCCCCACGACGCCCGTGCGGCTGCAGACCGCGCTGCACCCGGTCCCCGGCGCGCCCGACGAGTTCACCTTCACCATCTCGTCCCGGTCATTCGACGTCGACGCCACGAGCGAGGTCCACTGTCGCGGCCAGGTGGCCCGGGTCGAGGCCAGCCACCCGGTCGGCGTACCGGCCCGTCTCGAGGAAATCGACCGGTCCTCGTGCGAGACCGTGTTCGCCAGGAGGAGCGACTTCTACGAACGGATCGAGGCGGTTCTCAGCGAGACGTTCCAGTACGGTCCGTATTTCCAGACCATCCGGCTGTTCGAGCTGAATCCCGAAACGAGAGCCCTGATCGTCGACATCGAGATGGACGAAGAACTCTGGGCGACGGGCCGGGAAGAGGGCTACGTCGGGTGCCCGCCGCTCCTCGACGGGGGACTGCAGATCTTCCTGTCCCACCTGTTGACCGCTTCCCACCTCTTCGCCATCCCCCAAAGGGCCGAACGGACGACCTTTGTGCGCCCGCCCACCGGCCCGCGGATCACCTGCCACGTAACCAGGCCCAGCGAAGACTGGATGGACGCGAACGAGCGTGGGCAGTACTCGGTTCAACGGGGCGAAAGGGCCGCTGGCGCCATCAGCTTCTACGACAGCGAAACCGGTGATCTCATCGCTCACATTGGGCAATACACGTATTTCACCTCGAATCCGCGCTGGAACGACCTGCCGAAGAGCAAGCACGAAATCGTGTGGCAACCGAAATTCGTTCCCGAAGGCAAGGCCCTTCGGGACCGGCTACCGAAGGGAGAGATCGAGCCAGCCGCACTGATCGCGGCGCTCGAACGCGCGGACGGGAACGAGAGATACGGTTGTCATGTGGCCGAGTTCGCCGGATCGCGGGAACCCGGTCAGACCATTCTGGCCGACTGTCTGGACTACCTCACGGGGCCGCGCGCCCGGTCGGAGTTCTGGCTGCTGAGCGACGGCGAGGAGACGACCCGGGCCCACTACGATGCCTTCGGTCAACGGGACGCCGCGCTCCGTTTCCAATGCCTCGATCCTGCGTCCGAGCCCTCGATGGACACGGGACTCCTTCGCCCCGGCGGGGTCGAGGCCGTCTTCCTCCACGGGCCGGACGACTTGCCTGGTCCCGATGGCTGGCGGTTCCTGCAGCGCTTGTGCCTGGCGGGAGGACTGGCGCTGATCTCCCACGAGGACGGCGTCGTCGTCGAGCCGGGCAAGGGATGGACGATCGTCAGGACCAACCGCACCTCCACGTTGCTGCAAGCGCCGCGCCTCCACGCGGGCGAAACGTCGGACCGCCCGCCCCCGGGACCCCGCTGGGTACTGGGAGAGCCGACAAGCTGGGCGTCCGACTGGACCGCGCTGCTGGACGCTCCCGAGACCGTGCAGCCCATTCCCCACGAGGTGGTCGCCCGAGGACAGTTCGAGTCGCTTGAGATGTGGTCGCGGGCGGGCGAGGTGCGCGCGATCGACTTTTTCTGCGGTGCCGACCCGGATGATCCGACGGGCGAGATGGCGACCGAGCACTTCGTCGGGTTCGTGCAGGCGCTTGTTTCCGCCCGGCTGGCGAACGCCGAGCATGCCTGTCGTCTGACCGTGGTCACCCACCGCGCGGCCCTTGATGTGGAACACCCGCGCGGCAGCGCGCTGTGGGGGGTGGTGCGCAGCATGGCCATGGAGGTCGGCGACGAAGCCAGACTCGACTTCCGCCTGGTGGACCTCGGTGACGCGGATGACCTCCAGACGCTGGCCTGGCTGGCGCGGTGCGACCTGCGCGAGCGCGAACTGGCCGTGCGGGAGAGCCGCCTGTGGGCACCGCGAATCTCGAGCATCCGGAAGCGGTATTCCCATGTGGCCACTAGCGACGACGCGGCATACCGGCTGACACTGGACAACCCGGGCCAGATCGCCGGGCTCGAGATGAAGACGTATGAGCTCCCCTCCGTGGGTCACAACGACGTGGAAATCGATGTCGAGGCGGCGGCGCTCAACTTCCGCGACGTGATGGTCACGCTGGGACTGCTGCCCGCCCTGGCCTACGAGCGTTCGGCACTCGGACGCGAGGTGGGGATGGAGGGGAGCGGAACGGTGCGGCGGATCGGGTCCAAGGTGCGGCACTGCGCGGTCGGCGACCGGGTGGCGTTCATCGCGGGCGGCTGCATCGCGAACCGGGTGGTCGTCCCCGAATACCTCGTCTTCGCCAGGCCCGACCGGCTCAGCATGGAGGAGGCCGCGTCCACCCTGTCGGTCTACGTCACTGCCCATTACTCCCTGATCCACCTGGCCCGGCTCGGGAAAGGCCAGCGCGTCCTGATCCACTCCGCCATGGGGGGCGTCGGGCAGGCCGCGATCGCGCTCGCCCGGCACGTCGGCGCCGAGATCTATGCGACGGCCGGCAACGCCGACAAGCGTGAGCAACTCCTGGCGATGGGCGCGCGAGGGGCCTTCGATTCGCACAGCTACGACTGGTACGACGACCTGATGAAGGCGACGGGCGGCGAGGGTGTGGACGTCGTGCTGAACTCCCTGGCCGGGCGGCATATCGAACTTTGTCTGCGTGCGCTCCGCCCGGGCGGCTGGCATTGCGAAATCGGGAAGATCGACATCTACGCCGACAACGACCTCGGTCTGCGCATCTTCCGGAAGAACCTACGCTTCGCGGCCATCGACGTGGACCGTCTGATGATCGACGACCCGCAACTCACGCGCGAGCTCTCCGAGGCCTGCATGGAACTGCTGGGCCGGGGTGCGCTGCCGCCGCTCCCTGTCACCGTCTTTCCGTACCGGGACTACGGCAGGGCCCTGCGCCTGATGACGACAGGCAGGCACCAGGGCAAGCTGGTGCTCAAGGCGCCGCGGAGCCCCGCCGATCCCGGGTTCCCGGTCGCGGACGTCCGGCCGCTCTTCGCTCCGGACGCTACCTACCTCGTGACCGGCGGGCTGGGCGGCTTCGGGCTCCGCCTGATCCCGTACCTGGTCGCGTCCGGCGCGCGGCATCTCACGCTGCTGGACCGCGATCCCCAGCGTCGCCGGGACGCCGCATGGATCCGGCGATCGAGTGCGCTCGTCTACATGGACGCCGAAGCCGAGATCGACATCGTGTCCGGCGACGTGGCGGTGGAGGCCGACGTGCAACGCTGCATCCGGCAGCTCAAGCGGCCGCTCAAGGGCGTGTTCCACCTCGCCGGCGCACTGGATGACCGTCTGCTCGACGACATGTCGGCCGAGTCCCTGCGGAGGGTGTTCGCACCCAAGGCCTCCGGCGCGCACCATCTCCACAGAGCCACGGCCGGCCACGAGCTCGACCACTTCGTCCTCTTCTCGTCCACGGCCTCGATGCTCGGCAACCCGGGGCAAATCAACTACAGCGGGGCCAACGGATTCCTGGACGGCCTGGCCGCGGCCCGCCACCGGCGGGGCCTGCCCTGTCTGACCTACAACATGCCCGCCGTGGCCGACGCAGGCATGGCCGCCCGCAATCTCCCGGTGCTGCGCATGATGCGTGCAGCCGGAATGCCGCCGGTCAGCTCCGACCTCGCGATCGCCAATCTGGACTACGCCTTGCGCGCCCTGTCCGGCCGACCCCACCTCGTCACCTCACTCTTCGAACGTCCGTCGTGGACCGTCGACTTCCCGGACTACATGCGAATCGGGGGGGTGATGCACAATCACGACGCCTTCGAGGCGGGTTCCGGCGAAGAACTCACGCTCGAGAGCGTAGTGGAGCAGATCGCCGCCAAGGTCGCGGAACTGTGCGGTCACGAGGACGGCGAGGTGGACGAACCGTTGTCGAGTTTCGGGCTGACCTCCATTTCGGTCGCCGAACTCGGGACCTTCATCCAGGCCGAGTTCAACTACCGTGTCAGCGCGCTCGAGCTCATGACGACCGCCTCCTCCCTGTCGCTGGCGCAGGGCATCATCCATGGGAAGGAGGACGCCGGCGAGGAAGAGACCGGGACGAACGGACACGGACCCGGCCGCGCTGCCGAGGTCTCCCTGCCCCGGGCCCGCCGCACCCCGTCCGCGTTTGCGAACGCGCCGGAAGATCACTTCCTCGGAGCGGGCACCTGAGTCATGAAGAACGCCCTCCTCATCTACCCAAGGCACCCGCCCACATACTGGGGCAACAACTTCTCCCTGGACCTTCTGGGCATCAGGGCCGTCTTCCCGCCGCTCGGCCTGCTCACCGTCGCGGCAATGTTCCCGTCCCGGTACAACCTCCGCGTGGTCGACCTCAACGTCACTTCGCTCGAGGACCGCGACCTGGAGTGGGCGGACCTGGCCTTCACGTCGACGATGATCGTACAGCGGCCGTCACTCGAACAGGTCGTGGAGCGCTGCAACCGGGCCGGGATTCCCGTGATCGCCGGCGGCCCCCACCCCACCACCTTCCACCGCGAGATGGAGGGAATCGACCACTTCGTCCTCGATGAGGTCGAGGAGACCTTCTCCACCTTCCTGCAAGACCTGGAGAAGGGCACCGCGAAGCGGGTCTATCGTGCGCCGGGAAAGCCGGATGTGACCCTCACGCCGCTTCCTCGCTTCGACCTGGTCGACATGAACGACTACTACTCCATGTGCCTGCAGTTCTCGCGGGGATGCCCCTTCGACTGCGAGTTCTGCGACATCACCAAGCTGTACGGCCGCGTGTCGCGCACGAAGACGCCCGAGCAGATGGTGGCCGAGTTCGATCATCTCTACGAACTGGGATGGCGCGGCCCCCTCTTCCTGGTCGACGACAACTTCATCGGCAACAAGCGCGAGGTGACGCGTCTCCTCCCGGCGATCGCCGAGTGGCAGAGGGAGCGCGGGCATCCGTTTGCGCTGTCCACCGAGGCCAGCGTGAACCTCGTCCGCATGAACGACCTCATGGATGTGATGATAGAGGCCGGCTTCGACACCGTCTTCCTGGGTATAGAGACACCCAATCCGAAGGCTCTCAAGAAGATGAAGAAGCCCCAGAACATCAGCATGCGGGACGACGACTACCTGTTCACCTCCGTCCGCAAGATTCAGCAGAAGGGGATGCAGGTGCAGGGCGGCTTCATCCTCGGCCTCGATGAGGATGACGAGAGCGCCTTCGATGCCCAGATCGACTTCATTCAGGAAACGGGGATGCCGATCGCGCTGGTCGGCCTGCTCACCGCGCTCAAGGACACCAACCTGTGGAATCGTTTGAAGAGAGAGGGCCGACTGCTGGACAAGCCCATCGAGATCAACGCCACTTCCCTGAACTTCAAGCCGCAGATGGACCCCGCAACGTTGGTGGAAGGGTATCTGCGGGTCATCGGGACGATCTACGACTCGACGCTGGAGAACTACTTTGAGCGCTGCCTGACCCTGCTGGAACACCTCAACCCCGTGCCGCACATCAACAAGCCGGTGAGCCGGCACGCGCTCTATGCGGGGATCATGGCAATCCGGCGACGCCTGACCCGGGACCAGCTTCCGGCATTCTCACGGTTCGTCGCGAAGGTCTCCAAGGACCATCCCCGCATGATGCCCCTGGCAATTCGCCTGGCCGCGACCGGTCATCACTGCGAGAAGTTCACCCGCCAGCAGACCGTCATCCGCGAATTCAAGGAGTATCTGAACTCGGAACTGGCCACGGTCCACGATGCCAGGCCGGAGCCGGCTCCGACACCGGGTGTCGAGGACAGGGTCAGGCAGGCGGCGCTCAGCCGGGCCCAGGCCCGTAAGAAAGCCATCCCGGAGGAATTCCGTTACGCCGGAGACGGCATCGCGGAAGCCCTCGCGGCCTTCCAGCTCGCACTGGATCCCGAGGTCCGCCCGGGTCCGTTGAACGGCGGAAACCTGCCGGTTGTCGGCGAAACCCTGGACCCCGGAGACGATGCGGCACGTGTCTGAATCGGGCGCTCTGGGCCGGGAGGTCCCGCCGCTCAGGGGAACACTGCCACCGCAGTGCCAGCACGATGTCGATTCGCTGCGGCGGTTCATCGACGAAGCGTCCAACCGTTCCCGGGCAGGCGCCCCGGTCGGTCCCGAGAACTTCCGGGAGGTCCTGCTGACCGGAGCGACCGGTTTCCTCGGCCGCTTTCTTCTGAGAGACCTCCTGCGGCGGAACCCGAACCTGACGGTGACCTGCATCGTGCGGGCGGATGATTCCGACCACGCCCTGGCGCGCATTCAGGCCGCCCTGGAGGAGGCGGGGATCCAGGATGACGAGCTCGCGCCGCGCATCCGTGCGCTGGTGGGAGACATCCATCTTCCGCGTTTCGGCCTGGAGCCGCCCCAATTCGCGGATCTCTGCCAGCGGATCGACGCCGTCTACCACCTTGCGGCAAGCCTGACCGTCGCGACTCCCTACGTCGCTCTGCGCAGGACCAATGTGTTCAGCATCCGCAGCGTGCTCGACCTGTGCCTGACCACGCGCCTGAAACACATCTTCTTTGCGTCGACCATGGGGGTCTTCCCCGAGTACTTCTGCGGCTTCGCGAACGAGTATTCCGGCAGCCGCATCACGCACCAGATGCAGCCGGACATCGCGACCATGACGCGCGCCTTTCCCCTCGGCCTGCTCGGGTATCCGTGGACCAAGGTGGTGGTCGAGCAGGCGCTGCTTCACGCGACCCGGGTCGGGGTGCCCGTCGCCCTGTTCCGCCTTCCGCACGCGAACGTCGCCAGTACCGGTTTCGGCAATGCCGACGATGTCGCGGTGCGAACCGTGGCCTCGGTCGTGGACGTGGAACAGATGCCGGAGGGGTTCACGTTGCAGTGGAGCCACGCGGCGGCCGATGTCGTTGCCGACACCATGGCGGCCATCTCGCTGAATCCCGACCGGCGCTACACGATCTATCACTACGCCGAAGACCCACCCGTGGGACCCGAGATGCAGCTCGCCGACTTCGGACTGTATTACAATACCGTCCCCTACGAGGCCTTCAAGCGTGCCTGCCTGGCCCGGGGAGAGCGGTCACCGCTTCACGGATTCTGGAGCCTGATCGATCACGGCGCGTCCTACTGGTTCAGCGGTAACGCGACCGAGCCGTCCCTTCGGGTCTGCAACCGCGCTTTGCGGGCCGACTGTCCGGACCGGATTCAGTGGCCGAGCGCGTACACCATCCTCCAGCGCTCCCTCGAGTGGTTGCGGGCCAATCGCGTGCGATGGCCCTACCGCATACCCGAGAGCCGCCTCGACTACGACAAGCTCGTGCGCCGAGCCGAATCGTGCGCACGCGAATACGATGTCCCCTTCGACGTGGCGTTCCCTGCCTGGAAGCTCGAGGGACTCAGACGGCTCGTGCAGGCCGTGTCGGCCCCGGAGACCGGAGCCCGGGTCGAGAGATACGACTACATCGCCTTCGATCTCACCCGCCGGTTCCGCAACAACGCGTCCCTGGAAGCCGAGCGCCGACGCTGCCCCGAGATCGCGGAACAGGACGTCAGGCAGCCGGTCTTCATTGTCGGGGTCAACCGGACGGGCACGACCTTCCTGCACCGCCTGATGTCTCGCGACCCGAGATTCTGGACGCTGCGCGGCTACGAGTACGTGGAGCCGGTCCTGGCAGGCGGTGACTACGCCACGCTGGCGGGCTCGGCGGACGATCCGCGGCGAGCTCTCGCGGAAGAACTTCTGAGCGCGTCGGGGATCCTCGACATGTTCAAGGGAGTGCATCACTTCGACGTGAACGAACCGGAGGAGGACCTCGGACTCCTCAGGTTGGGGTTTGCGGCCTGGGGCGCTACCATCTGGTTCCATATCCCGGACTTCGCCCGCTGGCTTGCTGGCAGGGACATGTCGGAGAGCTACGCCTTTCACCGCCGCGCGATGCAGAACTACACGCATCAGCGGCGGCAGCGGCCAGTCCGCGGCCGGGGGCAGTGGATGCTGAAGGCGCCCTTCCACCTCTTCGAACTGGAAGCGCTGATCAAGACGTACCCCGATGCCCTGTTCATTCAGACCCATCGCGAACCCGCTCAGGTCATGGGTTCCTGGTGCAGCCTCGTCGAACGGGTTCGCCGTCTCTCCTGCGAACCCGGCGCGCCCGACGATCTCGGGGCGGAGCAACTCGAGTTCATGAGTCGCATGCTCAACGGGGCGGTGGACTTCCGCACCAGCCACCCCGAGCTCGAGGATCGATGGCTCGACGTCAGCTTCTACGACCTGGTGGAGGACCCCATGGCCGTAGTGGCCCACATCTACGACCGCTTCGGCTGGTCCCTGGAGCCGGAAGCGGTCGCCGCGATGGACGAATGGCGGGAGGTTCAGGCCGCGCACCGGCAAAAGGAAAAGCGGCACAAGTACGACATCGCCGACTACGGACTGACGCGTGAGATGATCGACGCGGCGTTCGGACGCTACCTGGACTTTCTCTCCGAGAGCGGCAGGCGCGCGTCGTTGCTGTGAGCCGTGGGCCGGCCGCGCCCCGATGCAGGGACGTAGTGGGCACCCCTGCCAAGACCCCTTACCTGAACCAGACCCTCCCTGCGAAGAGAGCGCATCAGCTTCAGGACCTGAGTTCTGGAGTAGCCCGACATTCGCCGGATCTCCGCGTTGGTCATCCGGCCTCGCTCCGCCAGAACAGCGAGCAGTCGAAGTCTCACGGATTCCTCATCAAGCCAGATGTCTCCATCGACATTGGTCCGTTCAACCAGCCCTGAGTAGCGGCGCGCGAGACCGTATTTCGTGCCTCTGCCCCTGCCTTGCGGAACCAGGAAGCCGCGTTCTCTAAGGGAAACCAGGGTGGCTGCCGTCTCGTCTTCGGACAGCTGGAGGATCCTGGCCGCAGACCATCGGTCGAGGACCGGACGCCGAACCAGCCCGCGCAGGACAATCAGGTCGTCAACGCCGAGCTCCCGCCCCTGGTTCCGCATGTCCTGGACAAAACGCGCAAAGTCGGCGTGCGTCCGTGTCGGCAGCACAAGTTTGACGTGGGATTCGTCAGCTTCGTAGCGCGGCAGATCCTTGCCAAGAGAAAGGGATTCCTCAAAGATCCGGTCGACACCAAGACCGAGCCGATTCACCAGGCCAATCGTCTGCAGGACGTCCGCAAGCAGCGGGTTCCGGCGGACGGGAGGATGTCGGAGAATGTTCTGCGCCGTCACTCCCCCGATGAACCCTCCCGGGCTGGTGATTTCAATGTGATCGTCGGAAAGACGCAGGTGGATGGACTGGTGCAGGAAATAGTCCCTGTGAACCAGCGCGTTCAACACCGCTTCTCGCGCAATCCACCAGGTAATGTCAGGGATTTCCAGCTGGTGGAACCCCGCAGGGCCAATCGGCATTACGCGGAGATTGGCATCGAGCAGGCTGCGAACCCCCTCGAGTGTCTCGAGCAGCGGGGTACGAAGATCTCGCCGGACATCGTAGCCTGTCCGGCCACGCGACCTGGAGAAGACCAGTTCGTGGCGAGGAACACAGCGGGACAGGGTCGGCCGAGATCCGAGCACCAGAACCGCGGCCAGCGTAACGCCTCGCTCCGACGTCAGACCGAGTGCCTGGGTCAGCTTCCTGTCGTCCAGTTCGGCCAGATCGCTTCGCTCCGCGTCGGCTCTGAGGAGGCTGCGCAAGCGGCGGAATTGATCCGGATCCAGATCTGATGGGCACACGTCCGGCAGGATCTCGGCGGTGAGGTCCCGGCGGCCGCGAGAGACGACGAGATTGGCAAGATTCGATCCGGTCAGCGGCTTGCTTTCCTTGCCCACCCGGATTCTCGCCACGCCGTCCGATGTGGTGTGCGGGGGCATTCCGGGCGGGACGCGAATCACCAGTACTCGGCCCTCAGTCTCCTGCAGTTCGTAGATCTCGGTGAGGATGTGAGGCTCGGTCCCGTCGTAGATGTCCCGGCGCAGGCCATCCGAGTCGAGGGAGCCTACACCGTGGATTGCTTCGGCCCGTGTACGTTTCCTGTCCGCAACTCCGAGTACGAGCAGTCCACCCTGTGCGTTTGCGAACGCCACTACGGTTTCGCGGATCTCGCGGACCTGGGCCTTATGGGCGGATCCCGCCGGGTTCCACGACTTGAACTCCAGCGTCTCGGACTCCAATGAGTCCGCGGGCTCGCCGTCGAGGCGGTGGAGTTCGTTCCTGAGTTGACCGGGAATGAGCATGGATAACAGATCATTATAATAAACGTGGTATTATTCATTATAATGAATGATGGTTCCGCCGTCTACCGACGCCCGTGGTCGAAGGACACGCCCTACTCGATCCCCGGCCTCCTCGAATGCCAGTCCGTCCCCTTCTGGAACGCGTGCGCCACGCTCAGGATCTTGTCGTCGGTGAACAGATCGCCGATCAGCGTGGTCGTCAGCGGCATCTCGGTCGGGCTCTCCGAATCCGGGTTGCGCACGCCGAAGTCGTACGGGACCACCGCCGCCGGATGTCCCGTCTGGTTGGTCAGTCCCACCAGGCCTGAGCCGCTCACGAACATGTCGAAGTCCTTCATGACTTCGGCCATCTCCTTCATGAGGATGTGGCGACGCCGCTGCGACTGGACGAATTCGAGCGCGGGCACGTCACGGCCGCCCCGGAACCGGCCCCGGCGGCGGCGTTCGTCCTGATCGAGATCCTCCGGGATCGCCTCGGGTTCGCCGTCCGGTGCGACGTGGAAGTCGAAGGCGGCGGATGACTCGACACCGAGCGCGTTCGAGCGGCGGTCGGGAATCTCGGGCATGGGCTGCGGGTCGGCGCCCAGCGCCCGCAGCGCCTCGACGAAGGACTCGGGCGCGTCTTCGTCGAACCCGATCCGCATTGCGCCGAGGTCCGGGTCGGGATCGAAGCGGAAGGGTGTGGTCAGCGACCCGGGATCCTTCCCGTCGGCCCCGTGGACGGCGTTGAAGACGAGGGCGCAATCGAGCGCGCTGCGGCACATCGGTCCCGTCTTGTCCATGCTCCAGGACAGCACCATCCCGCCGTAACGGCTCACGCGGCCGAAGGTGGGCCTCAGCGCGGTCAACCCGCACCGCCGCGAGGGCGACACAATGGACCCCTGGGTCTCCGTGCCGATCGCGAAGGCCACGCAACCGGCAGCGGTGGCCGAGCCGGGACCGGCTGACGATCCGCTCGACCCCTCGTCGAGGTTCCACGGGTTCAGGGTGCGGCCCCGGTACCAGCGGTCGCCGCGCGCGAACTCGCCGGTCGCCAGCTTGGCCGCGAGCACCGCGCCCGCCTCCCGCAGCCGCACCACGATCTCGGAGTCGTACCGGGTGAACTGGTGGCTGAAGTCGGCCGCGCCCCACGTCGTGCGCGTTCCCGCAACGGCGAACAGGTCCTTGAGCCCATACGGGATGCCGTGCAGGGGTCCGCGCCAGTCACCGGCCGCGATTTCCAGGTCGGCCTGGCGCGCTTCTTCCTGCGCACGGCCCTCCAGGATGGTCACCGCGCAGAGCAGAACGGGATCGAGCCGCTTGAGGCGGTCGAGGTAGACCGCGGTCAGCTCGGAAGAGGTGATTTCCCGCGCTCGGATCAGCGCCGCGAGGCGGTGCACGGGGAGGAAGGCGAGGTCCTCCTCGGTTGTCGGCACGGGTCCGCTCCAGCGCTCAATCGCGATTTCGGCGCGCTCGAACGGGTTGCCGCCGGTCTCGTACCACATCTTCTCCATGAGCGCGCCTGTACCCCCCGGGTAGGCCTGGAACTGGAGCGCCGGGGGCTCGCCGTTGCCGAGGGGGATGGGCGGCGGGGCCTCCTGGGGCGGGGTCTGAGGGACGCCCGCAGCCTCCGTACCGGCCAGCGCGGTCGGATCGAGGCCTCCGGCGGCGGCGGCAGCGGCGGCGGTGGCCAGAAAACGGCGGCGCTCCATTGAGTTACTCATTTGCTCATATACTCGTTTCTGCTCGGCAACCGAGCGTTACGGGGCGGCCCTCCCACGGCCACGCAGCTTGTAGATGCCCACCGTGAGCAGCGGAACGACCACGATCGCCATGAAAACGACGCTCATGGCATTGTAGCCCGTGCCTACCAGTCCCACGAGGCCGACGCGCGACAGCAGATAGCCTGCCAGAAGCAATCCGGCGCCGGTGAGCAGCCGTAGCCCGGCCGGCATCGCGCGGCCACGGCCGCGGTACACGCCGTCCACCCGTTCGTTGAAGGCATGGATCAGCCCGGCCCCGGTCTCGATGAGCGTGCCGAAGAGTACGACCTGGAAGGTGATCTGGAACGCTCTCGACCCCAGCACCTCGAGCAGGTGGTTCGTCGGCACGGGACGATCCAGCACGACCGGGTACTGCCCCGCGAGAGCGAAGAAGAAGAGCAGGCCCGGGATGATCGCGATCGGCCCCGCCAGCGCCCCGGCCCACAGCGCCTCCCTGCGGCGGCGGATGTGGCGCGTCGCGAAGAGCATGGCCGGCACCAGCGAGATCTGCAGCGCCCCGTACCGCGCGCCGGACGAAAACCAGCCGGGGCGCACCTCTCCCGCCCCCAGCCCGGCGGAGATCTGATCGCCGAAGCGCGCGATGCTCCACGCGAACAGCACGATGTACGCGCCGTACAGCAGGAACGACCACCCCGCGAAGAACCGCTCGATCGTGCCCGTACCCCGGAACACCAGCACGCCGACCGCAAGCAGCAGCCCGACCGCCCCCACCCAGCCCGGAATGCCGAAGGTCTCGGCCAGGAACGTGCCCCCGGCCGACCCGATGACGGCGAGGATCAGCAGGACCGCCGTGAGGTAGCCGATCTCGTAGACGAACCAGCCGCGGCCGAGAAGGTGCTTGAAATAGGAGCGGTAGTCGTAGCTTCCGTAGGCGCGCGCGAACTCGAACCCGACCATGCACGTGACGCTGACCAGCAGGGTGGAGGGCACCATCCCCAGCAGGCCCCCGGTCGGTCCATATTCCAGGAAGAACTCCACGAGCTCGCGGCCCGTGCCGTATCCGCCCGCGATGATGATGGACTGGAAGACCAGGCCGGGAAGCAGGTAGCGGCGGAACCAGGAGGGCATCCGGCCGGCCCTATCCGCCCGAGACCGCTTGCATGAAGAGTACGGTGTCGCCGTCCGCCACCGGCCCGTCCCAACCATCCAGCCAGCGAGTGTTGGTCCCGTTGTGGAAGCAGAGGACGTGGCGCCGCAACTCTCCGGCTTCATTGAAGAGATGGGGCTTCAGACGCGGCTCGCGCTCGATGAGGTCCGCGAAGACCTCGCGCAGGGTCTCGCCCGAGGCCGCCATCTCGCGCACCCCCCCGGTGGCGGGATCGAGCAGCGAGGGGAGCGTGACGGCAACCGCGCCCATCAGCCGACCCACGCGGACACGTGCAGGATGCGCGGCAGGATGGCCGGGATGTTGGTCCAGTTCTCTCCCAGGTCGGCGGTCGCGTGCAGCGTTCCGGACGTGGTGCCGAAGTACACGCCGCCGGGCTCCAGGTTGTCGACCGCCATGGCGCCCCTGAGCACGGTGCCGTACGCGTCGGCCGCGGGCAGGCCCGCCGACGCGGAGTGCCAGCTGTCGCCGGCGTCCGTGCTGCGGTAGATCTGGAGCGCGCCGCCGAGCGGCACGCGGTACTGGTCCGCCTCGAGGGGTACCGCGAACAGATTCCCGCTGGCACGGTCGATCACGATCGCGAACCCGAACGCCACTTCGAGGCCTTCCTCATTGCGCTCCCAGTTCTCCGCCCCGTCGGAGCTGCGAAACATCCCGAGGTGGTCCTGCCGGAAGATCCGGTCGGGGTCGTCAGGATCCTGCGCGAGTCCGTGTACGCAGGTGCCGATCCCCTTATGGCGCTTGTCCTCGAGCGCGGCAGGCACGCCGTGGTTCTTCGGCGTCCAGGTCGCCCCGCCATCGTCGGTGCGGAATACGCCTACCGCGGAGATACCGCACCACATGCGCTCCCGATTGTTCCGGTCGAAGAGCAGCGCGTGACAGCATAGGCCCCCGGCGCCCGGCATCCAGGCCTCCCGCGAGGCGTGTTCGTTCAAAGCGGTAACCGGTGCCCAGGACGCGCCGCCATCCGAGCTGGTGAAGAGGCCCGCGTCCTGCACGCCCGCGTAGATCACCCCACGGTTCTCGCGCAGCGTCCAGATCTCGCGGAGCCGCCGGTCGCCCCCGCCCGCGTACGCCGGGCCGCTCGGCAGCTGCTCCCATTCCTCGCCGTCCACCGACACATGGATTGCCGGGCCGTAGATGTCGCTCGCCACCGCGGCCATGAAACGGCCATCGGCGAGGCGTAGACCGGCCGTCACCTTCCACCCCTTGAAGAAGGGCCCGGTCACCTTCCACGAGCGGCGATCGTCGCTGGTCACCCAGAATCCGCCCTTCCCCGTCCCCACCATCAGCCTTACGCTCATCCGCCCCCTCCTGAATCGATTGAAATCGCTGTCATGAAGCCAGCAGCAATAGTTGGACTGAACCCCGCGGCAGCGTCAAGTTGGGGCCATGAACGTCTCCCGACCCGTCATACTCTTCGACGGCGTGTGCAACCTCTGCAACGCCTCGGTCCGGTGGGTGCTCCGGCGCGATACACGCGCGCGTTTCGACTTCGCGTCGCTTCAATCCGCCGCGTCCAAACGCATTCTCGAAGCCGCCGGCGTGGAGGGCGGTGCCGAGTCCCTGCCCGACGCGATCGTCCTGGTCGATCGCGAAGGCGTTCACACCGGCGCGGCGGCGGCGCTCCGGATCGCCCGCCGCCTCAGCTTCCCCCACTCACTGCCTGGCGTGCTGGGCGCGGCGGTCCCCGCCGCGATCCGCGACCCGGTCTACCGCTTCGTTGCGCGGAACCGCTACCGCTGGTTCGGACGGCGGGACCGTTGCGCGCTCCCGGCCCCGGAACACGCCGCCCGCTTCCTGGACGCGGACGAGGCGCGCTGACGCGCCACCCGGGCACGGAGCCGGCCGCCGGACCAGCCCCCCCGACGCAAACCGGCCACCGGAGCCGCAAGCCTTTCGCCCGCGACCCCGGCGGCCGATTGCCGCCGTTCGGCCCGTGCCTCAGCCCTGACTACAGTAGGAGTTCCCCGTCACGTTGGGGTTGGCGCTGCACTCCGCCAGGCTCGGCGGGAAGCAACTGTGCCGTCCCTGCATGAACGCGACCGCCCACGGGCTCAGGTTCTCGGCCGCAAACCGCGCGTTGTCCTTCAGCCGGCGGGCTTCGAGCCAGAGTTCGAAGTTCCGTTCTCGATCCAGCACCAGCCACGCTTCCGAGTCCGTTGAAGCCATGACCGGTGGGACCCCGACCCTCTCGCGCACATAGTTGATCTTGTCGATCGCGCCCTGCCGGTCACCCATGCGCAGCATGGCCTCCGCCTCGATCAGCCGCATCTCGTGGCCCTTGGCGAGCGGATAGTCGTCCGCGCGGTCGGTGTATTTCAGCTGGCGATAGAAGGGCTTCACGCCACCGCCCGAGGTCTGGTTCATGTCCCTCCAGGGCACGCGCGGATCGGTGTCCGGACCAATGCTGTCGTTGTACATGCTCCACACGGTGATCTGCTTCTGATTCTCGTGCGTGAACTGCCAGACGGAGTTCCACTCGCGTCCGCTGTTGTCGGAGCGGTAGGCCACCCACCGGAAATCGTCGGGGATCTGCGCTGCAAGTGACGCCGCAGCCGAATAGTTGCCCAGTATCAGGTTGGCTTGCGCCATCCCCGCCGTCGAAGCCACCGCGATCGAGTCATGACCGCCGCCCTGCGCCCGGCTGCGCGCGGTCTCGAAGCGTTCGAGGGCACGCGTGTAGTGCATGTCCGAGGCCTCGACGCGACCCGGATCGGCGTTGCCGTCCCCGTCCGTGTCCTCGCCGCCGAAGACCGCGATGCACACGTTGTCGCCGAGAATACGGTTCGCCCACCCCGCCCACATGTAGGCTGCCGTCAGCCACTGGTTGGTGGCCGCGTCTGACTGGGTCTCGGTGAGCCGGGCGATTCCCGCCCCGGCACCCCAGCGCGCCAATTGCATGGGGTTCCAGCTGGATTCCGCGTTGGTCACCGTCAGCCGGCCTTCACCCGCGTCCTGCAGCCAGGGCTGCGTCGCGTCCGCGTCCAGGTCGGTCGAGGCCGGTCCTCCCAGCCACGCCATGGCGTCCACCGCAACTTCCACGTCCGCCGCCACGCCGATCAGCACCGTCTTGCCTGCAGCTTCTTCGTCCAACGCCGAATCGATGATCGGACCGGGGTTCACGACCTCGAACAGGTCGCATCCGGAGAGCAACACGCCGAAAGCGGCCGCCCCCAGGATCCCCCGCCAACCCTTGATATGCCTGTTCATCGTATCTCTCCTTTCTTCCCGCCGGGCCTAGAAGTTGGCCCGGAGGCTGATGGAGAACATGACCGGCGCCGGGAGCTGGTAGTACTCGTACCGGGCCGGGAAGGTGCCGACACCGCCGTAGTAGCCGACCGTCAGCTCGGGGTCGATGCCCGCGCCCCTCGACCACTTGTAGGAGTTCTGCAAGGTGGCCGTCAGCGTGGTGCCCGTGGCTCCCGGAATGATGTCGTCGGGAATCAACAGCGACGCCGAAACCGTGCGGAGTTTGAAGAAGTCCGAAGGCCGCATCCAGAAGTCGAAGTTGGGTGTCGGCAGCTGACAACGAGCACGCCAGATGGCCGGTGCCGACGACCACGCCGCGGCATCGTCGGCGTTGTTCAGGCCCAGATCGTTGCACTCGGGCCACAGGCCGCGCCGCACCTGCTGCCACGGCATGATGTTGAACTGGTACTGTCCGCCGTGGAACTCGCCCAGCGCGTAGATCGTGAGGCGCTGGAAGAGGTTGATCGACGTCGTGCCGCTGAGAATGTGGGTCGGGTAGATCGGACCGTAATAGTGATCGTCTTCGATGACCGGATCCGCGATCGCGTCCGGGTTCGACACCGATTCACCCCACAGCGAAACGATCGGATAGCCCACGCGCACCCACTGGCCGAGGATCGAGCCCCAGCCGAGGAAGAACTCCGGTGCCTCGCCGAGTTCCAGGACCTCGCTGTTGATCGTCGAGACCCGGCCGGTCACCTCCCAGCGCATGTTGTCGAGTGCCACCGGCACTCCCCTGAGCTCCACTTCGATGCCCGTGTTCTTGAACTTCCCGACATTCCTCAGCTGCGAAGTGAGGAAGCCGTCCGACGGAGCCGCGGTCACCGGCATCAGCGCGTCGCTGGTTACGCTGTTGTACCAGCTGACGTCAAGCCCGACGCGGTCGTCGAACAGGCTGCCCTCGAAGCCCAGCTCCAGCTCGGTGGAGCGCTCGGGCCCGAGGTCGGGGTTGCCAAGGTTGGACGGCGTGACTCCGGCCTGGCCTTCATACCCGGCCACCGGAGTCCAGGTCCGCACCGCGTCGAAGGCCCCGGGCGCCTTGCCGGACTGGCCCCAGGCGGCGCGGAGCTTCATCACGGGCCAGAAGTCGCTGGGCCAGAAATCGGTATCCGAAATCACATACGACGTGCTGAACTTCGGATACATCTGGAGGCCGAGGTCCTCGCCGAACGCGCTGTTGCCGTCGACGCGAAGGCCGCCGGTCAGGAACAGATTTTCCCCGATTCCCAGGACCTCCTGCGCAAAGAAGCCGGCGTTGACCACCTTGAGCAGATCCTCGCTGGATGTGGTCGTCGCCCCGGATGTGAGCGTCTTCTCACCGGGGCCGCCGAAGTCTTCGGAAAAACCGTAGACCGTGTGGTCCCAGTCGCTGAAGATCTGTCCCCCGGCCGAGAAGCTGGACGACATGTTGTCGCCGATATCCCGTTCCCAGGTCGTTCCCAGGTCGAAGGTGATCGTGCGGTGCTCCCATTCGTTCAGGTTCCGGCGGCCGCGCGGCCGGAGAACATGGTCGAACGGGAAGTTCTGCTGGTTGAAGGCCGTCGTGTAGTCGAGGCCCACGGTGAGCCGCGTGGTGAGGCCGAGGCCGTCGGCCCTGTGCGTCGTGGTCAGGCCGCCGACGAAGTGTTCGACACGGCCACTGTTCGTGATATCGAACAGAATCTGGTCCGGGTCGCCCTGATAGTTGTCCCGGTCAACCGCCGCGTTGGTGTAGTCCTGGGTGCCCCGGAGCACGTTCAGCATGAAGCCCGAGGCGTTGTCGCCCATCTCCATGTAGTTGGTGGTTCGGTGGGTGTAGGACGTGTTGAGGCTGATGTTGACCGAGGACACGGGCTGCATTCCGAAGTTCCCGCGCACGCTGTAGAGCTGGTCGTCGTTGTTGTCGATGACCCCGTCCTCGTAGTTCATGCCGGCTGACACGAAGTACCGGAGCGCGCTCGTTCCTCCCGAGACCGAGAGCTTGGCCTCGCCCAGCGGACCGTTGGTGTACCAGGGCTTGGTGAATCCCCAATCGTCGGTCTTGCCGAGGATCGGTCCCATGCTGTTCCCCGTCATGAAGCGCGTGCCGCCCGTCATCTCCATGGTCCAGGTGGCCTGTTGTCCGGAGCGTCCCTGTTTGGTGAAGATCTGGATCACGCCGCCGGCCGCTTCGGTGCCGTAGAGCGTCGTGGCCGCCGAACCCCGCACGACCTCGACGCGCTCGATGTCCGACGGATCGATCAGGTCGAGGGGATTGGGCGAGGTCTGCGCACCCGCCGGACCGGGGTTGATGCTGGAGCGGTTGGCGTAGATGCCCTGGTTGTTGTTCATGCGCACGCCGTCGACATAGATCAGCGGCTGCACGTCCTGGCTGATGCTGTTGATGCCCCGCAGCACGATTTTCGAGCCACCCCCGACCTGCCCCTCGTTCCGCCACTGCTGGAGTCCCGTCGTCTGACCGTTGAGGATCTCGGTCAGTGTTTGCGACGGCGTATTCTCGAGCGCGGCCGCCCGCACACTGCCGACGCTGTTCCCAAGCTCGCGCCGGGAAGAGGCCCCCGGCGTCCCCGTCACCACCAGTTCGTCCAGCTCCAGCGCCGTCTCGCTCAAGCGGAACTCAAGCGACACCGCCTCGCCAGCGGCCACCTCCACGGTCTGGCTCTGGGTCCGGTAGCCGATCCTCTCGACGAAGACCTCGTGGGTGCCCACGGGGACGCTCAGGACGAGAAAGCGGCCATTGTCGCCTGTGATGCCCCCCAGCCCCGTGTCTCCGATGCGGATCTGCGCGACGCTGATCGGGGAGTTGTTCGACGCGGCGAGCACGCTGCCCGTGACCCTGCCGGTCTGCGCCGAGACGGCCGACGGCAGGATCACGGCAAGCGCGGCGACGAGCGTGAACAGGGTGGTTGCCCGATGCGCCCGAAGCCATCGGTGCGCTGTCGTCACTACTCTCATGTGAACCTCCTTTACAGGGCATCCCTGCAACACAGGGGGACATTCGACCAACTTACGAATTACGACGCGGAATCGGTGTACGCAAGCATGTACACACGGCCCGATGGCCCCATGGGCACGGGTCCATCGCCCGCATACGCACGGCGCCAGCGTCCGACGAACGAGCGTTATCGCCCGATGGGGAGCCTCACCAGGGTGATCCCGGGCCGCAGAGCGTTCCGGTTGGACGGATCCTCGGTGCCGCCCTCGGACGATCCGATATGGCCGGCCAGCGCGATTCCGAGCACGCCGGCAGCGGCGATGCCGCCCGCCAGCAATCCGCTCCGGACCGCCGAAAACCGCTGCACGTCGACTCCGGTGACGTCGGTGCGCGGGATCCGCAGCGTGTCGGCCACCTTGGGGCTGCGCTGCAGCGCGGGGACGATGCCCGGGATGGCTACAACAAGCACGAGTTCTTCCGCTTCGACCGCGAGGACACTGCCGTCAAGGCTCGTCCGGGCCACGCCGGTCGCCGAGGCCTGCCGAATCTGTCCCTCGGGGGTCAGGTGGGTCCGGATCTGCTCACCGATCGTCGGATCGCCGGCCAGCGGCTGAAAGGTGGTGCACGCGGAAGCAACCAGGAGCATCGGCGCGGCGATCGCGGCGACGAGGGCTCGGAAACGCACGCCACCAGGGTTGGTTTTCCAGAACATGGACTTCAACATATCATGGTGTTCCGAAGTGGCGATACCGAATTCGCAAGCCCGTGCCTCCTGCCAGGAGTGAAGCAACCAATGGACAGCCACCCAGCCATGCAGACACCCGCGGTCACTTTCGCAAGCGCCGCAGCCTTTCTCGCCGTCGCCCTCGCGGTACTCACACCTGCACCCGTCCACGCCCAGGAAACGCCCGACTTCCGCGCCGAATTCAAGGGCCAGTTCGAGGCTTCGGCCCGCAAGTTCGTGGCCCTGTCCGAGGCGATGCCCGCCGAGTCCTATTCCTGGTCGCCCATGGAAGGGGTCATGACGGTGGCCCGGGTCTACAGGCACGTCGCCCGCTACAACTACATGTACCCGCACCTCAACCTCGGCATCGACGCGCCGAAGGGCGTGGACTACCGGTCGCTGGAAGAGGGCGGAGCCGACAAGGAAGAGGTGGCGAGGATCCTCGCCGAATCGATGGATCACGTGCGCGCCGTGGTCGACGGCATGTCCGACGCCGACCTGGCAGCGCCGGTGGAACTCTACGGCCGGAAGGTGGCCAGTTGGGCGGTCCTGCTCCAGCTCGTCACCCACATGAACGAGCACCTCGGCCAGTCGATCGCGTACGCCCGCATGAACAGGGTCGTGCCTCCTTGGTCGAGCTAGGCTCACCGGGGCGGCACCGCATCAGCGCCGTCCTCGTCCCGGCGGCCATCACGCTCGCCGCTCTCACGGCCGTCCCCGTCGGCGCCGCACCCCAGGACACCACCTCAACCCGTGACATGTACAACAACATGTCCATGAACATGTCCATGTCGATGGACACGATCCGCGGCTCCGGCGACATGATCATGATGATGCTGCGCAACCCCATGCTCCCGGGCCTGCGGGGCGTGAGCCCATCGGTCGACCCGTTCCTGCCGGGCGAGGGCGTCGACACCGCGTCGCTCGCCTGGGCAACTCCGCGCGAGATCCTCCCGGTCGCCGACGGGGACACGATCGCGCTCGAGGCCCGCATCGTAAAGCGCAGGATCGGCGGCCGCACCTTCGTCATGTATGGCTTCAACGGCCAGTACCCCGGACCGCTCCTGCGCGTCGCCCAGAACACGCGCATCGTCGTCCGCTTCACAAACTCGATCGACCTGCCGTCCACCATCCACTGGCACGGCCTCCGCCTCGAGAACCGCTTCGACGGCGTCCCCGACGTCACCCAGCCACCCGTCCCGCCCGGCGGCGAGTTCATCTACGAGATCGTCTTCCCCGACGCGGGCCTCTACTGGTACCACCCGCACGTGCGCGAGGACATCCAGCAGGACGGCGGCCTCTACGGCAACATGTTCGTCGACCCCACCCGCGACGACTACTTCGGCCCCGCCACCCGCGAGGAGTTCATCATGGTGGACGACCTCCTGGTGGACGGCGACCAACTGCTCCCCTGGGGCAAGGGCGCCTCCAACTTCACGATCATGGGGCGCTTCGGGAACGTCATGCTGGTCAACGGCGAGGAGCGCTACGCCGCGACCGTCCGCCCCGGCGAGGTCGTCCGCTTCTTCGTGACGAACGTTTCGAACACGCGCAGCTACAACCTCAGCTTCGCCGGGCTCGACATGAAGCTCGTGGGCACCGACCTGTCGCGCTTCCAGCGGGAGATGATGGTCGAATCGCTGGTCATCTCGCCGGCCGAGCGCTACATCGTCGAGGTGCGGTTCCCCGCCGCGGGCACCTACGCGCTGCTCAACCAGGTCCAGGTCGTCGACCACATGCGGGGAACATTCTACGCGGCCGTCGACACCCTGGGCGCCGTCGTTGTCGAAGGACCTGCGGTAGAAGAGGCCGACGCTCTTCTCTCCTCCCACTCCATCATGCGAACCGATGCGGTTCTCGAAGCCGAGCTTGCGGAATACCGCCCGCACTTCGACCGGCCGGTCGACCACGCACTCCTCCTGACCGTCGACATCGAGGGGCTGCCCATCCTGGTTCAGCAGTTCATCTCCATCGACACGATCTACCGGCCCCCCGTCGAGTGGACCGACGGCATGCCCAACATGAACTGGCTGTCCACGTCGAACGAGGTGCGGTGGATCCTGCGCGACGAGGCGGCGGGAGCCGAAAACGCCGAGATTGACTGGCGTTTCCGGCTCGGCGACGTGGTCAAGATCCGGCTCAGGAACGATGCCGACGCCTTCCACCCCATGCATCACCCGATACACCTGCACGGCCAGCGGTTCCTCGTGTTGTCTCGCGACGGTGTCGAGAACCGCAATCTCGCGTGGAAGGACACGGTGCTGGTGCCCGTGGGGTCCACGGTGGACCTGCTCATGGAGGCGTCGAACCCGGGCGAGTGGATGATCCACTGCCACATCGCCGAGCACCTCGACGCCGGCATGATGGGTTCGTTTACGGTCGTGCCCTGACCACCTGAGCCACCAGGACCGCTACCTGCGGACGAGTCGCGTCTCCGGGTACTGCGCGTACCACCCGAACCAGAAGGCGCGATGCGCGGGAAGCCGTTTCAGGCGCTCGTCCGCCGGGCCCGGGCCCACCAGTCCCGCCTCAGTGACCGTCCACCGCGCACCGCTGTCGTCCCAGACGGCACTGTCGCTGTCCCAGCCGGTGAAGCGGCGGCCGGCGCTCTCGTAGACGCGGCTCGCGCCGCTCGCATCGGTCAGGACCACGAACTCGATTTCACCGAGCCGGTCGTGGTACACGCGGTTCCTGGACAGGTAGCGCACCCAGATCGCGAGCTGCTCGCCGGGGGCGTCGGAGAAGCGGAGCGCCAGCACTTCCGCCTTGTTGGGCAGCCGGCCATCCAGCCTGGGGACGCCGAACATCAGCCGGTCGGTGGCGAAGTAGTCCCGGTAGGCGACGCCTTCGCCATAGTCGCGCTCGTGCCCCGTGTCGAGCGACAACACGAGGGTCTCCGGGTGTCGCCGGTGCCACTCGCCCCAGGTCGTGGTCACGACGTAGCGCGGCTCGAGGGCGATTCCCCGGCCGACGAGCGGGCCGACCGCCGGCTCGCCCGCGAAGGTCGACCACAGCGACATCGTGGCCCGATCGTACATGAGCTTGTTGGAGCGGTAGAGGAAACCGCTGGTGCCCAGCTCGTGGTGCACGCCGTGATAAGCCGACCTGTAGAGGATCATCGTCCCGCAGAGTGTGCAGTACACCCCGGTGTAGTGCTCGCCGGCGATCGAGTCCTTGAACATCTCGTGCCAGGCGAGGATCCGCTTCGGATAGGCGCGCACGTCCCCGTCGAGCGCGATGCCGAAGACGACGTTGTCGTCGTCCAGGTAGTCGGCCTCCGCGGCCGGGATCATCTTCGGATGGTCCAGGGGCGGAATGCCGTCACGGCCGACACCGCCCCAGCGGATCTCGTCGAGTCGTATGTTCGCAGGCGGGTTGTCGTCGAAATACTCCTCGAAGCTGGGGTCGAGCGTCGCATACAGCTCCGCCTTGAACGCGGCGTACTCCGGGTGCGTGCCTGGATCGGTTCGCCAGATCCATTCCCACCAGCCCTTCAGGTCCCGTCCCAGCCGCTGGCCCGTCCCGCGCTCCAGCACCGAGATGATCCGCCGCCGGCTCGCCTCGTCCGGCACGTAGCGCATCAACTCGACCAGGATCGAGGCGTGCGCGTCGTCCCAGTAGTCCATGATCAGCTGGTCGGCCGCCTCCATCTCCAGGCTGGTCCCGGAGACCAGCGCCCAGAAGGCCTCGATCGGAGTCTGCGCGACCAGGCGAGATGGAGACGCCAGCAACGCCGCACCGGTCAGCAGCAGGATCAACGCGCGCATGGTCTTCCGGATGATCGCCCGCTCCGTTTCCAGGGGTGACAGAATCGGGTTTGCCGTTCGCTCAAGCCCGGGTCCAAGTTACTCCACGCGGAAGGGTCGCGCCCCTGCTCGCCGGCGGCCCACCTCTTCGAGCCTGGAGGCAACGATGTCGTGGAAACAGAGTCCCCGGTGGGTATCTCTCATCTCTTGTTCGGTCATCACCCAGCTGTGCTTGAGCACCCAGGTCGCAGCGCAGGACGACGAGGAGGCCGAGGAGACCTTGCAGACGTGGTCCATCGAGGAGATTCACGGCCCTCCTCTCCCGTTCGAGATCACCCTTGAGGAAGGGACCTGGATGTCCGTGGATGTCTCTGCGGATGGTCAGACCCTGGTCTTCGATCTGCTGGGGAATCTCTATAGCCTTCCCGTCACCGGGGGCGAGGCCAAGGCAATTTCGACCGGACCGGCCTACGACCAGCAGCCCCGCTTCTCTCCGGACGGCTCCAGGATCGTCTATATCTCCGACAAGTCAGGCTCCGACCAGGTATGGATCTCCGATGTGGATGGAAGCAATGCCGAGGCACTCACGAGCGCGGCCAACGCCCAGTTCCGCTCGCCGGAGTGGACTCCGGACGGGCTCTATGTGCTGGCGCTTCGACACGACGACCTGGCCCAGGGCTTCACCTACGACCTCTACATGTACCATGTCGACGGGGGCTCGGGGGTAAAGGTCATCGACAGGGCCGAAACGCCGGCGGGCCCCGCCCCGTCGCCGGATGGTCGCTGGATCTACTTCAACAACGCCGAGCGCCAGAACTCGACGATCTGGCGCTTCGACCGGGAGACCGGAGAGAGCTACGTGCTGGCGGCAGGATATGGGGGTGCGGTGCGGCCCGCGGTGAGCCCCGATGGCCGCTGGCTCGCCTACGGTCGTCGCTTCGACTCCGAGCAGAGGTTGGTGCTGAGAGACCTGCAGACCGGGGCCGAGAGGGTGCTGGAACTGCTGCTGGACCGGGATCAGCAGGAGGGATTCGGAGACGGGGACGTACTTCCAGGCTACTCCTTCACCCCGGACGGCGCGGGTATCGTCTATTCGGCGCACGGCAAGATCCGGCGCTACGATCTCTCAACCGACACCTCTGCCGTGATCCCCTTCCGCGCCGCCTTCGAGCAGACTCTCACCGAGAAGGTGCACTTCGACCGCGAGATCGAGGACGGTCCCGTCCGGCTGAAGCTCCTGCGGTGGACGCACCAGAGCCCGGACGGCAGCACCCTCTACTTCAATGCCGCCGGCAAGAACTATCGCTACGATGTCGCGAGCGGCGGCGCGTCCCCGATCGCCGATGGCCCGAACAAGGAATACTCGCCGGCGGTCTCGCCCGACGGACGCTGGCTCGCGTACTCGACCTGGTCGGACTCGGACGGCGGCCACATCTACAAGGTGCCGTTGGACGGGGGATCGCCGGTGCAGCTCACCGAGACTGCGGGCCACTACGAGCATCTGGCCTGGGCGCCCGACGGTAGCAAGCTGACCTTCCTACGCTACACCGGAGGCGCGTTCCGAGGCGAGGCCACTCTGGAGGAAGCGCTCCAGGTCGAGATTCATTGGCTCGATGCCGCTGGCCGGGGAGAGACCCACTTCGTCACGCCTCTTCAACCCCGGGGGACCCGACGCCAGACCGTTCGGCCGGTCTTCAACTCCGACGGCGAGCGCATCTACTACGGTGAGACGATCAACCGGCAAGGGTTTGTCCCGCAGGACAACCACCTCACCTCGATCCGGCTCGACGGCACTGATCGCAGGAGACACCTGGAGTTCAGGCAGGCCGACGATGTCATTCCGTCGCCCGATGGCAGATGGGTCGCCTTCACCGAGCAGTTCGAGGTCTACCTCACGCCAATGCCCCAGGCCGGCGGGGATCCCGTGCCGATCCGTCTCAAGGACGGCCAGATCCCGGTCTATAAGCTCAGCGACGAAGGCGGCTACTTCGTGAATTGGGCGGAAGGGGGACAGAGCATCACCTGGGGATGGGGGCCGAGCTTCTATCGGATCTCGCTGGAGGATGCGCTGAACGGTGACGAAGCTGCGGAACCGGACGAAATCGGGATCGAGGTCTCGGAACCCCGGGCGCTGGCCACCGGGCAGGTGCTCCTGCAGGGCGCCCGTGTCATAACCATGGGCGACGCCGGGGTCATTGAGCGGGGCGACATCGTGGTCAATGGCCATCGGATCGAAGCCGTCGGCCGGTCCGGAGAAACCCAGGTACCCTCCGGCGTACGGGTCATCGATGTTTCCGGCAAGACCATCATGCCGGGGATCGTTGACGTCCATGCTCATCATCTCCGGGGCTTCGACACCGAGGTCCTTCCAGAAGAGGACTGGCAGTACGTCGTCCAACTCGCGTACGGCGTGACGACCATCCACAACCCCTCGGCCCGGGCCCAGATCGTCTTCGCCCAAGCGGAGATGATCGAGACCGGTGCCTACCTGGGGCCCAGGGTCTACAGCACTGGTGACATCATCTGGCTCATCGAGGCCGCGATGGCGCGTCCCGTGACCGACCTGGACGACGCGCGCATGCAGGTTCGGCGGTTGAAGGCGCTTGGAGCCACCTCGATCAAGCAGTACCTCCAGCCCCGTCGCGAACAGCGCCAGTGGGTCGTTCAGGCCTCCCGGGAGGAGGGACTCATGGTCCTGCCGGAGGGAGGCGGGAGAACCTTCCACGACATGACGCTGGTGATGGACGGCCACACCACCATCGAGCACGCCATCCCCACGGCCCCTCTATATCAGGACATGAAGTCCCTCATCACCCATACGGGCGCCTACTACGTTCCGACGCTCATGGTTGGATACGGCGGACCCACGGCCGAGGCCTACTTCTATCAGATGAGCGACGTCTACGAGGACGAGAAGCTGCTCACCTTCACACCGTACACGGATGTCGCGTCCCGGGCGCGTCGCCGCCAGATGGCGCCCATGGAAGACTATCACTTCATAACCATCGCGAAGACCGCCGCCGAAATCCTGAACGAGGGCGGGAACGTGGCCCTCGGGGCCCATGGGAACCGGCAGGGCCTGGGCGCCCATTGGGAGCTGTGGGCAATGGCAATGGGCGGGCTCTCGAACATGGATGCTCTGCGCACGGCCACGACCATCCCGGCCGAGTCCATGGGATTCGATCGCGACATCGGGACGCTGGAGCCGGGGAAGCTGGCCGACCTGCTGGTGCTGGACGCGAACCCCCTCGACGACATCCGTAATACCAATACCATTCGGTATGTGATGAAGAACGGATTCCTCTGGAACGGCGACTCCATGGATCAGATCTGGCCTGAGCAGAAGGAGTTTCCAGGCTTTCACTGGGAGCCCTACCAGGCGTGGCAGGGGGGACGGTGACACGATGACCGGCGGAATGACACGGATCAACAAGGTCGCCATCCTGGGTGGCGGCAATCTCGGCGGTGCCATAGCAAGGGGCTTCGTGGCTTCCGGGTTCGTCGAGCCCGGGAATGTGGTGGTCACGAGAAGGCGGGTGGAGCTTCTCGGGGATTTGGCCGCCGAGGGGTTTCACACGCTCTCCGACAACCACGAGGCGGTGCAGGGCGCCGATGTCGTGATCCTCTGCGTGCAGCCCCAGCAGATGGAAGAGCTCCTGGAGAGTGTCGGCCGCGCGCTGGACGCCCGCAGGCAGGTCGTAATCTCGACCGCCACCGGCATGTCGATCGCCGACATCCGCCGCTGGGTCGGGTCCGAGGTCCCCGTGCTGCGGGCCATGCCCAACCTCGGGATCGCGATCGGGGAGTCGATGACCTGTCTTGCCGCCGATGAGGCGTCAGTCGACGCCGTGCCCGTTGCTCGTGCGGTCTTCGACGTCATGGGCTCGACGCTCGTCATCCGGGAAGACCAGATGACGTCGGCGACGGCGCTCTGCGCGTGCGGCATCGCGTTCTTCCTGCGGGCGATCCGCGCTGCTTCCCAGGGCGGCATCGAGATCGGCTTCCACGCCGACGAGGCGCTGCAGCTGGCGTCCCAGACCGCGAAAGGGGCCGCGGCGCTGCTGCTCTCGAACCGGAATCACCCCGAGATGGAGATCGACAAGGTGACCACGCCGCAGGGGTGCACCATATCAGGGCTCAACGAGATGGAGAATCGGGGGTTCAGCTCGGCGATGGTGCGGGGGATCATCCGGTCCGCCGACAAGGCGGGCGGGCTCTACCGGGCAACGGAGTGAGCGGTCGGTCCGAAACTCTACCCGTTCCGGACAAGCCATTCCTTGGGCGTGAGCGCGCCACCGCGTTCGATCAGCTCTCGATCCCAGGCCACGAGCTGGCCCTCTGCTGCCTCCGCGACCGCGGCGTACAGCGCATCTCCCGCGCGAAGGTAGTTTCGAGTCCCCACGTCGATGGCTCTTCGAAGCACCGCTCGGTTCGCGGAGTACGTTGACATCCGGGGCGATTCCAGCATCTGATCGGCAAGACTGCGACCGTGCTCGGCGCTCCGCAGCCGACGCGCCAGCGCGCACGCGATCTCCAGTTTCGCGAACTCCGGCAGCACGATCGGGAGTTCCCGGGCCGCGACCTGGGATAGAAAAGCCCGGCTGGCTTCCGACAAGTCATCCGTCGGGTCCGCGGCCGAGACCCACACGCTCGCATCAATGACGAGAGCTGTCACTTCGGCTCAAGGCGGTTCCGGTCCGCCTCCAACTCCTCCCTCGCGGAACGGCTTGCCGGAGCCCGTCTGATGGCTTCGTCGGCCGCTTCCAGCCAGGAGCGAAGCCAGGCTGAAGAGGTCTCGCGGGTTTGCCTGCTCTCCCCCTCGTTCAGCCAGCGCCGATAGAGCTGCGTGGTGACCTCACGTACGGTCACTCCGCGCAGAGCAGCCTCTGCTTTGACCTGCCTGTACAGATCATCCGGAATGTCGATCGTCGCTTTCATGTGAACCACATTAACCGTATTACCGTATAGCTGTCAATCCTGTGGCCGGTCGCGCGACCATGGCGAGAACCTTAGTCTTGAGTGGCTGATACCGCAGATACCCTGAAGGAGTTGGAAGCATGTCCATTCGTCCGCCGCTCACCCGCGCCGCCTGTATTGCCACCGTGGCCGCCGTGCTGGTTGCCACCGCGCTCCTGTCGACGCCCGCGCAAGCCCAGGAGGGCCCCGACCGCGAGAACACGTCGAACCTGCAGCGCCTGAAGCACGTGCCGCTCGAGGTGGGGCCGCAGTTCAGCCGCTCGGATGTCGAGATCGAGCAGGAACTGAGCCGCCCGTTCGTCTATGCCAGCCGGATCATGAATCCGACCTTCGGCTTCGACGTCATCTCCATCGACGACCCGAACAACGCCGAAGTGATCTACGAATGGCGGATCGAGGACGCCGAACTGCACGTCGGGCTCGGCGGGATGGACCCCAAGTACTTCAAGCACGACGGCCGCTACTACCTGGTGCAATCAATGCAGTTCGCCCCCGGCGGGCCGAACGTCGACCTGGGCGCGGTCGTTTTCGACGTGACGTCACTGCCCGACACTTCGGGGATTCGCGAGGTCGGCCGGATGCGGGCGCCCGATACGCCGGGCGGTTTCCACAACATCTTCATGTACAAGCACTCCTCGGGCGCGCCGCTCCTCTTCGCCACCACGAGCGGCCGGCACGCCAACGTCTACGACATGTCGCTCTTCATCCAGGGCGACAGCGCGCAGGGGCTGGTCGGCCGGATGCCGTGGCCCTCGACGGCCACACCGTCACCCTATGGCATGCTCCAGGGCTACCACGACTTCTACGTCGCGTTCGACTACGCGACGGGCAAGGACATGGCCTACGGGGCGGGGCTGGACGGCTACTACATCTACGACGTGACCGACCCCGCCAACCCGGTCCTCGAGACCTCGATCGTCGGCGTGCTCGGCGTGCAACTCGCCCACACCATGAGCGCCACGCCCGATCACAAGTACGCCGTCGGCCAGACCGAGTACCTCTACTCGCCGGTCCGCCTCTACGACCTGCAGCCGGGGCTGTCGGGCGAGGTCGAGACGATCAACGAGGAGATGGCAGTGTGGACGCCGAACTGGAAGGGCTTCACGCACAACCACGAGATGCGCTGGCCGTACGTCTTCGTGTCGTCATTCGAGGACGGGCTCTTCGTTTTCAACATGCGCGACCCGAAGAATCCCTCGACGGTGGGCTTCTTCGATACCTTCCACGGCCCCGAGCGCCGCGGACTCGATCCCCGCACGATGGGCGAGGGCAACACCGGCTTCAACGGCGCCTGGGGGATCGACGTGCGCAACGCCGACGGCCTCATCGTCGTGAGCGACTTCACGACGGGCGTGCACTTCATGAAGCTCGACGGCTTCGACGGTTGGAACGGCGCCGACTGGGGTATGCCGAACGTGTCCAGCGTTCAGGACTGGGACAACGCGCCGCGGCGAGTGATTCCGTAGGGACGAGTGTTGAGAACGCGGTTGCGGCTTCCGTACACGCCCCTGGCGGTGCTTCTGGGCACGGCCCTGGGCGGTACCACCGGAGCGGTCCCGGCCACGGCCCAGCCCGTGGTCCCCCCGTGCGAGCCCGTCCTGGACCACGCCACTGCCGAGGTCTCGGACCTCGCACGCTTCAACCTCGGTCCGGCGCCCGGCCGCGAGGGCTGCGGCCTCGCGGAGCTGGTGGGCGCGTGGTCGCCCTTCGGCCTCGGCGTGATGCGCTCCGGCCACCTGGACCAGGAGCTGCGCCTCGTGGTGGACCTGCCGCCGGCCGATGACGAGGGGCGCTATGTGGCCTGGGTGGCCACGCCGGCCCTGGACCGGATCGAGGCGCTCGGCACCGTGAGCCCCGGCGTGCCCTTCGCCGTGCCGGTCCACTGGAACAAGATCATCATCGTGGTGAGTCGCGAGGAGGGGCCACCGGCGGCCGACGCACCCCGCTGGAGCGGGCCGGTCGTCCTGCTGGGGCGCTCACGCAGCGCCCTGCTCGAGAACCTGATGGGCCACTCGATCTTCAGGCGGGCGGAGATGTAGGGCGGGCTACGCCCCCCGAAACGCCGCCAGCAGCTCCGCCTCCCGCTCCGGCGCCAGGCCCGCGCGCAGTTCCTGCCGCTCGGCGTCCTGCGCGTTGAACCACTCCAGCGTCTCGACGGCGGTCTGTTCCAGCGGCCGCATCTCGAAGCCGGCCGCGTGCGCCTTGTCGCCGTTGACCTGCATCATGCCGAGGTAGTCGCCCGTGGGTTCGGTCCAGTACGTGAGCGCGGGCAGGCCGTGCTCGTTCAGGAAGGCCGCGTTCACCCAGGTGAGCGTCGCGTGGGAGCCGACCGCTGCGCGGGTGCGCTCCAGCAGGCCGCCCATGGTGAGGGGCTCTCGCGGGCCGACGATGTTCATGGTGCCCGTCAGGTCGTCCTCGACCGCTTTGATCATGAACGCGCCCAGATCGCGCACATCCACATGCTGCATCGGGTCGGAGGGGTCGCCGGGGGCGAGCACCTCGCCGCCCCGTGCGAGCCGCACCGGCCAGTAGGTGTAGCGGTCGGTGGGGTCACCGGGCCCGATGATGTACGTGGGCCGCACGACAAGGTGACTGTCCGGGAAGGCGCCCCGGGCCTCGTCCTCGGCCAGCGCCTTGAGCGCGCCGAACGTGCGGCCGTCGACGACCTCGGTCTCCGGGTCCTCGATGGTGTCCACGGGCGCGTCTTCGCGGATGTCCGTGGTCAGGTAGGGGACGTAGACCCCGGTCGAAGAGACGAACACGTACTTTCCGACCGAGCCGCTCAGCGCTGCGGCCGAGAGGCGGACCCAGCGGGGAATGTTGGCCGGGTTGTCGATCACGACATCCCATTCACGTCCCGCCAGCGCGGCGAAGTCGCCTTCGCGGTCGCCGATCAGCGTCTCCAGATCGGGGAAGAGGTCCGGGTTCGTGATGCCGCGGTTGAAGAGGGTGACCTCGTGTCCCCGCGCGACCGCAGCGCGCACCTGGTGGGGGCCGATGAAGTTGGTGCCGCCGAGGATGAGGATTCGGAGCGGGGCGGGGATCTGCGGGTCGTCCAATTGGCAACCGCCGAGGGCCAGGCCGCCAACCGCGACGGTGGCTGCTCCCACAAACTGCCGCCGCGAGAGATCCGTTGCCTTCATGATGCCGCTATTCATTCCCTCGCTCCTCCCCGAGCGCCGCCGCAGTGAAACCCGGCCCCCCGGCCCGGCCTCCGGCACGCACGAATCGCGCTACCTTTAGCGCCACAATGGACACGGGCGACGGAAAACACAACCGGGCGGGGATGGGGACGGCGGAAGCGGAAGGCGCCCCCGAGAGCTGGTGGCAGGTATTCGTCCACGCTGTAAAGGGTACCGGCGGCGACCCCACGGCCGGGCCGATCCGGCGCGCGGTCATACTCCTGGCCATCCCGATGGTGCTCGAGATGGTCATGGAGTCGCTTTTCGCCGTCGTCGACATCTACTTCGTGTCCAGGCTCGGGGACGCGGCGATGGCGGGCGTCGCGCTGACCGAATCGGTCCTGGCACTGATCTACACCGTCGCGATGGGGCTGAGCATCGGGGTCACCGCCATGGTGGCGCGCCGGGTCGGCGAAGGCGACCGCGACGGGGCCGCGCGAGGGGCGGCGCAGGCCATCCTGCTCGGGCTGCTGCTGGCGGTTGTCTTCGGCGTCGCCGGCGTGGTGTACGCGCCCGACATCCTTCGGCTCATGGGGGCCGACGAGACGGTCGTCGCCACGGGAGTACCCTACACAAAGGTGCTGCTCGGCGGAAACGTCGTCATCATCCTCCTGTTCCTGCAGAACGCCGCATTCCGCGGGGCGGGTGACGCAGCGATAGCGATGCGCGTGCTCTGGATCGCCAACGGCCTGAACATCGTCCTCGATCCCCTCCTCATCTTCGGACTCGGCCCCTTCCCCGAACTGGGCGTGCAGGGGGCGGCCATCGCGACCACCATCGGGCGCGGCACGGCGGTGCTGGTGCAGATCTACACCCTGCTCCGCCTGGGAGGAAAGCTCCGGATCCGCCTCCCGCACCTGCGAATCCAACCACGGGTCATGTCGCGGCTGGTGGAGCTCTCGGCGACGGGCATGCTCCAGACCTTCATCGCAACCGCGAGCTGGATCGGGCTGACACGGGTAACGGCCATGTCCGGAGCCGAGGCGCTGGCCGGCTACGTGATCTCGATACGGATCATCCTCTTCGCAATCCTGCCGGCGTGGGGGCTCTCCAACGCGGCGGCCACGATGGTCGGGCAGGGTCTGGGCGCCGACGATCCGGCACGGGCCGAGCGCGCGGCGTGGATTGCCTGCAAGATGAACCTCGCGTTCCTGGGGGCGCTCAGCGTGTTCTTCATTGCCTTCGCCCCCGCGATCGTCAGTCTATTCGGGGGAACCAGCGGCGCGTCGGAAGTCGCGGTGACGGGCCTGCGCATCGTGTCCATCGGCTTTGTTTTCTACGCCTACGGCATGGTGCTGACGGCCGCGTTCAACGGCGCGGGGGCCGTGTGGACGCCCACCATTCTCAACTTCTTCTGCTTCTGGCTGTGGGAGATTCCGCTCGCGTGGTTTCTCTCCGTAACGGGCGGGCTTGGTCCGACGGGCGTATTCATCGCCATGACGGTGTCGTTCTCGACCCTGGCGGTCGTCAGCGCGCTGCTCTTCAGGCGTGGAAGGTGGAAGGAGGCGACGGTTTGAAGTTGACAGGGGGCGATCCTGAAGGGCAGTTTGCGTCCCCGATCCGCAGTCGCCAAGTGCCCAGGAGGCCGTATGACCTGGCGGAAATGGTGGCCCGCATCACCCCCGAGAACCGCCACGCCGAGGTGGACACCGGCCCCCCGCACGGGAAAGAGGCGTGGTCGTGCCGGGACACCCAGTCCTGAACGATGAACACACCGCCACGGAGGCTGATCATCGCCGCGGCGGTGGCGCTTTCCGCGTGTTCCCCGGTGACGCCTGGCCCGGAACCGCCGGGTGTCCCGGTCCCCGCCTGCTACGACCGCGCCACCCAGCCCCACACCGCCGCCGTCGACAGTCACCTGCACTTCCGCGCCTTCGGCGGCCCGTCCGTGCCCTTCGAGGAGGTCATGGGATACCTGCGCGAGACCGGTGTCCGCTTCGTGAACATCTACGGGATCGGGCAGATGCTTCCGATCGGCTCTCCGTGCACGTACTACCTGGACTGCCCGGGAACACCGGTCGTCCCGACGCTGAAGAACGACTTCGCCAACGCGACCAGTCTGCTCACGAACCCGCCGGAAGGGATTCATGCGACCCTGGCCATGACCTTCCCCGACCTGTCCCGGCCCGAGTCGGTGGTCGCCGGGATCGAGCTCCTCGACAGGGAGTTCCCGGGGATGTTCCGCTGGATGGGCGAGGTCAACCTGGTCAAGCAGGCGCTCTTCGGGAACCGGCACGAGCCGGTGCCAATCGCAACGATCCGCGAATGGGCGCCCTTCATGAGCCTCCTTCGCGAACGCGGCATCCCGATCGCCATTCACTCGGATCTGGGCAACGACGAGGATCCCACCCTCTATCTCCCGCTCATGCAGGAAGTCCTCGACCGCTACCCCGACAACCGCATCGTATGGATGCACATGGGGCTGTCTCTGGAGTTGACCACACTGCCCGCCGCCGAGCACATCCGTCTCGTGAGTTCGATGCTGGACCGGCATCCGAACCTCATGCTGGACATCACGTGGCGGATCATCGACGACAACTATTTCTCACGGGCCGACTATCAACCCCTGTACGTCGCGTTTCTGAATGACTACTCGGAGCGGATCCTGCCGGGGACGGACTTCCTGGCGTCGTCGAACAAGGACTTCGAGGTGTACCGGACCGAACTGGAGGTCACAAGCCGGATACTGCAGTTCGTCGACGACGAGGCCTTCCGCAACATCGCGCTGGGACAGAACTACTTCCGGCTGCTGGGGCTGGAGGAAGAGGCGCCGGCGGTGTGCGGAGCGGGCTGAACGGCGAATGCCTAACGGATGGTGACGTCGATGACCCCGGCCATGTACCCGGTGCCCCACCGGGTGGTGGCGTCCGTCGCGTCGATGTACCGAAGCTCCGTAACCATCTCGCGACGGAAGGTCCGAAGTTCGCTGAGGCCTCCCCGGGGCGATCCGTTCACGAACACCTGGGGTGACCGCCCGGACCGCTGAGTAAACCACGCCGGCCGCAGCAGTTGAATCACCTCGTAGGCATCATCGGCGGGCACGTCCCGTAGCTCCTCGCTGGTGATGACGTACGGGTTCCGGTCGGCGGCGGCGGTTCCCGCGCGGGCCGGATAGCAGGCCGAAGCGAGCAGGATGAAGAGCCCGAGGGACGCCAGCCCCAATTTCCTGGTGTTCATAAGCAGTCCGTTCGTTGGCTGTCTTGGCCTATGGCTGGGGTCAGCGCTCGAGGGTGATCAGAATCGCTCCGTTCACATAGCCCGTGCCGAAGCGCGTGGACGCATCGGGCCCGCTGAGGAAACGCATCTCCCGGACATCGCGAGCGTCGATCTGCTCCAACTCGCTGAGGGTCTGCAGAGGCACTCCGTTCAGGTGAACCCTGGGGTAGTTGCTGGTCTGCCCCACCGCAATGGCCGGCCTCGTCCCGACCCGCAACCAGGCGGGACGAAGCCGGCGAATTGCGTCGAGGGCGTTGTAGTCCGCCAGTTCCTGGAGCTCCCAGTTCCCGATCAGGTCCGGACTGACGCCGGAACCCGAGTTCGCCCGCCCAGGATAGCACGCGGCCACGACCAGGACCAGCGAGAGCAGGATCAGGACGGCCCGGTGACTTCGCATCGAGTCCTCAACCTCCTACGCCGGGACAGCTGATGTCGCCATTCGCGTCGCACTCGATGTCGGCGATGGGCATGCACCAAGCCAACCTCGCGGGTCCGTTCTCGGCTTCCACGCGGGGGTTGATGGCGTGTTTCTCCGTGATGTACGGGTGTTGCCAACGTCTCATGTCCGCAAAGCGCCGGCCCTCCAGGTGCATGAGCGTGTAGCGCTCCCCATCCAGAATCGACCAGCCGTCGTCCAGGGCGTTGGGGTACTCCAGGGCCCCTGCTGTAGCAGGCGTCTCGATGGGATCCATGCCGTAGACGGCACGCCCCTGGTTCACCAGACTCGCGAACTGTGCCAGGTTGCCGTCCATCAGCGCCTTCTCCGCCCGAATGAGGAGCATTTCCGTGCCCCGCACCATGGGGAAGTCGGCGTCCTCGCCGGTCTCGCCGTTCGGCCGCGTGAGCAGGCCCTCGGCTTCGGACTTCAGCGACGAATAGAGGGGCATCCGGTTGCTCTCGGCCCGGTACTCACCCCCGTAGCCGGCTGCGAAGTCGCACCGGCCGGTGTCGCGAATATCCCTCGCGGACCCATGGGTCGTCCTCAACGTGTCGGACCGCCACTCGCCGCACTTCACCCACGGGACGCGCGGGTCGTCGTGGAAGACCCGGTGCACCGGCGTGTTCCAGAGCGTGAAGTCGTCGTTCTGGAAGGAGACATCGAACCAGCCGTTGTCCTCTACCTCCGGATCGGCGTGGCTGTACAGGATGAAGTCGTCGGGCACCTGCGCGGCGTGCTGCACCGCCAGATCCCAGTCGCCCATCAACATCGCCGCCTGGGCGATGCCACCGTGAGCGGCGTACATGAGCTTCATCGGGTCGAAGATGCGTGAGTCCCCGTCGGGCGTGGGCGCACCCGACGCCACGGCAGCCTCGGCAACGGCCAGCGCGTTCTGCATGGCGTTCACCGACCTCCTCATGATCGAGTCGATCTGTACGGTCCGGGAGGGGTCGTACTGGTCGTTGGGGCCCATGAGAGCTCCCGCATCCGGCCCGTAGTTGTAGATGGACTCGCAGAACAGCTCGCCCATCATGCGCTCGGCCCACCCGGAGATGACCCAGGAGCGTGCGACCAGGGGATGGGCGGCGGCCTCTTCGGCGAAGACTCTGTTGGTGACATGCACGCCGTAGTAGCCGGCCCACGCGGCCTCGTGGAGCTGTGCCCACGGGAAGTTGCCGGGACGGTCCGAGTAGTTGCGGTACTCCAGGATCTCTTCGCCGCTGGAGCTGGTTCCGTCGTTGTTGAAGTCGTCTGTCGCGGAGCCGGCGAACCACCAGACGCCGCTGAAGTCACGCATGTTGTCGTGGAGTTCGGAGTTGATGCCCCGGATGAATGGCACCATCAGGTTGGGATCCTCGATGTCGTCCTCGATGATCACGCCGGTGATCTGCGTGTCGACACATCCGGCCATCGCGAATGCGGCGGCAAGGGCCGAAAGTCCGGGGAGCGAGCTTTGCTTATTCCTTGTCTTGTTCATTGTCGTGCTCCTCGGCCGGTCAGAAGTTCAGGCGCAGGTTAACCGAGAACTGTCTGGCTGGCGGCAGGATGTAGCCGTTGCCGCGCGCAGTCTGCTGGGCGGGCCTGATCAATGCGTCGGGATAGAGACCCGAGAAGTTCGTGAACGTGAACAGGTTCGTCGCCCGGAGCTGGATCGTTGCCCCGGTGAAGCCGCCTCGCAGCCATCCTCGCGGCACCCGGTAGGACAGGCTCGCGGACTGAAGCCGGAAGTAGTCAGCCGGCTCCATCCAGTCTTCGTTGTCGGACTCGTTCTCCCAACACTGCCCGATCTCCCTCGCCGTGTACTGGGAGTAGAGGCTCGGATCTTCGGCCGCGATACCGGCCTTGACCGCGTTGTTGATTGGCCAGCACGCCGGCCACAGGCCATCGGCCGACAACTCCTGGGCCATGTCGTCGTAGAGCCAGTGCCCCATCTGCGCGACGCCGAACACATCGAGAATGAAGTCGTTGAAGAGGGTGGCCCTGACGCCGACGGACGCCTCGTGGGGCGGGCGGCTGGGCGCGTAGAAGAATGTGTCTGGATGGTTCTGAATCTCTACACCGTTCAGGATACAGTTGTCGTCGTCCGTGTAGGTCGGCAGCGCGCCCAGTTCATCGCCGTTGCAGATCTTCTTGCCGTACAGCGAGGGAATCGGCCGGCCGGTACGAAACCGGTTCAGGTAGTTGAATGTGAACTGCTCGAACTGCGGGTCTCCCAGGTCAACCATCGTGGTCTGGTTGTACTGGTAGTTGGCGTTGATGCTCACCCGGCTCGTGAAGCCTTCGAACACGAGGAAGTCGACCCCGACCTCGATGCCCTCGCTGTCCCATATGCCGACGTTTTGCGGAATGGACTCGGCGACGCCGTTGGACGGGGCCGGGGCAACGTAGATGAGGCCGTCGAAGGTCCTCCGCTTGTAGTAGGTGCCGTTGAGGGCCAGGATTCCCTGGAAGAGAGAGGCATCGAAGCCGCCCTCGTACTCCTCGGCCCTCTCCGGCCCGAGCGAAAGGTTGGCAAGATTCTGGATGATGAAGCCCAGGTTGTTCTCGTCGGCCAGTGAGGAGGCCTCGAACACCGTCACCGAGCCGGCGGCCGGCGGCGCCTCGCCTGATTCGCCGTACGCACCGCGCAGGCGGAAGGTCTCCCACCACGACGGCCAGAAGTCGTGGTCGGAGAGGGTATAGGTTGCCTGAGCCTTGGGATACAGCGTAAACCGCACGTCGCGGGTGTATTCCCGTCCGAAGGAGCTGTGTGTGTCAGCGCGGAGGCCCACGTTGACGAAGAGACGATTCCTCCAACCGATCTGCTCCTGGATGAAGAAGCCGCCGCCCTCGGTGGCGCTGCGGTCCTCGTTGTAGTTCGTCACATCTTCGGCGTTCTCCAGGACCTTCGCCCCGGGCCCGATGAACCCTTCCACGTCGGTGCGGTTGCCCAGGTGCTCGTTCTGGTTGTACTGGGCTCCGACGGAGGTCGTGGACGTGAAGTCACCCGTGAGTTGATGCAGGTACGTGGACGCATAGTCCAGCGTAATCACCCGGCGGTTTTCGATGTCCACGGTCCGGGTGCCGCGGGGGTTGTTCCAGAAGAGCCAGGGGCGCTGCGTGATGTAGTGGGAGTTCGAATAGTCCAGGCCGAAGGTCAGCCGATGACGCATGTTCGCCATGGGCGTCCAGTCGACGTTGGCGCTGGTGTTGAAGTGGTTGATGGTCTGGTCCTGCGTCAGGTCGAGCACCGCGGCGTCGTCGTTGTCCGGTGTCTCCCCCTGGTCGCCGCGAGCCACGTTGAACAGCAGCCCCTCAGCATTGTCGCCGTTGGGGATCCAGGTGATGTCCCGGCGCGTGTAGAAGTTGTTGAGGTTGATCTGGAAGTTCTCGAAACCGGAGAAGGTGAAGTTCGCGCGGACGTTCACGTCCTCGGACTGGTTCGGATCGATGACTCCCTCGGTGATGCCGTACGCGCCCGAGGCGAAGTAGGTGACCTCCTCGCTGCCGCCCCTGACCGACATGGAATAGTCCTGGACGTGGGCGTCCCGGAGCCAGCTGCCGCTCGCCGGGCAGCCGGGGTCGGACATCAGCGCTCCCTGTTCGTCCCGGTTGAAATGGTAGCCTTCCTCGAGCGAGTGGGTGAACTGGCGGGTGCAGTCGTTCACCCTGAGGCCGGTGGGGTCGATACTTGGCCCCACGTGACCGATTCGCTGGACGGCCTGTTGCACGTTCATGGTCCAGCGCGGTGCGCCGGGCGCCCCCTTCTTGGTGAAGATCTGGATCACCCCGGCGCTGGCGTCGGTGCCGTAGAGACTCGACGCCGCAGGCCCCTTGATGATCTCGATCCGGTCGATGTCCTCCTCGCGAATGCTGCCGAGGAAGGTGGCGTGCTCCTGGGCCTCTCCGGTGGCGTCCTCGAAGGTGCCGGCGGGCATGCGCACGCCGTCGACGTAGATCAGCGGGCGGTTGCGCCCGTTCACGGAATTCGTGCCCCGTAGCAGGATGTCGGACCCCGCACCGGCCGTTCCGGACGCTCCCGTGATGCTGACGCCCAGGGCGCGGCCGCGGAGCGCGTCCTCCAGGTTGATGGCGCCGGCGTAGATGAGTTCGTCGGCTGTGACCAGCGAGATGCTGTTGCCGACCTCCCGCTTCTGTGCGGCGATGGCCGTCCCCGTCACCACCACTCCCTCCAGTTCTACCGCCAGGGGATACATGGAGATGTCCACCAGCGACGATCCTCCGCCGGTCAGCGACACCGTCCTCCGCTCCTCTCTGAAGCCGATGAGCTGCGCCACAACCTCGCGCTCTCCGGGCGGCACGTTCAGGACGAGGAATCGGCCCTGGTTGTTGGAAAGCACGCCGAGTCCGGTGCCCTCGAGGGATACCTGAACGTTCGCGAGGGGTTCTCCGGTCTCACCGTTGACAAGCGTGCCGCTGATCGTGCCGGTCTGTGCCGCCACGGGAGCCGGGGGGGAACCCGTGAGAAGGGCGATGGCCAGCGCCACCGCCCCCAATGATCCACCTGTGCTCTTCGCGCGGCTCCTGGGAGCTCTTCCCGGTAGTTGGGTGAACAAATGAAGTCTCATCATTCCTCCTTTCGCGGGTGGACGCGCCCACTAGAGAGGTGGACGCACCCTGAGGCCCGGCCTGCGTGGCATGGCATTCGCCATGGACTTACTCGTGGTCGTGAATACGACCGGAAGCGGAGCCGGGTTACAAATCGGGGGGAAGCGAAACGGGGTTTCCCGGGCGGGCAGACGCGGGTGCAGGGCACGAGGGGTGGCGCCGACGACCACGATCTCCGTGCTCACACGCGTCATCCTGACTGTCCCTCGGTCCGCCTGCTCCCCGTGAGCGCATACTAGGGAGTGCCCGTAGCGGGCGCAAACGGGACGACGGGGGTGGCCGTCTTCAGCCGCCCTCTCCCCTCAGCATCCGGTCGAAAAACGCCTCGGCGCGCGTGTACATGTCGATCCGGGCCGCCGGACGCAGGCCGTGGGTCTCCCCCGGGTAGCTCCGGCTCTCGAAGACCTTCCCGTGGCGCTCCAGTTCGGCGACTGCGATCTCGAACTGGCGGTACGGGGCGCGCACGTCCAGCTCCCCGTGCATGATAAGCAGCGGCGTGTCGATGTTCCCGATGCGCGCCAGCGTGTTGCTGACGGCGTAGATCTCCGGCTCCTCCTCGGGCGAGCCCGAGTGTCCGGTCCTGATGAAGATGCGGCCGATGCGGTCGGCGTTGGTGTAGGCGTCGCCGAAGTCGTAGATGCCGGCCATCGGCACCGCCGCGTCGAATACTCCGGGTACACGCGCGATCGCCGCCATGCTGGTGATGCCGCCGTAGCTGTAGCCGTAGATCCCCACCTTGCCGTTCGTGTAGTCCTGCGAGCGCAGGAACTCGCCGGCGGCAGCCGCATCCCGGGCCTGCCCGTTGGCCCAGTCGTTGATGCCCAGGTCCTGGAACTCCCGTCCGAAGCCCGAACCACCGCGGTAGTTCACCGCCAGTACCACGTAGCCCTTCGACGCCAGGTACTGCTCGAAGAGATTCTCGCCGTGCAGGTACGAGTTGGTCCCGCCGCCGTGCACCTGCACCAGGGCCGGGTGACGCTCGCCCGGCACGTGGTCGGGCGGCATGTACAGGAAGCCCTGGATGTAGAGGCCGTCGTAGCTGCGGAATGAGATCTCGACCGGGTCGACCATCGTGTTCCACTCGGCCGCGAAGTTCGTGAGGCGTTGGAGTGGGCCTCCGGCGGAGGGGATGAGGTCGACGTCGGACCCGCGGGTCGGGGTAGCGCGCGTGAATGCGAAGGTCTCCGCGCCGGCCGAGGAGGAGATGGAGCCGAGCGACCCGCCCATGTTGGTGACGCGCGTGGCGACCCCTCCCCGGACGGGCACCGCCCACAGGTCGAAGTCGCCGCGCTCGTGGTAGGGGAAATAAACGCGCTCGCCGTCGCCGGACCAGAAGATGCGCATGCGGTGCAGCCAGTCGGTGGCGTGGATCTGCATGTCGACCGTGCGCTCGGTGCCCGCCGTCGGGTCGAGGACGAAGATGTCGGCCAGGTCCTCGTACCAGTAGCCGTCCTTGTGGGTGCCCAGCAGCGCGATCTTCGTGCCGTCCGGCGACCACACGGGCTCGGTCGAGGCCATCAGCGTCCGGGAGACCTGGCGCGTGTCCAGGGTCTCGATGTCCACGACCCAGATGTCGTCGTGCCAGTAGTCGGCGGCGTTCGACACGTAGGCGATCCGGCGGCTGTCCGGCGCCCAGGCGGGCGACCAGCAGAAGTCGTCGGGCGCGAAGGCGTCGGAGGTGACCTGGCGCGGCGCGGCGGAGCCGTCGGCTGGGACCACCCAAATATCCTGATAGCCGGAGCGGCCCGAGTAGAAGGCGATCAGGCTCCCGTCCGGGGATACGCGGGGCGCGCGCTCGTTGTCGTCGTCGTTGGTGATTCGGACGGGTTCGCTGCCGTCCATGGCGACGGTCCAGAGATCGCCGCCACGCCGGAAGACGATCCGGTCGCTTTCCGGGAACCACGACGGCGAGCCGCCCTCGGCCCAGAAGGTGCCGGTGGTCGGGGCGGGAGTGGCGGTCGGCGCCAGGTAGATCCCGGACCCTTCGGGGCCCGTGGCCGCTACCGCCACGTACCGACCGTCGGAGCTGATTTCGCTGCCGCCGGCGCGCCCGCGAGGACCGTAGATGTTCTCGAGCGTGAGGTCGAGGGGTTGGCTTGCGTCTGTAGGCCGCGCGGGCGGGCCCGGCGCGCAGCCGAACAGGATGACGCTAGCCAGGAAGATGCTCGCTCGTCTGGTCATTGCTCGCCTTTGGCTTGATCGGTCGGCTGATCTTATCATAGTGTTGGTACCGGCACTGGTCCTGAAAGGCCGGCATGTACAATCCGCAAGGAAAGGCAGGGCGAACCATGGCCCACTTGATCGGTCTTCTAAGATCGCGAGGGGGCCTGCGCGCGCCGATGGGAATCGCCATCGGCCTATCCCTGCTCTCCTTCACCGCCGTCGAGGGCTCCCACACGCACGCGGAGTCCGACCTGTCGGCCGTGTGCTCCATCTGCAAGATCGGTCATGAGGGCGTGCCGACACCCGCTGTGGACGCTTCGGCCATCGTTGAAGCGGATGTGGTGGGCACGCCCGCGCTTCCCGGAAGCCGGCTGATCTCCGCGACCGTCCATCTTTCCCCTCATCGCAGTCGCGCTCCGCCGTTTCGCATCTCTCTGTAGCGATTCAGCCCTCTGCCGACCCGGGCGTCGGCAGCAGACCTGTCCAACGGTTGCGCCGATGACGGCGCACGCAACGCGGAGAGATGGAAACACATGCAGACCGCCGAATCGCGGGCCGGGCACACGCCCCTTCTCGAGGCCCGCGGACTCAGCAAGGACTACGGTGACACGCGAGCCCTTGACTCCCTCGACCTGACCATAGCGCCGGGAGAGGTCTATTGCCTCCTCGGACCCAACGGCGCGGGGAAGACGACCACGATCAACCTTTTCCTCGGATTCGTGGCGCCCTCGGGTGGCCAGGCCCTCGTTTCCGGCCTGGATGTCGCCACCCACGACCGCGAGACAAAGCAGCGCCTCGCCTACATACCCGAACAGGTGATGCTGTACCGCAATCTCAGCGGACTGGAAAACCTGGAGTACTTCGCCGCATTGGGCGGGAGGGGCTCGGTGGGCCGGGAACGACTCACCGAAATCCTGGTCGAGGCCGGCCTGGAACGAGACTCGGTCGATCGACGGGTGTCCGAGTACTCCAAGGGCATGCGGCAGAAAGTCGGTATTGCGATCGCGATCGCCAAGGAGGCCGACGCACTGCTGCTCGACGAGCCGACATCCGGCCTCGATCCGAAGGCCTCGAACGAGTTTTCGGCACTCGTCGAGCGACTCAGGAAACGCGACGTCGCGGTGCTCATGGCGACTCACGACCTGTTCCGCGCAAAGGATACCGGCACCCGTGTGGGCATCATGCGATACGGACGCCTGGTCACCGAGCTGAGCACCGACGAGATCGGCCACGCCGATCTGGAGCGCATCTATCTGGAACACATGCACGACTAGGAGAAGTCGATGATCAGGCACATAGTCCGCAAGGAGTTCACCGATGTGGTGCGGGACGGCCGGTTCCGCTGGTGCTCGGTCCTCGTCGGATCGCTGCTGCTGATCTCCCTGGGCCACGGTTGGGTTCAGGCACGCAACGCACAGCAGGAGCACGCGGCCGCGCAGGCCACCGCCCGCGAGCACTGGGAGACCCAGGGTGAGAAGAATCCCCACTCGGCGGCGCACTACGGCATCTATGCGTTCAAGCCCCGCCTGGCACTGTCCTTTGTCGACGAGGGCGTGGACCCGTACACGGGAACTTCGGTGTGGCTGGAGGCTCACCGGCAGAACGACTTCCTGTTGCGCCCCGCCCAGGATGCGACGGCGGCACAGCGCATAGGGGCCCTGACGGCGGCACAGGTACTCCAGCACCTCGTGCCCCTGCTCATCATCCTGCTGACCTTTGGCGCGCTCGCCAGCGAACGGGAACGCGGCACCCTGCGGCAACTGCTGGCGACGGGAATCGGCCGGCGCGAACTCGCAGCGGGGAAGGCACTCGGCATCTCGGGCGCGCTGGCGTTGTTGCTGGTGCCGGCCGCGCTGGTCGGAGCGGCGGCGCTGGTCGTCGCGAGTCCCGGACCAGCCGCATCACCGCTGGCTCGCGGGACAGTCCTCGCCGGCGTCTACCTGGGGTACTTCACAGCTTTCCTGGCGCTGTCCCTGGCCGTATCCGCGTGGGCCCGCTCGGCGCGCACCGCGCTGGTGATTCTGCTGGCCGTGTGGGTGGTGAACGGGCTCGTGGCGCCCCGCGTCGCGGTGGACCTGTCGAAATGGCTCCACCCGACGCCCTCCGCCTTCGAGTTCGCCCGTACAGTTCAAAGCGAGATGTCCACCGGTGTGGCAGACATTTCCCCTCCGGACCGGGACGCGTCCACCCAGCGTCTGCTTGCCGAATACGGGGTCGAGCGGGTCGAGGACCTGCCCATAAACGCGGTGGGGGTCTACCTGCAGGAGAGCGAGGAGTTCGGCAACCGGATATTCGACCGCAACTACGGAGCGTTGTGGGACACCTTCGAGCGCCAGGGCGTCGTGCACGAGATGTTGGCGGTCGCGGCGCCGTTGCTCGCGGTGCGCACGCTCTCGATGGGCCTGGCCGGCACGGATGTCGAGCAGCACCGGCACTTCGCCACCGCCGCCGAGACATACCGCCGCGATCTGATGCGGCAAATGAACGGTGACATGACCGAGAACTCACTGACCGGGGACTTCTCGTACGCAGCCGGCGCCGAGCTTTGGGAATCGGTCCCTCCGCTGCAGTATGCCGCCCCCACGCTGGGCTGGGTGCTGGGCAACCGGATCCTGTCACTCCTGGTGCTTGGAGCATGGCTGGCCGGAGCCATCCTGGCCGCGGTGGCGCGTGTACGGCGCGCGGAGGTGGGGTAGCATGACCGCACGTACCGTCCTGCGGAACGAGTGGCGGCTGCTCATGGCCGATCGGGCGCTTCGGATCGTGCTGGGGCTCTTCGCCGCTCTCCTCGTCTACGCGCTGGCAAACGGCGTGGTCTGGTTGCGGTTTCAGGAGCGCACCGTGGAGGCCGTCGAGAGCGGCAACGGCGAGCGCACCAGCGCCTTGCAGCAGGAACTCGACGCCATCGCAAACGGTGGGCAGCCGTCTTCGCCCTTTGCCGACCCTCGCTCACCGCTGGTCCTGGGTGGGCCCAGTGGCAGCCACACCGCAGCGCTGGAGCCGGGTTCCCTAACGGCCCTGGCGGTCGGGCAAAGCGACCTCCTGCCGTACTACTACGACGTCAACATCTACACCAACGAGTCGTCGTTTCAACAGAACGGCGAGGTCGAGAATCCCCTCAACCTGATGGTGGGGCGCTTTGACCTGGCCTTCGTGGTGGTCTACCTGCTGCCGCTGCTCGTTCTGGCCCTGAGCTTCAACGTGCTCTCGGAGGAGCGCGAGCAGGGGACGCTCGCGTTGACGCTTTCACAGCCCGTATCGGCCCGGAGCGTCGTGGCGGCGAAGCTCGCATTCCGGGCGTTTCTGGTTGTGGGAATGGTGCTTGCGATGTCGTTGCTGGGCGTTCTGGCCACGGGAGGTTTCGATTCACCCGGGCGGGTTCTTCTGTGGTGCGCCGCGGTCGTCACCTACTCGCTCTTCTGGTTCGTGCTCGCGGCGTGGGTCAACACCCTGCGGCGGTCCTCGGCCTGGAACGCCACCGTGCTGGTGGGTGCCTGGCTGGTGCTCGTCGTGGTTCTCCCGGCGGCGATCAACATCGCGGCGGGCCTGCTCCACCCGCTGCCGTCTCGCGTCGAGATGATCACCGCCCAGCGCGACGCTTCGAACGACGCCGTGAACCGCCGCAGCGAACTGCTCGCCCGATACCTGGAGGACCATCCCGAGATGGCCGAGGGAGTGGTGGCCGACGAGCCCGGTCTGGGGGCCCTCGCCTGGGCCGCCACGGACGCCGTCAACCGCCGGTTGGAGGAAGTGACGTCGGAACACGATGCCCGGCGCGCCGATCAGATCGTCCTGGTGCGCCGCTACCGCTTTCTGTCGCCGGCACTCCTGGCCCAGGACGTGCTCATCGACGCCGCAGGCACGGGAGACGCGCGCTTTGCCCACTTTCAGTCGCAGGTACGGGCGTTCGCGGAGCAATGGCGGGAGTTCTTCGTGCCCGCGATCCTCGCCGACGAGCAGATGACCGCCAGCGTGCTTCCCAACGTGCCGAAGTTTCGCCTTGCAGACGAAGAGCCCGGCGACGCCACACGCCGCGCCGCAGTTCCGCTGACGGTTCTGGGCGGGCTGGTGTTGCTGGTGGGCATGGGAGCGGGGGTCGGGCTCGGACGGGTGCGGGGAGCCGACTGAGCAGCCCGTGGACAAGATCCCCCCGGCATTCGAACGGCGATGCATCCGGGCCGGACGCTCGGCCTCACCTCTTCACGCTGTAAATCAAAGTTTACACATTGTCATGTTTACTTTACGTTCTGGCTTGTCGGGACCGCGCTCTGCGTTGCTCCTCGCGCCCGTAGCGCTGCTACTGGCCCTTCGTCGCGCCTTGCCGGCCCGGCGCCTCGCCGCTCTCGGTGCTCGGGCGGCTTTATCCACGGGCTGCTAGGGTGGGTCTCCGCAACACGCTGCTCGTGGCGCGGCGGCAGATCGGTACGATGCGCGACGATCGCTACGTCCTTTTTCTGCTGGGGCTCGTCGTCTCCCTGGGGGTCGTCTCCGTGCTCGGAGCCCGGCATCACACCGCGAGCGAGGCAGAACAGCGTGCCCGCTACCAGTCGTTGGTCGAACGCCAGTGGGCTGAGCAGCCGGACCGCCATCCGCACCGGGTGATCCACTACGGCTTCCTGGTCTTCCGCGAGGAGGCGCCCCTGGCGTTCTTCGACCCGGGAGTCGGTGCCTACGCGGGGACGTCGCTCTTCCTGGAGGGGCACCGACAGAACGCCGCCAGCTTCGGCGACGCGCGACATTCGACCGGCATGCTGCGTTTCGGGCGTCTCACGCCGGCCGCCGTGCTGGCGCTGCTCCTGCCGTTGTTCGTGGTGGCTGCAGGTTTCGCGTCGGTGAGCGGCGAGAGGGAACAGGGGACGCTTCGGCTGCTCCTGGCCCAAGGGGCGACGCCGGGGCAGATCATGGGAGGGAAGGTACTGGGCGTCGGGGCGGTGGCCTTGGCGGCGGCCCTTCCGATCGGGCTGGTCACGGCGGCATTCGGCACTGCCGGAGGCGACGGCCAGACCTCCGCCACACGGTTGCTGGCGCTCGCAGCCGGCTATGCGGCGTATCTCGCAGGATGGGTGCTGTTGACCGTCTGGGTTTCGTCACGCAGAAGCTCTTCCCGAGCCGCTCTGGCCCAGCTCGTTGTAATATGGGTCGCGCTGTGCGTTGCCGCTCCGCGCCTCGGTGCCTCCCTCGCGACCACGCTCCATCCCATCCCGTCGCGTGCGCAGTTCACCGCCCAGGTCGAGGAAGCGCAGAGGGGAGTGGGGGACAGCCACAACCCGGACGATCCCTTCTTCAGCGCGCTGCGCGACGAGTACCTGGCGCGTTACGAGGTAGCGACCGTCGAGGAGCTTCCGATCAACTGGGGAGGAGTCGTAAGCCGCGAGGGCGAGACGATCACCAGCCGGATCCAAGAGGAGCACCAGCAGGAACTGCTCACGGCCCATCGCCGGCAGGACCGGCTGATGGCGTGGCTCGGACTGCTTTCTCCCTACCTGGCGGCGCGGGACCTGTCGATGGCAGCGGCGGGGACCGGGGCGGAGGCCGTGGAAGCGTTCCGCGCGCAAGCCGAGGCCCATCGGTATGACATCATCCAGCGCCTCAACGACCTGCACGTCCACGAGATCAAGTACGACAACGACCGCGCCCAACGCATTGCACGGCAGGAATGGACACGATTCCCCGTCTTCCAGCCAAGTCCGCCGTCGCTCCGCCGGGCCCTGACCGATCGTCCTCATTCGCTGGCCGCGCTGGGGCTGTGGATCGTCCTTCCGCTCGCGGGCCTCGGGCTGGGTCGAAGGCGGCTGCCGCGCGTGGGTGTGGACAGCTCCGGATCGTGAGAGCGGGCCGGTTGCGGTCCGAAAGTGTGATGGCGTGGATACGCCTGATCCGGCTTGAATTCGCCCGGGTGGTCCGCTCGGGCGGCGTCGCGGCGGCGGTGCTTCTCCTGCTGGGGTTGGGAGTGTATGCGGGCTGGCAGGGAAACCGGCGAATCCATGCCGCCCAAGCCGCCGCGGCGGCGGCCGAAACCGCCTACCGGGATCAGCTCGCGTATCTGTCGTCCATCTATCCACCGACTACGGAAGCAGGCGAGCTGCTGTATTACCTGGCCTTCCCGGCACCCCAGCCGCCGTCCCGCCTGTCGGCACTGGCGAGCGGCAGAACCAGGGTCGAGACGGCCAGCCTGCGGATACGGCTGCTGGCGCTCGAAGGCCAGCTCTATGAACACGAGACATTGAATCCTCGCCTCGCGGCCGCAGGGCACCTCGACCTGGCCTTTATCCTAATCGCCCTGCTTCCGCTCTTCGTCATTGCCGTCACCTACGACATCGTTTCCGGGGAGCGCGAGCGGGGCACCTGGCGGATGGCCCGGCTCTTCGCCCGACCCCGGCGGCTGATTGCCGCAAAGGTTGCCGCACGTGTGGTCCTCGCAACGGGCCTGGTCACGTCGATGGCCCTGATCGGCGCATTCTCGACGGGAATCGATGCCGATGGCCGTGCGGGCTGGGCAGTCGCGCTGATAGCCCTGCACACCCTTTTCTGGTTTGCGCTCTGCCTGGGCGTCGCCGGCGGGCGCCGCTCCTCAACCGCCAATGCCATGATCCTCGTCGGCGTCTGGGTAGCGCTCACCTTCCTGGCTCCGGCGGTCCTGAGCCTGACGAATTCGCTCCTCCACCCCGTGCCCGAAGCCCTGGAGCTGACCGTGCGCCAGCGCCAGGGGTACCACGAAGCGTGGGATCTTCCACGGGCCGAAACGATGGAATCCTTCTTTGAGGACTACCCGCAATGGAGCGACTGGACCGTCCCCGAAGACGAGTTCACGTGGGCCTGGTACTATGCGATGAATCACCGGGGCGACCAGGCCGCCCGGGACGCCTCGCGCGCCTACCGCGACATCCTGACACGGCGGGATGAATGGGCCCGCCGGTGGTCCCGTCTGGTGCCGCCGCTTGCAACCCAGATTGCGCTCGACCGGCTCTCCGCCGCCGACCTGGGCACGCAACTCGCCTACCAGGAATCTGTCCGGAGTTACCACGAACGTCTCAAGGCCCATTTCCAGCCGCTCCTGTTCTCGGCCGCGCCGATCGCTCAGGTGGACTGGGAGCGGGTCCCCACCTTCGAACCGGCTGCTCCCACCGGTGGGGCATCGCAAGCCGGATTGCCGGCCGCGGCCACTTTGATCCTGATCTCGATCTGTGCGGTGCTGCCTCGGCTCAGGCCACGACCTTCCCGGGATTCATGATCCCCCGAGGGTCGAGCGCCGCCTTGACCGCCCGCATCGCCGCCACCCCCGACGCCCCGAATTCGGACTCGAGGAAGCCGATTTTTCCGAGGCCAATCCCGTGCTCGCCGGTGCAGGTGCCCTCCATGGCGACCGCCCGGCGCACGATGCGTTCGTTGATCGCTTCGGCTTCGGCCAGCTCCGCCTCGGAATCAGGGTCGATAATGAAGACCGCGTGAAAATTGCCGTCACCGACGTGACCCACCACGCCCCACGGCATCGAAGCCGTCTTCAGGTCCTCCTCGCTCTCGGCAATGCAGCGGGCCAGACGTGAGACGGGTACGCAGACATCCGTCGTCAGCCCGTGACAGCCGGGCCTCAGCCCCAGCAGCGCGGGGTAGGCGTCGTGGCGCGCCTTCCACAACCGGGCCCGCTCGTTCTGTTGGCGGGCATATTGGAAAGCGGTCCCGCCCAGTTCGCGGCTGATCTCCTGCATCATGGTGCCCTGGGCCTCGACGTCCGCCTCCGATCCGTGGAACTCGAAGAAGACGGTGGGCGCCTCCGGATAGTCGAATCCCGAGTAGAAGTTGACCGCGTGCATCGCCGTCGCATCGAGCAATTCCGCGCGTGCGAGGGGGACACCCATATGTATGGCTTCGACAACCGTACGTACGGCCTCATCCAGTCCCGGGAAGGAACAAACGGCGGCGGCCATCGCCTCGGGGACCGGATGCAGGCGCACCGTGAGCTCGGTGATCACACCCAGCGTCCCCTCCGACCCGACCAGCAGGTTGGTGAGATCGTACCCGGCCGACGACTTCCTCGCGCGCCCCCCGGTCCGCACGACCTCGCCGCTCGCCAGCACGGCGGTGAGCGAGATCACGTTGTCGCGCATGGTGCCGTACCGTACAGTGGTGGTCCCCGACGCGCCCGTGGCCGCCATGCCGCCCAGCGTCGCGTCGGCACCCGGATCGACCGGGAAGAAGAGTCCGGTGCCGCGAAGTTCCCGGTCGAGTTGCAGGCGCGTCACCCCGGCCTCTACCGTCGCGTCCAGGTCGTCCGGCCGGACCGCCACCACCCGGTTCATGCCGCTCATGTCGATCGAGATCCCGCCTCGCACAGCCTGCACGTGTCCCTCGATCGAGGTGCCTGCCCCAAAGGGAATCACCGGCACTCCGTGCCTGGCGCAGACTCGCACCACGAACGCGACCTCCCCGGTCGACTCCGCGAAGACCACACCGTCGGGGGGAATCACGGGGTGGTGCGAATCGTCCTTGCCGTGGTGGTCGCGGACGGCGGCGGCCGTGGAGTAGCGGTCGCCGAAGCGAGTGCGGAGTTCGTCGTGGAGGGAAGCGATGACGGTGCGGCGGCCGGGCGCCGAGCGGCTCTCCTTCACACCGGGCTTCCCCATGGCTGGCCGACGTTTACCGGGACCGGTCCGGCGATCCGTCGTTGACGCGGAGCGGCCGGGGCGCGCTCAGAAGCGGGTCGGCGATCTCGATCAGCGCTCTCGGGAACAGGGTATCGGGAGAAGGCGTTTCCAGCATCTGGAACATGCGTTCCCTGCACTGCTTCACTCTGCGAAAGCCCGTATAGGACGAGAAGCCGAGCGCACCGCTGCCGACCGCGGCGAATCTCACCTTGTCCCCGTCGGAACTGGTGAGGGCCGTAACGAGAAAGGCTCCGGCGCCAACGGCGTCCAGGAAGGGAAGAGCCCGCTCGATGGTGCACGATTCAGGGGGCACCGGCTCGTTGGCGGGGATGAAGTCCGGCGGTCCATCCACAAAGGCGAGCGAGCAGCCCGAGGTGAACGTCAGGGCCACGCCCATCAGAACTCTGGTCAACATTGGGTCTCCCGACTTAGGGAATACATGTGCCTCCAGGGTGATCCTCAGGCCACCTAACATGGGGCGAACCCGGTTGGATTTGCTATTACGGTCTTTATTCGGTATATTGGCCGACCCATGGTCACTGTATCGAAGACGAAGCGCGCGGAAGCGCTCCGCCGGGCGATCCGCGGAATCGAGGAAGCCGGATCGCCGGAACAGCCGCGTTTGCCGTTGGGGGTACCCGAGATCGATCGCGCCCTCCCGGGTGGCGGGCTGCGTCTGGGGTGCATCCACGAGGTGGCGGGGGATGAATCCGCCACCGGGTTCTGCGCGGCCTTGCTGGCGCGCGTATGGGACGGCGGGCGCGGCGCGCTCCTCTGGCTCGCCCAGGGCGACGACCTGTACGCTCCCGGGCTGGTCCGCTACGGGATCGGCGCGGGACAGCTGCTGGTCGTGTCGGGGCTGCGCCGCCGGGACGACATGCTGTGGGCCATGGAGGAAGCGCTTCGCTGCCGGGCCGTGCGGGGGGTGGTGGCCGAGACCGGGGGGACCGGCCTGGCAGCGGGGCGCCGCCTGATGCTGGCTGCCGAGGGGACGGGAGTGCTGGGACTGATGCTGTCGCGGGGGGCCGGGGCTGCTCTCCCGCACCGTCGCGGGCATGGTGACGAGCGGTGGCGGGGTGGGGCGGGGGTGCGGGCCGCCGTCAGCCGCTGGCGGGTCACAGCGGCTTCGGGCGGGACAAATTGGCGCGTCGCACTGCTGCACTGCCGCGGCGGAAGGCCGGCGGAGTGGACCTCAGTGCTGGCAGTCCGAGCTGCTAGTCCGCCTCCATGAGCTGCAGCAGCCGGGTCGTCGTCTTCCAGTTGCGGATCGTCATGCTCTGGTACACGGGCATTGAGGCGAGACGGCTGAGGTGGCTCCGGGATGCCCTGGCAATGAGTCGCGAGAAGTAGAGAACACCTTCGCCCGCCCAGGCTTCGTCGACGCCCGGCCTGGCACTGACATGCGCCATGGCGTCGACCGCCGTCAGGGGAGGCATCAGGAAAAGAACGTCGTAACGGTGGATGTCCGGCCGCACGCCGAACCCCGCCGGCGCTCCCTCGACCACCGCCCGCATCTGGTCGCGGGACCGCAACGTGACCTTCGCTCTGTAGCCGAACGCCGCCGCCAGCATCTCCTCGATCCGGGCCGTCAGCGCGCCGGGCCCGGAGGAAGCCGAACGGAAGATCACGTTCCCGCTCTGGATGTATGTCACGACATCGCGGAAGCCCTCGGCTTCGAAGCAGCTCCGCAATTCGGCCATGCGAATCACGTTCCTGCCGCCGACATTGATGCCGCGGAGGAGAGCCAGCCAGGCTGTGTCTGCAGTTCTGTGTGCGGTCATGCCTTAATTCCTAGACCACATCGGGTCGATCCGCTAACTTCGACCAAGCAACCAACCGTCCGCGAGAGCGGGACTGGTCCGCCGGTGGCGGATCAAGACAGCGCGAGGAAGCAAATAGCGAGAATGAAGCTGAAGCACGGCTTGGTCGGCGCTGGCATCATGATTCTCGGAGTCTCCTTCGCAGCACCCGTTCTCGGATACGGGCTCGCTTCGGCCCAACAGGTCAGGGCACTCGGCAACGGCGCGGCCGTCCGGCTTGACCCGTCCGATTCCAGCCCGGTCATCGCCAACCTGGCGGCCGGTGCGACGCTGGACTGGATCGGGGAGTCGGGTCCGTATCATATCGTGTCGATACCCGGTCAGCCCGGCGAGGACGACCTGATCGGATATGTTCTCGCTGCGGAAGTCGAGGTCGTGGGAACCGTGTCCGCCGGAGCGCAGCCCCCAGCGACGGGGTCCGTGATCCCGGACATCCACGCGCAATACGAGAGATCGAAGGCACGTCGGTCGTCGGGCCTGAAGAGGTGGCTCTGGGGAGGGACGCTGGCCATCGCCGCCATTGCTACAACCAGGATCGTGTTCGAGCCGGGAGACGAGGACGCCTATGCCGACTCGGCCTCCCATCAAGCCGCCGTTGACAGACACGCCACGGCGCGGACCGTCAGGAATGCCGTCACGCTGGGTGGTGTCGGCCTCCTCACATGGGGGGCCGCCGACTACATCCTGGGAAGGCGGGACATGGAGACGATGGAAGGAGAGCTCCCCACATTGGCCAATCCGGCTCTGGAGGAGCAGTACAGGGACGCCAGCGGGAGGCGGGAGGCGGGGAAGCGGAAGTTCCTCTGGGGCGCCATCATGGCGGGCGGCTCCTACACGACGGTGAAGTGGCTGCCCTGGCTGGGCGTTCCAGACCGGGCGGACTACGACATGGAGTGGGAGTACCTGTCAGCGGTGCACAGGCGGAACCGGACCGAAACCGCGAATCGGTGGCTCATCGGTGTGGGGAGCGTGCTCGGAGTCTGGGGCGCGGTCGATTGGGTGCTCGGGTCGAGGGAAAGGTCCGACATCGAGGCGATCTCGCGCGTGACCGCGTCGTCGGCGCCGCAGGGAACTCCCGTGGCCGGGGTCGGGCCGGATCTGTTTGTCAGGCGCGCCCTGGGCCGTACCGAGATCGGTCTCGTTTGGAGCCGGTGATGCGCCGCCCCAGGGCAGGCCGTCGTCCTCTCTTCTATGCGGCTGGCGTCACCATGATTGTGGCCGTAGCGACCGTCATGGTCTTCATGGCGCGGAACCGGACCCTCACGCCCGAGCAGCGTGCCGCCGCCCAGGAGGCTCGGCTCGGCCTTGGCACCGATGTCGTGGCGCTGGTGGAACTGGGACTGTCCGCTGAAGGTCGCTACTCCGGGGACGCCGACGGCGTGCTGGAACCCGAAGCCCGTCAAGGACTCCGCGAATGGCAGACCGACCGGGGAATCGAGGCCACCGGATACCTGGACCGCACCAGCCTGTCGGAACTGCTGGCGGCGGGCCGGGAGGCGGAGAGACAGGCGGAGGAGGCGCGCCGCCTGGACGAGCTGGAGGCCGAGGCGCAGCGGCTCGCCGAGGAACGCCGGCTCGCCCGGGAGGAGCGGCTGGCGGAACAGGCCCGCCTCGACGCCGCCCGGCGTGAAGAGGAACGGCAGCTCGCCGAGGAAGCTCGCTTGGCAGAGGAGGCCCGGCTCGCGGAAGAGGCCCGCCTGGAGATGGAGCGGATTGCTGAACAGGCCCGTCTGGCCGAGGAGGCCCGCCTAGCAGAGCGGGAACGGCTCGCGGAGGAGGCCCGCCTGGCGGAGCAGGAGCGGCTGGCGGAGGAGGCGCGTCAGGCGGAGCAGGAGCGGCTGGACGAGGCCCGCCGGACCGCGGCCGAGCGGCTGGGGAACCGGGAGCAGCGACAGGCCGAGACCATGGAGGCGGCGCGGCGGCGGGCCGAAGAGCGGCTTACCGACGACCAGCTGCTGCTTGCCTCAAGAAGTGATCTTGCCGGGACCACCGGCGACCTGAACTGGCGCCTCGCCCTAGACCGGCGGTCCTGGACGGGTGTGCGGTCACGCGGCGATGACGTCGTGGGGCTCGACCTCAACGGGCGCAGTCTGGGGGGCGTGATTCCCATGCGGCTCGCGCGCCTGACGGAGCTGGAGCTCCTCAACCTGGGTGGAAACCGCCTGTCCGGCGCGATTCCGGCCGGATTGGGCTCGCTGGCCAAACTCCAGGCGCTGTTCCTCGAAGACAACCAGCTGTCGGGCCAAATACCGGCCGAACTGGGTGCGTTGTCGAGCCTCGAGGACCTGCATCTGTACAACAACCCGCTGACCGGGATCATCCCGCCCGAACTGGGGAACCTGGCGAGTCTCAAGCGGCTGCGCCTGTCCCGAACGCAGATCGCCGGCCGAATCCCGCCCGAGCTGGGCAGACTGCGGCAGCTCGAACTCCTCGCCCTCAGCGGGAACCAGCTGTCGGGGCAGATACCTGCCGAGCTGGCCAACCTGACCAACCTTAGGCGGCTGACACTCCGCGACAATCGCCTGTCGGGATGCATACCCAAACCGCTGATGCGCTTCGAGTCCGGCATCAATCCGCAGCTGGGCGGGGTTCGCCTTCCGGAGTGCGGGCGGCAATGAGCGACAGCGACAAGGCAGGCGCGTCTTCGGAGTCGTCTTCCGAGTGGACGCACACCTCGCAACGGCCCGCGGAGAGGGACGAGCAGGTGCCGTTCCGGGCCGTGACCCTGTTCGCCTCCCTGCTGGCAGGGATCGTCCTCGTGGGAGCTCTGTCGTACGCGTTCCCGGCCGGCGACGACAGTATGGCCGCCGAACTGCTGGTCGACCGGAACACCCGGATCTTCCCCTACCCGTTCACCATACAGAACGTGATGTGGCTCGCCTTCTGCTTGGCCGCCGGAGAACTGGTGGTGCGCCATCTTACCGGCCGCCGGGAAGGCGAGCAGATCTACCTCGGGCTTTTGCCTGAGGATGACGAGACCATTCTGCGCAAACGCGACCTGGCCCCGATCTACCATCGGGTGGTCGAGTCCGACCCGGAGAGGCGGTACCTGCTGCAGCGCCTGCTGACCGGCGCGCTCCTTCAGTTCCGCAACAGTGGGTCGGTGGACCAGGTCAACTCGATGACCAACGTGTCGCTCGAACTCTACCAGCATGAAATCGAGCTGCGGTACAACATGCTGCGCTACGTCATCTGGCTGATACCGACGCTCGGCTTCATCGGAACGGTACTGGGAATTGCCTTCGCGATGCGCTCCGCCGGGGTCATGTTCGCGGGCGCCAGCATCATGGAGGGATCGATCGGACCCGAGATGATGGAGCAGTTGACGGGAGATCTCGGTGTTGCGTTCTACACGACCCTGCTCGCCCTGCTGCAATCGGCGGTGCTGATGTTCGCGATGCACATCATGCGGGGGAAGGAAGAGGGTGCCCTGAACAGGATCGGCCAGTACTGCCTCGGCAATCTGTCCAACAGGCTGCACGAGGAACGGAGTCCGGGCCAGCGGTAGCGGGACCGTGCCGACGCCGGAGGCAGGCAGGGCCGGTCAGAACAGGGACAGAAGCAGGTTGACCGTCAGCGAGCCTCCCACGTCCCGCACGTACTGGCCACCGCCGGCGTCAGCGACACTGCGAAGGAACTCCTCCGTGGCGCGGTTCGTGCCCCCCGTCCTGACGTAGACCGTGGAGACACGATGCCCTTCGGGTCGTCCGATGCCGGTCGCGACCTGTATGGACCGATCGATCTCCTCGCTGTACGCCGGGTTGTCGGTCACCAGCACGACGACCCTCCGCTCGGATCGCGGCCGCCATGTCATGCGCGAAGCCGCCGCAAGCGCATCGTAGAAGGCCTCGGGCTGGTCGGGGTTGTTGCCGTTTCCGGTTCCCATGCCCACCGACAGGCCGTTCACGAACGTGCGGAAGGCATCGCGGTTCGCGGCCGGACCGGAGAGCTCCCGCAACGGGAACAGGAACAGCGGGCTCTCCCACCGGCGATCTCCGAACGCCACCATCCCGATGCCGAAGCTGGGTGAGATCCGGTTCAGAAGGACGGCGAGCTGCTCGACCTCCGCCTTGAGGCTGGCGACCTGCCCGCCCATGCTGTTGGTGACGTCCAGCGCGATGATGATGTCGAGATGGGGGAACCGGAACTGCGGGGCGTTCACCTGGATGGGCGCGGGAGCGGGCTCCGGGCATATGACCGGGGCAGGCACCGTAGGACAGACCGGGCACTCCACGGGGTCGGGTACGGCGACTACGGGACAGACCGTCTCGGGCACGGGTTCCGGAACCGGGCAGGCGGGGCACACCGGGCAGTCGATCGGCTCCACAACGGCGGCAACGACCGGGCACGTGGGGCACACCGGGCATATCACCGAGTCGGGCGTTGGAACCGCCATAATGGTCGGAGCGGGCGGGGCCGGGATGTCCGGCACTGCCTCCCCGATCATCGGGAAGATGACGACCGCGATCAGGATGAAGGCGCCGAGAGCCGACGCGAACAGATCCAGCGCCGCGATTCCGAACGGGCTCGGTGCGCGGCTCATTTTCTTCATGCCTTGCGGTCCGCTCCGTGTGTCGGGTCGCGGGTCCGGCGTCCGGCTCCCGCTCCCCGGTTCAGTGCCGTGCAGGCCAGCGAACCAGCCCAGCCGGAGCCTGAAACAAATGTTGCAACGGCGGGCCGGGGCCGCAACGGGATCCTGACCCGCCGGGGGGAACGCGTCTCATGGGGTCATCCCACCGCCCAGGGAACGGTGTCGCGATGGTAGCGATCACAAGAGTCGCCCATACGAGCATGCTGGTGTCCCAGGATTTGCCGCGGAAACGTGGAGCGAAAGGGCGGCGGGCGGGCGCGGTCCCGTTGGCGGCGGGCGCGGTCCCGTTGGCGGCGGGCGCCCATACGAGTATGCCGGCGTCCCGGGATTTGCCGCGGGAACGTCGAGGCGAGACCGCCAGCCCGCCGGTTCGTCTGTCCGCCGCCCTGCCGCCCCCCTGTCCCAAGACGCCGGAACGCAGGCCGATTCTGCCATGGACGGGTTTGGAAATGGCGGGCTTGGCGACCTCCGGGACCGCCTGCCGGACAGCCGCCAGGAGCCGCAGGCGGGCCGCT
>JAPPGZ010000096.1 GCA_028874905.1 Gemmatimonadota bacterium
ACCTGGGACCCTCGGCTTAGAAGGCCGATGCTCTATCCAGCTGAGCTACGGGCGCAGAAGGGAAGCGGCGCGGCCACTTCCGTCGGAAGCTAACGTCCGCCCTCCGGGCACTCCAGTGCCGCGGGGTGCTGGTGGCCGGGGGCGAAGGACGTCAGATTGGGAGAGGAGATTGGGGAATGCGATGAAAAAACCCAGGTCCCAGTGGGAGGACACGGCATTCTTTACCGGCACGCTCCTGCTCACCGCCGGAGGGGGGCTGGTCATCCAGGCCGGGCTGGAATTGCCGCAGGTGTATGCCAGACTGGTGTGGGGCGGCGTGGGGCTCGTGTGGGGCGCGGTGTTGATCCGGGTCTGGATCTTCCGCGAAGGACGAAAATGAGCGCTGGCCATCGGCGTTGCGCCATCGGCCACCAGCCACTCTCGAAGGACCGCTAGCCGCCCCCCACAGCCACCTTGGCCTCGTCCTTCGCTTCTCCCGCCGATCCCAGGCTGGCCTTCAGGGCTTCCATCAGGTCGATGATCTTGGTCTCAGGCTCGTCCTGCGGTACGAGGGTGATCTGCTCGCCCTCGATCTTGCGATCGATCAGCGCCTGCACCCGTTCCTTGACCTCGTCCCGGTAGCGGCCGGGATCGAACGCCTCGCTCGCGGCCTGTTCGATGAACTGCTTGGCCAGAGCCAGCTCCGCGTCGCTCACTTCGCCTTCCTCCAGGGGCACCTCTTCGAAGGACCGCACCTCGTCGGGGTAGTAGAGCTGCTCCAGGATCAGTCCGTCGTCCACGGGACGGATCATGACCAGACGCTGCTTCCCGCGCGCCGAATAGCGGGCGATCGCCACCCTTTCCATCTCCCTGAGCGCGACCGACAGCAGGCGGTAGGCGCGCGCGCCGCCCCGAGCAGGACCCAGATAGTAGGCTCGCTCCAGGTAGACCCTGTCGATGTCGCGCGCGGGGACGAATTCCGTGATCTCGATCATCTCGGTTGACTGCGCCTCGATTGCCTTGAGTTCGTCCGGCTCGAAGGTGACATATTGGTTCTTGGCGAACTCGAATCCCTTGACCAGCTTGTCGCGCTCCACCGGTTCCCCGCTCTGCGCGTCCACATACTGGTACTTGACGCGCGCGCCAGTGTCGCGATTGATCCAGTTGAAACGCACCTTGGCGGAGGACTGGCCGGTCGAATACAACTTGACCGGCAGCGAGACGAGACCGAACGAAACGGTCGAGGCGGAGATCGGGCGGGCGCTCATGCCGATAACGTACAAACATATGATCCCCAGGTCCAACGATGCCTGACGACCGCGGCAAGCCGGGCCCGGAGCGACTCGAGGATTACCGGGCCAGGCGTTCTGCGTCGGGGACGAGCGAGCCGTTCGGCGGTGCGTCGGAGGGCGGAAGCAACCGTTTCGTCGTGCAGAAACACCGGGCGTCGTCGCTGCATTGGGATCTCCGCCTGGAAATGGACGGCGTCCTCGTGTCCTGGGCGGTACCCCGCGGACCGTCGCCCAACCAGTCCGACAAGCGGCTGGCCGTCCACGTCGAGGACCACCCGCTGGAATACGCCGACTTCGAGGGGGTGATACCGGAGGGAAACTACGGCGCCGGACCGTCGATCGTGTGGGACAGGGGGGTGTGGACGCCGGTCGAGGACCCGCACGAGGGGATGCGGAAGGGCAAACTGCTCTTCGACCTGAAGGGCTACAAGCTGCGCGGCCGCTGGACCCTGGTGAAGACGAAGGGTGGAGGGGACAATCACTGGCTGCTGATCAAGGAGCGCGACGCGTACGAGGACCCGGACGGGAGTACCGACGGCTACGCGGACGACTCCATCCTCTCGGGGCTCACGGTAGACGAACTCGGAGCCGGCGGAGACTTCGGCGCGCGCATTCGCGAGCGTTGCATGGCCGCCGGAGCCACGCCAGGGAACGTCCCGGGCGACTCCGTGCGCGTCATGAACGCGGAGCCGCGTGAAGAGCCCTTCTCGCGCCCGGGATGGGTCTTCGAGATCAAGTACGACGGATACAGGCTGCTGGGCGACAGCAGCGATGGCGACGCCAAGCTGATCTCACGGAACGGCAACGATCTCACCCGCGTCTTCCCGGAGGTCGCGCAGGTGCTGGCGAAGCTGCCGTATGCGGCCACCCTGATCGACGGCGAGGTGGTGGTTAACGGGCCCGAAGGGATCCCCAGCTTTCAGTTGATCCAGAAGCGCGGCCGCCTGCAGCGCGCCAGCGACATCGCGGTGGCTTGCGTCACACTGCCCGCGACGTACTACGCGTTCGACCTGCTGGCGTTCGAGGGGTACGACCTGCGGGGGCTGCCACTGCTCCAGCGGAAGGAGATCCTGCGCGAAGTCCTGCCGTCCACCGGCCCGCTGCGCTATTCCGACCACATCCCCGAGCAGGGCGAGGCGATGTATCGCCACGTGGTGGGCCTCGGGCTGGAGGGGGTGGTGGCGAAGCGGGCCGACTCGATCTACGTCGGCGGACGCAGCCGCTCGTGGCTCAAGGTGCGGGCCACGCATACGGCCGACTTCGTCATTCATGGCTTTACCGAGCCCGACGAGGGGAGGACCGGCTTCGGGGCCCTGCATCTGGCGTGCCGGGACGGGGACGGCTTTACCTACGCCGGCCGTGTGGGAACGGGGTTCTCCGCCGGACTGCTCCTGGAACTCGGCAAGGCGTTGAGGCGGCTGCCCCAGGCACCGCCGCCGAGCGGCGCCGGGGCGGCTGGCATGGGGGACCACCGTTGGGTCGCTCCAGAACTGGTCGCGGAGGTGCGGTACAAGGAAGTCACCGACGCGGGCGTGCTGCGGCACCCCTCCTTCCTCCGCCTGCGCGACGACAAGCGGCCCGAGGAGTGCATCGCGAGCGATGTCGGCCGCCGGCTCGAGGACCCGGTGCCGCCGCCGGAGGTGCCGCCGAGCCGGATCGTGCACTTCACAAACCTGGACAAGCCCTTCTGGCCGGAAGACGGGTACGTCAAGGGCGACCTGATCGAGTACTACCGTGCCGTGTCACCCTGGATCCTGCCCTATCTGGCCGACCGTCCGGTGGTGCTCACGCGCTTTCCGGACGGAATCCACGGCAAGTCCTTCTTCCAGAAGAACGCTCCGGACTTCGCGCCGTCCTGGATCCGCCGCATCCGCCTGTACAGCGAGGGCTCCGAACGCGACCTGGACTACTTCGTCGCGGAAGACCTGGAATCGCTTCTTTACGTCGCCAACAGCGCGAGCATCCCGCTCCACATCTGGCTGAGCCGGGTCTCCGACATTTCGCGGCCCGACTTCTGCGTGCTGGATCTCGATCCAAAGGATGCGCCCTTCACGGATGTGGTGAAAATCGCCCTCCTCCTGCGGGACCTCTGCGGCGAGATCGACCTGCCGGCCTTCGTCAAGACCAGTGGATCGACCGGGCTACACGTGCTGATTCCGCTCGGGCGGCAGGTGACGTATGAGCAGTCGCGGACCATCGGGCAGCTGCTGGCGCTGATGGCGGTGCGCGAACTGGAGGGGATCGCGACCGTGGCCCGGCTGCCATCGCAGCGCGAAGGCAAGGTTTACGTGGACTACGTCCAGAACGGCCATGGGCGCCTGATCGTGGCTCCATACTGCGTGCGGCCGAATCCCGGCGCGCCGGTCTCGGCGCCGCTCGACTGGAGCGAGGTACACGGGGGTCTGGCCATCGCCGATCACACGATTGCAACGGTGCCCGGGCGCATGGCCGCCCGTGACGACCCGATGCGGGACGTCCTGCGCCTCAGGCCCGATCTGGGGCACAGCCTGGAACGACTGCAGACGATGTTCGCAGGCCGGCGAAGCGCACCCTGACGTTACGTGAGGGTCCCCAGGTTCCTGCGAATCAGCGCGCCGGGGTCCGGGTCACGCCCCATGAAGCCGCGGAACAGATCATCGGGATCCCGGCGGTCACCCTGCGCGAGGACGCACTCGAGGAACGCGCGTCCGGTACGTTCGTTCAGCACCCCTTCCCCTTCGAACCTGGAGAACGCGTCCGCTTCGAGGGTCTCCGACCAGATGTAGGAATAGTACGCCGAGGCGTAGCCGCCTCCGAAGAGGTGCGAGAACGAGGGCAGGATATGGCGCTTCACGAAGCGCTCCGAGGGGACGAACGGGCGGAGCTTCCGGGCCGCAAAGTCCATGACCGGCGCCTCGCCGGAGTAGCTGCGGTGCAGTTCCAGGTCGAGGTTGGCGAAGGACAACTGCCGCATCTGGAGCCAGCCGCCCATGAATCGCCGAGCCGCGAGGAGGCGCTCCAGGACCTGGTCGGGCAGAGCCTCGCCGGTTTCGAAATGGCGCGCGAACAGGTCGAGCGCCTCGCCTTGCCAGCACCAGTTTTCCATGATCTGCGAGGGGACCTCGACCCAGTCCCACGCAACGTTGATTCCCCCGCGCGCGGCGATCTCCACCCGCGATGCGGTGTGGTGGAGGAGATGGCCGAACTCGTGGAAGAGGATCTGCACCTCCCGGTGCGTCAGCAGCGCCGGCCTCGCGCGGGTGGGCGGCGTGAAGTTCCCGCCGATGAACGCGAGATGGGGCTGGAGGGCGCCGTCGGGGCGCGGACCTCCCGAGACGAGGTCGTCCATCCACGCCCCCTGCCGCTTGGTATCGCGCGGAAACCAGTCGGTGTAGAACGAGCCGACGTGGACGCCAGCGCTGTCACGCACCTCGAAGAAGGCGACATCGGGGTGCCACACCGCCGTGTCGTCGACCTTCGTGATCGTGAACCCGAAGAGACGCTCAGCGATCTCGAAGAGTCCAGCCTGGACTTCGTCGAGGGGAAACCAGGGACGGAGCTTCTCGTCGTCGATGTCGAAGCGCTCGCGGCGGAGCCTCTCCATGAGCCAGGAGACGTCCCAAGGCTCCAGTGCAGCCAAGCCGCACTTGCGGGCGTACGCTTTCAGCTCTGCCGTGTCGCGCTGGTGAAATGGGCGGGTGCTGTCGATGAGCTCTTCCAGGAAGGCGCGGACGCGCGCGCCCGATCCGGCCATGAGCGTCTCCAGGCGGTAGTCGGGGAAATCACCGTAGCCGAGAAGATCGGCGAGACGACGGCGCAGTTTGAGTATGCGGGCTACGAGGGGCCGATTGTCCCGGTCACCAGCCGTGCCACGGTCCATGAAGGCCGTATGGATTTCGCGGCGCAGCGCCCGGTCGTCGGCATGCTGAAGCACGGCCTGCACCGCCGGCATGTCCAGGGTAAGGAGCCAGCCGTCCTCGCCACGTTCGCCGGCCAACTGCGCGGCGCGCTCCAGCGCGTTGTCAGGCAGCCCGGCCAACAGCTCCTTCTGCGTGACGACCTTGCCGTATGCCGCGGTCTCCTCGAGCAGGTTCTCCTCGAAGCGGCGGCCCAGCTCGGAGAGTTCGAGGCGCAGTTCCTCGAGCGACCGCTTGTCGCGCGAGGTCAGCGCCGCGCCGGCGCGCCTGAAGTCCGTGAGCGTCTTGTCCAGGTGGCGGCGTCGCAGTCCCCGAAGGGATCCGCCCGCGGGCGACGCAGCGAAATCGCGCAGGCGTCGGAAGAGCCCATTGTGATGGTGCAGGCGGCTCGAGAAGCGCGTGATGTCGGGCAACGAAGCGGCGTAGGCCTCCCGAAGCGCGGGCGTGGCGTCGACGTTGTGAAGGTGCGAGACCGGCGCCCAGGTGCGGGCCACGTCCTCTGACAGGGCATCGAACTCTCCCATGACATCGTCCCAGCTTCCGCCGCTGCCGCTGCCCAGCGCTTCGATGCGCTCGCCCGCCCGGGCGAGGACCTCGTCGACTGCCGGGGCAACGTCCCCGGGTTCGATGCGGTCGAACGGGATCGGGAATGCCCGGTCGAGGAGCGGGTTGCCGGACGTGCTCACAGCGTGCTCACGGTGTGCTTGGCGCGCACCCGCAATGAAGGCACATTGGCGGCGCTGTGTTCGAGGTATTTCACCGCGTCGCCGTGCCCGCTGCGGCGGCCCGTCCCGCCCAGTGCGCGGTCACGGCGGCAACCTCGGCGAGGACGTCGTCGAGCGTCCTGCCCGAGCGCTTGAGCATCCGGAGCGAGTGGTCGCCGCCGTCGACGACGTGAAGCGTGGCGCGGGGGCCGACTTGCTTCAGTAGGGGGCGAAGCAGGTCCAGGTCGGCCAGGCGGTCGCGCGTGCCCTGGTGGAAGAGCATGGGACAGGGCACGTGCGCGAGGTGTTCGCCCCGTTCGGTGCCACGCCGGCCCGGCGCATGGAGCGGAAAGCCGAAGAAGACTAGGCCCGCGACCGGCGCGGTGGCGTCCCCCGAATCGCCGGCCGTGGCGGAAACGCCGGCGGCGGCCGGGACGTCAGGCGTGGGCCCGCGAGCCGGCCAGCCGGCGACGAACATGGACGTCATCCTGCCACCCATGGACTTGCCCCCAGCGAAGAGCGGCAAACCGCCAGCGCGTTCGCGTCCGGCGACCAGGGCCGATGCCACAACCGCCAGGAGGCGGCGCAGGGGGTCCGGGCGCCTTCGTCCGGCCTCCGCGTACGCGAAGTTGTAGCGCAACGTGGAGATCCCTGCGGCCGACAGCGCCAGGGCCAGGGCCTCCATGAACGGGTGGGTCATGGGCGCGCCGGCCCCGTGGCCAAGCACCAGGAGACCCGCCGGAGCAGGCGCCTCCACCATGACTCCCGAGACGGGCGGATGCCCCTCGCCCTCGATGGTGAGACGGTGCCCGGTCCCGTGAGCGCCACCCTCCCCCACCCCTCTGTTCACCACGCTATTCCGTAGTCCTCGCCGTGGTTGCTCGAACCGCCCCACATCGTTCCGGTGGCGGCGTCGAAGAAGATCGCGTTGATCGGCCCGGAGGTGCGCGCGGAGAAGGTCAGATCGTAGCCCATGTCGCGCAGGTCGGCGCGGACCCACGCGGACACGCCTTCGTTGAGTAGGATCCGCCCCGGCTGCGATTCGTGCGCGCCGAAGGAGCTCCGCATCTGGTAGCTGTTGAAGTTGGCCGCTTCGGCGGCCTCCTGAACGTTCATGCCGAACTCGACGACATTGAGGAAGAACTGCAGCAGATTCTGGTCCTGTCCGTCGCCCCCCTGCACCGCGAACGACAGGAAGGGCTGGCCGTCCTTGAGCGCCAAAGAGGGAGTAAGGGTCGCACGCGGGCGCTTGCCCGGCTCGACGACGTTGTAGGGACCGGCGCGCTCGTCGAGGACGAAGCTCTGCATGCGCTGGCTCATGCCGATACCGGTGCGGCCCGCGATGACCGCGGGGATCCAGCCGCCGGATGGCGTGACCGACACGACCCAGCCGTCGGCGTCCGCGGCCTGGATGGAGGTAGTGCCCGCATAGAAGGCTTCGGCGAGGTCCATGCCGGTATCGTCGGGGGTGGCGACCGGCACGGTGTTCCAGGAGTCGATCAGATGCAGGAAGGGGTTGGTGCCGTCCTGGAACGGGTAGGGGTCGCCGGGCAGGACGTCGGGGTCGTTCTCCTCCCAGTCGATCTCGGCGGCGCGAGCGGCGGCGTACTCCTTGGAGAGCAGCCCTTGAATAGGCTCTTCCGGCGGGTAGTAGGGGTCGCCGTAGTAGAAGTCACGGTCGGCGAAGGCCAGGTTCATGGCCTGGTAGAGGGCGTGGATGTAGCGGGTGGAGTTGTAGCCCATGTCGGCCACGTCGAGCCCTTCCAGGATGTTCAGGGCCTGGAGGAGGACGGGGCCCTGCACCCAGGTGGTCAGCTTGTACACGTCGATGCCCTTGTAGGACGTGCTGACGGGCTCTTCCAGATAGACCTGCCAGTCGGCCAGGTCGGCGAGTGTGTGAAGGCCCCCCTGCTCCCGAGAGCCGCGCACGAACTCCTCGGCGATGTCGCCCCGGTAGAAGCGATCGTAGGCGGCCATGATGGCGTCCTTGCGCGACGCGCCCGCAGCCAGCGCCTCGGCCTCGGCTTCGACCAGCTGTTCCAGCGTGCGCGCGAGGTCTTCCTGGACGAAAATCTCGCCAGCGGCAGGGGCGGCGCGGTCCTCGCCGTAATGCGGCAGGAATACGCTCCTGGAATAGGGCCACTCCGCCAGGCGTTCCTTCTGGCCCTCGATGGAGTTGGCCGCCTGGGCCTCGATCGGATAGCCGCGCGCCATGTCGATGGACGGCCCGAGGACATCGGCGAGGCTGAGGCGCCCGTACTCCGCCACCATCACCATGAGCCCGCCGGGGGTTCCGGGGGTGACCGCAGCCAGGGGGCCGTAGGCTGGAGGGATCTCCATGCCCTGTTCGCGGAAGTACTCGGGCGTGGCCCCGGTGGGCGCGGCCCCCAGCGCGTTGATCCCGATGACCCTGCCGGTGCCGGGATTGTAGATGAGCGCCTGGGTCTCGCCGCCCCAGCCGAGCACGTCCCACATCGTGGCGGTTGCGCCCAGCATGGCCGCGGCGGCGTCCACGGCGTTGCCGCCCTTGAGGAACATCATGGCGCCGGCGGTGGCTCCCAGGGGCTTCCCGGTGATCGCCATCCAGTCCTTTCCGTGAAGAACGGGCTTCTGCGTCCGCTGGGCTTCCGCGCCCGTGGCGGCCAGGAGGCCCGTGGCAGCGACGAGAACGCGTCTGGAACACATGCGAAGGGACATCGTCCAACTCCTGCGTAGGGGTCTCGGGCGGAATGCAAGGCTACCAGCGCGAACCTGCGTGCGCCAGTAACGGTTGACGGAGAACGGCCGGGAGCAGAGGCTTGAAACGGACGATGCGCCGGGACGGGCCCGCGCTGAGCGTCCAGTGTGGGAGAGGGGCCGCATGGACTTCATCAGAACCGTCATCGCGAGGGACCTCAAGACGGGCAAGTATGGTGGCCGCGTCGTCACCCGGTTCCCACCCGAACCCAATGGCTTCCTGCACGTCGGTCACGCAAAGGCGATCTGCCTGAATTTCGGTATTGCGGCGGAACACCCGGGCGGCCGCTGCCACCTCCGGCTCGACGACACGAACCCAGACACCGAACGCGCGGAATACGTCGAAGCCATGAAGAAGGACATCCGCTGGCTCGGTTTCGATTGGGGAGAGCACCTCTACCACGCGTCGGACTACTTCGAGCGACTCTACCAATACGCACTGGTGCTGATCGACAAGGGACTCGCCTACGTCGACTCGTCGTCCGAGGCGGAGATCCGCGAGCGCCGCGGCTCGGTCACCCGGCCCGGGGTCAACAGTCCCTTCCGCGACCGGAACCGGGAGGACAACCGCGGCCTCTTCGAACGCATGCGGGCCGGTGAGTTCCCGGACGGCAGCCACGTCCTCCGGGCGAAGATCGACATGGCGCATCCCAACATGGTGATGCGCGATCCCCTCCTCTACCGGATCCGGCACGCGCGCCACTACCGGCAGCGAGACCGCTGGCCCATCTACCCGATGTACGATTTTGCCCACTGCCTCTCCGATTCGGTCGAGCGGGTCACGCACTCCCTCTGCACCCTGGAGTTCGAGAACAACCGCGAGATCTACGACTGGCTCCTGGCACATGTGGACGCCCCACGGCCGCGTCCCGAGCAGACCGAATTCGCCCCGCTTGTGCTGGACTACGTGATTACAAGCAAGCGACTGCTCAGGAAGCTGGTGGAGGCGGGCAAGGTTCGCGGCTGGGACGACCCCCGCATGCCCACGCTGGCCGGCCTGAGGCGGCGTGGCGTGACTCCGGACGCAATCCGCACCCTGTGTGACATGGTGGGGGTAGCGCGCGCACACTCGCGTGTCGGGATGGACAAGCTCGAATTCGCCGTGCGCGATGATTTGAACCACAAGGCGCCGCGGGCCTTCTGCGTCCTGGAGCCGCTGAAGGTGGTACTGACCAACTACCCGGCGGAGCGCGAGGAGACCTTCACCGCGCCCCTTCTGCCCGGTGACGCCGACACGCCTGGAGCACGCGATCTTCCGTTCGGGCGCGAACTGTATATCGACCGCGCCGATTTCCGGGAGGATCCGCCGCCCGGGTTCCACCGGCTCGTGCCGGGGGGCCTGGTTCGCCTCAAGTATGCCCGTGTGATTCGGTGCGACCGGGTGTTGAAGGACGACGCGGGCAAGGTGGCGGAGCTGCGCTGCAGCGTACTCGACCGACAGAACCCGGGTGGGGAGGCGACCGTGGGACCGCGCGTCCGCGGCACGATTCACTGGGTCAGGGCGGATAGTGCGGTGCCCGTCGAGGTGCGCCTTCTGGACCGGATGTTCACGGTGGCGGAACCTCCAACGGATGACATCGTAGCAGCCATGAATCCGGACTCCGAGCGCGTGATCCCGAGGGCGCTCGCCGAGCCGGGGGTCGCGGGAACTCCGCCCGGCGCGCACTGCCAGTTCGAACGGCACGGGTACTTCTTCTCGGACCCCGCCGACTCGAGCGAGGAGCGTCTCGTGTTCAACCGCACCGTCACCCTGCGGGACAGCTGGGCGGACAGGGGTCGGCCGGCCGACGCGAGCTCGCCGCGCCACGATGCCGCGCCATCCGGGCGCAACGGGACGGATCGCGCTGCCGCGGCTGCGAGCCGGGTCTCGCCGGTGGACACGCTGCGGACTCCTGGACAGCGGCTGAACTTCCGTGAGGTCGTGTCTCTCGGCGTCTCCGAGGCCGCCGCGGCGAGCCTGGTGCGCTCCTCCTCCGCGTTGAGGCTGTTCCACGCCGCGCGAGTCGACTACCCGGAGGGAGCCGGTTCGATCGCGGACTGGCTGGTGAACGATGTTTCCAGGATTCTGGCCGCCACCGAAGGGGCCGACCTGGAGCGGTTGGAGGCGGCGGCGCTGTCCCGTCTCGCCCGCGCCGTGGACAGCGGTGAGATCTCACACCGCCAGGGGCGCCGGATCGTGGAGGTCCTGATAACGCGGGGGATTTCGTTCGACGAGGCACGGACCAGCCTGGACCTTACCGAAATCGACGACGAAGCGACGCTCTCCTCCTTGCTCCAACAGGTAGCCGACGAATACCCGGACAAGGTCGCCGCCTACCAAGGCGGCCAGCATGGTCTGCTCGGCTTCTTCGTCGGCCAGATCATGCGCCGCAGCCGGGGAAAGGCGGACCCGCGCAAGGCGAACGAACTCGCCAAGGCCATGTTCGGGCAGGCGTGATCCGGTATACGGAGTTCCGCGGGTGAGTTCGCTCGTGCCTGCGGACAACGTCCTGGCAATCACCGGGGTACTGTTCGCGGTGGTGTGGGCCGCCCTGTACCTGGAAGGCAGGTTTGTCTGGGCACGTACCCTGTCGGCCGCACTGATCGCGCTGGTGGGAGGTCTGGTTCTTTCCAACTTCGGCGTCCTCCCCTTTGCGTCGCCGGCGTACGACTTCGTCAACGATCATTTCATCCTGGTGGCCATTCCCCTCCTGCTTTTCAAGGCCGACCTGCGAGTCATCCTGAAGCAGGGCGGCAGAGTGCTGGCCGGCTTCGTGGTGTCGGCGGCGGGAGTCGTAACCGGCGCCGGTATCGCGTTCGCCCTGATCGAGGTGCCGGAATCCGCCAGGTATGCGGGAATGCTCGTCGGCGGATACACGGGGGGGAGCCTGAACTTCGTGGCCGTATCTCAGGCGGTCGGCATGGACGACCCGGCGCTGGGAACGGCGGCACTTGCGGCGGAAAGCCTCGCCGGCGTCTCGTACCTGTTCGTCCTGGCCGTCCTGCCCACCATTGGCGCGATTCGCCGCTGGCTGCCGCTGCGTGGTCCCGAGACCGAGTCCGTGGCCGGATCCGCGAGAGGGAGCGCCGGGACGGAGGACGACGCGGCGAAGGGGCCGGGGCCCGATTGGGTCGCGCACGTCGCGATCGCACTGGGCATGAGCCTGCTCGTCTGCGCGGCAGGTGTCTGGCTGGCCGGAGCGCTCGGGCGCCCGCGGTTCGCCGTGCTCGCGATCACCGCCTTGGCGGTCCTGGTCGCCAATGTGGTGCCCGGCACCATGGCACGGCTGAGGGGCGATCAGCACCTCGGAATGCTCCTGCTCTATGTGTTCTTCGTGGTCTACGCGGCCGGAGCGGATGTCCGTTCCCTCCTTGGGGCCGCAGCTCTGATGCTGCCATACGCGTTCATCGTAATCCTGGTCCAGGCCATCGTCTCGGCTGCGGGCGCCAAGGTGTTCCGCTTCAGCTACGCGGAGATGCTGATCGCATCGAACGCGTGTGTGCTGGGGCCGCCCACCGCAGCGGCGCTCGCCGCCGGACGGGGCTGGCACGGACTCGTGACACCCGGCATCCTGACCGGAGTCTTCGGCTACGTTGTCGGCAATTTCCTGGGCGTCAGCGTCTTCGCCTGGCTTAGCTGACGGGGACGCAAGGGCCGGGCTTCAATAGCCCGCCGCCGTGCCATCCGAATCGCGCGGATCGGGAACCCCGACCAGCATCCTCGACTCCGGATCCACGAACACACAGTGCGCGATGCCCTGTCCCCTTCCCCACGAAACATTGTGTCCCATCGCGGCAAGCCTCGCGGCACCGGACTCGGTCATGTAGCCGTCCTCCATCCGGACCACGTCCGGGAGCCACTGGTGGTGAAGCCGCCTGGAGGCGACGGCCTCCTCGGGCGACTGTCCGAAATCGACCAGGTTGACGACAATCTGCAACACGGTGTTGATGATCGTTCGTCCGCCGGGACTGCCGATCACGGCGACCAGCTCGCCGTCGCGCGCCAGAATCGTGGGGGTCATCGACGAAAGCATGCGCTGCTCCGGGCGCGCCAGGTTGGGCTCGGTGCCGATGAGTCCCCGCTCGTCGGTCAGGCCGGGACGGCCATTGAAGTCGCCCATCTCGTTGTTCAACAGGAATCCCGCCCCTGGAACCGTGATATACGATCCGTACCCGCCCTCCAGCGTGTACGTCACGGACACGGCCATGCCGTCGCCGTCGACAACGGAATAGTGCGTGGTCTCCGAACTCTCCCATCCGGGCTCCCCGGCCAGGTCAGCGGGCACGGACGTGCTGGCCGCCTCGGTCTGGATCGTAGCCCGGAGCTCGTCGGCATACGCCTTGCTCGTGAGCCGCTCAACCGGCACATCCGCGAAGTCCGGGTCGGCCAGGAACATCGCACGATCGCGAAACGCACGCCTCATGGCTTCGATGAGGTGATGGGCGTGCTCGGGGCTGCCTGCCCCCATCCCGGCCACATCGAATCCCTCCAGCACGTTAAGCATCGCCACCAGCGCGGTTCCGCCCGACGACGGAGGCGCCATGCTGATGATGTCGTAACCGCGATAGGTGCCGGTCACCGGCTCCCGCTCGATGGCTTCGTACCGGACAAGGTCCTCTTCCGTGATCCAGCCTCCGCCCCGCACCATCTCCTCGGCCAGAAGGCGAGCCGTGACACCTGCGTAGAACCCTTCGCGCCCGTGATCTCGAATCCTCTCCAGGGTGCTGGCCAGATCGGACTGTACGAGTACCTCTCCGGGCTCGTAGGGCTGACCATTCCTGGAAAACTGGGCATGCGTGGTCGGATAGTCCCGAAAGGCCTCCAGTCGCCCTTCCAGCGATCTCGCCAGACGTTCGCTCACCTCGAACCCGTCGCGGGCCAGGATCACGGAGGGATCGACCAGGTCCCGCCACGAGGCCCGCCCGTACCGCTCGTGGGCAAGCGCAAAACCCGCCACGGTGCCCGGCACGCCAACCGCAAGATGGCTCCGGTGATGAATCTGGAAGGAGTACTCGCCGTCTTCACCGACAAACATCTCCGGATGGGCCCTGAGGGGTGCCTTCTCCCGAAAATCGAAGACCGTGGACGCCCCGTCGGGGAACCGGATCACCATGAATCCACCCCCGCCGATGTTCCCCGCGGCCGGATGCGTCACGGCCAGCGCGAGTCCCGTAGCGATCGCGGCATCGACGGCGTTCCCCCCGGCGCGCAGCGTTTCGGCCCCCACACGGCTCGCGTGCGGATAGGCCGAAACCACCACGCCGTTCTCTGATTCCAGTACGCCGCGTTCGAGGGTCAGCTCCGGAGGAGCCGCGACGCTCTGGGCGCAAGCGGCCGTCAGGACTGCCAGGGCACTCCAGGCCAAGAGGCGATGGGCACTGACACGTCGGTTCATGAGTCTCTCCAGGTCTGCGCAGAACGAGTGGCGGGTAGCCCGCGGGACACCGTGGGCTCGCGAGTGCGATGTTTCGGGGCCGCCAACTTCTAGCTCCTTACGGCCGCCGCCACTTCGGGCTCGCGCTCCTGCGGGGGAAGCGGCGGTGGCAAGAGCGCCGACGTTCGTCTGCCCGGCGGCGCCTCGCCATCTTCCGGCACCCTCGCCTCCCGGCGCTTGAACAGTCGCGCCAGATCGTCCACGACGCTATACAGGACGGGCACGAGGATCAGGGTCAGGAAGGTGGCGAAGATGATGCCGACGATCACGGCCACGGCCATCGGGCCCCACCACGCGGCCTGCTCTCCGCCCCAGAAGAGCTCGGGTGCAAGGCTGGAGAAGAGCCCGAAGAAGTCGAAGTTGAGGCCGATCGCGAGAGGGATCAGACCCAGCGCAGTCGTCAGCGCGGTCAGCAGGACCGGACGCAGGCGCGTCTTGCCCCCCTGCACCAGCGCTTCCCGGCGGTCCATCCCGTCGCGCTCCCGCAGCACATCGATGTAGTCGATCAGGACGATTGCGTTGTTGACGACAATGCCCGCCAGGGAGATCACGCCGACGCCGGTCATGATGATCACGAAGGGCATCTGGAAGACCAGCAGTCCGATCAGCACGCCGATCGTGGACATGATCACCGACGAAAGGATGATGAGGGGCTTCACCACCGAATTGAACTGCGATACGAGAATGAGGGCGATGAGCATCAATGCGGCCATGAACGCGGTTCCCAGGAACTGCATGGCCTCCTGCTGGTCCTCCTGCTCGCCTGTGAAGACGAGAGAATAGCCCGGCGGCAGCGCCGCAGTGAAGTCCTGCAACACCGCCTCCACTTCGGTACGCACGTCGTTGCTGTTGTACCCCGATCCCACCTCGGCGCTGATCGTGGCCACGCGGTCCAGATCCTTGCGCCGGATCGAGCTGTAGCCCTCGCCCACGCTCCAATCTGCCACCGAGAGGAGCGGAATCTGGCGGCCGTCCGCGAATGCGGTGAGATCCTCGAGGGCCGTCAGCTCCCCGCGGTCTTCCTCGCGCAACCGCACGATGATGTCGAACTCGTCGTTGCCCGTCCGGTACTTCGCGGCCTCGATGCCGTTGATGGCCCCGCGCACGGCAAAACCCACCTCGTTCGTCGAAAGGCCGTAAAGGCTCGCCTTTTCGCGGTCCACCTCCACCCGCAGCTCGGGCCGGCCTTCCTCCATGTCGCTTTCGAGTCCCACGAGGCGCCGGTAGACCTCGGCCCCCTCGATCAGGTTGACGGCCTCGGCCGCCAGATCCTTTAGCAACTCGGGGTCTTCCCCGCTGATTTCGATGTTGACGGGCGGTCCCGACGGAGGCCCTTCCGTAATCTTGTCAACCCTGACCTCGGCACCGGCCAGATCCCTGCCGATCCGTTCCTGCATTTCCGCAAGGGTCGCGAACACGTCGTACCTGCGGTCCTCGAAGTCGGCTATTCCCAGCGTGATTCGGCCCGCCTCCGGACCGGACGGGCCGCCGTCGCCCATCGGACCGCCACCCCCGCCACCCCCGCTGCCCACGGTCGTGACCACGGTCTCGACGTCCTCCAGGCCACGGATTCCCGCCAGTTCATCCTTCAGGCGCCTGGCGTAATTGTCGGTCACGCCGGCGGCTGTCCCCACCGGCGCCTCCACCGCCACAAATACCGTCGAAGGCGGTATGTCCTCGGGGAAATACTCCACTGGAGCCGCGAACTGCCGGTACACCACGATGGTGACCGCCAACGCGGCCACCGAAAGCGAAAGAACCAGAATACGGTGATCGAGGGACCACCGGAGTCGCCTTTCGTACCATTGGACAAGGCGGGGCATGCCACCGGACACGAAGGCGTTGCCCCAGCGTTCCAGGAGCTTGGCGTGCAGGATCCAGAGCGCGATCGCGGTGATCACGAGGAGGATTGCGGTGAGCGGATTGGCCATCGCCACCGCGAACAGGACGATCGCTCCGAGCCCGAGAAGCGCGATTCTCCCGTTGCGGTTTATCGGCCGCCGGTGTGGCGCGCCCTCGGGGCGGAGGAAAAGGGAACAGAGCGTGGGCACGATCACCAGCGCCACGAACAGCGAACTGGACAGGGTGACGATCAGGGTGATGGGCAGGTACCTCATGAACTGGCCCGCCATTCCCGGCCAGAAGAGCAGCGGGGTAAAGGCGGCCAGGGTCGTCGCGGTCGCCGCGATCACAGGTATTGCGACCTCTCCCGTGGCCTTCTTCGCGGCGGCCCTGCGATCCCACCCCTCCTCGATGAAACGGTGGATGTTCTCGACGATCACGATGGCGTTGTCCACCAGCATTCCGAGCGCCAGGATGAGCGAGAAGAGCACCACCATGTTCATGGAAACGCCGAGTAGCCAGAGCACCATGAAGGAAAGGAACATCGACGTGGGGATGGAGAGCGCCACGAACACCGACGTGCGCAGGCCCAGCACGAACAAGAGCACGCCGACGATGAGCACCAGCCCGGAGATGATGTTGTTCTGCAGACTGTTCACCATGTCGCCGATGTCGGCGGACATGTCGGACGTGATGGAAACCACGGTCGACGGCGGGAAGATCTCGCGCATGGCGTCGATCTCCGCGCGGACCGCTTCGGCCGTGGCGATGATGTTCTCGCCGGAACGCTTCACCACATCGAGCGTCACGACGGGCTCTTCGCCGAGGCGCGCATAGCTGTCGCGCTCCGCGAATCCGAACTCGACCGTGGCTACGTCGCGCACATAGACCGGGCGACCGGCCACGGTGGTTACCACAAGGTCTCCGACAACCGAGGGGTCATCGAATTCCCCGTCCACGCGAACCAGGTAGTCGACGCCGTTCACGTCGATCGTCCCGCCTGGCACGTTCACGTTTTCCAGGCGAATCGCACTAATCACATCGTCAATGGAAACGTTGTAATACTGAAGTTTGGCAAGGTCAATATCAACCTTTACTTCACGATCCAGCCCTCCACGTAGGTCGACTCTCAACACCGCTGGAATGGACTCGATTCGTTCCTGCAGTTCTTCGCCCAGTTCCTTGAGGCGAACCAGTCCGTACCCCCCGGCGATGTTGACCTGCATGACGGGTGCGTCGCTCATCGAAAGTTCCATGATGAACGGATCCTCGGCGTCCGATGGCAGTTCCGGTCTGGCCAGATCCACCTTCCCCCGCACCTTCAGGAGCGCCTCGCTCATGTTCATCGAGGTCTCGAACTCGGCGGACACCGAGGAGTACCCCGCTACCGATGTTGAGGTCAGCTCCTTTATGTCCGGTATCGTCTTGAGTTCGTCCTCGAGCTTTCTGGTGACGAGGCTCTCGATGTCGGCGGGTGAAACCCCCGGGTACATCGTGTTGACCAGGACGTAGGGAATCTCCGTCTCCGGGAACGACTCCTTGGGGATCGCGCGATAGGAGACCAGTCCCGCGACGGCGATGAACGCGAAGAGCACGACAACCGAGGTCGCGCTGTCGACGGCCAGGGAGGTAAGCCCGAATTCCTTGAACGTCCGCCGGTCGCGGACCATGCTGGTCCCTTCCTTCTCTCCCGTCTTCACCGGGCCGCGCCCTCTCCAGCGGGTCCCGGCACGATCCGGACCCGGTCCCCGTCGGTGAGCCCCTGCTGGCCCACCACGATCAGGCGGTCTCCCGCCTCCAGCCCGGACCCCAGGACCGCGTCGTTGCCCTGGCTCATGGAAATGCGCACAAGCCGCCCGGCGGCCCGGGCTTCCCCGCCCGACTCCTCGACCACGAATACCATGTGACCGTCTTCCAACGACACCAGCGCCTGCCGAGGCGCCACGATCGCGTCGGCCAACTCCTCCTGCACGACCGATATCGACGCCACCATGCCGGGCTTTATCGATCCACCCGGGTTCGCGATCGCCAACTCGATCGGGAAGGTGCGGTTCTCGGGATCGACGGTGACTCCGGCATAGACGATCGAGCCCTCGAACAACTCGCCCGGCAACACGTCGAAGGCCACCGATGCCGACGCACCCGCAGCGAGATCGAGAGCGTACCGTTCAGGGACCCCGGCCATGATCTTCACCGAATCCGCCTGCACGATCCGCGCAACCGCGGTACCCGGTGAAACCATGGCGCCCAGTTCGACCAGGCGCGCGTCCAATACGCCGCTGATCGGGGCCGTCACAACGGTGCGCGCCAGCCGCTCCCGAAGCGCTGCGAGGTTCCCGCGGCTCTCCTCGGCCGCGTACTGGGCTTCGTGATAGGCCAGCTCCGAGCCCACGCCGTCCTCTTCGTACAGCTTCTTCCTGCGCTCCCACACCTCTTCCGCGTACGCGGCCTGAGCCGTCGCGGCTTGGACTTGCGCCCTCAGAATCGCATCGTCGAGGCGCAGGATCGCCTGACCCGCACGGATCCGCTCGCCCTTTTCACGAACGATGCGCCTGACCACGCCGCTCTCCTGCGCCGAAACCAGGACGTCGCGCATGGCCGTAGCCACTCCGGTCAGCCGGATGACCCGTGTGAAGGGCCGAGGTTCAACCGGCACGACCTCCACATTCACGACCCGGGTGAAGTCCTCGACGCCATCTTCGCTCTGTGCCGAGCCTTCCCGCTGTGCCCCGCCACAGCCACCTGAAACCGTGGCGCCTACAAACAACACCGCAAGCAACCGACGGATACCCACCTGCCCTGTCATGCCCGACTTCACTTTTGTTTCAGTACTCATCAGCCCCCTGTCCCCCCATCGCCCGCTGCAGGATCGACATCGACCAGTGGCACTCGCCCTGCCGCTTCGTCGAGCCTGGCCCTTGTTGCAAGGTAGTCATACACCGCCTGGGCGTAGTTGAATTCACTCTGGCGCAAGGCCACTTCGGCATCGGTGAGCTCCAGTTGGCTACCGAGCCCTTCCCGGTACTGCGCGCTCGCTATCTCGTAGCCGCGGTGGGCCTGAGCAACCGCAAGTTCCTGTCCCACCGCGCGTTCTCGGGCCTCCACGACCTGGTCCATGAGGTTGCGGAGGTCGGCCACGGCCCGGTCCGTGGCGAAACGGGTCTGTGTCTCCGCCTGCCTGAGCGCTGCGTGCCTCTGGTCGATGCGGGCGTCCCGGCTGAATCCCGAAAAGATCGGGAACGTCACACGCAGCCCCACCTGTTTGGACGAACCCCGCTGGGCGTTGGTGCCGAAGAAGTCGGGCGGGCCGTTCTGCTGGGCCGCCAGGCCGTAGGTGCCGAAAGCGAGCACCTTGGGCAGATAGTCCACCTGTTCAATCCTCAACTCCGTGCGCCTCAGGCCCTCGGTGATCGCCAACTGGCGAATATCCGACCGGTTGCCGGCGTTCTCCGCCACGGATCTGCGCAGCGACGCCCCGTCTGAGCCCGGCACTCCCACGAACGCCAGGATATCCCGGTTGGCTTCGGAGTTGGCGTCGAAGTGCTCAAGGTCGATCCGGGCCAGTTCACCGGCGAGATTCAGCTCGGCATCCGGGTCGAGAGCCATCTCAACCGCCAGTGTGCGCCGGGCCGCGTCGCGGCGGTTACGTGCACGCCTGAGGTTTGGCTCGAGGTTGGCAAGCTCGACCTCCAACCGCAGCACTTCGTAGTCGGAAGTCACCCCGGCTTCCCGCATCGCCGTGGTTTCCCGGAGCGATTCGCGCACCCGGCGCAGCGAATTCTCCGTAAGCCGGACCTCTTCCTGACCCAGCAGCACGTCGTAGAAGGCCAGCCGCACCCTGGTTACCACTTGTTGCGTCCTGCCGCGGACCGCCTCGCGCTGCAGTCCCTCGAAGCGCGCGGCCGCCCCCACGCCCACGAAGATCCGCGGATCGAACAGGGTCTGCTCGGCGTTGACGGAGAGGTTCCAGATGTTGTCCGCCCCGAATTGAACCGGGATAAAATCGCCCTCGGACGCGCTCGGATCGAAGATCTGGGCGGGGAGGAAGCTCACCTGTGGAGCCACGTTGCGTGTGAACGACGTCGACAGGTTCACGTTCGGATACACCTCGCTCCAGGCTTCCGACACCTGCTCCCCGGCAACGGCAAGCTGGTACTCGGCATCCAGGACGTCGCGATTGCGGTCGAGTGCGGTCCGAACCACCTCGCTCAATAGAACCGGTGGTCTGTCGAGGCTCGGTCGTGGTTCCTGGCCACCGGCGCGGGCCGTGCCGCCCGAGAGCGCCGCGAAGCCCAGGACGGCCATCGCGCTACCGACCAGTCGCCGGGTTTTACCATTGCGATTGTTCCGGCCTGCCGGCCGGTGATGCGTGTCTAATCCGTCCATATCGCCAGTCAGTCTTTCCCAGTTGCTCTTCGTCATCGTCCGCTCGACACCAGCCGAGAGGACACGTTTTCGGTCTCATACGTTGCGAAGGCCAATGTCCTTGACTGGCCTTGCGCGAGTACATAGGGTCATCAGCGTGTGTTCGGCGGCGCCGATGAAGCCGCGGAGCCGCGTGCCCGGACGGTCCCGCGCGGTGCGGGGCCGACGGAAGTGTACAGTTCACCATCAAGGAGCACAGAATGCGGACCACGGGAACCGTGAAGTGGTTCAACGACGCCAAGGGATTCGGATTCATCAGCCCCGAGGCAGGCGAAAGGGACTGTTTTGTCCACTATTCCGCCATCGAGGGCGACGGCTTCAGGAGTCTTGCCGAGGGCGACCAGGTCGAATTCGACTTGGTGAACGGCCCCAAGGGGCCGGCCGCCGAGAACGTCACACGCGTCGGGGACATGTCCTGACAGGCAACCCATTCTGAACGGATCGCGCAAAGAACGAGGCCGACGGCAAACCCGCCGTCGGCCTCGTTCTTTGCTAGTCGAAGAGGGCCGCATGCCAGCGTTCCCGGGCGGGGCCCTCCCACCTGCCACCGCGTAAATCGGCCAGAACGGTGACGGAATTGTCGAAGACGACAGTTTCGGGCACCACGTCCCCATTGACCGCCAGCGCGCGGAACCGGGTACGCGTGGCTCGCCGGATGCTCCCGCGCGAATCACGGTACCAAACGGCTTCGTTGCCCAGGAACCGGACGCTCAGCCTGTCCTCAAGTCCCCTCAACACCGTCACCAGCGCGTCAATGGAACATCCCGAGGGCGGCGCAGATTCGATGTCCACGGCTACCATCAGGAACCTGTCGTAGCACCAGGATCGAGCCGCGCGCAACGGCACGCCGTGAGCCGTCCAACGCGCAAGGAAGCCGTCCACGGCATCGAGCAACACCCCGGCCTCGGCGCCAGCCAGCTCGCGCTCCGATCCGAACACCCAAACGCGCGCACTGTCGGGGAAGTCGTCGAGCGCCACGATATTCACGGGACCGCCTCGCCGCCCGTGAGCGGGCCGGGCGCGTTCTTGTCCAGGAGGATTGCAATCCACTTCAGATCCTTGGTGTTTTCGAGCATGATCTTCACAATCATGGTCAGCGGGACCGACAGCAGCGCTCCCAGGGGACCCCACAGCCAGCCCCAGAACACCAGTGAGAGAATCACGACCAGGGTGGACAAGCCGAGCCGGCGGCCCATCAGCGTCGGTTCGAGCCAATTGCCGAATACGATGTTCACGGTGAGGTAGCCGGCACCTACAATCAGGGTCGACTGGACGTCCAGCCCTACGAAAGCGGAAGTCAGCGGATCCACTTCGATCAGCGCCAGGAGCAGCGCGGGCACCGAGGCGATCACCGAGCCAATGGTGGGCACATAGTTGAGGGCGAAGGCGATCAGTCCCAGGAGGATGGGCAGCTCGATTCCCATGATCCAGGTCCACGTTCCCAGCAGCACCCCCGTGGCGATACTGACCAGCGTCTTGATCACAAGATATCCCTGGACCTCGTCCACGACCTTCTGCATGCGTTCGTCCGACGCGATGCCATCGCCCGCGATCGCGCGCAGCTTGTACGGCAGGATCGCCGCTTCGCCGAGCGCGAACGCCAGAATCAGAAAGACGAGGAAGACGGTCGAAAGGAAGGACAGGGCCCAAGTGGTCGCGCCGGTGGCAAGCGCCGCCAGAAACGGCAGGTCCAGCAAGCCCTGGAACGCGTCCATGATCTCGACGTCCTCGACGAACGGCCACCAGGCCGAGAACCACTGCAGCACTCCCTCGATCGGCACCTCCAGCGCGTCGATCTGAATCTGAACGCGCGCCACCAGGTCCGGGAGCTGAAGACTTGCGATCATGATCAGGAGGCCGAGCATGGACGCCACGGCCAGAACCGTCACCAGGATTGCCAGGAACTGAGGGACGCGCCGGTTCTTCAGCCAGAAGACGAGCGGGAGGCAGATGACGGCAAGGAACAGCGCCACCGCGGTCGGCAACAGAACCGCCTGGGCGAAGCGCAGGCCCTGGATCACGATTACGGCTACCGCGAGCGTGAAGAGAAAGCGCAGCCCGGGGTTTTGATCCAGTTGGTCAAAGACCATCACGTTAGCTTTGGATGAGGCTCCTCAAGTCAGGTTCAAGTCTAATGGCCAAGCCGACATCAGCAAAATACCCTGCGGCCTGTTCGGACGGCTCGGCAGGACCGGACGGAACCGCCCGGGCGCAGTCGCTGCTGGCCGCTTGCCGCGTGGACACCTTCCGCTCCGGCGGAAAGGGCGGACAACATCAGAACAAGGTCGAGACCGGCGTGCGCCTGACACACGAACCGACCGGGATCGTGGCGACTTCCAGGCGGCACCGTTCCCGTCACCGCAACATGGAGGCAGCGCTGCGGACACTGGAACGCAAGCTGGCCGACCACTTCCGGGAGGCACCTCCCCGAATTCCCACCGCCGTACCGCCGCGTGAGAAGCGACGGCGCCGCGAGGACAAGCTGAGGAGGTCGCGACTGAAACAGCTGCGCCGGAAACCGGACGCCGGAGATCCGTGACGCGCGCCCCGCCTCGCGCGCGCTCCTCCGCTCAGCAGACGATCGGTATCAGCGGTCGCGGCCGCGTGGCGATCCCCTCCACGTACGTCACCGTGTACACGCGGATCTGGCCGCACCCCCGGATGACTTCGACCCGGTAGATCTCGCTCGTGGGAAGCGTAGCAAGTTCCTGCACTCCCCCGAAGGCGGGAGCGTCGTCCACGAAGACCCGCGGGCGCTGGGGGGTCGTGCCCCTGGTGCGCATGCAGTCGCGCCGCTGCGTAAAGGGACTGGTCGTAGAGAGGTCCTCGAAGCAGGGGACGAATTCGAACGCCGGCTGGCTGTGCAGAAACTGGGCCACGTTGAAGTCCGGCGCGAACCGCAGGGCAGCCTCGTCGTAGGTATTCGTGAGGTACGGGAGTTCCCGCAGCCTCGTCGTCAGACGGTCCACATATACCTCGATGCCCTCGAGCACGATCGGCTTCGGGATCACCGCGATTTCGACGAACTGCCCCTCCCGGATGTCAAGGACCTGCACCAGGTCGGCGTACCCGATCCGCGACACGAGAACCTGGCTCGGCCCAGGGGGGACGTCCGTGATGTCGAATCGTCCCATCTCGTCGGTGATTCCCAGGATGATCGACCCGTCGGGCCGCAACGTTCCCTCCAGGCGCACGATCGCGCCTTCGACCGGTTCGCCCCGATAGGTGTCCAGGACCTCGCCCGAAAAGGTGACGGGCGAGACCGAGCCCGCCTGCGCGCTCGCTACCGCCGCGCCCGCCAGGACAGCGACCATCGCCGAGCCGATCACCCTCGCGAGCGACGCCGGAGACAACGCGCGGTGCACGATCGGCCCCGCACTCGGGCGCGCGCCATCCATGGAGTCAGCTCACCTTGCGCACCGCTTCGACGATCTCGGCAAACGGCGGCAGTACGCCGGGATCGTCGCTGACCCACGCGAATCCGACGCTGCCCGCTGCGTCCACCACGAACACGGACCGCTTCGCCACGCCTCTGAGACCAAAGAAATCCTGCTCGAGTACCCCATAGGCTTCGGCGGCCGTCTTGTTGAAGTCGGACAGGATCGGGAACGGCACGCCCATGTCGCTCTTCCACCTCTGATTCACGAACGGCGAGTCGATGCTGATGCCGTAGATCCGCGCCCCAAGACCGCCCCACACGTCCCAGTTCTCGCCCACGTGGCAGAACTCCTCGGTGCAGACGCCGCTGAAGGCGAGAGGCACGAACATCAGCACGACCGGCTGACCGCGGTGCTCGCTCAGCGTTACTGCATCGTCCCCGAAAACCTCGTGCAGGGTGAAGTCCGGCGCCTGTTGTCCGACGGATACCTCGCTCACTCGCTACCTGTCCTTTCTGGCCGTTTCGTGTGACTCGGGACGTCCCGGTGTGGGCGCGCGCGCTCCCTTGGCGCGGGCAACCGCAGTCCCTCAAGGTAACAGACGATCATCCACCATCGGAAACCGACCCCGGCCTGCTGTTGTGTCTCGTCCAGATCAGCACGACTCCGCACGCATTGCCGCGGTATTCGATCGGTGCCCGGTTCCCCCAGTACACCTCCGCGAGCTCCACCCAGTCCGGCGGAATCTGGTCGATGTTCACCGAGCCCTCGATGTCGACCCCGAACGGAATTCCGTCGACGTACACCGCAAGCGGACAATTGCTCGGGGCCATCAGTACGGACCGGTAGGTCGACTCACGGTCGATCTTGAGGCCCGGAACATGGGAGAACGCGTCTGAAATGCGGGCTGATCCCCTTTCCTCGATGGCGCGCTTCGTGAGCAGGTGCATCACCCTTCCCTGATCCATTCGCCGATAGACGCCGTTCACTTCCAGAAACCGGGAACGCACCTCGACCCTGAGCGGACGCAGGGGCACGGCCTCGATCGTCATCTCCACGTCCACCGCCGTCGTTCGATCCGGATGCAGCGTGACCGGTTCGGTGCGCGTGGCGTAGCCGATCATCTCGACTTCGAGCCGTGCCAGGCGGGACTGCAGGCCGTTGAACTCGGCGCGCCCCTCGGCGTTGGTCACCGCCATGGCGCCGTCCGCGAGCGTCACGGTCGCGCCTTCGATCGGTCGTGCCCGGTAGGCCTCGACGACCTTTACCACAAGTCGGGACGGAGCGCTCATGTCGCCTTCGTCCGACTGGCTCATGCGCAGCAGGAAGTCGCCGGGCCGGATGACCCGGAAGTCCCCGCGGAGGGTTGCGTAACCGCCCTTGCGGACGGTCAGTGTGTAGTCTCCGATCGGCGCATCGAAGGAAACGCTCCCGTCCACCCCGGTCACATGCCGGTTGGCCACGCCGGAGAGTTCCAGCACGGCACCCAGCAGGTCGGCGCGCGTGTCGACGTCCTGCACCCGGGCGGTTATGCGAACGACGTCGGCCTCCCGGTCGCTCTGGGCACCCGCGTCTCGCGGGGCGACCGCACACGTCAGGGCCAGAGCCAGCAGCATGGCGGCGACCCGGAGTCCGCGAACGACATCCGGCGCGCCGACCTCGACCGACGGTGTTCGTTTCGACGCCATGGCATACATCGGATACCCTCCCGCTTGGGCCTCCTTTCGACATATATAGTACCATTCGCGTCGGCGGGGACAAGCGGATGCGGGTTCACTGGTGGAACACCGCCGCCGGCGCGGGACACCGGCGTGGCCCGACACCCTCCAAATGCCATGGCCCTCGCGCGCATGCACCACGCGCACCGCAATCCCGCGCGCTCACTGGCGAAGAGACCCGGTTCCTCTCTATAATTATGGCTATGAGCAAATACGCCATTGCTTTGCTGGCGGCGGGCGCTCTGAGCCTCGGTCTGGCCGGGTCCGCCGGGACGCCGTCGTACGCCCGCGAGGGGATCGCACCGGGCCCCGCAACCTTCGCGCCGAATCCGGCACCCGCGGACATGCCGACGGCTGCAGTGGCGAACGAGGTCGTGGCACAGTACTGCGTCCGGTGCCACAGCGAGCGCCGACGGGTCGGCGACCTTGTGCTCGAGGGCTTCGACATCGCGGAGGCCGCCGAGCGCGGCCCAACGATCGAGAAGATGATTCGCAAGCTTCGCGCGCGGATGATGCCCCCGCAGGGGGTGCGCCGTCCCGAGCCCGAAGTGATCGTCGCCATGGCCAGCGAACTCGAGACCGCAATGGACGAGCTCGCCGCACGGGAACCGAACCCGGGACGGCGCACTTTCCAGCGTCTCAATCGTGCTGAGTACGCCGCGGCGGTGAAGGATCTCCTGGGCGTGGACATCGATGTAAGCACGTTCCTGCCGCTCGACACCAAAAGCGCCAACTTCGACAACATCGCGGACGTTCAGATGCCGTCCGCGACCGTTATGGAGGGCTACCTGCGCGCCGCCGGACAGATTAGCAGGCTCGCCCTCGGCGACCCCGAAGCGGAGGTGTCGTCGGCAATCTACCGGATCCCGCGTGTAGCGTCGCAGAAGGACCGCGTGGAAGGTGCTCCCATCGGTACCCGGGGAGGGCTTTCAGTCATGCACAACTTCCCCGCTGACGGGAAGTACGTGTTCCACATCATGCCCTACGCCGCCGTCGAGGGAGAGGTCTTCGGGCGAACGTTCGGGACCGAGCAACTCGAGGTTTCCATCGACGGCGCCCGGGTCTCGCTGCTCACCATCGACCGCTGGATGTCGGAATCGGAGCCCACCGGACTCAACATCCGAACCGATTCCATCTACGTCACGGCGGGTCAGAAGCGGGTTTCGGTTGCGTTCATCCGTCAGTTCGAGGGCGCGGTGGATGACCTGATCCGGCCCATCGACCACACCCTCGCGGACGGGCAGATCGGGATCGGCCTGGGCGTGACGACCCAACAGCACCTGCAGCGTGTCACGGTCCTCGGACCTTTTGGCGTCACGGGCGTATCCGACACGCCTGCCCGGCGCGCGGTCTTCACCTGCCGGCCGACCATGCCCGAAGAGGAAGGCCCCTGCGCTCGCGAGATCCTCGCGCGTCTCGCGACGAAGGCCTACCGGCGCCCGGCTCTCGACCGCGATGTCGACGGCCTCATGTGGTTCTACGAGCAGGGCGCGGACGACGGCGGCTTCGAGAAGGGTGTCCGCACGGCCCTGCAGGCGATCCTGGCGAGCCCCCACTTCATCTTCCGCCTGGAACGGCTGCCTTCCGAGGTCGGACCTGGCGGCGTGTATGCGATCGACGACCTGGATCTCGCGTCCCGGCTCTCGTTCTTCCTCTGGGGTGCGCCCCCCGACGATGAGCTTCTGGAGGCGGCCCGAGCCGGTTCGCTCTCCGACGCCGAGCAGTTGGACGGTCACGCGCGGCGCATGCTGGCCGACCCCCGCTCGAAGGCGCTGGCGACTCGTTTTGCCGCGCAGTGGCTGAGGCTGCAGGATATCGAGGACATCCACCCGGATGCGCTCACATTCCCGTACTTCGACCAGACGCTGGCCGACGCGATGGTGCGGGAGACCGAGCTATTCTTCTCCCACCTGGTCGAGGAGGACCGACCCGTCCTGGAACTGCTGACGGCGGACTACACCTTCGTGAACGAGCGGCTGGCCCGCCATTACGGAATCACGGGTGTCGTGGGTCCCGACTTCGGGAAGGTCTCGTACCCTGCCGACCGCCGTCGCGGCCTCCTGGGCCACGGCAGCGTCCTCACCCTGACCTCCCACCCGGACCGCACATCTCCCGTGCTGCGCGGCAAGTGGGTGCTCGAGGTCCTGCTGGGCGCGCCGCCGCCGCCGCCCCCGCCCGACATCCCCGCCTTCGAGGAGACCGCCGCAGCCGAAGCCGGGCGGTTCCTCACGGTCAGGGAGCGCATGGAGGAACACCGGGCGAACCCGGCCTGCAGTTCCTGCCACAACGTCATCGACCCTCTCGGGCTCGCGCTCGAAAACTTCGACGTGACCGGCGCCTGGCGGATCCGGGACGAAGGCAACCCGGTCGATCCGGTGGGCACCATGTACGACGGCACCGAACTGGCAGGACCCGCCGATCTGCGGGGTGCGCTCCTGGCTGTTTCCGATGTTGTGGTCAGCACCTTTGCCGAGAACCTGATGGCGTACGCCCTGGGCCGCCGGGTCGAGTATTATGACATGCCTACGATCCGGACGATCATCCGGACCGCGGCGGAAGACGACTATCGCGTGTCGGCCTTCATTCTGGGCATCGTGAACAGTCCCGCCTTCCGGATGGCGAGCATCGGCACCATCGCCGAGGAAGAAGCCGAATCCTGACGCACACCTGCAAGGCACCCCCGACGAGGGAGGTTTGAAACAAATGCGATACCTGACCGGCAAGCACATTTCGCGACGCGCAATGCTCAAGGGCGCCGGGGCGGCTGTCGGCCTGCCCCTTCTGGATGCCATGATCCCGGCCGGGCGGTTGTGGGCGGCGACAGAGACCGGCAAGGCGGCCAGCCGAACCCGGGTGGTCTGCATCGAGCAGGTGCACGGCGCCGCCGGCTGCAACGACTGGGGCAGGTCCCAGAACCTGTGGTCACCGGCGGAGACGGGACGCGACTTCGACCTGACGCCCAGCAGCCTGCGGCCGCTGGATCCTTTCAGGAAGTACCTGACTATCGTCACTGACACCGACGCGAGGATGGCCGACGCCTACGCTCCTGCAGAGATCGGCGGCGACCACTTCCGAACCAGCGCCGTCTTTCTCACGCAAGCTCATCCCAAGCAGACCGAGGGTTCCGACGTGCGCGTGGGAACCTCCTTCGACCAGCTGTACGTGCAGCGCTTCGGCCAGGACACGCCGATTCCGTCCCTGCAGCTATCCATCGAGAACGTCGACCAGGCCGGGGGGTGCGCGTACGGCTACGCGTGCGTATACACCGATACGATCAGCTGGGCTTCTCCAACGGAGCCGCTCCCGATGATCCGCGATCCGAGAGCGGTCTTCGAGCAGCTCTTCGGGGCCGGGGGAACGCCCGAGCAGCGCGCGGAGCGCCTGAGCACCGACCGGAGCATCCTCGACTGGGTCATGGGCGAGATGTCCATGATGCGCCGCAAGCTCGACCCGGCCGATGTCCACAGACTGGATCAGTACGCAAACAACATCCGTGAACTCGAACAGCGGATCCAGCGGATCGAGGCCCAGAACTCGAGCGGCGAGAAGCGGGCGATTCCGGAGGCCCCGGTGGGCGTCCCAGATTCGTTCGAGGAGCACGTGAAGCTGATGTTCGACCTCCAGGTGCTTGCCTTCCAGTCGGACACGACGCGCGTTTTCTCGTTCAAGCTGGGCCGTGACGCCTCGCCCCGGGTCTATCCGGAGTCCGGCGTGGACGCCCCGTTCCACGCGTCATCCCACCACGGGGGCCGCGAGGACCGCGTTCGGCAGTTCGGCAAGATCAACGAGTACCACGTGTCGATGGTCCCCTACTTCCTGGAGAAGCTGCAGGCGGTTACGGAGGGCGACGCCACGCTCCTCGACAAGACGCTCCTCGTGTACGGCTCGGCGATGGCGGACAGCAATCTCCACAACCACACTCGTTGCCCGCTCTTCCTGGCGGGGGGCGCCAACGGCATCCTGGAGGGCGAACAGCATATCCGGGCGCAGCCCGGCACGCCGATGGCCAACGTGATGCTGAGCCTGCTGCACAAGCTGGGAGCCGACGACATCAAGAAGTTCGGGAACAGCAACGGCCACTTCGCCATCTAGGAGGTGGGGATGATGACGGCAAGCCGGTCTGACCGCTCCCCGGCCGGGAGGTCGCCTTCGAAACGCCGGGTCGTCCGGGTTCTCGCACTCGCGTCGGTAATAGCCGCGGCGGGGGCGGTGGCGCCCGTTGAATCGCCGGTCGCCGACGCGGCCGAGCGCGGCGACCTGGAAGCGGTGCGCGTACTGCTGAGACAGGGCGCGGACGTCAACACCGCCCAGAGCGACGGAATGACCGCACTTCATTGGGCTGCGAGCACCAACGATGTGGAGATCGCGAGGGCCCTGCTCTATGCGGGGGCGACGGTGCGTGCAACGACGCGCCTCGGCGCATACACACCGCTGCACCTCGCCAGCCGGAGCGGCCACACCGAGGTTGCGCGGCTGATCCTGGGCGCCGGCGCGGACCCCGACGCTTTTACCACAACCGGCGTTACCGCCATGCACTTCGCTGCGGACGCCGACGCAGGCGGCGTGGTGGAGGCCCTGGCCGCGCACGGCGGCGACGTGAACGCACGGGACGGCTTCGCCGACCGCACCCCACTCATGTTCGCTGCGGTGCGTGGTGCCGATGCCGCGGTGCGCGCGCTGCTGGACGCGGGGGCCGATGTCGCTCTGGTTACGCGGGTGAAAGACTACGAGACCATTGACCAGAGCCTGCGCGCCGAGCAGCGCCAGCGAGCCCGGGTGAGGGCTGCGGCCAGAGAGCCCGAAGAGGAGGAGGAAGTCAGCGAGGCGTCGGCATCGCCTGTACCCGCGCGGGCACAACAGGCCCGCAGTCCGGCGCAGGGCGCTCAGGCCCGGCAGCCCGGTACCCCGGCCGCGGCGGCACAGGGCCAGCCCACGCCGGAAGAGCCGGCCACGCCGCCGGAAGAACCGCCGGTCAAGGCTCTGACCTCGGCGCAACAGATCGGGAAACAGGGCGGGTTCAACGCGCTGCACTACGCGGCCCGTGAGGGTCATCGCTCGACCGCTGCATTGCTCCTGGACAGGGGTGCGGATGTCGACCAGCCCACGGCGGGCGACCAGTCCTCCCCCCTCCTCGTGGCCGTCGTCAACGGCAACTACGACCTCGGGCGCGACCTGCTCGAGCGCGGCGCCGACCCCAACCTCGTCAGCGACGACGGTGCGGGTCCGCTCTTCGCCGCGCTCAACATCGAGTGGTCGCTGCGCACCTGGTATCCCCAGCCTCAGGCCTTCCGCCAGCAGGAGACCGGCTACCTCGAGTTCATGCGGCTGCTGCTCGACGCAGGTGCGGATCCCAACCAGCGGACAGCCACACACATATGGTACGCCGCGTACAACGCCGGCCGCATGGGTGTCGACTTCACCGGCGCGACCCCCTTCTGGCGGGCTGCATACGCCACGGACGTGGAGGCCATGCGCCTTCTCGTCGAATACGGGGCGGACCCCGACATCTGGACGATCAGGCTGCCGGACCGCCGCCGCTTCTTCGATCCGAACTTCCCCGATACCCGTCCCGAGGACACTCCCGAAGACCCGTCCGGACTCCCGCCCGTGCCGGTCGGCGGGCCCGCCGTACACCCGTTGCACGCGGCTTCGGGCGTGGGTTTCGGCACCTCCCGGGTGGCTCAGCAGCACCGCGCCGTCCCCGATGGATGGCTCCCCGCGGTGCGCTACCTCATCGACGAACTCGGCATCGACCCGAACCTGCGCGACAAGGACGGCTACAACGCGATCCACCACTCGGCGGCCCGCGGCGACAACGAGACCATCCTCTTCCTGGTCAGCCGCGGTGTGGACATCCATGCCATCAGCCGCCGCGGCCAGACCACGGCCGACCTGGCCAACAGCCCGGAGCAGCGCGCGCAACCGCACCCGGCCACCGTCGCGCTGCTCGAGAAGCTCGGTTCGCACAACAACCACCAGTGTCGTTCCTGCGGGGGCAACTGATGGAGGCGAGAGCGCCCGACGGACCGGTGTCGGCGCGGCGCGGCGCGGCCCCGCTGGTCGCCGCCGCGGCCGCGATGCTGTGCTTGCCGGCGTCGGGGGTCGCCCAGGACACCGAGTGGAATCGCTACACCCTGGAGGATCTTGTCGGCGTTCATGTGCGCGCCGAGACCAACCAGGGGTGCGAGGGTGCCGGCCTCTCGGCTGAATCCGTACGGACGGACGCGGTGGCCGCGCTGGAGACAGCGGAGGTGCCGCTGCTGACCGAGCGCGAGATGCTCGAGAGCCCGGGAATCCCCGAACTCAGGGTCACGGTGGAGTGCGGGGGCGGCGTGGCGGGAGTGGTGGGATACTCGGTGTCGATCCGCGTGCAGCAGGCGACCCAGATGATCCGCGACAACCAGATCACCCTGTCGGAGGCCGTCACGTGGTGGACGACGGGTGTCGGAGTCGCCGAGGCGGGGACCGTCCCGGCCGCGCTAGGTGCCGAGTTGCAGGCCAGGCTCGCGATCTTCGCGAATGCGTTTGCGGCCGCCAACGCCGACGAGGAGGGCTCGGGCCAGGGGCAGTAACCGATTCGCCCGATCGCGCGTCAGGGGTGAGGACCCGGTTTCGAGCGGTCGCCGCCGGCCTCGTGCGCCGCAATAACCGCCAAGAAGTCGTCGGCGTAGCGGCGCAGCTTCGTCTCCCCTACCCCGACCAGTCCGGCGAAATTCTCCCGCGTACGCGGGCGCCGCGCCACCATCTCCCTCAGCGTCGCGTCGTGGAAGATCACGTAGGGGGGAACGCTCTGAGCCTTTGCGAGTTCGGTTCGCCGCTTGCGCAGAGCCTCCCACAGCGCTTCGTCCCACGTGCCCGGATCGGGGGGCGGCAGGGCCTCGCGCGGCTTGCGCTTCCGCCTTGGCGCGACCGGCCGTGCGTCCAAGCGCATGTGCACCTCGGCCTCGCCGCACAGGACCGGCCGGCTCGCATCGGTCAGCCGGATGGATCCATACCGCTCCATCTCCACGCTGAGTAGTCCGCGGGCAACGAGTTGGCGGAAGACCGAGCGCCACTGCCAGGCGTCGAGATCGGCGCCGACGCCGAACGTCGGCAGCCGATCATGGGCGAAGCGCCGGACGCGTTCGCTGTCGCGCCCGCGCAGCACATCGGTGAGATATGCCGCGCCGAAGCGCTGTCCCGTCCGTGAGACACACGACATTGCCTTCTGCGAGGCCTCGGTGGCGTTCCAGACCGCCACGGGCGTCAGGCAGTTGTCGCAGTTGCCGCAGTCCTGGACGTGCGTCTCGCCGAAATACCCGAGCAGCGTGCGGCGCCGGCAGGTCGCGAGTTCACAATAGCCGAGCATGGCGTCGAGCTTGCGCACCTCGAGCCGCTTGCGCGCCTCGCCCGCCTCGGAGTTGTCGACCATGCTCCTCAGCGTGACGACCTCCTGCAGTCCGTAGACCATCCACGCGTCCGCGGGCCCGCCGTCCCGTCCCGCGCGGCCCGTCTCCTGGTAATAGGCTTCGATGCTCTTCGGGAGGTCCAGGTGGGCCACGAAGCGCACGTCGGGCTTGTCGATGCCCATTCCGAAGGCGATCGTGGCCACGATGACGATGCCGTCCTCGCGCACGAAGCGGTCCTGGTGGCGCTGCCGGATCGCCCCGTCGAGGCCGGCGTGGTAGGGCAGAGCGTTCACGCCGATCCCCTGGAGCCATTCGGCGGTCTGGTCGACCTTGCGCCGGGACAGGCAGTACACGATGCCCGCGTCGCCGCCGTGACCCTCCAGGAAGCGCCGGAGCTGTGCCCGCGCGTTGTTCTTCGGGACCACGTGGTAGCGAATGTTCGGGCGATCGAAGCCGCTGACGAAAAGGGGGGTATCCCGCAGGCTCAACCGATCGACGATCTCGCGCCGCGTGGGCTCGTCGGCCGTCGCGGTGAGGGCGATCCTCGGAACCTCCGGAAAAAGCTCCGGCAGCGCCGAGAGCTGGAGATACTCGGGGCGGAAGTCGTGGCCCCACTGGGATACGCAGTGGGCTTCGTCGATCGCGAAGAGGGCCAGTCGGGTGCGCGACAGGAGCTGAAGCGTGCGTTCACCGAGAAGGCGTTCGGGGGCAACGTACAGCAGATCGAGCCGGCCCGCCTCGACCGCGGATTCCGTCTCCAGCACCTCGCGGTAGGTGAGGGTCGAGTTGAGGCATGCGGCCCGCACGCCGGTCTGGCGAAGATCCTCGACCTGGTCCCGCATGAGGGCGATGAGGGGCGAGACCACTACCCCCACTCCGTCCCGGACGATCGCGGGGATCTGGTAGCACAGGGACTTGCCGCCGCCGGTCGGCATCAGCACCAGACTGTCGCCGCCGGCCACCGTGTGCTCGATCACGGCCTCCTGCTGGCCGATGAAGTCGCGGTAGCCGAAGACGCGGTGAAGAACCTGGCGGACGTTGTCGGTCATGCGCGGGGGCGGGGTCTCACCCGCGCGGGGCCGGGCGCTCCAGGACGAACTGCAATGGGCGTCGGGCCAAGACCTACCCCCCCAGCACGTTCAACTGCCGGGTAAACTTGAGATAAACCGAGCGGCCCAGCGGTCCTGTCAGCGCTTCGATCCCCTGCACCTCGTTGTAGACGATGAACAGGCCCGTGCCGGCGGTGTTGAGCCAGCCGAAACGGATGTTGGCGGACCAGGTGTCGATCTGGTCGGAGTACTGGATGAGGGACTGGACGTAGATCCGGGGGGTGAAGAAGTAGCCCAGGTTGATCCCGGCCAGGGTGGCGGTGAAGTCGCCCTGGGGGAGCATCACGTCGTTGTACGCGAGGCGGACACCGGCGCTGGTGCGGGCGCCGCGGCGAAGCGTCAGGTCGGCCGTCGAGGTGCGCTTGCTACCCGAAAGGAACGCGCCCCAGTTGAAGCGGGTGTTGATGGAGACGGGCCGCGACTGGTCGGTGAAAAAGACGATCTGCGACTCCCAGCCCGCGTAGGTCCCGGTGGGCACCACGACGTCGGTGCCGGGGATCGCGAACGACCCATAGAGTCCCTCGGTTATGTAGTTCGCCCCGGTGTGAAGCTCCATCCCGGAGTTCCACTGCCAGTGGCTGTCGATGTGCCAGCGGGCCGACTCGTTGAAGCCGTTCTCCACTCCGCTGCGGACGGTTCGGTAGGTGAAGTACGAGACGTGCGGGCGGATTTCGCGGAAGACGCTGGTGGGCCGCACCAGCCACATTCCGAAGAGTTGGAGGTAGCGATGGCCGTTGCGGGGGAGAAAGCCGACCTCCGGATTGAAGTGCTCGCCGATCTCGCGCACGGTGACGTTGCCCGCGAAGCGCCGGCTGCTCCACGCCGCCGTGACGTCCCACGCGGCGTCCGCCCCTTCCAGCTCCGGCGTGTCTGTCCGCGCCACGAACGAGGTCAGGGTCAGCTGATCGCCGAGGCCGACGCTGCCGTCGATCGCGTAGGTGCGGTTGTAGTCCCCAGCGAGATTGCCGGCGCGGTTCACGAAGAGGCCGCCGACCCGGGAACGGTTGGGAAGTTCCTTCGCGACGCGCGCCACCGAGTAGGCGTTTTCCGGATCCCCCACTTCGTTGGCCCCGGTCTCGATGTGCAGCAGGCCCAGGTTCAGGCCCGCCACGCGCCCCGACAGCCTGCCGCCGCCGGTGATGGGGACCGGCTGGCCGCCGGATATGCCGATGCGGCGGCTGAAGAAGAGGTCGGCACCCCCTGCCCCGACGGTGAAGAAGCCGGCGTTCTCGAGGAAGAACGGGCGCTTCTCGGGAAAGAGCAGTGAGAAGCGGGTCAGGTTCACCTGCTGGTCGTCAACCTCGACCTGTGCGAAGTCGGTGTTCACCGTCATGTCCAGGGTGAGGCCCTGGGTGACCTGCACCTTGGCCTCGCCCCCGAATTCGGCCTGCCGTCCGAACGCGGTCTGCGACGCGTCAGTGTAGTCGCGGGTCGAGGCTCCCAGCACGTAGGGGGTGACGGTTGCGGATCGGCGGAACGGCGGTTCGACCCCCGTTAACTGGCCCGCGAAGTCGAGCCGGTAGAGCCCGAACTCTCGGGGCACGGCCGCCCAGAAGTCCTCTTCGTTGAGCCGGCGGATCCTGCGTGAGACGTTGAAGCCCCACGTGTCGGTTTCGGACCCGTAGCGGAGCGTGCTGAAGGGGATGCGGAATTCGGCGTACCAGCCTTCGGCGTCGCGGGACGTGGCAACCGTCCAGCTGCCGTCCCAGTTCTTGTTGAAGCCGCCGCCGGCACCCCGCTGGAAGCGGCGCTGTCCGGTCATGCCGCCGCCGAGGAAGAACCCGCCGCCGCTGCCCTGGGCGGCGACCTGCCCGTCGTACTCGATCCCGGCGGGTGTGGTGCCGAAGACGAAGCCGTTCTGCTGGTCGTTGTACGTGTCGAAGACCATGATGACGGCGTCCGCGTCGGTGACCTCGTAGTCGCGGATGGACTCTCCCGGGACGATGGCGTCCGCCTGTGAGTCGTAGGCCCACACCGCGACGTAGACGGCGTCATGGTCGAAGAGGATGCGGAGCTCGGTGGGCTCGGAGGCGGGCTGGCCGTCGGCCGGCTCACGCTGGGTGAAGTCCGCGAGGGGCGTGGCGGTGCCCCAGACGTCGTCGTCGGGGACGCCGTCAATGACCGGCGGTGCCTCGGCGCGGGCGGCGACGGCAACACCGGTCGCGGGAGCGTCGGGCGCACCGCCGTTGCCGTTGACCGGGGCCTGTTGGGCGCGCGCGCCGGTCGGGCCAGGTGCAGCGGTTGCGAGAAGGCCGGCGGCCAGCGATATCAGGATCTTGTGTGGACGGCGAGGATTCGTCGTTGCGATGCGTGATTGCGTCACTTACGGTACCGGTTGTGGCTTGGGACAGAGTGGTCGAACCCAATTACCATTGACAGCTGATCGGCGGGTCGTGTTGAAGTGGCCGCAGAGGAGGCCATGGCGCACAGCACGCGCGATCCGGGCTGTCGGCTCGGAGCGTCGTACTTGCCCGAGGCGGGTCGCCGTGCTTCGCCGAACGCTGCTACCCCGGGTTTCTCAAACCAATAAATCGGCATCGGCCTCTGGAGGCCGTTGAGTCCAGTTGGAACCGACAACTTGACTACAGCCACCAGAGGACCGATGCCAAAACAGTGTAAGCTTGCTGTCCTTCGTATTCAAGGGTTCTCGTGTCGCGCATCGACTCGGAACCGCTCGCAGCGTCCCGTAGTTCAGGAACCTGCGGGTGGTGGATCCCGGGGGGTGATCGGGATGTTGCCCCAGCGCATGAACAGGGCCGGCACGACCACCATGTTCAGCAGCGTAGACGTCAGAAGCCCTCCGAGAACCACCACGGCGAGAGGGGCCTGGATTTCCTTTCCGGGCTCGCCAATCCCCAGCGCCAGAGGGATAAGGGCCAGGCCCGCCGTAAGCGCCGTCATCAGGATCGGACTCAGGCGTTCCACCGAGCCGCGCCGGATGGCGTCTGTAAGCGCCATCCCGCCGACGCAAAGATCCTGATACCGGCTCACTAGGAGCATCCCATTCCGCACCGCGATCCCGAAGAGCGTAATGAAGCCGACCAGCGTCGCGACGTTCACAGTTCCGCCGATAAGCAAGACGGCAATGACCCCACCGGTCAGGGCCAACGGCAGATTCACCATGAGGAACATGGCGGTGCTGAAGTTGCCGAACGCCCGGAACATGATCATGAAGATCGCGCCGATCGAGAAGAGAGAAAGTATGGTAATACGGCGAGTTGCACTCTGGCCGCTCTCAAACTGTCCCCCGTACTGCAAATGGTACTCGGGTGGCAAATCCAACTCGTCGGCGATGTGTCCCTGCAGTTCGGTCACGGCACCGATCACGTCCCGCCCAGCCACGTTGGCGCTCACGACGATCTTCCGCGACACATTCTCGCGCGTGATCATGTTCGGTCCCCGGGCCTCCACTATTGATCCGAGTTGCGACAGCGGCACGGTGGGTCCAGCAGGCGTCGCCACCAGCGCTCCCCCGATGGCTTCGGCATCGCTCCGGAAGCGGTCCGCGTAGCGCACCACCAGGTCGAAAGTCCGCTCGCCCTCCCGCACCAGCGACACGACCTCGCCCTGCATCGCGATGTGGACCGCATCGGCCAGCGCTCCGGGGCTCACGCCGTAGCGTGCCATGGCCCGGCGGTTCGCACGCACCTGAAGCTGGGGCACCTCCGCCTGCTGCTCCATCGAGACATCCACCAGGCCTTCGATCTCGAGTGCGATGGCCTCGATCTGCCCGGCGATTTCGCGCAATTCGCGGAGATCGGGTCCGAACAGGCTGATCGCAATCGCGGCTCGCGTTCCCGACAGCATGTGGTCGATGCGGTGGCCGATGGGCTGCCCCACCGTGATGCTGGTCCCAGCGATCCCCGCAAGCTCCGCGCGCACCTCGGCCATCACTTCCGAGAGTTCGCGGCTGGCCAGATCAAGCCGTGCTTCGACGTGCGACACATTGACGCCCTGCGCTTCTTCGTCCAGCGCGGCGCGCCCAGTACGCCGGGCAGTCGAGACCACGCCCGACACCCCCATCAGCCGCCTCTCGACTCGATTGCCGATCTCGTTTGATTCGGCCAGTGATGTGCCTGGCACGCTGATTATCGCGATTGTCAGGGACCCCTCCTGGAACTCGGGCAGGAACTCCCGGCCCAGCGTGGGTACCACCGCCAGGGTGCCCACAAGCAGCAGCGCCGCCCCGACCAGAACCTTCCCCGAATGAGCCAGCGCCCGGTTCAGCACCCGCCCATAGATGAACTCGAGCCCCCGCACCAGCCACGGCTCGCGTCGCCGCCTGATCGCTCGGTCGCCGGGCAGCAGCAGGTAGGAGAGCGCCGGGGTGACCGTAACAGCCACGACCAGCGACGAGAGAATACTGATGATGTAGGCATACCCCAGCGGCGCAAGCATGCGGCCTTCTACCCCGGTCAGAAAGAACAGGGGAACGAAGACGATGGTGATTATCAGCGTAGCGTTGAGGATCGGATCCCTGATTTCGCTCGCCGCGCCGCGAATCAGGGGGAGCGTCGCGAGCCGCTCCCCAGGTGGCCGCCGGAGGTTGTCGCGGAGTCGCCGGTGCACGTTCTCGACGAAGATAATGGCGTCGTCGACAAGGGCCCCGATCGCGATGGCCATCCCGCCCAGCGTCATGGTGTTCACCGTGCCCCCCAGCGCGCGCATGACGATGATCGCCAAAGCTAGCGACAGTGGGATAGCCGCCACGGAGATCAGCGTGGTGCGCACATTCCACAGGAAGAGCAGAAGTATGGCGATCACGAAGAACGCCCCGTCGCGCAACGCGAGGATCACGTTCTCCACTGCGAGCGAGATGAAGTCGGCCTGTCGGAAGATGTCGCGCTCGAATGTAATCCCCTCGGGAAGCTCGGCTTCGATCAGGTCCAGTTCGGCGTCGACCCTTTCAGTGAGCTCAAGCGTGTTGGCGCCGGCCTGTTTCTGGACCGACAAGATGACTGCCGTCTCCCCATTCACGGATCCGGTCCCATAGGTGATCTTGGGACCGATGCGGACTTCGGCGACGTCGTCGATCAGTACCGGAACCCGGTCCCGCGTGACCACCACGGTCACCCCGATGTCTTCCACGCTAGATGGCCGTACGATCCCGCGAACCAGGATTTCGCGTCCACTGGACCAGTAGAGACCTCCCGCAACGTTCTCGCTCGATCCCTCTATCGCCGCGAGCACGTCTTCGAGTCCCACCTGATAGGCCAGGAGCCGCTGCGGATCGACCAGCACCTGGTATTCACGCACATCGCCGCCCTGCGACACCACCTGCGCCACGCCCGGCACCGCCAGCAACCTGCGCCTCACGATCCAGTCCGCCGTGGTCCGCGCCTCCATGAGCCGTGACTCGGGAGCCACGACGCCCACCAGCATAATCTCGCCCATAATGGAACTGATGGGGGCCAGAACCGGCGGGCTCACTCCCTCCGGCAGGTCGAGGGCCTGAGCCTGGAGCCGAGCACTGACGATCTGCCTGGCAAGGTAGATGTCGGTTCCCCATTCGAAGTCCGCCCAGACGACGCTGATTCCCTGGGCGGATTTGGAACGTACCCGGCGGACCCCGAGCGCGCCGTTCAGGGCCGTCTCGATCGGGAAGGTGATTGATGTCTCCACGTCTTCGGGAGCCAGCCCGTGAGCGTCGGTCACCACCGTGACCGTTGGAGCGGTCAGGTCGGGGAATACATCGACCGGGAATGTGGCCGCCACCCAGCTTCCACCCACGAAAAGCCCCATGGCGAAGATGAGCGCAAGGAAGGGATTCGCCAGGGAGGCGCCGACGATGAGGTCGAGAAAACCGCGCCGCTCAAGTTGGTTCATTCGCGCTACCTAGTGAGCATGGTCGTGAGCCGGCGCGACGACCCCGAGCGCGGCGAGGTTGACCTGGTATGCCCCAACGGTGACGACGTGCTCGCCGGAGGCGATTCCGGACGAAACGATGGTCCAGTTCCCATCCGAAGGACCCGTCGTGACGACCCGACGCTCGAAAGTGTCTCCCGTGAGCATGACGTAGAGTATGGGGAGGTTGTTCTCGTCCTGAATCGCCGAGGCCGGGACCGCGACTCCCGGCACCGGATCGCCGAGGAGAATATGGCCTTCTCCCAGCATCCCCACCTTGAGGGCCCCGCTGGAGTTCGGGACTTCGAAACGGACAGCCAGCGTGCGGCTCGCCGGATCAATCATGTTGCCGATTGAAAGGACCCTGGTGGACGTGTAGGTGGTGGTCCCGCCCTCGACGGTGAACCACGCGCCCCGTATCCGGTCCGCCGCCGCGGCGTAGCGCGCGGGAATCCGCGCAACGAACCACAGTGTGGATGCGTTCACGATGGTGAAGGCGTGCTCACCGCCCTCTACCTGCGCGCCCAGCGCTTTGTCGCGCGCCGCAACTACGCCGTCGATCGGGCTGCGAAGGTAGTAGAGATCGGGGTCGATTTGGTCCTCACCGACGCTGTCCAGCGTCCCGCCGATGGCTTCGAACGCCGCCACGGCCACGTTGAGGTTGCGCCGTGCCTCCAGCACCCGACGTTCCGCGATGGCACCCGCGGCGAAGAGGCTCTCGGCCCGGTCGGCTTCGAGTTGGGCTTCCACGACATCCGCCCGCGTGCGCACGTACGAATTATCCAGGCTGGTGGGCGCAATCAGCGCCAGCGTCTGCCCGGAGCGCACCTGGTCGCCCGGCCCGATTGCGGGGCCATCTACCGCAATGCGCCCCGCAACGGGCGACGAAACGTGTACGAGACCATCGGGAGGGGCCGACAATTCGCCGGGGACAGGGATCGCGGCGGGAATTCTGCGCTCGCCCGCCACGGCAACTGCGAACGGGAACGACCACTGCTCCTGCTTGGGCAGCGTGATCAACCCGGCGGCCACCTCGGCCTCCAAGTGGCCGTGTCCGGCGTGGGGGTCGGCTTGGTCTTCCGCCTGGTCGGCCGCGTGGTCGTGCCCTGCGTGCGTATCGGCCGCGTCCCCCGCATGGTCATGTCCCGCATGCGCACCGGACTCGTCATCGGCGTGGTCGTGCCCTGCGTGCGCGTCGGCCTCGGCCGCCGTGTGGCCGTGTCCCGCATGAACGTGGACATCCTCTTCACTGTCGAAGACCTCGAACTCGCCCGCCCCGATCACGTAATCGCGTCCCTCCAGCGACAGCGCAACCTCGGCGTGCCAGTGGCCCACCGATGGTATCGTCGGCGACACCACGTACAAGCCCGGAGTCTCCGGCACGGCTTCGATCTCCTGGTGGCCACCGGGAGGCCCGTACACGACCAGCGTCACCCCCGCATCCACCACTGGTCGCCAGCCCTCGATCCGGGTGAGGAAGATCTCCCAGGGCTCCTCGCTCTCGACACCCACGATCTGGTGCGGATACTCGACGAACAGTTCGATGTCGCCCGACATCCTGGTGAACGTCCCTCCACCGTCGTGGGGATCGTGGGCCACGCCGCCGGCCTCTCCGCTGTCCGGCGTCTCCCCGCACGCCCACAACGCCATGACCGCCGCGCCCATCAGTCGCGGTCCGACTGCCGTCAGTTTCATCGTTCATCCTCCGGAACTCTTCCCGTGGCGCGAAGCAGGTCGTAGTACGAGACCCAGGCCTCGGTCGCCAGGGAGAGCGCGCTAAGCTGGGCTCCCTGAAACGCACCCGCCGCGTCCAGGAGTTCCAGCAGGGTCATTTCCTGTGCCGCGTAGGCCGCGGTGGCCGAGGCAAGCAGCGCCTCGCCATCGGTCCGAAGACCCTGCGCCGCAGCCACGAGCCGTGCGCGGTTGGACGCATAGCGGTCGGACGCGACCAGCACGTCGTACCTCGCCATCTTCCTCCGAAGTTCGAGACGGTACGCGGCGGCGGAACTGAACGCGGCAGCTCCCTCTCTGGTTGCGGACCCTCGGTCGAAGAGGGGAAGTGGGAGGTCGAACCCGAGGCTGGCGCCCCCGAAACCATCATCATGGTGGCGGTATCCAAGCCCGAGGCTCGGGGCGGGTACCCAGTAGCTCCGTGCCAGATCCACACCAGCGAGCGCCACATCCAGCTCGCTTGCCGCCGCCTCCACGTCCGGACGGCCGTCAACGGCGGCGATCGCTGTCCCCCGGCTGATCATGGGCGGCACCCCATCCCGTCCCTCCGACGGACCGATCTCCTCTGTTCCGGTTCCCGGTTCGATGAGCACGGCGAGCTTCCGCCTCGCCGTACGGGAGCGCAGCACCGCTTCCTCCAGTTCCAGTTCGGCCTCCACCCGTGCGAGTCGCAACCGCCGGGCTTCAAAGGCCGAAATGTCGCCCTGTTCGAGTCGGACCTCCGCATCCTCCGCTACTGACTGAATCACGGCAGCGCTCCGCCGCACAATCGACTCCGCCTCTTCCGCGAACCAGGTCCGCACATATGCCTCACGCACCTCGAAAGCCAACTCCATCGAGTCGGCGCGGAAGCGGGCGGCACCGGCCCGGATCGTGTGCGTGGCGGCCCGACTCCGGGCATTAGTGCGGGCGGGCCACTCCAACTGCTGCTGGAACAGGAATGTCTCTTCCCAGACCTTTTCGTCATTGTGACTCAGGTCGTCCCGTTCAAACGACAACTCCGGATTGAAGTAAGCACGGGACTGTCGGGCCGTTCCCGCAAGGCCGGCAGTCTCGGACCGTGCGGTCTTCAGTGCAAGGCTGTTTCCAGCGAAGGCCTCCAGCGCCTCGGCAAGCGAAACTCGGCGCACCGTCTCCTGCGCGACAGCAATCGACGGCGCGAACAGCACACTGCCAAGGATCAGAAGGCGCAGCGACCGTGCGTTCGATTCTCGCATGGTTTCTCCGTGGCCAGGGTGTCTCGGGACGCTCTTGCCGCAGGCGAGGAGCCATATTTATTCTGGTATGCCAGACTCTCCCTGTACATGACCCCGCAACAATGAGGCCCACTATCGATGGCCCCACACCCGCGGGCAACCCCGGCCACAACCGCTTCCACCGCCCCACCGACTGTCCCCGATCCTTCCACGACGGGCAAGCACGGCGTCGTAGCGGCCCTCGTGCTCATCGGCGGATACACGATCGCCGAGGTCGTCGGCGGCCTTCTGGCCGGCAGTCTGGCCTTGCTTGCCCACGCCGGTCACATGCTGACCGACGCCGTGTTCCTCGGGCTTGCCCTGGTCACGATGCGTCTGTCGGGCCGTTCCACGGCCGAGCACACCTACGGCTACCACCGTACCGAAGTCATCGCGGCCCTGATCAACGCGTTGACGCTGTGGGGCATCTCCGTTTGGGTACTCATCGAAGCATATGGCCGCTTGTCGGCAACGCCGGAAGTCGATGGCAGGATCTTCCTGATCGTGGGCTCAATCGGACTGGTCGTGAACATCGCGGCCGTGTGGACGGTGCACGGGGCCGCCCAGAAGAACGCCAAGCTCGAAGGTACCTTCCAGCACATGATCACCGACCTGCTGGGGTCGGTGGCGGTGGTTGTAGCCGCGGTCCTGGTGTGGGCATTCGGCTGGCAGGTGGCCGACCCCGTTACGAGCATGCTGATCGGCGTTCTGATTTTGGCGAGTACATGGCGCCTGCTGTCCCGTGTGGTGGACGTGCTGCTTGAAGGCACCCCGGAGCACATCGACCTCTACGCGCTCTGCCACAAGCTCGAGGAACTCGAAGGGGTGACCGTGATCCACGATGTCCATTGCTGGACCCTCGCGCCGGGATACGTCGCCCTGACGGCTCACATCCTGGTGGAGCCCGCGTACGCGGCCAATGGAGGCCACGAACGCCTTCTGGACCGGGTGCGGGACATCGTGTATGACGAGTTCGACATCCAGCACCTTACGGTACAGGTGGAAACCACCGCGGGCCGATGTCTCGAACTGCACCACGTCGACCACCTGCTGGCCACGGCGCGGGCACCGATTTAGCGGCGCCGAACGCAGTCGGCCCCTGAAGGGGCGAAGCGCGGCAAGCCCCGACCCTAACGCCCGAAATCTCTCGCCGATTGCACCATGTTGCGGAAGATCGTGATCGGCCCGTACATTGCCCGTGTCCCAAACTCCTTCCACTCATCGAGGAGAAGCCACGATGGACATGAAGAAACTCGTCACCGCCACCATCGCCGCAGCCGTCGCGCTACTCGTCGTCGACCTGGTCCTCGACATGGTGCCGTTCATTGGCGGCCATCACCCGCACGGACATCACGAGCACGCAGACCTATCCACCTGGGGAGTGCTCGGTGCCGTCTTCCACGGGCTGGTTCTCGCCGTGGTTTTGACATGGCGGGGCGTGAGCGATGCGAAGGATGGCGCGACCGCCGGCGCAACCTACGGGGTGCTGTTGAGCCTGGCGCATAGCGTAGAGGCCGGCGACATGAGCGCCGAACTCGTGGGCGCCGCCATAGGCAGTGCGATCCTCGTGGGCATCGCCGGAGCAGCGGTAGCGATGGTGGGAGGCAAGTCCGGCGACTAGCCTGCATGACATTGCTGGCCAGCGGAAGTGTAGCAGGCCAGTGCTAGTGCATCGTTGCTCGGACTTGCAGCAGTGTTTCGTGCACGGAGTTGCTGTCAGCCGGAAGCCTTGATGTAGTCGACGGCGCGCTCCTGGCGCCGACGGGATCTCTCGCGCCCGAGGATCAGGGCCGATAGCAGGGGCGCCATGTCGGTCAGGGTGTGGCGTCCGGGGGGGATGGCCGTGGCCTGCGCTAGAGAGCTTTCCCCGAGTGTGCGACTTCGTCCCGGTCGACGCCGTTACGCACCAACCGCTCGCGCAGCGCCGCTGCCAGTTCGCGGCGATCCATGCGCGCGATGTACCGGTCCGTCATCTGCCATAGCTTCTCGCGGTCGTAAACCCGCGCCCTTCCTGAGCAAGCATTCCAGCGAGCACTGCGCGACCATCTACTCGGGGAGATCCTGCGTGGAAAGCGAAGATGCGTGATTGCGTCACTTACGGTACCGGTTGTGGCTCGGGAGGAGTCGGTGGAACCCAACTACCATGGACAGCTGATCGGCGGGTCGCGTTGAAAGGCCGCGAGAGGAGGGCGTCATGAAGATAACCTCAAACGCCATGCCACAGGTCGGCGTCTTAACGGCAATCGGCTTCTACGCGGCGACTGGAGTGATGAGCGCTCCGGTACTGGCGCAGGAACCTCCCGATACCGTCTTTGAGGTGGAAGCGCTCGAAGTGGTCGTCGGTTCGCGTGCGGGCGTGGCGGACCCGGCGACGCTCCCGGTCCCGGTGGACATCTACGGTGCCGAGGAGATCGCGCGCCTGGGAGAAGTCGATCTCGCCGAAGTCCTGGGACGGATCGCCCCCTCCTTCAACTCCACCCGCCTTTCCGCCGGAGACGGTGCAGCTCTCCACGTCGCCACTCTGCGCGGCATGAACGGGGACCAGGTGCTCGTGCTGGTCAACGGCAAGCGGCGCCACGGGGTGGCATTCGCGAAGGTGCTCGCGGCAGCCGGACAGGGGACGACCGGCACGGACCTCCGGGCCATTCCCGTGCACGCGATCAAGCGCATCGAGGTGCTGCGCGAGGGCGCCGCCTCCCAGTACGGCTCGGACGCGATCGCCGGCGTGATCAACATCGTGCTCAAGGACGACGCGAGCGGGATCAACGCGGGGAGCTTTCTCGGACGAACGTCCCGCGGCGACGGGATGAGACTGATCACGTCTGCCAACGCGGGTGTGCCCGTCGGCGGCGGATTCCTCAACGTCACCATGGAAGTGGCCAGGCAGGAGGTAACGAACCGGGCGGGTGCCGCACCCACCTGCTTCGGTCCCGACCCGTCCTATGGCCCGTGCGCGGATGGCGGCAAGATCATCCAGCTGCAGCGAAACGGCGAGCCCGACTACAGGGGCGCGGGCTTCATGGCCAATGCGGCGATCCCGATCGGTGAATCGGCCGAGTTGTATGCGTTCGGGGGCTACTCCGGCCGCGAGGCGGTCTCCGACGGACTGTACCGGAAGGCCGACTGGGTACCCCGCTCGGTCAGCTACGTCTATCCGGACGGCTTCTTCCCCATCGAGGAGTCGGACCTAACGGACAAATCGGCCGTGGCGGGGGTGCGTGGCGACGTCGGCGACTGGTCGGGCGATCTCAGCCTCGGCTTCGGACATGGCCGGTTCGCCTTCGGTGCCGCCAATTCGATCAACCCGTCCTACGCCGCCGAGTACCTGGCCGGGAACCCCGGGGCGGACGGAGCGTCCATCGCGGCGAATGCGGGACCGCGCAACACGTTCAGCGGGGGGTTGAACGTGCGTCAATGGACACTGAACGCCGACGCGACACGGGAGCTCGAAGTCGGCTCGACCCCCGCATTCCTGGCCTTGGGCGGTGCCTTCCGGAGGGACTCGTACTGGATGGAGGCCGGCGATCGGGCCTCGTGGGCGTGCGGACCGAGCGACAATCCCGGCAGCTTTCCGGCCGCACATCACCAGAACGATGGGTCCGTGTTCGCGAGCTGCGGGATCCAGGGCTACCCCGGCTACAGCCCCACCTCGGCTTCGCTCAGTGAACGCGATCGCAACAGCTTCGGAGCGTACGCGGACATGGAGTTGCGCCCGTCCGACGCCACAACGCTGAGCGGCGCCCTGCGCTTCGAGCAATACACCGACGCCGGCGGCTCACTCACCGGCAAGGTGGCCGGCCGCGTCGAACTCGGCGAGTCGGGCGCCGCCATGCGGGCCGCTGTCTCCACGGGCTTCCGCGCACCGCGCCTGCCCCAGCGGGGGTTCAACACCGTCGGCTTCGTGGGCGGCAGCGAGGGTCTGGTAAGCGCCGGATTCCTGCCAGAAGGCGACCAGTTGGCTTGCGCCGACTTCGGGGCCTGCTCCCTGAGTCACGAGACGTCCCTGAGCTTCACCGGCGGGCTTGTATTTTCCAGCGACAATGGCCTCCTCGTGACTGCCGACTACTATCGCGTTGCGGTGACCGACGCCATCGCACTGACGCAGAGCCTGGGTCCGGGCCACGGGCTTCGTCCCGGCGCCCGATTCCAGGGCCGGCCAGTGGACGCCGTCGCGTTCTGGACCAATGCAATCGACACACGCACCCAGGGACTCGACCTGGTCGCCAGCTGGCGGTTTCGCGGAATGCCGTGGGGGGCCGCGGACCTGGCGGCCAGCCTGCACCGGAACAGCACCGAGATCACCGCCAACCGGAACGAGAACTTCATTGGCGCCACGCAGCAGACCCTGATCGAGCAAGCGCAGCCCGGACGGCGGATCGGCGTGAGCGCCGACATCCGTTCCGCCCGCGGCCTGGGTGCCAGGTTCAGCGTGAACCACATCGGAGCGGTGACCACGCCGTTCATCTTCGAAGAGAACATCACGATCGACGCGGCGGCCATCGCCGACCTGGAGGTCACGGTGCAGATGGCCGACCGGATCCGCCTGGGGCTGGGCGCCAACAACCTGCTGGACAAGCTGCCGAACAGGCTCCCGGACAACTCGGTGGCCCAGCTGTGGACGATGCAATACCCTTCCGAGTCGCCCTACGGTGTCGCGGGGCGCATCTGGTACATGCGGGTCAACGTGGTCGGGAACTGAATCGAGGCCGGCGCGGGCACGCGTGCGTGGATCGTCAGCGCCGCAGTAGAAGCCGGTCCGCGGTCCCGCGGCTGGCCAGATAGAAGTCCGACCGGCCATCGCCGTCAAGGTCCGCGAATTCCAGGTCGAGGCCGGTCCCGGTGGCTCTCGCTCCGAACACCTCGGCGGAGGCGTCCGTGAAGACGCCGCTGCCGTCGTTCAGGTAGGCACGGTAACGGCTGTCGGCGATGCGCCCGACGCTGAGGTCGACATCAGCGTTGGCGGTGACGATGTCCAGGTCACCGTCACCGTCGACGTCCACGAGGTCGCCGTCGAACGACGACACGCTGGCCGCCGGCAGCCGTGACGCAGTCTCATCGGTGAAGAATCCGTCCCCGTTGTTGATCAGGAGGCGGTTGCGCGGGTCGGCACCGGCCACGAAGGCGGCGACGTTCGCGAAGAGGAGGTCGAGGTCGCCGTCGCCGTCCACGTCGCCGAAGTCGGCTTCGCGGGTTTCCTCGCCCCCTTCGCGCTGCGGTATCCTGGCCGCGCTCTCATCGCTGAAGTGCCCGGTGCCGTCGTTCATGTAGAGCGCGTTGGCTCCCTCGTTCGCCACAACCAGATCCAGGTCGCCGTCGCCGTCCACGTCGCCGAGTTCCAGGTCCTGCGTGACATCCCCGGAACGAGGGAGGCGCCCGGCCGTCTCGTCGACGAAGTTGCCGGTGCCGTCGTTGATGATGACCGCGTCCTGGCCGTTGTTGGCGAAGAGGATGTCGGGAAAGCCGTCGCCGTTCACGTCGGCCACCACCACCCCATTGGTCGTGCCCTCGACGGGAAGCCGGGCCCCCTCGTCGGTGAAGCGGCCGGTCCCGTCGTTGAAGTACAGCTCGTTGGTGCGGTCATCCTCGCTGACGACGACGATGTCGAGGTCCCCGTCGCCGTCGAAGTCGGCGATGCCCACGTCCTCGGAGTCGCGGTTGGCGGCGGGGAGCCGGGAGCTGCCGTCGCTGAAGCGCCCTGCGCCGTCGTTGAGGAGCAGAATGTTGGGGCGAAACTCGTTGGCGATCACGATGTCCAGGTCGCCGTCGGCGTCGAGGTCGGCGACGCCTGCGTCCATGCTGAGGCCGTTCAGCAGACCGCCGGGGAGATGCGTGGCGGTGACGTCGCTGTACAGCGTCCGGGACGGCGCGACCGTGGTCGTGTCGGGCCCCACGGGCTCGCCGCTTCCGCTGCTCCCACATTCAGCAGGCAGGGCGGCGAGACAAGCCGCGGCGCACAGCGCGACGGACGGAGCGGCGTGGCTCGGCCGGTCCTCCTTCATCAGGAGATCACGCCCATCCCCAGTGCCTGGATGCGCCTGTTGAAGTCGGCGAGTTCGTCCTCCAGCACCTCTTCGATCGCCTCCCGGATCCGCAGCAGGCGCTGCTCGAGGATGACGTGCACCTCGCCCTGCTGATCGGTCGGAGGGAAATCGCCGATCGACACCGTGGTGAAGAGATAGCCGAGCCGTTCGATCAGGCGAGCGGGATAGCGGATGGCGTCCTGCCCGGTGCCGGTCGCGCGCATCTGGAAGAGCCCGTCCTCGGCAGCGATCAGGCGCTGGTTGAGCGCATCGGCCGCGGCAACGAGTTCGGGAGTGTCACCCCTGTCCTCCAGGACGGCGCGCACATCCAACAACTGCCGCCTCACCCATTCGACCCGGTTGATCAGCTCGCCCGTCGCCTCCAGATCGGCCCGGATGTCGGCCAGCGCGGCCAACTGGGCCTCGATGTCGGCGAGCGTGCCCTCCGAGTGGGGGTCCTTGCGGACCTCCAACTGCTGCGTCAGGGCCTCGTCGCCGACCCTGAGCGTCACGGTGTACATGCCCGGTGCCTGAAGAAACGTCCCCGCGCCGGGGCCGCCCAGCGGTCCCCCGGGCAGCGGCCGCCGCCGGTCCTCGCCCAACGATACGTCCTCGCCATGGAGCGGCTTCGTGCGTAGACGGACCTCCTCGACCGGCTCGTTCATCAGGTCCCACCAAAGCCGGTTGACGCCCGCGTTTGCCGTGCCCTCCAGGGTGCGCACGACCTCGCCCGCCGCGTTCGCGATCTCGACCACCACGCTGTCGTCGGTCGCCTCGGCAAGCCAGTAGTTCAGCGACGCGCCGTAGGGTGGGTTCTCCCCGTCGGACTGGTCGTCGAACATCGTGAACGGAGCTGAGATCGACTGAAAGCGGTAGGCGGGACGCGGGGCGAAGAGGTGGGCCGCGCTCGCCGCCACCTCGGGAGTGAGCTGCTGGAGAGGCGTAACGTCGTCCAGGATCCAGTAGCCGCGCCCGTAGGTGCCGACCACCAGGTCGTTGAAGTGCTCCTGCACCACCAGCCCGTACATCGGCGCCGGCGGGAGATCGGTGTGGAACCTCTGCCAGCGGTCGCCGTCGTCGAAGGAGACGTACACCGACGCTTCGGTGCCCAGGTAGAGGAGGCCGGGGCGAACCGGGTCCTCGTGGATCGAGCGCGTGTAGCTGAGTACGCCGTCGTCGATGCCGCTGGTAATCGGCGTCCAGCTCTCGCCGTAATCTTCGGTCCTGTAGGCACGGGCTTCGAAGTCGCCCACCTGGTGATGCTCGATCACCACGTATGCCTTGCCCGCCGTGTACCGCGAGGCGTCGATCCCCCGCACCACCCCGTCCGGCGGCAGGTCCGGGATGTTGGCCGTCACGTTCGTCCAGCTGGCTCCGCCGTCACGGCTTACGTGCATCAGCCCGTCGTTGGTTCCGGCCCAGAGCACTCCAGGCTCGAGCGGGGACTCGTCGAAGGCGTAGATCACGCAACAGTACTCCACACCGATGTTGTCCGGTGTCAGCCCGCCGCTGATCCCCATGCGGCTGCGGTTGTTCGTGCTGAGGTCGGGGCTGATCACATCCCAGCTCTGTCCCCGGTTGGTCGTGCGATGGACGTGCTGGCTGGTCACGTACACGGTGTTGTTGTCGTGCGGCGATATGAGGAGCGGGAAGGTCCACTGGAAGCGGTACCTGAGCGAGTCGGCCGGATGGCCGGTGGTCGACTCCGGCCATACCTCCACCTCGCGGTGTTGGCCGGTACGCGCGTCCCAGCGCGACACGATGCCGCCGCCCGCCCCCACGCCGGATGCGCTCGACCACACGATGTCGGGATCGGTCGGGTCCGGTGTCGCGAAGCCGGACTCTCCCCCGCCGACCGAATGCCACAGGCCGCGGGGAATCCCCACTCCGAAGATGCCGCCCCCCATGCGGCTGTTGCTCGGGCCGCGCGTCGAGGGGCCGTCCTGCCGGTTGCCCATGACATTGTAGGGGATCGCGTTGTCGACCGTCACGTGGTACATCTGGGCGATCGGCAGCTGCGCTCGGAACCACGTTCTGCCGCGGTTGCCGGAGATCGCGAGCCCGCCATCGCCGCCCACGATCTGGCGGTCACCGTCCTGCGGGTCGATCCACATGTCGTGATGGTCCCAGACCGGACCTTCGAGGAATCCCGCGGCCGAGGAGGTCACGCCGCCGTCGAGGGTTGTGCTGTACACGGCCGCCAGGAAGTACGCCTCGTCCGCGTCGTCGGGATTGGCCTCGCACCGGGTGTAGTACGCCGTGCGGCCGGCCAGGTCACGGTCGTAGCTCACGAGCGACCAGTTGTGGCCGCCGTCATCGGAACGCCAGAGCTCGCCGCCGTCGGTGTCACCTCCCTCCCACGGAACGCCGTCGCCGGTTTCGATGAGGGCGTAGATGCGGCGGGAGTCGGCGCGGCTCATGCACAGCGCGATCTTCCCGATCTCGCGGGTGGGAAGGCCGTTGCCGGCGAGCCGCGTCCAAGTCGTGCCGCCGTCCCGGGAGACGTGGATGGCGCTGCCGGGGCCGCCGGATGTGCGGGTCCAGGTCCGGATCGCGATCTGCCAGGTTCCCGCAAAGAGGATGCGGGGATTGTTCGGATCCATCACGAGGTCGCTTGCGCCGGTCTCCTCGTCCACGAAGAGCACGTGCTCCCAGGTCGCGCCGCCGTCCGTAGTGCGGTAGATGCCCCGTTCGGGCTGGGCTGCGTAGCCGTGCCCGATGGCCGCCGCGTAGACGATGTCCGGGTTGGTCGGATGCGCGATGATGCGGCTGATGCGGCCCGTGCCCTCCAGCCCCATGTGCGTCCAGGTCTCGCCCGCATCGGTGGACTTCCACACGCCGTTGCCGATGGACACGTTGGAGCGGATGAAGGGCTCTCCGGTGCCCGCCCACACGGTATTGGGGTCGGACGGGGACACCTCCACCTCGCCCACCGAATGCACCGGCTGGTCGTCGAAGACGGGACGCCAGTTGACCCCGCCGTCCTCGGTCTTCCACAGACCGCCGGAAGCCGCTCCCGCGTAGTAGGTGAAGCGGTCCCCGGGCACGCCGGTCACCGAGGTGATCCGGTTCCCCAGGGGGCCGATGTGGCGGTACTGCATCGAGGCGAAGGCCGAGGTCGGGGCCTCCTGGGCTCGGCCCGGCCGCGGATGCACGGCGAGAGCGCCGAGGGACACCGCGAGGGACAGGGCCCCGGCAAAGCGAAGAACCGTGGAACGCATAGCGCACTTCTCCTTAAGGGGACGCACATCTCCCTGGGGGAGCCCGAATGCCCCGGGAAGCATACCCCCAAGACCGCCTGCCCGCGGCGGCGCCCGCGGCAAGCTGTGACACGAAACGGCCAATCGCAGGTCGGACGGCGACCGGTCTAGGAATGGACGTGGGCGTGCACAGGGGTCGTAACGAAGTCGGCGTGTCCGGACCCGACCGTGCCGTGCATGAGCCTGAAGACGACACCCGTCTCGCCCTCCGCGACGCCGTGCAGGTGGCCGCCGAACTCACCGGGCGTATCCTGCTCGAACTCAGCGATGGATTCGTCCTCGACTTCGACCTCCAGGTACAGATCCTCGTCGAGCGGGATCGCGTCTCCTTCATGATCGACGAAGCGAACCGCAATATGAGCGGTCTCCTCGCCCACATCGACTTCCAGTTCGCCGATCCATCTCTGCGTCGCGCCCTGGTACTCGGCGATCACCCGCCCGCCTAGAACGAGCTCAACTCCCTCCGGCTCGGCGTGTTCCTCCTCGGTTTCCGTCATCGAATCGCTGCACGCCCCGAGGAGCAATGCAAGAGCGGCGAGAATGGCAAGCGGTGAATTCCTGTAGCTCCATATCTTCATTTTTGTCTCCTGTTTTCGTTCAGTCGAGGTCGCGCTCGGGGACATCCCTAGAACACGACCCGGTATGTCACACTCAGACCCCTCCCGGCTTCGGGCATGATCTCCTTGACCCGGGAGAGATGGTTTCGGTATTCGGTGTCAGTGGCGTTGTCGAGGCCCACGGTAACGACGTTCAGGCGGCCACCCAGCGTGAGGCGTGCGCCAGCCGAGAAATTCAGGACCCCGTACCCGTCGGTCGCGGTTTCGAATTCGCCGATCCGGTCCTGCCTCGCCGCCACTTCCGCTTCTCCGCGGATGAACCACAGCGGCCGCTCATATTTCAGGGCCCAATGTCCCTTGAGCGGAGGAACGAGCGGAAGGGGTTGTCTGCCGTCCTTGAGACTCCCCCTCACCGAAGACGCGACCGCCTCGATGGCCAGACCGCCCCCCGCGTCTACGTCCAGGGTCGCCTCCAAGCCACTGAACACGGCGTCGTTGCCCCGAAACTGGTAAATGGGGAGCAGCACCCGGCTGAGCCGGCCCGTGTCCTCCCCGTAGACGTAGTCCTTGATATCGTTGTAGAAGCCGGTCACTTCGCCCCGGAACCGATTGGACTCGAAGCGAAGGAAGACGTCGAGCCCCCTCCCTATCTCGCCATCCAGGGACGGGTTGCCGACTTCGAAGGAGTAGGCCGCGAGATGCGGCCCCTCCGAGTAGAGTTCGTTGATGTCCGGGGCCCGGGACGCACGGACGGCACTCGCACCGAGTGTAAATCCCGAGTTGGCCCTGTACAGCACCCCCAGCGACCCCGAAATGGCGTGAAAGCCGCGGTTGCGGATGTTGCCGATGTCCGAAGTGCGATCCTGTTCCAGCGGGTCGGTTCCGGTCCAGTCGTAGCGCAGGCCCCACTCGATCTGGGTCGGGCCCAGGTTCACCTCTTCGAGGAGGTAGACCGACACCTTGCCGCGCTGGGTGTCCGGCGTATACAGACTGCCGCCGTACCCGAAATCCTCCCAAGACAGGCGGGCACCGACGGCCCCGGCCGAGAACGGACCCCACCGCGCATGCCGGCCCAGAAGCTCACCACTCGCGGTCTGGCGCGTGTACAGCGTGCCCAGGATGTCCGGCGGTTCGATCTCCCGGTGTTCGTACCACGTATAGGTAGCGTCGAAGCGGATGTCCTCGAAGAAGCTCGTGGGCCGGTCAACTACAGCTCGGAGCTTGGAGGCGGTGCGCTGCATCTCGATGCGCACCCCGTCGACGTGTCCTCCCACGAAGCCGCCGGGGATGCCGTAGTCGTTGCGGTAACCCCGGAAAGACGCTCCCAGGTGACCCCATTCCCCCACATAGGCCGACCCGGCCCCGCCACTCCACAGATCACCGCCGGTGTTCAGAAGCGTGCCCACGGGCGTCTTCAGGTCTCCCCCGGTGCGGGCAGCCACCTCCACACGCAACGGGACCTGATCCGCCACGGCGAAGACGGTCGTCGCACTGCCGCCCACCGACCCTGTCACCGTCTGGCTCTGCAGCGTCCCCGATCCCGTCACGTGGTGCGGCACCGCCGACGGGATCTCGTCACGGATGACGTTGATCACGCCACCCAGCGCGTTGCCACCGTAGAGGAGCGCACCCGGGCCCCGGACCACCTCGATCCTCCGCGCGGACGCCGGGTCGAGTCCTGTGGTGTGGTCCGCCCCCGAGTTGGACGCATCCCCCACCTGCGAACCGTCTTCCAGCAGGAGCACCCGGTCGCCGCTCAGCCCCCGGATGACCGGTTGCGAGACGGACGGACCCATGCTCGTTACAGCCAGGCCCGGCATGGAGGCCAGGGTTGCCGCGACGGTCCCTTCCAGCCGGCGCTGCAGTTCATCACCGGCCATGACGCTTACGGGCCGCAGGGTCTCGGCGGCGCCCCGCTCGCTGAGCGTTGCGGTGACAACCATCCCCTGAAGCGCGATCGGAGACGTTGCCAGTTCGATGGCGACCACCGCGGACTCGTCACCCACCACGACTTCGGTGGTGCGGCTTCGATAGCCCAGGCGTTCGACCCGCAGGGAGTAGCTCCCGCCGACTATGCCCGTCAGGTGGAAGGTGCCGTCGCCGTGGGTCACCGCGCTTGTTCCCGTCCCGACCACCGACACGAAGGCTCCCGCGAGTGGTTCGCCCGTTTCGGCGTCCCGCACGACGCCTTCGATCTCGCCCTCGTGCTCCGGGGCCTGCGCGTGCGCCGGCGACCGCAGCAAAGCGAGTCCGACAAGCAACGTCGCTGCGACGATGCAATACGGCTTTAATGGCGTCGGCTTCAAGGGATGGCACTCGTTCTCCGCATCCACGTCCAATGGGAACCATCCGGACCATCCGGACGGCCCTGCGAAATTCACCCGGGAGGGGGTGGTCGTGGGAGGTTCAGACGAGTGGCGGAGCCCTTGGGATTGTCGGAGCAGACCAGATCGACGCGCTGTTTGTCAGCGACCCGTCCGGGCACGACTGGGCGACGCGGATCGGCGGGGAATGCTCGCATGCGATCGACATGTTGGGCGCAACTCCAGCCGCCCACAACGAACGGACAATCTGGCAGAAGAGGTGCCCGTGATGGACCTGGCATTCCGTGGTCGCCGGGGTCTCGATGTGGTCCGGTGACCCGAACTGATCGATGTCCAAGATGGCATCTGCGGGAACCAGCGCCGTGGCCACGGCCATCTGTGGCATGGCAATGCAGGAAACGGCGACTCGCCGCCACTCGCACCTGCTCGCTTGCCGTAAGAACAAAGTCTTCGCCTTGCTGTTGCCGGATGCACTGGCCATATGCAATGAACCGGCGCGGATCGCCGATCGTCAAGACCCCGGTGACATGGGCCCAGAGGGACTTGAACCCCCGACCGTCGGATTATGAGTCCGCTGCTCTAACCGCCTGAGCTATGGGCCCGGGTAACGTTAACCATTCGGCGGGATCCCGGGGAAGTCGGCCCGGTGCCGCCCGAGGCGTCCGGCGTTTCGGCCCGCCTCGACACCGGTGCCCGTCACGGGCTCCGGTGTGTCCCCTCCCGGTCCTTCAGACGGTCCCGAAGATCCTGTCCCCCGCATCGCCCAGGCCGGGTACGATGTAGCCGACTTCGTTGAGCCTCGCGTCCAGAGCGGCGGCGTAGACCGGAACGTCCGGGTGCTCGGCGGCCATTCGCGCCGCGCCCTCGGGGGCCGCGACCAGACACATGAAACGGATGTCGCGGGCGCCGTGTTCCTTGAGTTCACTTGCGGCGGCCGTGGCGGTACCGCCGGTGCCCAGCATGGGGTCGACCAGGAGAACGCTCCGCCGCCCGATGTCCGGGGGAAGCTTGCCGTAGTAGCGCACCGGCTGCAGCGTCTCCTCGTTACGGTAGAATCCCAGATGGCCGACCCGCGCACCGGGAATCAGCCGCAGCACCCCTTCGATCATCCCCAGACCCGCGCGCAGCACGGCCACCACGACCAGCCGGTCCTCACGGATGCGGCGGACCCGCGCGGTCTCCAGCGGCGTGTCGACGGTCGTCTCCTCGCCCTCCAGATGGCGGGTGGCGTGAAAGGTCATGAGCAGTGTGATCTCTTCCAGCAGCGCCCTGAACCGCATGCTGCCCGTGCGCTTGTCCCTCAGGATGGAGAGCTTGTGCTCGACAAGCGGGTGACGTACGACTTCCAGCGTCGGTGCGGACACGCTAGCGGCCTCCCCGCCTGCCAGGAGGGGTCGTTCGCCCGGCCCTGGCGACCAGTCCGCGCGCAGCCGCCAACTCCGACGCATGCGCGGGACGCCAGGCACCCGCCTTCAGCCTCCCCAGGCGAAAGGGGCCGAACCGGGTGCGAACCAGCGCCGACACCGGATGGCCGACCGCCTCCAGCAGCCTGCGGACCTCGCGCTTCCGTCCTTCCGTAAGGACGAGCATCACGCCCCATCGGTCCTCGCCCAGCGCGACCCGGCGAACCCGCCGGGGACGGGCGAAGCCGTCCTCCAGTTCTACGCCGCGTTTGAGGCGCTTGAGAGTCCCGGCCGTGATCCGGCCCGCGATCCGGGCCTGGTACTCGCGCTCGACGCGCCCGCTCGGGTGCGCGAGCGCCGCCGCGAGGTCTCCCTCGTTGGTGAACAGCAGCAGGCCCGAGGTGTCGCGGTCCAGCCGTCCCACATAGCGCAGCCCGGCGACCGGGTCCGGCAGCAGATCGTAGACCGTGCGGCCGCCGTGGGGGTCGCGCCGCGTGCACAGCACACCGGCGGGCTTGTGAAAGACCACCCACCGCATGGGCGCCGGCCGTATGATCCGTCCGTCCAGCGAAACCGTGTCCCGGCCGGGGACGATCCGCGCGCCCGTCGCGGTAACCGGCCGTCCGTTTACCGCGACGCGGCCTTCGCCGATCATCACCTCGGCCTGGCGCCGGGACGCGGCACCGGCCTGGGAGATGTACTTCTGCACCCGCACCGGGGCCCGGCCGCGGGAGTTCACTCGCCGGACTCCGGCCGGCCCTCCGCGTGCGCCAGGACCGCCGCCACCGCCTCCTCCGCGCTGAGAGCATCGGTTTCCCCACTCCCTTCGTCCCCATCTCCGCCCGGCGGGTCGGCGGTGTCTTCCAGGGGGGTTCGATCCCGCAGGATGACCGGCAGCTCCTCGGGTCTGGGCAGATGCTCCATGGAGGGAAACCCGAAGTGCTCCATGAACTTCGAAGTCGTGCCGTAAAGGACCGGCCGCCCCACGCCCTCTCCCCGCCCCACCGCCTCGATCAACTCGCGATCCAGCAGCGTCCGGATAACGCCCGTGGAGTTGACGCCCCGGACGTACTCGACCTCGATGCGGCTGATCGGCTGCCGGTAGGCCACGATCGCCAGGGCCTCCAGGGCCGGGCCCGAGAGGCGGGATGACCTGGGCACCGTGTCGAAGCGCTCCAGATAGGGGGCGAACTCGGGACGCGTCATTAGTTGGACACCGTCCGCCACCTCACGCAGTTCGAAGGCCCTGCCGCTGTCGTCGTATTCGGCCCGCAGCACGGCCAGGGCCGCCTCCACCCGGTCCTCGTCGAGCACCTCGTCCGCGCGGGCGATCTCCCCCGGCGAGAGCGGTGCGTCGCTCGCGAAGAGGATCGCCTCGACGATGCGCGCGTCGTTCACGCCACCCCCTCTTCCCCGGTCGGCGCCCGCACTTCCCAACGACCCTCGGACCCGGGCCCGGGGGCGTCGCCCGCGCCCGGTGCGAAGTCCGGCGTCGCGTCCACGGCCCCGGATTCCAGGTTTCGGCCCCGGTAGAACCAGAGCGGCGAGAAGGGCTCCGTCTGTCGCAGCGCCACGATTCGCCGACGTCCCAGCTCGAGCGCCGCCAACAGGGTCATGACCCCGTGAATCCGCTCTCGCCACGGGGCGACGAGGCTCGTGAACTCTATCCGCCGCGCCCTTCTCACGGTCTCCACGATCAGACCGACCTTCTCACGCAGGGCCACAGGACGGGCCGCGACCCGGTGCTCGAGTTCCCGATCCGCACGAGGTTGCACGCGCAGGGCGGCCGCGAACAGATCCTCCCAGGTGACTTCCAGGGGCCTGTCGGCCAGAGAGGGTCTCGGCCGCCGGGGCACATAGCCCTTCCCGAACCGCCGTCCGCGGTCGTCCTCGGCACCGCGCAGGCGGGCGGCGACTTCGCGGATCATCTCGTATTCCAGAAGCCGGCGAACCAGCTCGGCCCGGGGGTCCTCGTCCTCCTCGCCCGCGGGACCGGGAAGAAGCATGCGGGCCTTGATGCGAACCAGGGCCGCGGCCATTTCCAGGAACTCGCCCGCCTCATCGACGTCGCCGGCGACCAGTTCCCCGATCGCCTCCAGGAACTGGCGGGTGATCCGCGCGATGGGGATATCGAAGATGTCGATGTCCTGAGTGCGGATGAGGTGCAGCAGGAGGTCGAGCGGCCCGTGGAAGCGCTCGGTCTCCACCACGAGGAGGCCGTCGTGCGTCATCCCGCCGCCAGCCCGACGATCCAGGAGAAGGCCGTGAACACGGGAGACAGCACCAGGCCGAAGGCACCCGGAAAGACGATGACCGTCAGGAACAGCAGGGTGACGCCGTAGCGCCCCATCTGCCTGTAGCGGGCCCCCGCAGCGGGCGGCAGCAGATGATACAGGACGTGCGAACCGTCGAGCGGCGGAACCGGGATTAGGTTGAAGTACGCGAGAATCAGGTTTATCAAAACTCCGTAAGTCGCTATGGCCGCAACACTTGAAACGACTGATCCGCCGAAGGGCGAACCCCCGCCCACAGCCGAAGCCACCGCGATCACCAGAGCAAACAGGACGACCAGCCCCAGATTGGAGACGATCCCGGCCAGCGACACCCGTATGTCGCCCGCGCGGTAGTTGCGGTAGTTGCGCGGATTCACAGGGACGGGCTTCGCCCATCCGAAGAGGAATTCACCGGGAAGGAGGTAGAGCACGAGCGGCACGATGAACGACCCCACCGGATCAAGATGCGGCAGCGGATTGAACGTAAGACGTCCCAGGTCGCGAGCCGTGGTGTCCCCTTCCCGTAGCGCCTGCCACGCGTGGGCCACCTCGTGGACCACGACGGAGAGGAGCAGAACCGGAGCGATGAACAACAGGTCCATGCAAGGAAGTGTAGCAGCCCGCGGATAAACCCGCACGAGCGGTGAGACCGGCGGGGCGCCGGGACGGCAAGGCGCGACGAGAGGGCGGTAGCAGCGCTACGGCCCCGAGGAGCAACGCAGAGCGAAGCGGTCCAGCGGGGCTCCGCCTCGAACGTCCACGGGCCGCGGCGAACGGCCGCCAGCGCCGGTCCCCACGCCGGGCAGGCTGGCTCAACCTCCGCCAACGGCGGAAGAAGGGCTACTTCCAGAAGGGTTCCCGGCCCGCCGCCCGCAACACGCGCTCGTACTCCCGCTCAGTCGCCGTCGGGTATCTCCTTCGGCCCGTCCGAGAAGAGCCGCTCGTTGACCTGCCGGTAGCGGGCGACGTAGTAGTGTCGTGTCAGACATCACAAGTCGGATAGAGGGCGCTTGAGCTTGACGCGTGCGTCGTCCGTGGTGAGCTGCCGGTCGGCTGCCAGGCGGAAGTCGGCATTGCGCTGCGGTTGATGGCACCCGCCGCACCGTCTCGTGCGAGACGCCGTACCTGCTTGGGGGGGCGGCACGAATTCCGCCGGTGGCCTGTCCCATT
>JAPPGZ010000032.1 GCA_028874905.1 Gemmatimonadota bacterium
CTGGCGTCGTGGCGCGCCAACTCCTCGACGACGAGGATGTAGCTCAGGTAGTCGCATCCCATGCCCCCGTACTCCTCGGGAATGGGCACGCCCAGAAGTCCCATCTCGCCCATCGCGCGCACGTTCTCCCACGGGAAGGTCTGGGTCCGGTCGATCTCGGCCGCGACGGGCGCGATGTGTTCCAGCGCGAAGGACCTGACTCCGTCCCGCAGGCGGGCATGGTCAGGACCGAGATAGGGTTCCATCACTCGATCCGTAATTCATGTGTTACATCATGTACAATATCATAAGACATTTTATTTCTTTGTGTTATCGGATGTTTGCCAAGAGCGCAATGAAGGCCTCCCTCCGGGTGGAAGAGGCCGCATGGGCATGTGGAATGGTACACCGCGGGCGTCGATAGGGTGCGGGCAAGGGGAAGCGGCGGGTTGGGGGCAAGACCGGCGCGAGACGGCGGCGACTCTGGCGCGGAGGCCTGGTCAGGGGGTGCGTCCACCCGGTCCGGGGCGTTCCTCCATCATGTCCAGCCAGTCATCCCGGCGCCGCCACGTCAAGACCCACAAGCGGTCTTCGGAAACAACGCGCAGCGCCCGTATGGTGCTGGCGGGAGGATTATCCGCGGATTCGGGGGCATCCGGATCGCGGGGAGGATCGTTGAACCCGGGAACCAGGAAGCCCGTGACTCGGCGGCCGTCCCCGGCCCAGACCTCTATGCTGTAGGCGCCGTACAGCGGCGCGGAGAAGATCCGTTGGGCGGAATCGGTGGTGAAGGCTCTCCAGGAGGCGGTTTGCGCCCTCGGATTCTCGGGATCGACGAACCCGCCAAAGGATCGTTTGATCTCCCTGTCCTCGACAATGTGGAGCGGCGAACCGATGGCGTCGGGGGTGGGATGCCACATGTTGACCACCCACTGCCCCCCGTCTCCCAGTGGTCCAACGTCCGCTACATGGTCAGGAAGCGAATGGTCCTCGACCAGGGTGAAGTCCGGGGCTACGACGCCGCGTCGAAGACCTTCACCGCTTTGTACTGGCCGAACCAGTAGTTTCCGGCGCTGTCTCGCACGAGATGGAAGGCACCGCGCAGATACCCCTCGCCGATCGTGTCGCCCATGACCAGCACCCGCTCGAGCGTGATGCAGTCCCCGCAGAGGGACTCCGACTCGCGGATGAGCCGGACCTCGGTGCTGTCGGTGACGTCGGTCCAGTGGGCGCGGGCGGTGGACCCGCTCGCGTCAAGGTACGAGACGGCCGCCAGAGTTCGCCACCGGAGTTGGCTCCATCGTCCCCGCGGATCGACCCGATCGCTCCTCGTATTACGGCCGTATTACAAGCCTTGGACCGGGTCGTGTAGCAATGCCGCGAGCGTGTGTCGACCATCACGCCCGCTGGCAGTTGTCGCAGGTGCCGCAGTTGGCCTTGTCGAGGGCGTCGCCGAAATAGCCGAGGATGCGGGCGCGGCGGCACCCCCGGGTCCGGGCGTAGCGCTCCACGGCGGCGAGTTTGGCCACTTCTGCGTTGCGCCGCTCGCGCAGCCGGCCCAGCGGGAGTCGGCGGACGTGGGGGCGCAGGTCGATGTGGAGGACATCGCCGGGCAGTTCGGGAGGGTCCTCGCGCAGGTGCACCACCCGGCAGGCGGCCAGCGCGCGGGCCAGGGCGCCCACGTTGGATGGGGTCAGCGGGGTGCCGCCGCGGGCGCGAAGCTCGTCGACCGGAAGCTTCAGCCGCGTTTGCCCTGCGGCCCGGCGGCGGAGATCGCGCCAGAAGCGGCGCACCGCGCGCGGGGGCGGGTAGCTGTGGTCGACGAAGGTCATCTGGCCCGCGCGGTCGCCCTTCGACCACAGCGCCAGGCAGTGCGCGGTGTCTCCGTCGCGGCCGGCCCGGCCGGCTTCCTGGTAGTACGCCTCCATGGTGCGCGGGAGTTCGTGGTGGATGACCAGGCGCACGTCGCTCTTGTCGACCCCCATGCCGAAGGCGTTGGTGGCGGCCACCAGGGGGGCGTCGCCGGCCATGAAGGCGTCCTGCACGCGGGCCCGTTCGGCCGCCGGCAGCCCGGCGTGGTAGGCTTCGGTGGTGTGGCCGAGGGCGGCCAGGTCGTCACGGACGCGCTCGACCCCCTTGCGGCTGCTCGCATAGACAAGCGTGACGCCGGGGCGGTTGCGCACCAGGGCCCGCAGGCGCTCCCGTTTTTCCTTCCACGACCGCGCCCGCTCGACCCCCCACACCAGGTTGGGACGGTCGAAGCCTCCCACCACGGTGACCGGGTCGGCGAGCCGCAGCCGGGTCACGATCTCCCGCCGGGTGCGTGGGGTGGCGGTGGCGGTGAGGGCGATCATGGGGGCCTCGAACATCCCGCGCAGGCGGTCGAGGCGCAGGTAGGCGGGACGGAAGTCGTGGCCCCATTCGGAGATGCAGTGGGCTTCGTCGACGGCGAGCAGGCTCACCCGCAGGCGCGGCAGGAGCTGGCGGAACGAGCGGCTCTCGAAGCGTTCCGGAGCCACGAAGACGACGCGCAGCGCGCCATCGACCAATTGCGCCTCCACCTGGTCGCGCTCCTGCGAGGAGAGGGTGGAGTTGAGAAAGGCGGCGGGGATGTCGGCTTCGCGGCAGCGCATCGCCTGGTCGGCCATCAGGGACACGAGCGGGCTGACCACGATGGTGGCGTGCGGGAGTACGGCAGCGGGGACCTGGTAGCACACGCTCTTCCCTCCCCCGGTCGGGAGGATACCGAGGGCGTCGTGGCCCTGGAGCACCGCGCGCACCAGCACGTCCTGTCCGGGCCTGAACCCCGGGTAGCCGAAGTGGCGCTTGAGGGCGCCGAGGGCGATGTGGTCCGCTTCCTCGCTGTCCAGGACGGGGAACCGTGTCGCCGAGATTGCTGCCGGGCTCGCCATGGATCCGAAAGGTCGGGCCGGAACCCGGGCGCCTCCATGGCGGGAGGGGACGATTTGGCAAATGCGTGTGCGACAAAACACCGAGGAAACGCGACCGGAAAGCCGCCGTGAGCCGCCGGACACGATCGTGGAGGGCCGGGGTCCGCGCGAACCGTCGCTCGCGAAGGCGGGAAGCGGTGCCTGGTGCGCGGGCAGCCTCTATACTGAAGGCCGTTGCGCGCGCTCGGTTTCGCTGCCCGGGCGGACCAACGGACGACGGCTATCGACCGAGGAGAGGCCATGCACCATCGAACCAACCGTACCCGCGTTCTGTTAGGCGCAAGCCTGACCGCCCTGGCAGGCGTTGTCGCTTGCGGACAGGATTCCGGAGAGAGCGCCATGGGCGGCGGCGAAGCGCGGGACGCCGCAGGCGCCGCGGAGGCCGCGGACGGGGTGTATTCCTCCGCCCGCCACGACTTCCGCGTCGTCACGGTCGCCGACGGCCTCGACCATCCCTGGTCCATGGCGTGGCTGCCCGGCGGCGAGATGCTGATCGTGGAACGTCCGGGCCGCCTGCGCGTGGTGCGCGACGGCGTGCTCCAGCCGGAGCCGGTGGCAGGTTGGCCGGAAGTATACCGGGACGAGGGCCAGGGTGGCTTCATGGACATCCTGCCCCACCCCGACTTTGCCGAGAACCGCTGGCTCTACCTCAGCTACGGCAAGCCCAACGAGGACGGGTCGGAGGGTACCACGACCGTCGTGAAGGGGCGCTGGGACGATGGCCGGGTCATCGACGTCGAAGAGATCTTCGAGTCGAACGCCTGGCACGACAACAACAACCACTTCTCCGGGCGCATGGCGTTCGGCCTCGACGGGTATCTGTACCTGACGGTGGGCGACCGCATGTTCGAGCCCGACATGATGGCCGACCACCCGGCGCTGGACGTGACCAACCATATGGGCACCATCGTGCGCCTGCACGACGACGGCCGCGTCCCCGACGACAACCCCTTCGCGGGGAGCGGCGACGCGCTACCCGAGATCTGGAGCTACGGGCATCGCAACCTGCAGGGCCTCGCCGTGGATCCCGGCACCGGAGACGTCTGGTCGAACGAGCACGGGCCCCGGGGCGGCGACGAGCTCAACCTGATTTCGGGCGGGGGCAACTACGGCTGGCCCGTGGTCTCCCACGGCATCAACTACGACGGCACCGCGTACACGCTGGATGCCTCCGGGGAGGGCGTGGAGTCCCCGCGCTTCGTGTGGACGCCGTCCATCGGCATCTCCGGCATGATGATCTACCGCGGGGATGCGTTCCCCTGGTGGAAGGGCAGCGCCTTCGTCGGCGGCATGGTCGGCGAGCAGCTTGGCCGGGTCATCCTCGAAGGAACGGATGCGCTCGGCGTCGAGACCCTGCTCCCGGGCGAGCTGGGCCGCATCCGGGACGTGCGGGAGGGTCCCGACGGACTCATCTATCTCGCCCTCGAGCACGCCGAGGACCTCACAGCGGTGGTGCGCCTGGAGCCCGTGGCCAGCGACGTGATGCCCCCGGAGTAACTGACGCGTTACCGGGGAAAGCCTGCCTCGGGCATGTTGGGGATGATCCGCAGCGCGTTCGCGTAGTACACCTTGCGCAGGACATCGTCCGGAAGGCCCATGCCGTAGAGCTTCCAGAAGGCGTGGTAGTTCCGGTAGTAGTCGAAGTACTCGTCCTCGGTCTCGAAGACGCGCCAGTAGTAGGGATACTCGTCGGGCTGGAACGAATCCTTGCCGAAGAGGATGCGGTCCTGGTACCGGACGAAGAACTCGCGCGCGAAGCGAGGCTGCCGTCCCAGGTCGTAGAGCACGGCGCCGACCTCGCCGTGGACGTTGGGGAAGCGGTCAAAGAGCTCGCCGAGCCGCGCGAGATCCTGCGTGTGCCATCCCATGTGCGCCAACACCCAGATCGTGTTGGGATGCTTCGCCAGCATGCGGTCGCGCTCGGCCATCAGCTCATCGAAGGACGGGAAGCGCTCGCTGTCGAAGAAGCGGCGGTTGGGGAAGATGGCCAGTTCGAGCCAGCGCTCGTTCTCGTAGTCGAGGGGCTCGAAGAACTCCGCGGGGTCGGCGGTGTGGATGAAGACCGGAATCCCGAGGCGGGCTGCGGTCTCCCAGACGATGTCGAGTTCGGGATCGTCGAGCTGGAGGCGGGTGCCGTCGGCCTTTCGTGTGGTAAGCCCGAACTGCTTTCCGATCTCGCCGATGCCCACCGCGCCGGCGCGCACGTCTTCCTCAAGCTGGGCCGCGATGCGGGCACCCGACCCGGGACCCACGTTGCGCAGATCGAGCGTGGTGAAGAAGACGAAACGGTCAGCGTGGCCGGCGGCGCGCACCGCCTCGATCTGACGGGTGAGGCGGACACCGGAGCTGCCGCGCGCCTGGACGATGACCTGGAGGTTCAACTCGTCCATCGCCGCCACCACCCGCTCGATGGTGGCCGGGTCGGCGAGCGACGGGGGATGCCCGTGCAGGTCCACCACCGGGTATTTCGCCCGCGGCACCGGGTTCTCCGGCACCACCAGGGTGGAGCGCGGCTGGTATTCGGTGATGCTCGGGGGTGGGAGGGTCGGCTGCGCGAAATTGGGCCGGCGGGCCTGCGCGTCCAGCGCGGCGGGCAGGAGAAGCAGAAGAAGCAGCGGGGCGATCGGTGCGGTTCGGCGCATGGTGGGCGCTCCGGCGTTGCAGTGATCGGGCATTCGGTCCAGGTGCGGATTTGCGTCCCCGGCCCGGATACCATCGGCCGTGACGCTTGCGGAAACTTGGCGAGAGCCGGCGGTGCCGGCCATGCCCGCCGGAGCAATGACTGCGAACACCATGCCGGGAGCCGGTACGAGGGAACGGGGCGAGCCGGATCTGCTGGCCGGGAGGCGCCGGCGCAGGCCGTAGTCGCGGGAGATGCGATGCCCGGGCGGTGGCGACTCCCGGGGATGGCGTGCCATGTTGGCGGGTGTCCGACTTGTGCGTGGCCCGCGTGGGCGCAGTTTCCCGTCCCGGCAGGTCGCGGCAGCCCCCCGGCGCACAGCATGGAGGTAGCCATGTCCCGATCGCCCTCGTCATCCCGAAGCGCCATCGCCGCGTTCGTCACCCTGCTCCTGCTTCCGCTGTTGCTCGCGGTCGCCAAGCCCCTGGCGGCGCAGGAACCGGTGGGCTGGGGGGAGGACCTGATGTTCAACACCTTCTCGATCGTCGGCATCGACCCGGCTACCGGTGAGTCCGGGGTGGCGGTCACCACGCGCGTGGCGTGCGTCGGCAACGCCGTCCCGTGGGTGCGGCCCGGGGTGGGTGCGGTGGCTACCCAGGGCGGCACACGGCTCGAGTACGGCCACGATCTGCTCGACCTGCTGGAGCAGGGTGTCGCCCCCCAGGAGGCGATGGACCGCGTGGTGGCGGCGGACGAGGGGCGGGAGCGCAGGCAGGTGGGCGTGATCGACATGCAGGGCCGGTCCGCCCAGTGGACCGGCTCGGGCCAGTACGGCGCCGAGGACCGGGGCGACTGGGTCTGGGAGCGCACCGGGCTCAACTACGCCGCACAGGGCAACGCGCTGGTGAGCACGGCCGTGGTGGACTCGGTCGCCGTTGCGTTCGAGAGAACGGAGGGGTCGGGGCGCCATCTCGCGGACCGGCTGATCGAGGCCCTCTACGCCGGGCAGGTGCTGGGCGGGGACGGCCGCCACGGCCGCACCCAGTCGGCCGCCGTACTGGTAGCGGATCCGCGTCCCGGCATGTCGCGCCGTCAGGACGGGGTGACGACCGACATCAACGTGTGCGAGCACCTGGAGCCGATAAGGGAGGTGCGGCGCATCTACGACACCATCTCGGAGACCCTCGGCTTCCGCAGCCTCCAGCAGTTCGCCGGCCGCGACGTGCTGCAGCTCAAGGTGATGCTGCATGCCCTCGGATACTACCGGGCGGGCTCGCCGCCGCCTTCCATGGAAACGACGGACGCGCTCCTCTACGATCGCGAGACGGTCGAGGCCGTGGACGCCTTCCGCGCGGCTCAGGCCTGGCAGACCTCCGTGCCCGGCTGGGTGGACGCGAACACCATCGCGAGGCTGTGGAGCCGGCTGGAGGAGGCAGGAGTCGCGGACGAGGTGCGCCAGCGGCTGCGGGACATGGTGCGGGTTAGGCGGTAGGAGCAGCGTCTGGCCGGGAAGCGGTCGGCAGCCCGCCGCGGGTCACGCGAGGATCGTGGATCCGGGAATGCGGCGGTTCTCGGTCAGGGCTGTTCGCGGCGTAGCACCACGCCCGGTTGCGCTCCCGTCACGGCCCCGTCCTCGTAGACGACCGTTCCCCCGACCCATACGCGCTCGATCCCGATCGACGTCAGGTGGGGCTCCGCGGTCGTCGCCCGGTCGATGACGGTCGCGGGGTTGAAGAGCACGAGGTCGGCGGCAGCGCCCACTTCCAGCGTGCCCCGGTCGGAGAACCCCATGTGCGCCGCCGCCAGCCCGGTCATCTTATGGATCGCCTCCTCCAAGGTGAGGCGTTCTTCCTCGCGCACGTATCGCCCGAGCACCCTCGGGTAGGTGCCGAACCCGCGCGGGTGGG
>JAPPGZ010000005.1 GCA_028874905.1 Gemmatimonadota bacterium
GGGTCCTCGCATGCTCCGAAACCCGCTGGATGGCATCCCACTTCCTGTCGACAAGGCAGTCGCCGATGGGCGGTCTGCTCAGGAGCGCTCGCCGGATTCCCCGTCGAAGGGCCGCCGACTCCGCCGCCACACCGGTCAGCCACACCGAGAACTTCCACAGATCCCCGACCCCATAGCACGCCACCATGAACCGAATCAGGTTCTCGACAACCGCCGCCTCGTCGCGCTCCCGCCGCAGCTTGTAGTACATGCTGTACAACGGCTCCGCGGCCGAATACAGCCGCTTCCGGCCGCGACCCTGGCGGATGACCGCACCGCGTTCGACCAGGCGCCCCAGCATGGTCGACGCCACGCGGATGTCGACACGCGCGCGCGCCGCAACCTCACTCGCCGAGGACGGCTGCCACAGGTCGCTCACGGCCACGTATACCCGCCGCTCCGTCCGGGGCAGGACCTCCAGGTGACCCCGGAAGTACTCGGTGTGCTCGTCGATCATTGTGACCAGCTCGGACATCAGCCGGCGGATGGAGCGATGACGGGCGAACTCGGCCGCCATCACAAGGAGCCGAGGATTGCCGCCGGTGAGAATCTGGATCGGTCTAACTTCGGACCGGCTCGCCCGCTTGCCGCTGACGACTTCCCACAGGCGGCCGCATTCGTCGGTGTCCAGCGGCTCCAGCCCGACGAAGCGGAACATCTCGAAGAACGGTTCGCTGACATCGTCGAGTTCGCGGAAGCGGCTGGTGGCAGAGGCCAGCAGGATGATCTGCGGTTCCGTCTGAAGGACTTCGCGGAGTTGCCAGCCGAAGTCGTCGTGGACGTCACGGAAGAGCGACTGCAGGTTCTCGACGATGAGGACGAGTTGCTTGCCCAGTCGGTCCGCGGCATCGAGTACGGTGGCGCGGGCGTGCGCCTCGGTGATCTGCTCCCGCCAGCGCGGCGCCAGCGCTTCCCGGGTGTCGCGCAGCTCCCGGGCCAGCGTGGCGTCGTGTTCGTCAACCTCGTTGGCCAGATGGAACATGGTCTCGAGCCAGAAGTCGGTGAGACTGAAGATCTCCTGGCTCTCTTCCATGAACCGGACCGGCAGCAGCGACCCGGCGAAGTCCTCGTTGCTGCGCAGTTCTGCCGCGACCTGCGCAAGCAGCATCGTCTTGCCCCGCCCGCGAGGGCCGACCACGAGCATGTGCTGGCACGAGGGGGACTCGATGTTGCCCCGCAGGTCATCGAGCAGGAGGCCGAGTTCGTGATGGCGGACCACGAACTGCTCCCTGATCTCGTCGTCCGACTGGAGCAGTCCGGGGTTGAACTTGCGGATGGTGGGGGTGGGGTGGTCGCTCATCGGTCGTCAACAGCTGCCCGACACGATGAAGACCGGCCCCCGATCCCCCAGCGCCTGAATCGCACCGCGCAGCCAACTCAGGAATTCGTCCACGCGCTTCGCGTCGCCATCGTCGTGGAGCATGCGTTTGAGGAAGATCGGAAGCTCGTCGATCACAAGGAGCACCGGAGGTTCGTGGTCGGCGCAGTGCTGGAGCAGTTTTTCGCCGAGTGGTCGCCAGTTACCGGCGTGAAGCCCGGCCCGGATCCTCGCGCGGAAGCCGTGGAAACCGACCTCCTCGATGTTCTCGCCCAACCACTCCTTGACGCTACGGCCGAAACGGAAGGCAATCGAGCGGGTAGAATACGTCTCCTTCGCGAAGGCCGCGATGGCATCCTCCGCGCAGGTCGAACCCTCGACATGCGCGAACAGGAAGATCCAGCCGTCGGCTTCCAGCCGCCGTCCGAGTTCTCGGGCAATGCTGGTCTTGCCCATCCGCCGCTGTCCGGTCAGCAGGAGGTGGTTGTGGTCCAGGACGTGGGATTTCAGAATCCGCAGTTCGGCCTCGCGGTCGAAGAAGTCGTCGCCGCTCAGCCAGCGGCCAGCTGTTGGTCTCATGGTCCTCCTTCTGTTCTGTGTGAGTGGCGGACCGGAAAGAAAATACACAACGGTTTTGTTGTGTATTGGGGATTGCGGGATGGTGCGGGATGCTCCAATACTTCCGATCGCCAGATCGGCGCCACACCCCGTTCACGGCAGGTTTGGTGAGTCCCGTGTCGAGATGGGTGTAGTTCGCAGCGTCGAATGGAGCAGAGAAGAGAATCCTGCGCGCACTTGACGCGCCATCACACAACGAGGAGTGACCTCAGCCCAATGAAGCCGCCAGTAATCACGACGGGGGATCAGGCCTTCGCACCACGAAAGCAGTACGCCATACCCAGCTACCAGCGAAACTACGTCTGGACAGAGAAGGAGCACTGGCAACCTCTCTGGGAGGATGTAAAGGAGCTCACGAATCAGCTAGTCGCCAATGGAGAGAAGACGAAGCCTCATTTTCTCGGCACGATCATCACGAAGGAGATCGGCACGGAAGGCTACATCAACCGGTGGTGGGTTGTTGACGGCCAGCAACGCCTGACCACGCTCCAGATACTCATCGCCGCGGCTCATGCTGCCTTCGTGAGGCGTGGCCTGACCCAAGCGGCCATCCTTTCCGACCTCCTGGCGAACCCGCCCAACAGCGTCAGGCCCGAGGCCAAGCGCGACAAGTACAAGATCCAACACAAGAGCAGCGAGTACGCCGGATTCACGACCATAGTCGATTCGGCCCTATCGTCCGACACTGGCGATCCCAGACGTGAGTATCGGCTTGATGATTGCTACGCCTACTTCCTCAAGACGGTCGGTGCATGGCTGGATTCCATGAGCGAGGGCGAACGCGGTGCCTCGGCCGGGGCCATGACGACGGCTATCTTGAGCAAACTGCAGGTTGTGGACATTCGCCTCGACGATCGAGAGAACAGCCACACCATCTTCGAGACCCTGAACGCTCGGGGAGCACCTCTCACTGAATGGGAGAAGACGAAGAACTACATCCTCTCTATGGCCGTGCGCGAGGGCGATCCCGATGGAGACCAATTCTACAAGGATCATCTCGAACGCTACGACGCTGATCCCTACTGGAATGAGACGGTAACCGGGACACGCTTCCGCGGAAAGCGAATCGACTTGTTTTTGTTTTTCTTCGCACAGTTGGAGCTCCCGATGCGGCGCCACGCCATCTCGGGAGAACCTATCAGGACTCTGCGAAGAAGCCAGCTCTATCGGGAATTCCGCTATGTCGGCGAGCATATCTACCGCCCTGACGAGACCGAATTGACGGCCATGCTAGGCCGCGTTTCGCGGTACGCCAGCATATATAGAGACATTGCAGACCGACGGAAGAGCCGTTTCTCGCCCTACGCCCTAGAAGTCATGCGTCGGGCGAGCGTCGTCAACCTCTCATCCCTTGTTCCCGTTTTTATGGAGCTAGTGCACAAGCTGGGAAGCAGAACGCAGCTCGACCAGGCTCTCCAAGTCGTGGACAGCTACCTGATGCGGCGCGTGGCACTCAAGGCATACTACTCCGGTTTTGACGACGTGGCCTTTGCCCACGTCCAAGCGCTTCGCGATGCCCCTTCGGACGAGATCGTATCCGTGTTGATCGACCAGTTTCAGAAATCGCGAGGACGCCACTGGTGGCCTTCCGACGAGCAGGTTACATGGCAGCTATGTAACGGCAATATGTACTCCGGTATCTCCAAAGCGCGCCTCCGGATGCTATTAGGCGCTATAGCCAAGCGCATGCACACGGAGAACCCAATATCGAGCGACGGAGAGTTCACGCTTGGACCAGTTACCGTTGAACACGTGGCCCCCCAGAACTGGCAGCGGCACTGGAAGGAAGCCTTGAACTTCGACGGCAGCGAGGATGCCCGGCATCGACTCAACCAGCTCGTGCATCGCATTGGCAACCTGACACTGGTAGCCTATAACTCCAAGCTGAGTGACCGGCCTTGGGTGAAGAAGCAAGAACTGCTCCGGGAGGACCGCTTGGAGATGAACAAGCGGCTCCTTAAGGACAGGGAGCACGACACTTGGAACGAAGCGGAAATCAACCGCCGAAGCGGACAACTGGCGGTCTACGTCAACCAGATCTGGCCACACGCCGACGCTCTTCGACGTGAGTTGGGGGTGGAATGGCACTCGCAAGGAGAGAGCACAGGGTGACCCAAGCCTGTAGTCCAGATCCCCATCGCTTTCAATGCGCTGCGAGCGTCGTGCGCTCGGCATTGCTCGCCTTGGCGCTGGCGGCTTGCGATGGGGGAACGCCAAACCGGGATGCTCGCTGGGATGGCGCAGACGATGCGGCCCTCCAAGCGGCGACGGCGGTCGACCAAGCATCCCAAATAGCGACTAGGGCGCTTCTGGTGCGCGTCGAACCGGAAATGGAACCGGGAGCATGGTACGCGGATGTAATACGGACCTCAACACGTGGGCCGGGAGGGATCGGATCCATGATGCGGGGCGAACTCGGACCGAGCCGTCTTCGGACCGGACTGTTTTGGGATGCGGACTCGCTGGCGGCAGCCGTCGTGGCGCGTGTGCGAACGGCTGTGGTAGCTCAAGCGAACGCCCACGATGCGTTGACGAGCCGCGACACGTTGGACAGCACGGTGATCGGAGCGTTGTTCCGACTCGCGGACGCCGCGTGGGAGAACGCCGAGGGCGCGGCGACGTTGTCGGCGGCGGCTTGGGACTCGCTCTCCCGAGGCGTCGGCTCCATCGACCCGGCCTCGCTGTCGGCTACTGAAGTAGCTGTGGAGGAGATGCGGGCGGCGTGGCAGAACCTCGTGGACGCGTCGGCAGCGGCGGACGCACTATGGGACAGAGTGAGGACATCGCCGGAAAGTGCGGCCCTCGCAGTGCGGGACGCTGTGGACTCCGCTATGGCCGATTATCTGTACCGCTTGCCGAACGAGGCAGCGGACAGCGCGCGGAATGCGCTGGCTGACTTGGTGGATTTTGAGGATTTGGGGAGCCCCGCCGAAATCGCGCTTTACGAGGCGATCGAGTGGCAGAGCGGCTTGACCAAAGGGGCAGCGCAGAACGCAGAGCTGGCGGCGCAACACGCGGTGTGGAAGTCGTCGTCGTCGTATGCGGCGTGGGAAGCGGCCGACAGCGTGAGCGTCGCCGCGCTTAACGCGCTGAACGCTGCGGATGCGGTGCTGGACTACGGCAAATCACGGGAGTTGACCGTGCTGGCGGCCATGGCAGCGCGGGAGTCTCTCGACGCGGTACAGGCGGCGGCCGAGGCATGGGCGGCAGTTTCGACATTCGTCCGGCCGCCGGAGTCGTAATCGGTGACAACGGATTCGGGGAGCCCCAACGAGGTAGAGAGTGGGCGGCGCGCGGAATAGGCGACATCCGCCAGCACAGATCGCTGATCGATCCTTCACGCAGTGACCGCTGATGCCAACATACCGCATTGAGCGAGTCAAGATCCACGAATCCGAGTTGCGGACGAATCTCTTGGACCGTCTCCGCGGAAATGTGTTCCATGTAACGACGCAGGATGCGTGGCCACGAATCCAAAGTACGGGATCGGTTTTGTCCAATCCTCCGGACCATACGGCGATCCAGAAGTGGAAGTGCGACGCCTACTTTCGACGGGAATCTCACGTTTCCTTGTGCGACCTCCGTTCCGTCCGAGAGAGCGATCTGAACGTCGCTCTAGATGGGTATTTCTTCCTGGATCTGGGCGGTGGCCGTGCAGATCCTGTTTTCCTGATCCTCTCGCGCTCCTCATTGAATGAGATCGTAACGTACGACGAGGCAATTGATGATGCGACAGAAGCCGGGCAGATGATCGTTCCGTTTATCGAAGCTGGATACCCGGGAGATCTCCCTCTGGCGGCGATCACGGATGTTCTGGTCGTTGACATCGACCGTCCACCGCCGAGTCCGTTCGTTCAGCTGTTGAAGGATCTCTGCGGCACTGAGGACACCTAGCGCGCCCCCGATTTCCTAGGACAGTCGGCGAGCAACCCTTCCGGGGTGCAGGAGAAAGGAGGCACTAGGATGTCTCGGAGTGCAGAAGAGCAGGACCGAGCGAAGGGCCACGGCCGGTGGGATGACCTGCCCGGAGCGGTGCCGCGCGGCAGAGAGCCGAGGTCGTTTGCGGCTGGCGCGGGGCGAGGACATCGGCGAGTGAGCCGGGAGGTTCGGGTTATGCCGCCGGAGTTGGAGCGGTGGCGGCGGGAGTTCCTGGAGGGGCCAGCAGGGGCTGAAGGGCAAGAACCACCGGGCGGCGAGCTGATACGAACCGGGCCAAACCGGGGGAACTGACAATGCGGGTCGAACTGCAGGCGGGGCTTCTCCAAAACAGGGGGTACGGGGACGAGCTGAGGAGTCTCGTGGAGCCTGGACGGGTGAGCCCGTCGACCCACAGGCCGTGGCCGACGACGATGGTGAGCGAGACGTGGCGGGTGGCACAGTCCAGCGTGTACGCGTTACGGGCAAGGCTCGGCGAGGGCCACCGGAAGGTGAAGGCGCGGCTTGCGCCCAAGAAGATCCGGATGGGCAAGAACCGGGTACTGAGACTGTTGCGGGCACACGGACCGCTGGCCGGAGGGCTGTCTGGTGGTTGAGCCGTCCCACTTGTCCAGAAAGCTGGCACCGGTGCAGGCGGAACTGCCACCGCACGTGGACACCGTCGACGCCCTTTGGACAGGTGGGTGATCGTACTGCGGTCCAGAAGAGTAGTCCCCGATCCGACCAGCCATTCGCAGGTCGGCCTCGTTCTCATCTCTCGATTCTCAGCCGCTTGATCACTGGCCCGAGACAACCGAAATTGGTTACTCGTCCGCGAAGCGCAACCGAACCACGGTTCGCCCCACGACAAAGCACCGCCACCAGCGATCTCGACCGAGGGGCTGGGAACACAAGGGCAATCAATGGCGCAGCGTCGCAAGAAGGCTCGGCGGGACATCGAAAACTACGCGCACACCGATAAGGAGCGCGTCAACAATCCGCCGGTAGGTTTGGTCACGCCTCAGACGGATCGAGACGGCAGTAACAAGCCTTACGCCCACGATCCGCATCTCGATCCTCACCTCTCTTGGGCCGGGAAGGCGGAGGACACTTCGTTCGAGGTATCGACGGTGTCTCTGCATGTCCATGAGCGGATCGACCCGCGCACGATCATCGAGGCAGTCCGCAAGGAGCGCGGAACGGAGGTGCAGGCTTCCCTGTTCTCCACTCCTGAAGAGAACCCACCGCTCCGCCAGGCCATCGAGTTCTACCGCCACCGGCACAACTGGACCAACCGGCTGATCGCTGGCGACAGCCTCCTGGTCATGAACAGCCTGATAGAGAAGGAGGGCTTGGAAGGACAGGTCCAGATGGTCTACATCGACCCGCCCTACGGCATCCGCTACAGGTCCAATTTCCAGCCCTTCGTAAACCAGCGCGAAGTGACCGACGGGCGGAGCAACAGAGGTCAGAATCCCGGCAGGAAATCGTCTAACTACTT
>JAPPGZ010000097.1 GCA_028874905.1 Gemmatimonadota bacterium
GATCTCCTGCCGTAATTTGAGCCTCGGACGTTCCGCATACCCCGTGTATAACACGGAGGCTGACGAGGGGCTCCGCCCCCTCGACCCCCGGAATGTCCCGCACCGAAGCGCGCGGGGATCGCGGGCGGGGCTTTCTCCCTTCCCCCGTGGCGGCACGTGGGCGGTCGTGGCATGGCAGGACGAGGTCCGCGAGCCGTATCTTTGGTACTCCCGTATCGATTCGGGCGTTCGCTGCAAACTCCAGTCGGAAGGGTCGGACATGTTCCGTCACAAGCCGCCCTCTACAGGCCCCGTCCCGCCCATCATTCTCGTCCTCGCGCTGTTTGCCGCACTCACCTCCTGCGAACCGGAACCGGCATCCGACAACCCGACTCGCGAGACACTTCCGAGCGGTGCCGTCCTCGTTCGCTACCCAACACTCCCCGCCGTGGACTCCGTCGGCCCGGAAGTCATCGAGGCGCGCGTGGACCTCAAGTTCGGATCCCTTGAAGGAGAAGACCTTAACGTGACCTTCGGTGACGTTCGAGGCGTCCAGGCGGCCAGCGACGGCACCATCTACGTGCTGGACGAACAGGCCGCGGAAGTCCGCGTCTTCGATTCCAACGGCGAGTACCTGCGGACGATCGTGCGGCGCGGCGAGGGACCGGGCGAGGTCGGGAGCGCCAACGGGATACGCCTTTCCGGAGACACTCTCCTGTGGATACACGATACCAGGCAGTGGGCGATCATGGGCGTTGACCCCACGGGTGAGGAGGTCCGCCGGTTCACCAAGCCCGTCATGAGCTACCGATACATCTGGGACGGCGTGTTCGACGATCGGGGCCGCTACTGGCGGGCGACCACGCACGGAGACGACGATCCGGGCTACCCGCCCCCGCCGGGCCTGAGTCTGTGGAGCGAGCGGCGCTACTACAAGTCCTACGAACTGTCCACCGGGGCCACCGACTCCGTGTACGTCGGTGATGCCAGCTTTCGGTCGTACGGATACAGCACGCCTGCGGGCTGGGGGTTCCTGCCGCTTCCGTTCGAGGTGGCCGAGTTGATCGAGCTCAATCCTTCCGGTGGTTTCTGGCGCGCACACAACGCGTCGTACCGGATCGTCCGAACGGGCGAGGGCGGCGACACGCTGGTGGTCATTGAAGCCGGGCTGCCCGTGCAAAGGGTCACGGACGAGGATCGCGATGCCTACGTCGAGGGCATCGTCGACGACAGCCCCGAGCTCAGGCGGGAGGCGGAGGAGGTGGCTTCCCTGACCCCGGACGTCAAGCCCATTCTTGAGGGTCTCTTCGTGGACGACGAAGGACGACTCTGGGTCGAGAGAGTCACGCCGAGGGACGCGCCCGCCTTCTACGACCGGTATTCGGAGGACGGCGACTACTTGGGATCCGTTCGCCTCGCGTTCGACGCGGCAGGCCCCATCTGGGTCCAGCACGGCAGCATCTACGCACGGGTTGTCGATGAGTTCGGAGTCCACTACGTCGTCAGGGCATCTCTGCCATGAGAAGGAACCGAGCCGGGTGGCCGGAGAGACTCGTCATCGTCGTCGCAGTCTCCGCCATGCACCTCGGCTGCGAGGATCGATCGACCGAATCGGTGAGCACGGGCGCGGTCGCCGTCGATCCGGCCGACGAGGACATCGTGCGGATCTCCGATGTGCACGCGCTGGATCTTCCCTTGGTCGAACTACGCCTGATCCATTCGACGGCTGCTCTGCCGGACCTTCATCTCGACCGGGTCGCGGGAGCCGTTTTCCTGCCGGATTCAGCCTTGGTCATCGGGGACGGCGGTACGCGCGAGCTGGTTTTCCTTGATCGCGACGGGAGTATTCGGGTGCGCTCGGGTCGTGACGGGGAGGGGCCGGGGGAGTACAGATGGATCGAGCGGATCGGAGTCGGCACGGATGGCATTCCGTTCGTGTTCGACCGTCGTCTGCGGCGTTTCACCTTCCTGAACGCGCGGGGGGAAGTGACTCGCATCCAACGGCTGGATCAGGGAGCCGGACTCGGTGCGGCCGTGCCTCTCAGTCGTTTCGAGAACGGCGAGGTCTTGGCGGCTCTGGAGACGCGGCCGATCCTGCCTCCGGGGTTGCAGCGGGGACCGGTCTTTCTGGTCCTGAGCAGCGACTTGGGGGAAATCGTGGACACGCTGGGCGAATGGGCCGGCAAGGAGCGCTACGTCACCGACGAATGGCTTCCGGTCGGATTCGCGCAGACCGCACTCTTCGCGGGCCGGGGACGCCACGCACTCGTGGGCACCAACGATTCTATCGACCTGACGCTCTACCGGGGGATGGACCCGGTCACTCGCTTACGCGGCGGATATTTCCCACGCAGGGTCACCGCCCAAGAGAAGGAGGAGTGGACCGAGCGCTTCCTCGCGATGTTCCCCGAAGACTATCGAGCGGGTTGGCGACGCCGGTTGGAGCGCTCCACGATCCGGGATTCCTATCCCGCCTACGGAGCGGTCAAGGTCGATGCCGATGGCAGGATCTGGATCGGAGATTATCCCAAGTTGGCCGACGAGTTGCGCCGGTGGACGATCATCGAGCCGGACGGGACGCCCGTCGCGGCAGTCAATCTCCCGGTTCTGTTCCCCTTGTGGCTCGAAGACACGGTCGCCGTGACGAGCCAGCCTGTCGAGTTGCTCGACGTGGCTCACGGGAGAATCGCGGTGCTGCGCCGCGACGAGTTCGATGTCGAGGTCGTCGAGGTGTACGAAATGGGCAGCAACCGACCACAATAGCGCGAAGCAGCCCGAATCGTGGACACTCCGGTGACGGGATTCGTGAGTTGCTCACGCGCTGACCATACTCGCAGCAGTGCAAAAAGCCGGGGGTTCTGAAGGGGGGTGCGGCCCCCCTCGCCAGCCTCCGTGTTCAACACGGGGTCGGCTGGCTCATGACCACTGACGGGGTCAGGAGCCAGCGTTGGCCGTCCGAGCCGAACCATGCGCGCACGTTGTCGATGGAGCCACCGGGGCAAGCTCGGGGTGGAGCCTCACGATGGAGGTGGCATCCCCACGGATGCGGTCCCGCTGGAGCCCTTCGCCGTTGCGGCTTCGGCAAGGACCGAATACGATCCATCCGTAGGCCATTCCCACCATGTCAACGCTGCGCGCCGCGGCTCCCTTCACGCACCAGAGAGAGATGCTCCTTCCCACCATATCCGACCGTCCAGTTCGGACACTTGACCATCCCCGAAGTGCTCGACGATATGACACCGGCGCAGGAGAGGTCTGGCGATCGTGGAGGTAAAGCTACGTGACCTCACCCGTCTCTTCGTTCACCCGGCCCAATACGAGATTCCGAGGTTCCAGCGCCCCTACGTATGGACCCGTGACAAGCAGTGGGTGCCACTCTGGGACGACGTTCAGCACACGGCCGAACGCATTCTCGCGGCACAGCGTGAAGGCTCGCCGCCACCTCAACCCCATTTCATGGGCGCGGTGGTTCTGCAGCAGATTGCCAACGTCTCCGGCTCGCTCGCACGACGAATCGTGGTGGACGGGCAGCAGCGCTTGACCACTCTCCAACTGCTCTTGGACGCCGCGCAGGAAGTCCTTGAACGAATGGGGATCGACGGTCCCGCCGCGCGCCTCGAAGATCTGGTCTTGAATCAACCCAAATACCAAGGCGGCTGCGCGGATAACGCGTTCAAGGTGTGGCCCACCGATGCTGACCAAGAGGCGTTTCGGCACGCGATGGTCAACGGCCTGTCGGGAGGCGGATGGAGCGAGTCGCGAATCGTAAAGGCTCACGAGTTCTTCAGGGATCAGATAGAACAGTGGGTCGGCGAAGACGAAGGGCCGAACGAGGATGCCAACGAACGGGCCGAGGCGCTGGAGAAGGCCCTGTCGCAGCAGTTGGAATTGGTCGTCATCGACCTCCGCTCATCGGACAACCCCCACATCATCTTCGAGACGCTGAACGCCCGAGGCACGCCGCTTCGACAGTCTGACCTGATGAAGAACATGATCCTGCACGAGGCGGAAAAGACCGGTGACGGGGCCGGAGTGCCTTGGCCATTCGAGGGCGCATGGTGGGATCAGGACATCCGTCAAGGACGATTGTACCGCCCTCGCATCGACGTGTTCCTGAACTACTGGCTGGCGATGAGGACACTCCAGGAAGTTGGAGTGTCCGACATGTTCGTGGCGTTCCGACGGCACTACGAACGGGGTGAACATGGCGCGATTGGCGATATCGCGGCGGACATCGCAAACGTCGGCTCGGCATATCGCCGCCTCGAAACTGAGGAACTGGGCGGGGTGTGGGCGGCGTTCGCTCCTCGGTGGAAGGTTATGCAAGCGGCGGTCGTGACGCCCGTTCTGCTGTGGTTGCTTTCGTCCGAAGCGGAGCCGGGCCAAGTGTTCAGGGCCATCAAGGCACTGGAAAGCTACTTGGTGCGGCGAATGGTGTGTCGTATGACCACCCGAGGCTACAACAGGATGTTCGTTGACCTCGTGAAGCGGCTGGAGCACACAGGGTCGGCGAAAGCGGGCGACACCGTCATCGGATTCCTCGGCGAGCGGGAAGCGTATAGCACGATCTGGCCCAATGACAAGTGGGTGTTGGATGCCATATCCACTAAGCCCCTTTACCGGCTGCTGACGCGCGGACGGCTGAGAATGGTCCTTGAGGGCGTCGAGGAGGAGTTGCGGACCACCAAATCCGAGGGAATGGGGGTTCCCCCCGAGTTGACGATTGAGCACATCATGCCGCGGAGCTGGCGGGGGGCGTGGCCGGGGCCGGAGACTGGGCTTGGTCCGGAGAGCCCGGAGGAGAGAAGGGATCGGCTGCTTGACTCGCTCGGGAACCTAACGCTCGTCAACCAGCCGTTGAACTCTGCGCTATCAAACGGACCTTGGCCAAGCAAGCGGAAGGGGCTGGCGGGGCACAGTACGCTGTTCCTAAACAAGGATCTCTTGGACCACTCCCAAGACCGCGCGTGGGACGAAGAAGCGATCCGAGCAAGGGCGATGCGCCTCCACAAGTTATTCGTCAAGGCGTGGCCGCACTCCACCGACATTGGCACTGGATCGGAGGCGGCGTGAAGCAGGGATCCTATGGGAGCTCCCCCGCAAGGCTCGTAATGGTAGACCTCGTGCGTGGCACGATCATCCGCCCCTACACCGGGGAACCGTGCGCTCGAAGGCTGCGGTTCGCGTGACGACCCCTCCGCGCCTTCTCGGCGTCCGCTCACACATCGGGCGATTGCTGGCAATGACACCGGTTCCGTTTTCGATTGCCCGCAGGACCGCTCCCCCGAGATTCGGCGTCTACATGTTCCGTGCTCCTGATGGCGCGGCGCTCTATGTTGGAGAGTCGGGTGGGGGACCACGGGGTTTACGTGGCCGGATCGGGCAGCACGTACCAGCCAAGAGGGAAACGAGGGAGAAGTTTCGGCGTGGTGGCAGGCCCAAGGGCGGAGCGTGTGAACTCGCGGTGCGGATTGCTTGTGAAGAATTGGGAATCGCCAAGGCGGATTGGAGTTCTTTGTTGTTTCGTGACACGCTGGACCGTGCCTTCGAGAGCGTTGAAGAGACAGAAATCCAATGGGTCGAGGTATCCGAAGCTCGATGCCGTCAGGCCGTCGAGAAATGCGCTATCCACGTAGTCGATCCTAGGCACAACCGCCCGTGATCTTCGGTGCGAAGCGAGACGGAGGTAACGTAAGGAGCCGCTGGCGTCGCTCGGGGTCGACGGTTCCTCTGGCGCTCATGGATCCACAACGGCGTGCGCAGGTGCGCGAGGTCCGGGGTCCGGCAACTTCCGCCAACGTCGAACGGAATCCCGTTTGGGAATGGGGGTGAAAAAAGGGGATGAGCGCTACATCAAATGACATAAACCATTGCAATATATACATCTTACGAAATTTCCGCAGAATAGCGCTGCTACTGGCCCTTCGTCGCGCCTTGCCGGCCCGGCGCCTCGCCGCTCTCGGTGCTCGGGCGGCTTTGCCCACGGACTGCTGAGGCCGCGAGCGCCCTCCGCGCCGGCTACATCCCGGAAACCGTAGCCGGGTCGTCGCCGCGCCCCTTCACGAACCGGTCGAACCACTCGATCCAGCGGGCCCACATGTCGAGGTTGCTCTCGATCGCGCGGGGCGTGTGCGACTCGAAGGGGTACTCGTACAGCACCGCCGTCTTGCCGAGCCCGGTCAGCGCCTGGATCAACCGCTGCGACTGGATGGGGTACGTGCCCGAGTTGTTGTCGTCGGCGCCGTGGTAAAGCAGTAGCGGGGTGTTGATCTGGTCGGCCTTGTAGAACGGCGACATCTCCATGTAGATGTGCGGCGCCTCCCAGATGTCGCGCGGTTCGGCCTGGAATCCCATCGGCGTAAGCGACCGGTTGTAGGCGCCGTTGCCGGCGATCCCGGCCTTGAAGAACGGCGTGTGCGCGAGGAAGTTGGCGGTCGCAAAGGCGCCGTAGCTGTGGCCTCCATGCCCGATCCGGTCCATGTCGATCACGCCCAGGCCGTCGACGGCGCGGATCGCCGCGTACATCCCGTCGACCATGTTGGAGATATAGTAGTCGTTGTAGTTCTCACCGACGATCGGGATGTCCGGATACACCAGCGCGTATCCCTGGGTGAGCCAGGTGTCGGACCAGCGCAGCCACGTAAGGCGTGTGTGCGCGTTGTGGTTGCGCGCGCGAATGGTGGCGTTGGCGAAGTCATCCTCGCTCCGGTACTCGCGCGGATAGGTCCAGAAGATGGCGGGCACCTTCGTCCCCTCCACGTAGTCGACCGGAAGCGAAACCCGTCCCTGAATCTCGAGGCCGTCGCGGCGGGTGAAATCGAAGTCGATGCGGCGAGCGGCCGTCAGTTGCGGGAACGGATCGACGTTGCGGGTCAGGTTCTCCATCGACCCGCCGGTGTCTGCGCCGCCTGCGCCCCGCGTCCACAGGTGGCTGTCAGGGAACAGGTTCTTCCCCTCGCGGCTGACGATCATGCGCTCCAGATCCGGATCGAGCGGCACCAGCGGCTGGTCGAAGGTGTCGCGCGAGCCTTCGAAAAGCCGCTCCGTGGTGCCGTCGGCGATTGACAGGCGGTCCACGAAGGGCTGCGGCCGCAAGTCCTCTCTCCAACCGTCGCCGCGCAGATACGCGCTCTCTCCGGCCGATGACATCCAGGCATGCTCGATCCCGTTGCCGGTGCGGGCGGTCAGCAGGTCGCCGGGATGTGCCAGGGCGTCGCCCGGGTCATGGAACGGCACCAGCCTGCGGCCCTCGGCTGGCGCAGGCCGGTTGCCTTCCGGATCCAGCGCGTAGTGGACGATCGCCTCGTCGCCCTCGTGGCTGACCGACGCGAAAGCGTGACGCCCGTCGAGCGAGTAGGCGACCGAGGTGATGCGGTGCTCGCTTCGTGCGACTTCGGTTGCATCCCCGTCCCCGAAGGGTGTGGAAAGGAGCATGATGCGGTCCGCGCGGGGCCCCTCCGCGCCCTGGGCCTCGTCATCACCGGCGGCCTCGTCGTCGCCCGCAGCGACGCGGTGGAGGTAGGAGATCCCGCTGCCGTCGGGACGCCAGCGCCAGTCGCGCGGGCCATCCTGCGACCCGCCGCCCCGGCCTTCACGCAGCTCTCGCTCCTCCAGTGTTGCCACCACCTCGCCCGTCGCGACATCCAGCACCTCGGTCACGCGCGGAAACCCGGTGTAGCTGTTGATGAAGGTGAAGGGACGGTCGATCCGTGTGGCAATGAGGTGACGTCCATCCGGGCTCAGCGAGATGGCCTCGTACATCCCCACCTCGCCGATCGGACGGGCGGGCTGTCCAGGGACCAGCTCCACGATCTGGCTGCGCGTGTAGTGCTCGAACAGGTCTGCTTCGTGGTCGTCCCGCAGCAGGAAGGGCATGGTGCGATTGGGCGTAGCCTCTGCGCGGGTGTGCCGGATGGTCGGACCCCCGGGCACGGCGGGCGGCGGGGGCGGGGATCGGCGGTCGGACGGTGCGGCCAGCGTGATGATCGAACCCGACGGCGTCCACTGTAGCATGCGCGAGGACTCGGTGCCCTGGCCGCGTGACGAGGTGCCGATCGTCGTGATGACGTGGGTGTCGCCAGCCGGGCGGACCGAGCCGTCGCGGGGCGAAGCGATCCAGACCTGCGTGGCGTCTTGGAGGTGCGCCAGGAAGGCAAGCTGCGACCCGTCCGGCGACCACATGAGGTCGCTGATGTAGATGCCGTCTGGAAGATCGACATCGGTGAACGAGCGCGTGGAGAGCGAATAGAAGCGGAGACCGTACAGGCCGTAGATGTCGAGGTGCCACGGCCGGTCGGTGCGGGGGCGGATCTCGAGCATCCCGAGTCGGAGGGTCTCCTCTCCGACTTCCTCCAGAGTGGAAAGCTCGGTGGAGAGCGGGATGACGAAGCGGTCGCCGTCCGGGCTGATATGATTCAGGGTGGCGAAATTGGGATCCGTGGCGAACAGGCCGGCGACAGGGTCGGGCGGCAGGATGTAGCCGGGTTCGGGATCAAGGCGCTCGCCCGGCGGGTTCGGGTTCTGCGCGGACAGCGCGGTCGCAACGAAGAGCGGTACCGTGACGGGAAGCAGGCGTGGAGGAATGCGAAGGCCTTGGAGCGTGGTCATGCTGGCAGTCCTGACAAAGGGGCTGGGCGAGCGTGGCTGATCGACCTATGACCGCAAACTACGACATCGCCGTCATCGGTGCCGGGTTCGCCGGGCTCGCGTGCGCCCGCCGGGCAGCGCAGCGCGGGCTCTCCGTTGTGGTCCTCGAGCGCAAGACGGAGCCTGGCGAGCGGATCCACACGACGGGGATCCTGGTCCGGGAAGCGTGGGAGGAGTGGGCCGCTCCCAGCGCCCTGGTGCGCCGGATCAACCGTGTGAGAGTCTACACGCCCAGCCACCGCTTCGTCGAACTCAACGGCGACCGCTACTTCTTCATGGCGACGGATACGGCGCGGTTGATGCGGCATCTGGTCGATGAGACCCGGCGCTCCGGTGCCGAGGTCCGGTTCGGAGAGAGGTTCCGGGGGGTGGGGTCCCCGGGCGACCGGCGTACGGAAAACGGGCTTTCGCTCAAGGACTCCGGAGTCGACTGCCGTTTCCTGGTCGGGGCGGACGGTGCCCGTTCGCGTGTAGCCGAGAGCTTCGGGCTTGACTGCAACCGCCGGCTGCTCAAGGGAGTGGAATGGGAGTTCGAGCCGTTGAGCACCACCGGGGACTGCCTGCATTGCTTCATCGATTCGAAGTATGCACCCGGGTACATCGGGTGGGTGGTGCCGGGAGTGGCCGCGACCCAGGTTGGCCTCGCCGTCCATCGCCACCGCCGCGCCGACATGCCGGGCTTCATCCGCAGAATCGATTCGCTGTTCGGGTTGTCGGGAAAGCGTGTGCTGGAAAAGCGTGGCGGAGTGATCCCGATCGGTGGACTGCTGCGGAACATCCATGGTGAAGACGTGGTGCTGATCGGAGATTCGGCCGGCATGGTGTCCCCGCTGACCGCCGGCGGCATTCACAACGCCTACCGGTTCGGCAGGCTCGCCGGCGACGCCATCACGGACTATCTCGAGAGAGGCGGGCCGCACCCGGGCGAGGTCATACGCGGAGCATATGCCAGGGGGAGGTGGAAGCACGCCGCCCGCTGGAGCTACGACCACCTGCCCGTGGGCAGGGCTCTGGACACCGGACTGGTGACGTGGGGGACGTTTCGCAGACTGGCAGGCGCGGTTTTCTTCGATCGAATGGGATAGGCCGCGGATCGCACGTGTCCGGCGGGTGTCGCGTTGCGGACCGGAACCGCTGAAGACCGTTTCCCTTGTTGGTCGCGGAGAGTCGTGACTAATGTCCAGCTACACTTTGAATGACCAAGGAGACGCGATTTGCAGCACCCTGTGAATGGTCGCGCAATTGTCCTCCGGCTTCCGCCGTTGTTGGTCGTGTGCGTGGCCGCTGCCTGCAGCGGCGGTGACAGCGGCACCGAGCCGACCGATAGCAACCAGGCGCCGGTAGCGGTGGGCTCGATCCCGGCCCAGACCGTAACGGCCGGCGAGGTCGTCTCCCTCGATGTGGCATCGTACTTCAGCGACCCCGACGGTGACGCGCTGAGCTATGCGGCGTCGACTTCCAGCCCCGCAATCGCGTCGCCGACGGTTTCCGGCAGCACGTTGACGATCGCGGGAGTGTCCGACGGCGCGGCGACGGTGACGGTGACGGCGCGTGACCCGGGAGGTCTCACGGCGACACAGAACGCCTCGGTCACGGTGGAGCGGCCGAACGCGCCGCCGATGCCCGCCGGCTCGATCCCCGCCCAGGTCGTCGAGGCCGAAGAGGAGGTCTCCTTCAACCTCGCGGAGTACTTCGCCGACCCGGACGGGGACGCGCTGACCTTTGCGGCTTCGTCGTCCAACACGGACGTGGCTACCACGCAGATTTCGGGCAGCCTCCTGACCATTACCGGCGTGGCGCCCGGGGACGCGACGATAACCGCTACGGCCACCGATCCGGGCGACCTGTCCGCGGAACAGGCGATCACGGTCACCGTGGAAGAAGCGTCCATGGACCGGGAGATTCTGACCGCCTTCTACATTGGAACGGACGGCGCGGGCTGGAGAAACAACACCAACTGGCTGAGCGAGGGGACGCTCGGCGCCTGGTATGGAGTCACAACGGACGATCGCGACCGGGTCACGCACCTGGAGCTGCCCGACAACTACCTGAGAAATGCGATTCCGCGGGAACTCGGCGGCCTGAAGAAGCTTGTGCGTCTGGATCTCAACGAGAACTCGTTCCTGGAAGGCATGATTCCACGAGAACTGGGCGATCTTGAGAACCTGGAGTGGCTGGACCTCAGTGAAACCCTCTTCTTCGCGCGCGGCACGCTTCCTCCCGAGATGGGGAAGCTGAAAAAGCTGAAACACCTCGACCTCAGCGAGATCAACTGGTGGTTGACCGACGATCCGACGATTCCGTCGGAATGGGGGAACATGGAGAGTCTGGAAACCCTGAACCTTAGCCACGTCGGACTCACGGGCAGACTCCCTCCCCAGCTCGGCAATCTGACAAACCTCAAGCGCCTCGACATCAGCTACAATGTGTTCGAAGGGTCGATCCCGCGTGAATTCCTGAATCTCAAGCTTGACAGGTTTCACTGGGTCGCGACGCAGCAGCTCTGTGCTCCCGCCGACGACGAGTTCCAGGCGTGGCTCAACGCGATTCCCGACCAGAAGGGCCACCGGACCTGTGCGTCGGGTGGATAGGGCGACGAGATTCGGCCCGGTCCTGCTGTGGGTCGGGTGGATGGTCGCCTGCGGCGGCGACGGCGGCGGTACGGCACCGTCCGACGACAACCGGGCCCCGACGCCCGTGGGCACGATCCCGGCGCAAACGGTCACGGCTGGGGAGATCGTGTCCCTCGATGTTACCTCCTACTTCAGTGATCCGGACGGCGACGCGCTGACCTACGCGGCCGCAACGTCCAGCCCCGCGGTCGCGTCGCCGACGGTTTCGGGCACGACCCTGACGATCGCGGGAGTGTCCGAGGGTTCCGCGGCGGTGACCGTCACGGCCAGCGACCCCGGGGGACTCACCGCGACGCAGAACGTCTCCGTGACGGTGCAGCGGCCCAACGAGGCTCCGACAGTTACCGGAACAATCCCTCCCCGGATCATCGAGGCCGGTGGCGAAGTCTCCGTCAACCTTGCGGACTACTTTGGCGATCCCGACGGGGACGCGCTGATCTATTCGGCCTCGTCGTCCAGCGTCACCGTGGCCACCGTGCGGGTTGCGGGCAGCATCATGACCATCGCCGGGGCGGCGCCGGGCGACGCGACCGTGACCGCGACCGCCACCGACCCCGGTGACCTCTCCGCGAGTCAGGCCGTGATGGTGACGGTCGAAGAGCCATCGATGGACCGGGAGATCCTGCGCACGCTCTTCATCAACACGAGCGGCGCGAGCTGGACCAACAGCGGTGGCTGGCTGACCGACGCACCGCTCGACGACTGGTACGGCGTCAAGGCCGACGAGCGTGACCGCGTTACTGCGCTGGACCTGCCGGACAATTGGCTGCAGAACGAGATTCCGGGCGAACTCGGCGGACTGAAGCGTCTGGTCCGGCTGGACTTCAGCGAGAACAGCATGGAAGGCATGATCCCGCGCGAGCTCGGCGACCTGGCGAATCTCGAATGGCTGGACCTCAGCAACAGCCTGTTCTTCGCGCGCGGCACGATTCCGCCCGAGCTCGGCAACCTGAAGAAGCTGAAGCGGATGGACCTCAGCGAGACCAGCTTCTTCGGGCGTGACGCGCGTCTTCCGAGTGAGTTCGCGAATCTGGAGAGCCTGGAGCGACTGGACCTGAGAGATGCCTATCTGCATGGCAAACTTCCGGTGCAGCTGGGCGAGCTCAAGAATCTCAAGTGGCTGGACATCAGCCACAATTGGATGGAGGGCGAAATCCCGCGCGAGTGGATGAACCTCGATCTCGAGTACTTCCACTGGAAGCCCATCCTGGACAGCGTCGACCTCTGCGCGCCCGCCGATGCGGCTTTCCAGGCGTGGCTGAGTTCGATTCCCGACCACGAGGGGGGCAAGACTTGCGGCGGATAGGTGGCGCACTCCGCCTCGCCACGGCCGTTGCGGTGATCGGTCTGGCGGCCCCGGCGGCGCCGGATATCGGCGAGGCTGCTTTCGGCCAGTCGATCCCGCTTTCCGAGGCCACGATCGCCGACCTCAACGCCGCCTTTGCGTCAGGATCGCTCAGCTCCGAGCGGCTGGTCTCGCTCTTCCTGGCGCGCATACGGGCGTACGACGATCAGGGGCCGCGCCTGAACGCGATGATCGCCCTCAACCCACGCGCACTGGAAACCGCGCGCGCCCTCGACGCCGAGCGCCGGAGCAGCGGGCCGCGCTCGGCCCTGCACGGAATCCCGGTCATCCTCAAGGACAACGTCGACACGCACGACATGCCGACGACCGCGGGCTCGATCCTGCTCCGTGGTTCGGTCCCGCCCGACGACGCCTTCATCGTGCGGAAGCTGCGCGAAGCGGGTGCGATCATACTCGGCAAGGCGAACATGAGCGAGCTCGCTTCGGGCGTGCAGATGAGTTCGATCGATGGCCCGATGCGCAACCCGCACAACCTCGACCGTACGCCGTCGGGGTCTTCCGGGGGCACCGGGGTGGCCATCGCGGCCTCGTACGCACAGCTCGGCATCGGTACCGACACGGGTGGCTCGGTCCGGGGGCCCTCCACCTCGAACGGCATTGCGGGGCTCAAGCCCACGCTGGGGCTGGTGAGCCGGGACGGGATCGTGCCCCTCGCCCTTTCCTTCGACACCGCGGGACCGATGGCCCGGCATGTCTACGACCTGGCTGCCATGCTGAGCGCGATGGTAGGCATCGATTCCGCCGACCCGGCGACCGCTGCCAGTACCGGGCGCTACCAGACCGACTACGTCCGGGCCCTCGACGACGGTGCCCTCGCCGGTGCCCGGATCGGCATCGCGCGCGACTTCCTCGGCTACGACACCGAGGTCGACTGGATCGTGGAGGCCGCGCTCGACGCCATGCGCGAGGCCGGCGCGACGGTGGTCGACGTGCGCTATCCGCCGTGGCTTCTCGACGCGAAGGCCGAGTTCTACCAGACCATCCGCTTCCGCGAGTTCCCGGTGCAGATGGAGGAATACCTGGCCACGCTGTCGCCGGGCTATCCACGCACCCTGGAGGAGATGGTCGAGCGTGCGAAGAAGATCCTCGCTCCGCTCCCCGACGGCGGCAGGCCCAATCCCACCCGCTGGAGCTTCTTCGAGCAGGAACTCGATGGCGGGTCCCTCGACGACTCCGAGTACGCGGCCATGCGCGACCACGGTCTGCCGCTGGTGCGCGACCTTCTGGTCGGTGTGCTGGACGACAGCGACCTGGACGCGATCGTCTACCCCACCTCGCCTACGCGGCCCGGTCCCGCGGGCGTCTACCGCGGCTCGTCGGCGCCCAACCCGGCGCCCTCCGCCACCAATCTCGCCAACTTGAGCGGCCTCCCCGACCTGATCGTGCCAGCCGGCTACACGGGCGACCGCCTCCCGGTCGGCATTTCGTTCCTGGGGCGCGAGTTCAGCGAGGCGCGGCTGTTGGCGCTGGGGTATGCGTTCGAACAGGCGACCCGCGTGAGGCGCGACCCGGTCCATGCGCCCGCGCTGCCCGGAGATACGATCCGGCGCTGAGAGCCCATGTGAATTGCACGAGTATGGGGGGCCGCGCCGAACGGGTCGCCTATTCCGCCCTGGCCTCTGCAATCATGACCAGCGACGGCAGCAGGTAGAGTATGAAAAAGCCGGAGAATACCAATCCGCCGAGCATGCTCACAACGAATGGCACGAGAATCATCAGTTCCTCGCTCCGCACGTAGAGCAGTGGTGCGAGCGCCAGGATCGTCGTCAGGCTGGTCAGAAACACGGCCCGGAAACGATGGCGGGTTGCGGCGGATGCGGCGGCGATCGCCGGGATCATACTGCTCTCTCGACGCAGCACGTTGTAGCGATCCATCAGCACGAGCGCGTCGTTTACGATGACGCCCGCTACTCCGATCACCCCAAACAGCGACATGGCGCTGAAGTCCCATCCCAGGATCCAGTGACTCACGACCGCTCCCGAAAACGCGATCGGAATACCGACTACGGCGATCACGGGTTTCCAGTAGCTGCGGAGGAAGGCAGCGATCAGGACATACATTGCGATGAGCAGCAGGGGAATCAGCACGGCCAGGGTCCGAAGCAGGTTACCCTCGGTGCGGGCGCTGCCGTGGGGTTCGATTCGGAGATTCCGGTATCTCTCGAGCAGCTCCGGAACGAAGCTCTCGCTTATTTCGCGCCTGGCCTGAAGGGGCGTCAGCAGTGCAGGGTCGGCTTCGGCGCTCACGAGGGCGGTCTGCTGGCCGTCGATGCTGACCAGTGCAACCAGTTCGCGCCGCTCGCTCAGATCGGCCACCGTTGAGAGAGGGACCTCTCCTCCGGATGCCGGGGGGGTCGGGCTGGCGCGATTCTCCCCGGTGCCCGGCCGATGGATCCGTTCGCTCTCAAGCTCGCGCATGCTCTGGCGCCGTTCCCTGGGGTATCTCACCATCACCCTGATCTCATCGTGGCCGCGCTGAATGCGCTGGACCTCCGCTCCGTGGAAACTGGCACGGAGCTGTACCCCTATCCCCGCGGGCGTCAACCCCGCCGCCTTTCCCGCGGGAGTCAGTTCGATTTCGAATTGGCGCTTGCCCAGCACCAGATTGTCGGAGATTCCGTACATCCCCGGCATGGATGCCATCGATGCGGTCAGCTCGTTCGTGGCGGCTCGCAGGCTGTCCAGGTCGTCGTGCTTCAGGGCGTAGGCCACACCCGACTCGGACTGCGTGCGCTGCGTGTAGTAGGCCACGCTTTGCAGGTACGACACATCACCGATGTTCTCACGCCATTGACGCGTGACCCCCAGTATCGACGTGCGCCGGATCGGCCGCTCATTCAGATGGACCACTACGGATGCCAGGTGGCTTCTGTTGGGACCAGGTTCGGCTGTTCGCCGCGAGAGGACGTTGCCGGCCATGATGCTGACCGCCTCGACCGACGTTCCTTCGCTCTGATCATTCACCGCCAGTGCCGCGTCGGAGAATCGCTCCGCCGCGGCGAGCGTCACTTCGAACGGCGTGCCCACGGGCAGCGTGAGATCGGCCTGAATGTTCTCGGAGGCATTCAGCACTTCGTCGAAGTAGACGATGCGCACGACGTCGGCTCGGAGCAGCACGAGTGCGAACAAGACGAGCAGGGTTCCCAGGACGGGCGCAAACCAGAGGTGGCGAATGGACCAGGAGACCGCGGGCACTACGACCATGTCGCGAAGCGACTGCAAGCGAACGTGTGCCCGATGCTGAAGGTCTGACAGCGGCGGCCGGCTCCAGCGCCCCGGGTGGGACAGGTGGGCAGGCAATATGAAGAATGCCTCGATCAGCGAGACCGTCAGTACAAAGAACGCCACATACGGAAACACGTTGACGATCTGGAGTCGAGGGGGTGTGATGAAGAGAAGCGGGATGAAGGCGAGCATTGTGGTTACCGCGCCGATCGTGATGGGCCCCACCATGGCGCGTGCGCCCGACACCGCGGCCTCAAGTGGTTCCTTCCCGCCCTCTCGTTCGGCCGCGATGCTGTCGCCGACGACCACCGCGTCGTCCACGACGATGCCCACCATGAGGAAGAAGGCGAAGATCGTTCCCAGATTGAGCGTGAGGCCACTCATTCCGAAGAAGATCAGGGAACCCACAAAGGACAGGGGAATGCCCAGGGTGACCCAGGTGGCCACTCGAAGGTCAAAGAACACGACAAGGCACAGCAGGACCAGTATCGTGCCCACCACTGCGTTTCCGACGATCGACGATATCGTGTCGACGGCATCGCCCGCCCGGTCGCTCCAGATGCCGATCTCGACGTTCGGAGGAGGTTGGTAGCTCGCAAGCCAGCTTCTGATGTCCTCGCCCATGGTCATGATCGACTGCTGCCCGGTCGCGTCGACGCGAACCAGTATGGCGGGGTCTCCATCAACCCGGGTGACGATGTCTTCATCCACGAACCCGTCACGAATCTCCGCAACCTCGCCCACCGTGAGAATCGAGCCGTCGAGCCGCGTGATTACCGGAATGTCCTCGAACTCCTCGCCGAACTGCCGCTTTGAGACGGTGTGCAGCACGAGGCCTCCGGCGTCCGTACGCAGTTCGCCGAAGGTCAAATTCAGGGAGGCGCGCCGAATCGCATCCGTGATCTGGTTGATGGAGAGTCCGTTGCGGCGCAGCTCCACCTCGCTCAGCTCGATTGAAATCTCGCGATCCCGCGTGCCGAGGAGCGTCACCTGGGAAACGGACGGCAGCTCGAGCAGCCCTTCCCGCAACGCCTGGGCGGCCAGCCGCAATTCGTTCTCGGTGGCCGATGCGGACGAGACGGAGAGCGTCAGCACCTCGAGCTCTACCCGACTGTATTCGATCTCGGGCTGTTCCGCGGAAACCGGCGGAAAATTCTCGATGCGGTCCACTGCATTCTTGACGTCGTCCAGGACGGCGGGGGCGTCCGCAAAGGTGGCCAGTTCGACCGTGACCAGGGCAAGCCCTTCATAGGCCGTTGCAACGACACGCTCGACCCCCGGCAGACCGACGACGTTTTCCTCGAGCCGCCGTACGATGTCCTCCCGAACCTCCCTGGGCGAGGAACCGGGCGATCTTACAGAGACGGTGACGCTGCGGAGGTCGATCTCCGGAAAGTTCTGGACAGGGAGGTTGGAGCCCGCGATCAGCCCGCCGACGATGAAGAACACCATAAGGAGGTTCGCGGCGACCGGATTCCCGGCGAAGTATGCGATCAGCCCGTTCTTCACAGTGACTATCGGGTTCCTCTTGTCCTCGACAGGTGTGCGGCCCTAGGACCCTGCGCCCGCCAACTCGACCGCCAGTCCTTCCCGTGCTCCAGGCAGGGCGCCGATGACGATGCCGTCGGCCGCGTCAAATGCCTCGACCACCAGACCCTCGCTGGTCCACCCGATCGCCTTGGGGACAACCCGGCGCAGGGCGCCATTTTCGACGACCCACACGGCGTCGTCCTGCTGCAGAACCGATTCCGGTAGCAGATAGACGTTTCGGTGTGGGGGGCCCTCGATCTCAACTTCGGCGAAGGTGTTCGGCAGAGGCAGCGAGCTGGCGCGCCGAGCGGCCGGGAACCGCAGGAAGATCGTCGACAGACGCGTCCTCGGCGCAAGCACGGATGAGACACGGACAATCCTCGCGGCATGAACGCCCGACACCGTAGATACCCGGGCGGAGCGGCCGACTGCCGGGGCCAGATAGGCCAGGTCGGCCACTTCGATCGGTGCATTGACCTCCAGTGCTTCGGTGCTGTAGACGATGCCCAGAATCGCTTGGGTGCCGACAAGCTCCGGCGGGCCGACCAACTCACCCACGCTCACATCCGCGCTGATCACGCGAGCCTCGTAGGGCAAGGAGATTTCCGTGCGGCTGAGCGCGAGCTCGGCCAGGCGCAGCGCGGTTCGAGCGCTCTCGAGCGCGGCTGCGGATACGGGCCCCGGCTGTGTCGACAGTCGTGCCTCGGCCTCCGCAACCGCGTTTTGCGCGGCTTGTACCTCGAGCGAATACCTGGCCGTGTCAATCCTCACGAAGGGCTCGTCCGCCGCGAGCCTTCCCCCGTTGGTGAACTCCGGAGACACCCAGGTCACGCGGCCTCCCACTTCGGCCATCACCGAGACGCGGTCCGCGAGTGTGACCGTGCCGGTCAGTTCCACGGTCATCGACACTTCGGTCACGACCGGGTCGAATGTTCTGACCGTGGGCGTCCCGGATTCGACCGCGGCACTGGAACCCACTTCGACTTCGACTCGGGCAGGCGCCCGGGCCAGACGCAGGGCGACTACGACCAGAACCGCGATGAGGAGCAGTTGCGCGTACCCACGCCACCTCGATCGAACATTTCCGTCAACAGAATCGCTTGGCATCTCTCGACCATTGTGTCGTGAAGGGGTCGGACAGCCATCCTAACCGCTTGCGTGAATAACCACAAACTTCGCTCCACCCATCTGCCGCCAGCATCGCGCACGGAGTTCGCCGTCAGCGGTGTCGGCCCTTACCTTCCTGTATTGACAGCTGGCCAAAAACGGCACCTTTGTGGGAGCCAAAGCAACAAGGTACCTGCGGATCCCACCGCATGCGGCGTACGACACGAGGATGGATTCGCATGACAACCCCATCACGGCTCGAAGGTCTCGTTTTTGTCGTTTCCGCGTTTGCGTTCGCTGGAGCGAGTGTCATTCCGGCAGGCACCCAGGCCCAACAGGGGACGATCACGGGCCGGGTCACGGACGCCGAAACGGGAGCGGCCCTTGCCGATGCGGCGGTCGAGGCGCTTGGGGCGGCGGGGCCGATCGGGACCAACCAGGCAGGACGTTTCAGCCTTGGCGTGGCTCCCGGGTCACACACACTCGTGGTCACGCTGATCGGATACGAAACCACGCGGGTCGATGGTGTCGAGGTGGTCGCCGGCGGCACTGCGGAAGTTTCCGTGTCGCTGCGCTCGCAGGCGCTGCTCCTCAATCCCCTCGTCGTCACGGCGTCGCGCCGTCAGGAGAAGGCACTCGACGCGCCGGCGTCGATTTCCACCGTTTCGTCCAGCGACGTGGCCCGAACGGCGGCGGTTACCGTAGCGGAACACGTGCGCACGCTGCCCGGGATCGACGCGGCCCAGACCGGACTGAGTCGGACAGCGGTTGTGGCGCGCGGGTTCAACAACGTGTCCTCCGGCGCGCTCCTGACGATCATCGACAACCGCTATGCACGCATTCCTTCGCTTCGGTTCAATGCGTACAGCCTGTTCCCGACGACAGATCTGGACATCGAGCGAATCGAGGTCTCACTGGGCCCGGGAGCCGCGCTCTACGGCCCGAACGCATCGAACGGCGTGATGCATATCATCACTTCGTCGCCACTCGACAAGCAGGGCTCCACCATTTCACTGGCGGGAGGTGAACGTTCGGTCTTCCACGGTCAGTTCCGCTCCGCCCATGCTGCTTCCGAGAACTTCGGCGTCAAGATCTCGGGACAGTACCAGCAAGGGACCGACTGGGAGTATGACGATCCGTTCGAGATTGTCTCTCGCGAGTATGAAACGTCGCGATACAGTGCCGATGCCCGGTTCGACGTGCGCTTTGGCGATGACGGCGCGTTCATCCTGAACACCGGAACCAGCAAGATCGGCAGCGGCATCTCAATGACGCGGATCGGTGGCAGCCAGGTGAAAAACTGGGGCTACAACTTCGTCCAGACCCGCCTGACGAAGGGTCGGCTCTTCGCGCAGGCGTTCCTGAACCAGACGAACTCCGGGAGCACTGCGACGGGGGGATCGGCTGAAACGGGAACATTCCTGCTGCGGACCGGCAACCCGGTGGTGGACCAGTCGCGTACCATGGCGGCCCAGTTCCAACACAGCTTCGATGTCGGACCCTGGCAGAGCTTCATCTACGGCGTCGATTGGCAGAGGACCGAGCCGCGCACCGGGGGTACGATCTTCGGGCGGAACGAGGACGACGACATCGTCTCCGAAGCCGGCACGTATCTGCACTCGGAGACGTCTCTGGGCGACCGGGTGGACCTCGTCACGGCAATCCGCTTGGACGACCACAACCGCCTTGCCGACGTGAACATCTCCCCTCGCGCCGCCCTCGTGCTCCGCCCGGCCGACAACCACAACTTCCGCCTCACCTACAATCGGGCCTTCGCGACTCCGACCACCACCAATCTCTTTCTGGACATCATTGCCGGACAGATCCCCGTGGGCGGAGGCATCAGCTACAACATCCGCGCGCTCGGCGCGCCCCCGGGTGGCTTCACCTTCGGGGCTCGGTGCCCGGGCGGCGTCATGTCCTACTGCATGCGCTCGCCCGTGGTTGCCGGCCCTGTCCCTGCAAACGCCGCGTTGCTCTGGGAGGCGCTCCTCCAGATGCTGCCCTCGCTCGATCCCCGGACGGCTCCGCTCGTCAATTTCCTGAAAGACCCGGGGGCCCGCCACGGGGATCCGGCGCTCGGGACGGTGTTCCGCCTCCTGGACCAGTCGGCCTCCGATCCCTCCATGAGGTTCCCGCTGAACAACTCGCCGCCGGGGAACACGACCGAACTCGCCCCGACCATCAACAACACCTACGAGGTCGGCTACAAGGGCCTGATCAGGAACAGGGTGCTCCTGTCCGTGGACGCCTACTTCAGCCGGGTGCAGAACTTCATCGGCCCGCTGCAGATCATCACGCCGAACGTGTTCCTCGATCCCGCCAGCACCGGGGCGTTCATCGTCCATCGCCTGACCCCGCTTATCCGGGCGGGCCGCATTACCCGGGAGAGTGCTCTGGGAATCGCCGAGCTTCTTGCTTCAGCGCCGCTGGGCACCGTCGTGCCGGATCAGTCGGAGTCCGCTGACCTCATCGTCACGTATCGGAACTTCGGCGAAGTGGATTTCTGGGGGGCGGACCTTGCGGCGCAGATTCTCGCATCGGACCGACTGCGGATCAACGCGAACTACTCCTTCCAGAGCGACGAATGCTTCGATTTCAACGAAGATGGACTGTGCACCAGTTCGGACGACATCGCGCTCAATGCCCCCAATCACAAGGGATCGGTGGGGTTTACGTTCGACGACCGGGCCGCAGGTTTCTCCTTCGGCGGACGGCTGCGGATGACCACGGCCTTTCCGATGAACTCCGGCGTGTACAGGGGTGATGTGGACGGATACAGCATTCTGGATGTCCTGATCGGATACCGGCTCCCCTTCCAGCCGGACACGCAGGTTTCGCTGACGGCGAACAACGTCCTCAACAACCTGCACCAGGAGTTCGTAGGTGCGCCGGAGATCGGCAGGATGCTGTTGGCGAGGGTAAGGTACGACTTCTGAGGGCAGTCGGCTCGACACCGAAGCAGCCACCCCTGCCACAACCGCCGCATTCGCCTTGAGCCGCTTCTTGCGCGGCCCGGAGTTCCTTGCGGCCGAGGTGGATCTTCCGCGCCGAGATGATACGATGTGCGGGCTCGGGATCGACGGTGGGCTGGTCAGCACTACGGGTCCTGTTCCCGGCGTCAGACCGCCCGCCACGTTCGATCGCGGGGCTGGCGGCCGCGTGGAAGAGCCGGCGCTGGAGCCAAGCTTGTCGCCAGGACTGCGGCTGCCTACCGTGCCTGTCACAACTCACATCTCCCGGAGACACGAATGACCCGGACCAAGATCGCTTTCGGAGTCCTTGCCACCGCGGCCCTGGCCGCCGCCGCCCCCCTCCACGCCCAGCACGACACCAGCAATCCGTTCCGCCCCATCTACGGGTGGGGTGAACTCCCCGAGGGCCGCGAGTGGGGCTCGACCAGCGCCATCGAGATCGCGCCGGACGGGAACATCTGGGTCGCGGAGCGCTGCGGCCGGAACACCTGCGTCGGCTCGGACGTCGATCCGATCCTGCTCTTCGACAAGGAGGGCAACCTGCTGCGCAGCTTCGGCGGAGGGTTGATCGCGTGGCCGCACGGGATCGACATCGACCACGAGGGCAACGTCTGGGTGACCGACGCGTGGCGGACGGGCGCAACCACCACCGGCCACACGGTTCTCAAGTTCTCCCCCGAGGGCGAACTGCTGATGACGATCGGTACCCCCGGGGAAGCCGGCGACCCACCCACCCACCTTACCCAGCCCTCCGACGTGCTGGTCGCCCCCAACGGGCAGATCTACGTCGCCGACGCGCACGACCGCACTCGGGGCCGAATCGTCCGCTACGACGCCGACGGCAACTACATGGAGACCTGGGGCGAACTCGGCTACGGGCCGAAGCAGTTCCGCGACCCCCATGCGCTCGCCATGGACTCGCAGGGCCGCATCTTTGTGGGCGACCGCTACAACAATCGCATCCAGATCTTCGACCAGGACGGCGAGTTCCTCGCGATCTGGACACAGTTCGGGCGTCCGAGCGGTCTCTACATCGACGCCGACGACAACATCTACGTAGCCGATTCGGAGTCGAGCCCGGCGCCCAACGATTTCACCGGACAGCGCAACGCCGGGTGGGAGAAGGGGATCCGCATCGGCGACGCCCGCATGGGGTGGGTGCACCACTTCCTGCCGGACGACCGCGCCAACGTCATGGGGTTCAGCGGCCCCGAAGGCGTAGCGGTCGATGACGAGGGCAACGTGTACGGCGCCGAGGTGTCCCAGCGGCGGATTACGAAGTGGGTGCGGTTCAGGCGGTGAGGCACATTCGGGTCGCGGTCCCGGTCCTGCTGTTGGCCGCATCGGCGAGCGCCCAGGAGCCCGAATCCGCGTCATCCAACCCGTTTGCCGGCTTCCAGACGCATTATCTGTCCAACGGGGTCAAGGTCTGGTTCAAGCAACTGCCTGGTGTCCCCAACGTTTCGGTGAGCGCCGGCGTTCCGGTCGGATCCGACGCTGACCCGCCCGGCAAGGAGCAGTTGGCGCACTTCACCGAACACATGCTCTTCTCCGACCACGACGGGCGCACGGAGCAGGAGATCAAGGACGCGGTCGAGGGCATCGGCGGGCGGCGCAACGGCGTGACCTACCGCGATCACACCTGGTACTACGTGACCATCGGCCGGGAGCACGGACTCTTCGCCATCGAATGGCTTGCCGGCATCCTGTCGCCGCACGCCATGGACCCCGCGGTGGTGGACCGGGGACGCCAGCCCGTGGAGAACGAGATCGGTGCCCGGCCCCGCGAGCTGTTCGATCACCTGGCTGCGCTCCTGACGGCTTCCTGGCTGGTCTCTCCGGACTTCTGGGAGGCCGAGTTCGGCATTCCGCGGTTGCGCGACCCGAATCACGACGAATGGCGCAGCCTGCAGGGAATCACCCCGGACGACCTGCGCGGCTTCTACGTGCGACACTACGCGCCGGGCCAGATCACGGTCACCATTGTCGGTGACCTCGACGCGGCCGACGCGCTGGCCGCCGCCGAGAGCACCTTCGGCAGCATCCCCGCCCGCTCATTCGAGCCCTGGACGATGCCGGTCGCGGATCCGGGACGGGGCAAGTCCACCTACGGCTGGGGCTTTCAGTCCACGGCCCGGTACCAGTCGCGGCACAAGCTCTTCGACCCGACGGCCGACGACGTGCTCACGGCCCTGTTCATCCGGGACCTCCTGAACCGGCGGCTCAACCAGCGCCTCCGCTACGGCGAGCGCAAGGCCGTGTACGGCGCGAGTGCCAGCCTGACGAGACGCGGGGCGGCTGCGTATCTGCAGATCAGCAGCCGCATTGACGAGGACGACTTCGATTTCGCGACGGGTGTGATCGAGGAGGAGCTCGAGTTCCTGCGGACGGGGTCCCTGGATCCCGCCGAGTTCGAGGCCGACCGCGCGGCGGTAGTGGCCAGGCTGCGCGGTTCCAACCAGACGGCGGAGTCGCTCAACTTCTGGACACGCACGACGTTCTACGATCCCGCGACCTTCACGGACTTCCCCGACGTGCTTTCCTTCTACGAGAACGTGACCCAGGGTGAGTTGGCGGCGTTCGCGGAGACGGCCTTCGACCCGTCGCGACAGGTACTCGACATCGACCGGCGGCAACCGGTGAGCCAGGGAACCATGGTCGTCGCGGTCGTGGTGCTGGTCGCGCTTACCCTGAAGGTGTTGAAGCGACTCCTCACGAAGCCGGTTCGGATGAGGGAGATTCGCTACATCGCGCACTTCAAGCTGCCCGTCGCCTTGCGGACGGCGTACGTACTGGGGGTAGCGGGCGTGGCGGTGGCGGCAGTGGTGCTCGCGACGGTGGGCATTGATCGGCTCAGCGACCGATGGATCGAGAGCGTCGACAGCTACGTCTTCCAGTACGCATGCAACGCGGCCATCCTCGCTTTGGTCGTGGCGGCCCCGACGCTGATCGTCACGTCCTCGCCGCGCAAACTGCTCGTCTTCAGGGACCATGTGCGGATCAAGCGCCGTGCCTGGCGCTCGCGGATACTCAAGCGTGAGGACATCGCCGACATCTCGATCCGCCGGTTCCCGGGGGTCTGGCTGTCAAGCGAATTGCTCCGAGGCGCCCCGTTGACCTTCGGCTCCCTCCGTCCCGGCATCTACCTGCGTCCCGCAAAAGGCCGGAGCTACTTCTTTCGCAGCCGCGACACCGAGGAGCTTGCGGAAGTGCTACGCGAGTGGTGGGGAAGACCGGTCGCGGGCGGACCGGACAACGCTCCCGCGCGTGGGGCTGCGGTCATGCCCCCCGCACCGCCCGCTTCACCAGGTTCCTGAGCAACGGGATCTTGAAGTGGTTGTAGTCGAGGGGATCGGCGCCCCTGACCGCCAGCTCACCGGCCATATCCGCCGTCGCTTCGTCGCGGGGACGCCCCCTCACCAGGTCCTCGACCGCGGTCAGGCGACGCGGGATGCACTGCACCGCCCCGGCGACGATACGGGCGTCCTCGATTACGCCCCGGCCGTTCCCGCTGCCGCTCGTCCGCACCGCCGCGGCCACGCTCACCAGCGCGAAGTCCCAGGTCTTGCGGTCCGCCACCTTCTCGAAGCGGAAGTCGGCCCCCGCCCAGCGGTCCGGGATGCGGATCGCGGTGAGCAGGTCGCGCTCTCCCAGCACGGTCATGCGCGTGATGTCGATGCCGGGCGGCATGAAGAACTCCGCCGCCGGGACGATCTTCTCACGGCGGGCGCTCCGCACCACCATCCCGGCGTCGAGCGCCACCAGCGCCGGGGCGACGTCGGACGGCGTGACGGCCACGCAGCGGTCCGCGCCGAAGATGGCGTGCTCGCGGTTCATCGCGCCCGTGGCTCCCGCATAGCAGGTGTTGCCGCCTGCACGGTAGCAGGTCATGCCGTAGCGGTAGTACCAGCAGCGCGTGTCCTGGCACACGTTGCCCCCGATGGTGCCCGCGTTTCGGATCTGGGGACTCGCGACCTGCGCGGCGGCGTCGGCCAGGAGCGCGTACCGTGAACGGATGAGGGGGTCGGCCTCCACCGCAGCCAGCGTGGTCATCGCGCCGATCTCGATGCCATCGGCGCCGCCGGGGCCGTCTCCGCCCTCCAACTCACTTACACCTCTCAGTTCAGCGATCCCCTCGAGATCGATCACGACGGCGGGCTGCTTGCCGCGGTTCTTGAACCAGTCGAAGCTGTCGTAGCCGCCGGCCAGCGGCCACGCATCGGCCCCGTGGCGGCTCAGCAAATCGAGCGCGCTGTCCAGATCGGCCGGCTGGAGCAGGTCGAAGTGGGTCATCATGTCGTTCATCATGGCCGCCTCCTCACTGCGTGTTGACCTCGAGCGGCCGGTGCGACTGGGCCTGCTCGGCGAGCACGTTCACGATCATGTCCGGGACGACCGGGGTGCGGTTGAAGTAATGGCCGTCGAGTGCGTCGGAGATGGCGCAGAGCAGCGCGGCCGCGGAGCATCCCATCAGTGGCTCGCCCACTCCCTTTGCGCCCACCGGGTTCTGGGGGTCGGCGATGTCGGTGGCGGCCCATTCGAGATGGGACGGAACGTCCAGGTACGACGGCGGTTTGGCCTGGTGGAAGCCGATGTTCCCGGCCACCCCGTAGCGTCGGTCGTAGACGTGACGCTCGAGCGCCGCCATGCCGAAGCCCATTACCGCGCCGCCCTTGACCTGGGCCGCGAGCCCCTGCGGGTGCACGACGGTGCCGCAGTCAGCGACGCCCAGGTAGTCGACGATCTCGAAGGCGCCGGTCTCGACGTCGAGCTCGATCTCGATGAATCCGGCCGCGAGCGCGGGCACGGTGCCGTCGCGGGGCACGTTGTCGCGTGCGACCCCGATTAGGCCGCTTCCCGCCAGGTTCGCGACCGCAGCCGCGGTGACCGGGTTCAGGTCGTCGGGTACGTCGTGCCCGCTGAAGCGCCCGCCCAGCCGGATCGCCCGCCCGGCCGCCCGCGCGTAGCTGATCCGGCGCGACGGGTCGGCGCGCGCGAAGACCGCCTCGCCGCCGATTTCGTAGTCCTCCGGCGAGCCGCCCAGCTCCATCGCCGCGATCGCCTTGAGCTTTTCGACCGCATCGGCCGCCGCCACGTAGGCGGCGCGCGTCATCGTGAAGGTGGTGTTGCTCCCCACCTGCGGGCTGGCCGACGCCAGGTGGCGCGAGGAATCCCCGCGCACGATGACGCAGTTCTCCCAGTCGTAGCCCAGCACCTCGGCCGCGGCGCGCGAGACGGCCGCATACGAGTACGTGCCGAGGTTCCCCACCCCGCAGTGGATGTGCAGTCTGCCGTCCGGCGAGATCCGCACGAGCCCGTCCTGCCCGCTCATCCCCGCCGAGTGGAAGGCCTGGCCGACCGCGACGCCGGTCACCTTCGAACCCCGCCGCACCCCGCTGCGAGCCAGCCGCTCGTCCCATCCGAACCTGCGGGCGCCCAGATCGAGTGCTTCGCGCAGATGCGCGCTCGTGACCGGGCCCTGGTTGCCGCCGTAGCGCGAATCGCTGTCGGGCGCGTTGATGCTCCGGATCGCGACCCGGTCGATCCCGAGCCGGGTAGCCGCCTTGTCGAGGAGCGGCTCCACTGCGCAGGCGATCTGATTCTGGCCCGGACCGCGCTGCGCCCCCCGCGCGGGGGTGTTCGTGAGCACCGGGATCCCGCGGAAACGCATGGCCAGGGGGGTGTAGACGATGGAGACGGCGCCCGCCGCGCTCCCGAGGTCGCCGAACCCGCTGTTGGGACCGTTTTCCTGCACGATGAAGAGGTCCACCGCGGTGATGCGGCCGTCTTCCCTGAACCCCATGCGGATCCTTCCCTGGAAGCCCGCCCGCGCCGACCCGATCGCGTATTCCTCAGCCCGGCTGATGCGCATCATGACGGGCCGACCGGTCTTGCGCGCCATGTGCGCCGGAATCGACATGACCGGGTACGCGCTTCCCTTGGACCCGAACCCGCCGCCGCAGAACTCGGCCACGAAGACCAGGTCGGACGGGTCGATCCCGATGTAGCGGGCCAGGCTGCCCAGCGTCGCGCTCTGGCTCTGACTCGAGCCGAAGACATGACACTTGCCGTTCTGCCAATAGGCCATCGCCGAACGCGGTTCCATGGAGTGGTGTGACGTGCCGGCCGTGACGAAGCTCTCGTCGAGCACGACCGCCGCTTCCCGGAAGCCGGCCTCGAGGTCGCCGTACGACCACTCGTTGTTGACCTCTCCCATCGGCAGCTTGCCGTCGGCCGCGGCGGCGAAGTCGTCGTCCGTCCACTTGATCTCGGAGACGCCCTCCCGGCGCACCACGGTGTTGCCGTCGAGGCGGGCGTTGGGGCCTTCCGGACGCAGGCTCTCGAGCGGGTCGAGCACGAACGGGAGCGGCTCGAGGTCCAGCTCGACCTTCCTGATCGCGTCCTGCGCGGTGGTCTCGTCCACCGCTGCCAGCGCTGCGACCGGCTCGCCCACGAAGTGCGGCGTATTGGTGAGGATGGGATTGCCCGGCGCGGGAATCTCGGGAACGTCGTCGGCGGTGAGGATCGCGACCACACCTTCCATCGCGAGCGCCTCCGAGGCGTCGATGCCTCGCACGCGCGCATGCGGCATGGGACTCGTGATGAGGCGGCAGAAGAGCATCCCGTCGGCGCGGAAATCCTCGGCATATTTCGCGCGCCCGGTGACCTTTGCGATCACGTCCGGGGGCGTGAAGTCCTTCCCGATCAATTCAGGCATGGGAGACCTCCGGGGTGGCGGTCGATCCCGTGCGCGCCGCGCGCATGACTCCGTTCAGGTAGTGGTCGTAGGCGCCGCAGCGGCAGAGGTTGCCGGACATCGCGCGGCGGGCCTCGTCGCGCGTGGGGTCCGGGTTGGCGCGGAGCAGCGCCGCGGCCGCCATCACCTGTCCCGGCGTGCAGAACCCGCATTGCGGGCCCAGCTCGTCGATGAAGGCGCGCTGAACGGGGTGCAACTCGCCGCCGGGGCCCTCCAACCCCTCGACTGTCGTGACCTCCCGGCCGCGCACCCGGTGCGTGAGTGTCGAGCAGGAATAGTGCGCCACACCGTCGATCATGACCGTGCAGGCCCCGCACTCGGCCCGGTCGCAGCCCAGCTTGGTGCCGGTCAGCCCGAGCTTGTAGCGCAGGGTCATGGCGAGCGTCTCCTGCGGGAGAACGTCGACACGGCGCGTGCGTCCGTTCACCTCCAGCGAGACCAGCCGGCCAACGGCGCCGCGCGCCGCCGGTTGCGGCCGTCCTGCGGTCGGCGCGGAGAACCACGACATCGCCGACACCGAGGCACCGGTCGCGATCACGCTCTTGATGAAACTGCGGCGCGATACGTTGCCGCGTCCTGGCAGCGGCGGGCCTTCGTTCATCCTGTGATTCCCTTTCCCGGAGCGCGTTCGCAAGTACGCGTTGATGGTACGCGACGGCCGATTTGCATACAACCGCAACGGGACCGGATCCACGGCGGTGCGCTCGAACCGGCTACCTGCGAAAGCTCCTGATGTCGACGGCGACGGGCCCGCCCGCCGAAGCGATGCTGTCGGCCAGCGTGAACGTCCCTGGCTCGTAGCGGAAGATCTGCGGCGGCAACCCCTCCCGCACACTCCCGAAGAAGGTCTGGTAGAGTGATCCGTCCGCGGCCGTGTGCGCGGCAAAGGCCCCCCGGCATCCGCCGCCGTCCAGGGGCGCGCAGATCGGATCGGTGGCGTCCCGCACAAACGCTCCCGTGGCCGTGTTCCAGGCGACCGTGCCCGCGAAGAAGGCCGACGCGAAGAGAATCCCGTCCCGCGAGACGTGCACGTGCCCCGAGCCCGAGGGGAATCCGCCGGCCAGGCCCACGCGCTCCAGCGTGACCGGATCGATGATCGCCACGGTCGATGGAGCGACATAGTCGCCCGTGTTCATCACATACAGCGTTCCGTCGGGCCCGACGGCGGCCAGTTGCGGATTGGTGCCCCCCGTCTCGATCTCGGCGGTCACGGTCATGGTGTGCGGATCGAGCACCGTCACCACCCCGTTGCCGGCGGGAGCGTAGCTGTCGTCCAGGTTCGCTGAAATCACGAAGGCGAGCGAGTCCGAAAACGGCACGATGCTCGTCGGGAACCGCGTCACCGAAACGAGGTCGGTAATCGTGCCTCCGCCCTGTCCGAGCGTGAACCTGCCCACTTCGTCGGTTTCCTGGTTGGCGACGAGCACCGTCCGGTCGTCCACGAAGGCCGAGCCGGTGGCGTTGCCGGACTGGAACAGGAAGTACGACGCGATTTGCCGGCTGCGAAGATCGATCGTCGCCACCGAGGCCGCGTTGCCCAGCGGCACCACCGCGGTCTCTCCGCGGATGCTGATCCCCGTAGCGGTCACGGCGCTCGAAGCACCCAGAGCGATATCGTGCCGCTCTTCCGGATCGCCCACCTGGAAGAGCCGTACCGCGTTGGCCAGCGAATGTACGACGATCCCGATCTGCGGATCCCCGACGGTCCCGTCGAGAAACTCGAGCTCCTCGACCAGCAGCGAGACTGCGGCGTCGCCCGTGTTGCCGTCCGAATCCGTCGCGGTGAGCGTGATCGTATGGACGCCCGTCGACGGCAGGGTCACGTCCAGCGCCGAGCCGGTGCCGAGGGAGCCGTCGATCGAACTCGACCAGGCCAGGGCCGCGGCCCCGAGAGGACCATCCTGTGGATCGTCGGCGCTGCCGGCCAGCTGAATCGGCACGCCCTCCGGGAGCGTGATCCCGGATGCCGGCGACGTAATGACGGCGGTCGGGGTGTTGGGCCCGGTGGGCGTTTCCTCGCTGCAGGCGGCCAGCCCGGCGAGGGCGATGAGGATGGTGGGGCGGAGGGCGGTGTGAGTCACGAGATCTTCGTCCTTTTTGCAGTGAGGGTGAGGAATGGTGCTCGGTGCGGGGGAATGGCCATGTTCATCGCCCGGCTCCGACGCGTAGCCGGATCGACCAGCCACGGCCCGGCAGGGGATAGTCGGCGAGGAGCGCGGCGCGCTCGTCGAGGATGTTGTTCACCGCGAGGTCGAGCCGTCCGGATGCCTTTCCGAACGCGACCGGAATCGCGACCCCGGTGTCGAACAGGGTGTAGCCCTCCAGTTCGTTCAGGCCCGAGCCGGGCACCGTGCGCCGTTCTCCGACGTGGGTCGCCGCCGGCGCGAGCGTGGCTCCGCCGGGAAGCGCGATCCCCAGCGAGAGGTCCGCGGTGAACCGGGGGCGGTAGGCGACCTGGCCGTCGAGCACGGGTCCGGTGTACGCCACCTCCGACCAGGCGGCGTTCACGGTGATCGAGTGGTCCGCCTTGCCTGTGACCAGGTCGGCGGCGGCACCGACTTCGAGACCCCGGCGCGTCACGTCGTAGTTTTCGGGACTCCACACGAAGCGGTGGTCCGGAAACCAAAGGATCATGTCGTCCAGGTCCGCACGGTAGGCGGTTCCGCGAACCTGCCCGGCGGCTGGTCCCAGGGACCATGCATGCGACAGGGAAACGGAGAATTCCCCGCGAATGCGTTCCGGCCTGAGGTCCGGGTTGGGCTCGACGAGCACTCCTTCCTGGAAGAACAGGTCGCCGAGTCCTGGTGGCGAGAAGCCGCGTCCCCAGCGCAGGTCGGCAGTGAGGCCCGCGCGGGTCAGGACTGCGTCGACAGCAGGCGATATGGTGGTGCCGTCGACGAGATCGTGGCGGTCCGCGCGGGCGGCGGCGCCCAGGTCGAAGCGGATGCCGTGCCCGAGCTCCCAGGTGCGCCCGGCCCGTGCCCACGCCCCGAACTCGCCAAGGTCGACCGCGGGGGACGCGAGTGCATTGGACGCAATGTCGAGCCGGGCGGCGTGAAGACCGGCCCGCAAGGAAGGCGCCTCCTGCCGCCACCATCCTTCCAGCGCGAGTTCGGCGCGGCGCACGCGGGTCCGGGTGTCGTAGGGGCGGCCGAAGGGAGGCGCCGGGTCGGCGAACTCGGCGCGCTGCCACTGGACCGCGGTGCGGGCCGTGCCGCCCAGGCCGGGGTCGCCGGGCTCGATTCCCGCGCTGACGCCCCAGCGCCGGTGGTGTTGACGGCCGCTCAGCGACGGCTGCGCTATCGTTCCCGGGCTGCCGCGCTCTGTATTGCTGATGTGGGTGCGCAGCGACGCGTTCAGTCCGCCCTGCCGCGTGACACGAACATCGCCTCCCGCCCGAGTGTAGGCGGCGTTCTCGCGCGTCGTCTCGCCGCCGCCACGGAAGGCGGGCACGTCGTAGGTAAAGGCGCCGCCGGAATGTCGCCACCGTGCGGACGCGGCCACCGACCAGGCCATCCCCACTGGCCGCGACACCGTTGCTGCGGTCTCGGCGGAAGACCAGGAGCCTGTTCCGGCAGTAAACGTGGCGGCTGCATGACCGGCGTCGCGGCTCTCCAGCAGTATGGCTCCCCCGAGGGCCCCGGGGCCATACTGCGTCGACTGCGCGCCCGGGATCACGACGATGCGCGCCAAACCCTCGAGGTCCACGGTTCCGAGGTCCGCCTCACCGGTCAGGGGCGAATTGACAGGTGTGCCGTCGAGGAGGACCAGCACCTGGTCGCCGCCCGAGCCGCGGAGCTGCACGACGGCGGGCGCGCCCGGCCCCCCTCGCCGAACAACCGTCGCACCCGGGACGCGGTCGAGTGCGGCGGCCAGGTCCGCCACAACGGGAGGAAGGCTCGCCACATCCACGATTGTCGCCCGGCCCACCCCTTCACGGGAGGCGACCCGCACATCCAGCCCCGGGAGTCTCACGGGTGCGGGGTCGAGCACCACGCTCGCACGCGTCAACCGGCCGTTGACAGCTTCGACTTCGAGCGTGGCCTCCGCGAAGCCGAGCGCCGAGACGGTCACCGCGTGCCGTTCCGGCGGCAGGCCGCGCAGCAGGGCGCTCCCGCCAGCGTCGGTCAGCGCAGTGATGCCAGTGCCCAGCACGGTGACGGTCGCGCCCGCGACCGGGATCGTCGTGGCCGGAACGTTGCCATGCCCGGCCGCTGGCGCGGCGGGTGCCGCAAGCACTGTCACGTGAACGGTTGCCCTGACCTGGGCACGCAGCTCCGCCGATGGGACCAGTATCGCGGCGGCGAGCAGCGTTGCGGCTCTTCTCACTTGACCCCGTCTTCTCCAGACGGGGAGAAGCACGGCCTGTCCGCGCCGTGGCGCAGACCAGGAACCCCGCCCTCCCTCGAGGGTGATGGTCGATAACGACGGAGGAGAGGTCTCCTGGCTTGGGACGGATCCGCTCGCCTTCCCGGGCATCGCTGCCCAGTGGCCTGGTTGAGCGGGTCCCCACGGAATCGGAATCCCGTGTCCCTTTACAGTGGCGGGGCCGCGCCGGTCTTTCACCGGACTTCCGAGCGCCCCTCCGTCTGCGAGTTGTGAAGGAATGGGTAGTATCTCCGGCCTCCGTGCGCAACGGACAGGGACTCCTGCACGCAAACGGATGGGGGCTTCCGGACACCACCGGCGGGGGCCGGCCATGAGCGCACGCCGGCACGCGGAACGTCGGTCCAGGGTTGCTGTACGGTTCCGATGAGATTATCGTGGCGCGCTGTAGCGAGGGGGCCACCGGAAGTCGGTCGGAAGCCGACGCGGCCCCGCCACTGTGGGAGGCCCGGATCCCGGACCGGATCCGGCTTGACGCGCTCGACAGCCACTGGGGTTTCCGTTGCGGGCCGATTGCCGCAGGCGGATGTGACGGACCGCCGTCACGGATTGCTGGCGCCCCGGGAAGGCGAGCGTCGTCGCCTCGAGCCAGGAGACGCGGCGCCCTCGGCCTTACACCAACCTTCGAGGGAGGGGAACCGGTGTACATCGAAAACCGTCGGCCCGCGTTTCTAGTCCTCGCCGCCGTTCTCCCGCTGCTTGCCTCCTGTGCGCCGGCCGACGGTGCGAAACCATCGGCGCTTGCCGTCGCGGACGACACCGGACGCACCGTGTCGCTGCCCGCACCCGCCCGCCGGGTCTTCTCCGTCATCCCGTCGCTGACCGAATCGGTCACGGCGCTCGACCACGAAGTCCTCGTCGCCCGCACGCGCTTCGACCGGGCGCCCGAACTTGCCCACCTTCCTTCTCTGGGTGACGCCATCCGTCCAAACCTTGAGGCATTGGTGCGACTTGAACCCGATCTCGTCATCAGTTGGGACGATCCGGATCAGCGCACCTTCGCCGACCAGGTCGCGGCGCTGGGCATACCGGTCTACCGTGCCAACGTGCAGACGATCGCCGACGTGCGCAGCCATTTACGGCGTCTGGGCGTCTTGCTGGGAAGGGGTGAACGGGCCGGGGCGCTGGTGGACTCGCTGGATCAGGCGCTTGCCCGCGTCGCCGCGTCAGTCCGGGGGCGCGACCGGGTGGCCGTCTACTACTCCGTCTGGCACGACCCGCCGCAGACCACCGGGCCCGGGACCTTCATCGACGAGGTCATCGAATACGCGGGCGGAAGGAATGTGTTCGGCGATGCCTCGAACGCCTGGCCGCTGGTGTCCCTCGAGGCGATCCTGCAGCGCAGTCCTGAAGTGCTGGTGATTGCCCGCCACTCGGAGGACCGGCCTGCGGCGCCCTGGCTCGACGGGCCCGGCTGGCGGGAACTGGAAGCCGTCCGCACCCGGCGGTATCTGCTGGTGGAGGGGGACCTGTTCAATCGCCCGGGTCCACGCGTGGCCGAGGCGGCCCGGCGACTGGCCCGCTTTCTGCACTTTGAGCGAGAATGACAGCCATGATTCCCGATTCGATCACACTTACAGGATCACCGCCATGAGTGTCCCGCGTTCCACCCCCGCTCGTTCACCTCTTGGAGCCCGTGGACAAAACCCCGCCGGCATTCGAGCGGCGATGCATCCGGGCCGGACGCTAGGCCGGTGCTCGGGCGGCTTTGTCCACGGACTCCTTGCGGCCGCCGCCGTGGCTCTTTTGCTCGGCGCCCCTGCCGCGGCACAATCCCCCGAACTCGTGTTCCTGTCGAACATCACCGGCACGGTACGCGACGGTGCGGCGCTTGCGACCGTCGAGGAGCAGACCGCGGCCGCGCTGGACGCGCTCGGAAAGGAGCTGGGGGCGCACGGGCTCGGCTACGAAGACGTCGTAGCGGTCAACGTGTTCCTGAGAGACACCCGGCACTTCCAGGCGATGAACGGGGTCTACCGCGGCTACTTCCCGGTCGACGCGCCCACGCGTGCGACCGTCGAGGCCGATCTCCCCGACCGGGACGCGCACGTGCAGATCTCGGCGGTTGCCACACCGGACGAGACCGAGGTCATTTCGCCAGCGGGGCTGCAGTCACCGGCGCTCCCGTATTCCTGGGGCATCCGCGTGGGCGATGTGCTCTTCATCGCGGGCGCGACGAGCCGTGATCCAGAGACCTATCAACCCGTGGGAGGCGACGTGCAGGCCCAGACGCGGCGCGTCTTCGGGAACATCGGGATGATCCTGGAAGAGGCCGGAATGGGCTACGGTGACCTCGTGAGCTGCAAGGTCTTCCTGGACGACGTGCGCCTGTGGGGCGACATGAACGAGGCGTACCGCGAGTTCGTCACTGCGGAGGATCCGCCTGCACGGGCGGCGGTGCGCGGTGGGCTCATGAATCCGGCATTCCTGGTCGAGATCCAGTGCGTGGCGGAGCGGTCGGACGAACGCCGCGTTGTGCTGCGCGACGGTCAGCAGCGGGGACGGTCACCGCTGTCCCCGGCCATCGCGACCGCCGGGCGCGTCTGGCTAGCCGGTATGCTCGCGCGCGGGGAAGACGCGCGGGACGAGGCGCGGAACACACTCGCCAGTCTCGAGGGAACGCTCGAGGCCGCGGGACTGGGGTTTGGGGACGTGGAGGACGTTTGGGTCTATCTGACCGACGTGCGCGATGCACCGGCCGTGCTGGAGGTACTGGCCGAGGTGATGCCGGGCGAAGTGCCGCCGGTGACCGTTGCGGGGCTGCCCCTGGTGGGTCGTTTGGGGGTGGAGATCCAGATGACGGCGGTGGTGCGCTGAGCCACTCGTGAGCACACCCGCCGCGCTGCTGGAGGGGGCGATCGGCCGTGTGGCGGCCGGTGCTCCGTCGGGGGACCCGGCCGCGGTCCAGGCGCACATCGACGCGCTGACCAAGCCGCCCGGAAGCCTCGGCCGCCTTGAGGAACTGGCGCTCCAGGTGGGTTGTGTGCTGGGCGATCCGCCGCCCTCCCTCGACCGCGCCGTCGTGTTCGTCTTCGCGGCGGATCACGGGGTCGTCGCGCGGGGGGTGTCGGCGTACCCGGCCGAGGTCACGGCGCAGATGTGCGCGAACTTCTCCGGCGGCGGCGCGGCGATCAACGTCCTTGCGCGTGCGTGCGGCACCGAGGTGCGGGTGGTCGACGTGGGCGTCGCGGCGGATGTCGCCGGGTCGGAAGGGATCGAGCATCGCAAGGTCCGCGCGGGGACGGAAGATCTGTCTGCGGGTCCCGCGATGACGGCGGCCGAGGTCATGGCGGCGCTGGCGGTTGGGGTGGAGGTGGCGGCGAGTGCCGAGGCGTGGATCGTGGGCGTGGGCGAGATGGGTATCGGGAACACGACCGCGGCGGCGGCGGTGACGGCTTGCCTTACCGGGGCCGCGGTGCATGAGGTCGTGGGCCGAGGTACCGGGATCGACGACCATGGACTGGCCCGCAAGCGCGACGTGGTCAAGCACGCGATGGCACGGGTGGTTCGGCGCGACGACACCCGGGACGATGCGCTACAGGTGCTGCGCCAGGTGGGCGGACTCGAGATCGCGGCGATGGCGGGAGCCATGATCGGGACGGCGGCGCGGGGCGCGCTCGTGCTGGTGGACGGCTTCATCTCCTCGGCCGCGGCGCTGGCGGCCTGCCGCCTGTGCGCCGCCCTGCCGGCGTACCTTGTCGCGTCGGTCGCGTCGCACCGATCGACCGAGCCCGGCCACGCGGCGGTGCTCGACGCGCTCGGGCTGGTGCCCCTGCTCGACCTGGAAATGCGGCTGGGCGAGGGAACGGGGTGCGCGCTCGCCATCCCGATCGTGCAGGCGTGCGGTGCCCTGCTCGCCGAGATGGCGACATTTCAGTCGGCCGGGATATCGGGGCCGGACGGAAATGTGCCTGGAGGCGCTCCATGATGACGCTCATCGTGGTGACCGGAGGCGTCCGCTCGGGCAAGAGCCGGTGGGCGCAGGACGAAGCGCTGGCCCACGGAGGCGAAGAGGTCACCGTGATCGCGACCGCCGAAGCCGTCGACGACGAGATGCGTGACCGGATCGAGGCGCACCGCCGCAGTCGTCCCGCAGGGTGGCGCACCATCGAGGCGCCGGAGCGGGCGGGGGAGGCTATCCTGGCCGCCAGGACCGATACGGTCGTGCTGGACTGCGTGACCGTGCTCACCGGCATGGCGATCGGGCGATCGGGCGCGCAGAGCGAGGCCCTGGCGTTGGAGGCGATGGCCGCCGAGATCGACGGGATCCTCGAGGCGAGTGAGGTGCGCGCCGGAGTACTCATCGTCGTGACGAACGAGGTGGGATGGAGCGTGCATCCGCCCACCGCGCTCGGACGCTGGTACCAGGACGGATTGGGCATTGCCAATCAGCGTCTCGCCGCCGCCGCGGACCAGGTGGTGCTCATGGTCTCCGGGCTGGAGACGCGACTCAAGTGAGGACCGCTCTCCGGGGCGCGCGCGCCGCCTTCGTCTTCATGACCCGTGTGCCGGTGGGCGGTTTCCCGTACTCGGCCCAGGAGTGGCGTTGGGCGTCGGCGTGGCTACCCCTGGTCGGGCTGGTCCTCGGGATCGTGTGCGCGGGGGTGTGGTGGCTGGCGGCTCCGATGGGACCGTGGGTCGCCGCGATCACCGTGCTGGTTGCGTCGATCCTGTTGACCGGCGCGTTCCACGAAGACGGGCTGGCTGACACCGCCGATGCGCTGGGCGGAGCGCACGATCGAGCGAAGATCTTCGTCATCCTCAAGGACTCGCGGGTTGGTGCCTTCGGGGCGCTCGCTCTGATCGTCTCGATCGCGTTCCGGTTGGTGCTGCTCGCGCAGCTGACGGGCGCTGCGCCCTCCGCCCTGCTGCTCGCGCACTGCCTTGCGCGGGTCGGGCCCGTCTGGCTGATGGTCGCCATGCCCTACGTTGGCGACGCGGCGGCGAAGAGCCGTCAGATCACCCGTGCCGGGCCGGCCCAGGGCGTTCTCGCGACCGCAACCGGCGTGGCCGTGGCCATGGGCGTGGCGCTGGCCGGGGGCGCGATCGACTCAACCGCCGCCCTCGCGGCATTTGCTGCGATGGCCCTCGCCACCGCCTTCTGCGGCTGGCGGTTCCGTGCGCGGGCGGGCGGATTGACCGGTGACTTCCTGGGCGCCGCGGAGCAGGTGAACGAGATCGTGATCCTCTTCACAATTCTCGCGGTGCTGCAGGTGGCAGGGTTCGCCCCGTGATCCGCCTCCTCGCCATCCGCCACGCGCCCGTGACCGTCGAGCGGGTCTTCTACGGGCAGACCGATGTGCCCACGACCCTCGACGCCAGCGAGGCGACCGCGCGCATCGAGCACACCGTGGCCGAATTCGGCCCGGGCACCATCTGGTCGTCCGAAGCCGTTCGCTGCCGGGAGCCCGCCGCACTGCTGTCGAAGCGGCTCGGCGCGCCACACCGCGTCGACGAGCGGGTCCGCGAGATGTCCTATGGCGATTGGGAGGGTCGGGCCTGGGACGCCGTGCCGCGCGCCGAAGTCGACGAGTGGATGGCCGACTGGCAGACTCGATCCCCCCCGGGGGGTGAGAGTGTCACCGCGTTCACCGAAAGGGTCGCCACGTGGTGGCGGGAACTCGAGCCGGGACACCACTTCCTCATGGCCCACGCTGGAGTGGTGCACTGCCTCGATGTCGTCGCCGGCGGCCTCGCCTGGGAGAAGACCGTCGACCAGCGACTGGACTTCTTGCACGCCAAACGGTTCACGCGGGCTCGCTCGTCCCTGGCGCACCGTCCTTCGAGCGAGGGGATCCGCCCCAAGTGACTCACGCACCCCGTCGGCTTGCCCTCCTCGCGCTCGTCCTCCTGGCCGCGGTCGCGTTCAGCGTCTCCTTCGGCGCCTCCGGACTCGGCCCCGGCGACCTGTGGCGTGCGCTCTCGGCCGACGGCGACCCCACCGCGCGATCGATCCTGCTGCAGCTGCGGCTGCCGCGCGCCGCGCTGGCCGCGCTCGTCGGCGGCGCGCTTGGCCTAAGCGGCTGCACCTTTCAGGCACTCCTGCGCAACCCGCTGGCCGACCCGTACGTGCTCGGCGTGTCGGGGGGAGCCGCGGTCGGCGCGGTGGCGATCGTCGTGACCGGAATCGGCGTCGTTCTTCCCTGGGCGCTCCCGGTCGGCGCGTTCCTTGGTGCGGTGGCCGCGATGGCGCTCGTCCTGGAGGTCGCGCGGCGCGCCTCGCCCGGGGGGATGGACACGCGGGTCCTGATCCTCTCCGGGGTCATCATCGGCGCTTTCTTCAACGCCATCATCCTGCTCATGCTCTCGATCGCCGACGTCGAGTCCTTTCGCTCGGCCATCTTCTGGATGATGGGCAACCTGTCGGGCGCCGACTGGGGCTCGACATCGCTGCTGGCGGTGTTGCTCGTGCCGACGGGCGCCGCGGTGCTCTCGCTGGCTCGCGCCTTCAACCTCCTGTCGCGGGGCGAGGAGGTTGCGCACTACCTGGGCGCTTCGGTGCAGCGGGTGAAGCTGACTGCCTATCTGGCCGCGTCGCTGATGGTCGGCGCGGCGGTCGCGGCCGCTGGCGTGATCGGCTTCGTCGGACTGATCGTGCCGCACGCGGTGCGACTCGCATGGGGGAACGATCACCGCCTGCTCCTCCCCGCGTCGTTCCTGGCCGGGACGACGTTCCTCCTGGTGGCGGACACGGTGGCGCGGCTGGTCGTTGCACCGGCCGAGCTGCCGACCGGAGTGGTCACCGCTGTGGCCGGGGTGCCCTTCTTCGTGGCGCTGCTGATGCGCGGAGGGCGGCGGTGACCGCCGACGGGCGCCCCGTGCTGCAGGGCCTCGGCCTGACCTTCACGCATCCGCGCGCGGAAGAGCCCGCCGTGCGTGACATCTCGGTGGCCGTGAATCCCGAGCAACTTCTCGCCGTCGTCGGCCCGAACGGTGGGGGAAAGACCACGTTGCTGAGGCTCCTCACCGGCTCGCTGGCGCCGCAGCAGGGTGAAGTGCGGCTCGGAGACCAACCCCTAGGCGAACTCGACGACCGTGAGCGGGCCCGTGCGCTCGCGGTGGTGCCGCAATCCGAGTTCTCGCCGTTCCCCGTTACGGTACGGGAGATGGTGGGGATGGGGCGCTACGCGCACCTCGGCCCGTGGGAGCGCACCGGCGCGCACGACCGGGCCGTGGTGGAACGCGCGCTGGAGCGGTGCGCCGTCGCCGAGTTCGCCGAGCGTCAGCTCGGTGAGCTCTCCGGAGGTGAACGCCAGCGTGCCCGCATCGCGCGGGCGCTTGCTCAGGAAGCCCCCACGCTGCTTCTTGACGAACCCTCGGCCGGACTCGACCTGCGCTACCGCATGGAGCTCTTCCACCTGCTTCGGGAACTGCGCGCCGAGGGACTTGCCGTGCTCGTCATCACTCACGACCTGAACCTCGCGGCTCGTTTCGCCGACCGTCTGCTGCTCCTCGACCGCGGTCGGGCAACGGCCCGCGGGGCCCCCGAAGACGTGCTCTCACGCGAGGCTTTGGAGGCCGTATACGAATGGCCGCTCCGGCTCGTTCCGCACCCCGGACCCGGGAGCGACACCGGCGCGCCGCAGACGATCCCGCTCAGGAGGGACGATCCGTGACGGACGAGCGCTGCAGCGCTACCATGACCCGCACGCCATCCAGCGGGCGCTGCTCGTACGTTGTCGCAGCCGCCTGTTCGAGCCGGGCATTGTACTCGTCGATGCGACCGCGGTCGTCGGTCCAGAAGGTGAGTAGCGCACCCGATTGCGGGATCGCGCCGGCGACGAAAGCCCGGAGACCCCGATCGGTGTTCACGCCGTACAGGATCAGGTCCGGCGCTGCCTTCACGGAATCGATCTGCGGGCCCTCCACCGCAAGCACCAGGGCGCCCAGGTCGAACTGATCGTGCTGGATCACGACCTCCACGTAGCCGAACCTGTCGTCCACATCGACTCCCATCTGCTGCTCGGCCGACAGTCCCCCCGGGTCGCGGGCCGTCACCGTCACGACTGTGCCACCGCTTGCCAGGCCGGTCACCGTGAGAAAACTGCCCGAGACCGTCACCGTCGCGATCGAGCTGTTCGACACGGTGGCGGTGTAGGTCAGGCGGTCGTTATCCGGGTCGCTGAAGTAACCGGTCAGGATCACCGTCACAGTATCGCCGACGAGCATCCTGGCGGCGGGAATCGTACCCGTCGCCACCGGTGGACGGTTGGTCGGCGGCGGGGGCGCCACCGGTGCGTCTTCGCCGCCACAGGAATGGACGACGACCGCCGCCAATGCGGCCAGGATCAGCAGAGCACCCCTCTTCACGGCCGCTCCTTTCTGCCCGCTCGCCCGGATCCCCGCGGAATCGGGTCCGAGGACGATGCCCTTGTTGCCGGTGTCTCCGTCGCCGGCCCCTCGTCGCCCGGCCGCGTCCCGCAGCCGGACCCTTCGCCGCCCGCAGCGCAGTGATCGAGCCACCGCAGCACGTCGCCCGCGTTCAACGTTCCATCGTGGTTGCCGAACCAGTCGAGGAAGCGTTCCTGTCCCGGCTGGAGCCGCTCCTCCCCGAGGAGGTGGTGCGCCGCTTCCTCGACCGTCAACGGGGCCACCACCTCGAGGCGGTCCACGATCAGGCCCACCAGGTACGGTCGACCCGGAACCCGGATCACGATCGTGTCCTCATGCATGCCGGGATCCAGAGCCTCCGAGGAACGTGACCAGACCACCGGGATCTCGCTGTCGCCGGCCGTCTGTTCGAGCGTCAGCCACTCCGAACCGCTGGAGGCCGTCCACGCCGCCGAGGCGGCGCCGAAGCGGGTCAGTCCGGATGGCAGCGAGTCCAGGGTGACGAAGGACCAGCCTGACACCCCATAGGCCGAGGTGAGACGCAGTGCCGGAAGCGATAGCGGCGGTTCGACCGACAGGCTGTACATCAGCGTCGCGGGGCTTCCCGTTGCCAGGGGGGCCACGACCACCAAGGAGTCCACGTGGATGCCCTCGGGCAGGCTATCCGGATCGATCGTCCATCGGACCACGGCGCTTCCGACCCCGGAGGTGTCGATGAGTTCGAGCCAGCTGGTACGTCCCGGATGACTGGCGGTCCAGGCCGCTGTTGCCGCCTGCGGGCCTTCGAAGTCGACTGCCACCGAATCCGTGAACGCTTCCGTGCTGTCCTGCAACACCGAGGTCATCGTTTCGGTGCGGCCCAGAGTCATGTGACCCTTGGGCACGGCGCTGTGAACGGCTACCGGAACCGTGACGCCTTCGACCACGCCGGCAACCGTCACCCGGATGATGGCCGTGTGGTCGCCGGGGGGAAGATCGGTGGCGGCAATGCGGTAACCGAATCGCCCGCGCCCGGCTCCAGACGCTCCCTGAAGGGTCATCCACGGAGCGTCGGAGGCGGTTGCCGTCCACATGGCGAGATGATCGTCCCGACCTCGGGGCGCCACGATCACCTGACCCTCGGCCAGAGCGTCCACGCCGGCGAGGATCGTGTCACTGAGGGCCGAGGGCCGCGTCCGTGCCGTTAGCGAAACGTCGATAGGAATCTCGAACATTCCCCGGCCGTGTGTGGCGGCGAGCAGCCTTCCCGTCCCGGGACTGGCCGCGATGTCGAAGACCGCAGCCATCGGCAGGCCGCTGTCGAGCATGTCCCATGCGTCGCCTCCACGGGGCGAGTGGAACACGCCCAGGTCGGTCCCGATATACACCCCGTCGGGATTCTCCGGATCGTAAAGGACTGCGTTGACGGGGTGGTCGGGGAGGTTGCCCGTGCGGTCACGCCATGTGCGTCCGCCGTCCATGGTCTGGAAGACGTGACCGGTTCCGAAACCGCCGGCCACGGCGTAAGCCACGTCCGAGTCGTCCGGATGCACCGCGAGGTCACCGATGTAACGGTTTGCAGGAAGCCCCTCGGCGGGCCCGACGATCGACCAGGCCGCCCCCGCGTCGCGCGTAACCGCTACACCCCCGAGGCTGAGGGAGACGTACACGGTATTGGGGTCGGACAGCGACGGGGCGATCGCTGCGATCCTGCTGTACCAGGCCCGTCCAGGGAAGGTTTCCGACACCCGGATCCACTCTTCAGCCGCATTGTCGGTACGATAGAGCCGCCGGGTACCGAAGTAGAGCCTCTTCGAGTCGATCGGATCCATCACGAGAGGGGGGAGGAATGCGGCGTCTTCACCCAGGTCGATCCCGGATATCCGCCGCTCGCCCGATCTTCGCGGCCCGCCGTATGGCGGTTGCCATTGTGTCTCGGCGTACCAGATGTCGCGGTTCTCGGCATCGATGGCCGTGAATCCACCGTCTCCGCCAAGCACCTTTGTCCATGTGGTTGTCCCGGCCGCGGACCGCAGAGTGCCGTGATCCTGAGTTCCCCCAAGGGCCACGGCCGGATCGGACGGATGTGCGGTGATGCCCGGATAGTACTGCGCCAGGGCCAGGTTGGTGGCCAGCGAGGTCCAGCTCGTGCCGGCGTCAGGGGACCGGTACACGCCGCCGTCGTTGGCCAGGTAGAGGACGTCCGGACCGCTCAGCGTGTCGAAGACCAGCAGGTGTTGGTCCACGTAGAGGTTGCTCGGGTGGATTTCCCGAAAGGTCCGGCCGCCATCGATGGAAGCCTGCAGGATGATGGCGCCCAGGTAGAGCCTGTCCGGGTCCAGCGGGTGCGCCGCCAGGGTCATGTCGTACCAGCATTGGTGATGGCAGGTTGCGCCCTCGGCATCGAGTTCCTGCCAGGTCGCGGCGCCGTCATCGCTGCGGTACAGCAGCAGGCCCTGTCGAGTCTCGCGGTCGTCTCCCACGTTCACGACGCCGGCATACAGGGTCTGGGGTGCGGAAGGGGCGATCGCCAGATTGACGCGCCTGATATCGGTATCGCGGAGACCTGCCGAGGCCTGCATCCACGAGCGGCCGCTGTCGCTGGATTTGTGGATGCCCCAGTTGCCGTATCGCGGATCTGAATAGAATGCCGCGTACAGCACCGAGGGCTCGGCGGGATCCATGACCAGATCGGTGGCAATGCCGCGCCTGACGAGGGTCCAGCTGCGGCCGCTGTCCGCCGAACGAAACAGCCCGAAGTCCGTGGCCGCCAGCACCGTCGTCGAGCCGAGTGATCCGGCGGTCACCGGGTCGATGACCACGCGGGAAATCCGCGCCCCCCTGTTCCCCGGTATTCGGAAGACGTTGGCCCCCTGCTCTTCCCACGTCATGCCCCCGTCCGCCGACCGCAGCATTCCGCAACCGTAGTAGCTGTCTCCCGAGAAGTGCTGCTCGCCGGTGCCCGCGTAGATGATGTCGGGATTGACCGGGTCAATGGCGATCGAACCCATTGCCAGCGAACACTGGTAGTCGGTGAGGGGCGTCCAGGACAAGCCATGGTCCTCCGACTTCCACACCCCGCCCTGAGCCCCGCCGATGTAGAGAACGGCCGGGTTGTGCGGATGAATCGCGATCGCCGACACACGTCCGGCCACGGGCCCGGCCCAGGGGTCGGCGATCCGTTCAGGTCCGATGAAACGCCACGTCGCGCCGGGGCCGCGCGCCCGCCGGGGCCCGAACGCGCGCATGGCCATGACCTGGCGTCTTGCGACCTGGAGGCGGGCAGCGAAGTCCACGGCGCCGCCCGAGTAGAGTCGTACGCCCTCGTATTCGATGCGGCCGCGGAGTTGCTCCTCCTCCTGGGCGGCGCCGCCGGAAGAGAGTACCATGGCCGCCAGGCCCGGCAGGAATATGGTGGGCCCCCATCGCGCAAACCGTCTGGCGCGCGCGCACCTTCTCCTCATTCGACAGGCGGATGGCCATCGGAGCGCTGCATCAGTCGGTCTCCCGTCGTCACGCCGCGGCCTGGCGGTTTGCGATCACGAATGCCGGGCAACCGTAAGCGACGTCACCCCTTGTGGCAACACTCCCGGAATCGTCCTGCAAGGGTTTGCGCCTGCCCGAATACCGGGCGGACTCGACCTCGCGGACGGTGCGAGCCGGACGACTGCGGCTTATTGTCCCAAACCCGCAAGACCCTTTGAAGCTTGCACGAGGCACCATTCCGAGAACAGCGAGCCGGACCATGAAGACCGAGACCCACCGACGAGGGACACGGCACGCTACCCGTGCCACGACCATCGTCTCTGCCCTTGTAGCTTTCGCCTCCGCGTGCGACCGCCCGGCCCCAGCCCCCATCCCCGTTGTCGAGGCCACCATCGCCGGCGTCCAGGAGGCCATTTTCTCCGGCCGGACCACCTGCCGCATGGTCGTACAGGCCTACCTGGACCGGATCGACGCCTACGAGGAGCGGATCAACGCGATCACCGTAGTCAACCCGGCCGCCCTCGACCGCGCCGACGAACTCGACGCCGCGCTGGGCGCCGGCGACGAACCCGGCCCCCTCTTCTGCGTGCCCATGCTCGTCAAGGACAACTTCGACACCCAGGACATGATCACCACCGCGGGCTCGATCGCGCTGGCGAACAGCATCCCCCCTGACGACGCATTCATGGTGCGGCGCATCCGCGAAGCGGGCGCCATCGTGGTCGCCAAGACGAACATGGCCGAATGGGCCTTCAGCGCGCGCCAGTCGGTGAGCTCGTCTTTCGACACCACCCGCAACGCCTACGCCCTGGACCGCGTGCCGGCGGGCTCCAGTGGGGGCACGGCCTCGGGTGTCGCGGCCAACTTCGGGCTGATCGGCCTGGGCAGCGACACGGGCAACTCGATCCGCGGGCCATCGTCCCGGCTGGCCCTCGTCGGCATCCGCTCCACCATCGGGCTCACCAGCCGGGACGGGGTCGTCCCACTTTCGTTCGATCGCGACATCGCCGGACCGATGGGCCGCACCGTCGAGGACGTCGTCCGCGTCTTCAACGTGGTGGCAGGGTACGATCCCGCCGATCCCTACACCGAAGCCGGCCGCGGCCGCCAGGAGGACGACTACGCGACCTTCCTCGATGCCGACGGACTCCAGGGCGCCCGCATCGGCGTGCTGCGCGCGCTGGTCGACACGGAAGACGCCGACTCAGCCGTCGTCGCCGTCTTCGAGCAGTCGCTCACCGAACTTGCCGGGCTCGGCGCCGAAATCGTCGATCCCTTCGACTTCGACGTGCAGGCCCAGCTGGATCGCGAAAACATGTTCTGCAGCCGCTTCCGCTACGACATGCACGTGTACCTCGGCTCACTTGGCGACGCAGCCCCAATCACGGACGTTGTGCAAGTACTCGAGACGGGCCAGTACTCGGACTACGTCGAGAACTCGCTCCGCCGCGCCGAGGACTCACCGCTCGACGTGCATCCCGCCGACCGCGATCCGTCGTGCCCCGACTACCTCGAGAACGAGGGACGCCAGGCCTACCTCGCCGACCTGGTGGCAGCGATGGACGCCGCGGCAGTCGACGCGCTCGTCTACCCGTCCTGGCTGAGCCCGCCCGCGCACATCGACCGTGGGCGCGAGGAGTACAGCGGCGACAACTCCCAGCGCGTCGCCCCCGCCACCGGAATGCCCGCGATCACCGTGCCGATGGGCTTCACCGACGACACGCACCCCGCCGGGCTGCAGATCCTCGCCCGTCCCTGGGCCGAAGGCCTGCTCTTCCGTTTCGCCTACGCGTACGAGCAGGGGACCGGCCACCGGCGGCCGCCGCCGGGATTCCCCGAGCTGTAAGCTCTACTCCGGAGGCCACCTCGGCAGCGCCCGCCCCGTCGTCCAAGGCACCCCCGCCTCTTCCAGCCGCGCCTCGAGCGCCGGCAGATCGGTCTCGACGAGCTGCCGCAGGTCGGGATACAACCCGCCGAACAGCCTCCGCGCGATCCGGTACTGCTCGCGGTGCGTCTCCGTGGGCCCGTGCATGCCGTTCCAGTGCCCGCGCACGATCTGGTTCACCCTCCCCGTGATTCCCGGCAGGTCGGGCTCCGCACGCGATGTCCGGGTCCGTGATCCTTCGAGGGTTTCCCGGAGGTCGAGAAGCCTGAGCTCCTGGGCCCGTGCCTCGTTGGCCAGCTCGACCGGCGCCGCTGGCCAGCGCTCCAGCGCCTGCTTGATGGCCGAGATCCGCAGTGCGGCTGCCGCGGCCACGCGCTGGCTCCCCGTGACCGCACGGAGCAGTTCGCCCGTCGCCCGCTGGAACGCGAGAATGTCCGCGCGGTCCCGTTGCGGGATCGCGGGCTCGTTGATCGGCGCGATCGTGAACGGCACCGGCCCGGCCAGCTCCGTCACCTCGCCGTCGACGCGCTGCGCGAGCGACACGGTGTAGTCGCCCGGGAGCGCCATCGGCCCGTTCCCGCCGCCGCCGAAGCCGCCAAAGCCGCCGAAACCGCCTCCCCCGCCGCCACCGGCGGTCACCGGGTTGTAGCCGGGGTAGCGGTAGTTCCACACAGCGCGGTGGACGCCCCGGCTCGTCGAGCCGCCCACGACGTTGACCACGGCGCCCATCTCGTCACGGACGGTAAGGAACACGCGCGGCGCCTCCTCGCGATCCTCCTCCTCCAACTCCTCCCACGTCGGATACGGCGTGTCCTCGCCCGCACGCTGCGCTCTCCGCTCGGCCGCCCTTCTTTCCGCCTCACGCGTCCGCAGCGTCTCACCCATCCAATAGGTGAACGTCACGCCCAGCGGCGGGTTGTCGGCCTGGTAGAAGTCGCTGCCGTTCGCGCCGCCGGGGTTCCAGGGCACGTACATGTCTCCATCGGCCACCTCGAAGATGTGACCGCCGCTGGCCAGGATGTCGCTCGACGCGCGGGCCAGCTCGCGGAGCGGCGTGTAGTCGTCGACCACGTAGAAGCTGCGGCCGAAGGTTGCGGCGACCAGGTCGCCCTCGCGCTTCTGGATCTCGAGCTCGCGCACGGCGATCGTGGGCAGCCCACTGTCGAAGTCCATCCACGACTCGCCACCGTCGACCGAGACGAAGGCGCCGAACTCGGCGCCCAGGAAGAGCAGCCCCGGCTCGACGTGGTCCTGCACGATCGAGAACGACGGGCTGTTGTCGGGCAGACCGCCGGTAATCATGGTCCAGTCGACGCCCCGGTTCGTGGACTTGAGCACGTACGGCCGGAAGTCGTTGCGCTTGAAGTTGTTGACGACCACGAACACCTCGTCGGGGTTGTGCAGCGACGCCTCGACGTCGTGGACGAAGCTCGTGTCCGGCACGCCCGGCAGGCCTTCGACGGCGCGCCAGTTCTCGCCCCCGTCCTCGGTAACCTGCACCAGTCCGTCGTCGGTGCCCGCGTAGATCAGCCCCTCGACGAGCGGCGATTCCGAGACCGCCACGATGTGCCCGAACGACGAGGTCGAGCGGTTCTTGGCGACCGCGTCCACGCTCCACACGCGCCCCATCACCTCGAGCTGGTTGCGGTCGATGTTGCGCGACAGGTCGCCCGAAATCGCCCGCCAGCTCGTCCCCTGGTCGTCGCTCTGGAAGAGGATCTGCGCGCCGAAGTAGATGCGGTTGTTGTCGTGCGGCGACATGTGCAGCCCGGCGTCCCAGTACCAGCGCAGCGGCGGCCCGTCGGGGTCCGGCTGCGGCTGGATGTCAAGGCGCTCCTTGCTGCTCCGGTCGAAGCGCGAGATCACCCCATATTGCAGCTGCGAGATGATGATGTCGGGGTTCTCGGGATCGATCACCGGGTCGAAGCCGTCGCCGCCGAGGGTCACGTACCAGTCCGAATTGCGTATGCCGCCGCCCAGGGTCTGCGACGGTCCGCCCAGCGTGTTGTTGTCCTGCGTGCCGCCGTAGACGTAGTAGAACGGCTCGTCGTTGGAGGTGGCGACCTTGTAGAACTGGGTCAGCGGCAGGTTGGGGAAGAAGTGCCAGCTCTCACCGAAGTCGTGCGTCTCGTACAGCCCGCCGTCGTTGCCCAGGATGAGGTGCTCGGGGTCGTCCGGGTCGAAGGCGATCGCGTGGTGGTCGACGTGCACGCCCTGCGTGGGCAGCCGCCCCCACGTCTCGCCCCCGTCGTCGGACATCTGGACGAAGGTGTCGAGCGAGTAGATGCGGTCGAAGCGGTGCGGATCGGCGTAGAGTTCGTGGTAGTACATGGCCGCGCCGGACTGGTAGCGCGAGGTCCGGCTCCAGTTCTCGCCCATGTTCTCGCTGCGGAACGTGCCGCCGTTGTTCCCCGACGCCTCGACGATGGCGTAGAGCACGTCGGGATTGATCGGCGAGATCGCCATCCCGATCCGCCCCTTGTCGCCTGATGGCAGCCCTCGGTTGATCGCGCGCCAGGTGTTTCCACCGTCCGTGGACTTGTGGATCCCGGAGCCCGGCCCGCCGTCGATCATCGTCCACTGGTGCCGGCGCCGCTGCCACGACGACGCGTACATCACGTCCGGGTTGCGCGGGTCGAAGTAGACCTCGTTGACCCCTGTGTGCTCGTCGATTTCGAGCACGCGCTCCCACGTCTCGCCGCCGTCGGTCGTGCGGTACAGGCCGCGCTCGCCGCCTTCGGCCCACAGCGGCCCCTGCGCCGCGACGAACACCTTGCGCGAGTCGTCGGGGTGCACGGCGATCATGCCGATGTGCCGCGACGTTTCCAGCCCCATGTTCGTGAACGAGCGCCCGCCGTCGACCGACTTGTAGACGCCGTCGCCGTATCCTACCGAGCGCTGGCCGTTGTTCTCGCCGGTGCCGACCCACAGCGTGAGGTGGTCGTTCGGGTCGAGCGCGATCGCGCCAATAGAGTACGAGCCGTAGTTGTCGAAGATCGGCGTCCAGGTCGTCCCCGCGTTCGTCGTCTTCCAGACATTCCCCGACGAGGCCGCCACGTACCAGGTGCTGCGGTCGGTGGGGTCGACCGCGATGTCGGCGATGCGTCCCGAGGCCGTCGCCGGACCGATGCTCCGCCAGCGGAAGGAGGAGAGGAGGCCGGCGTTCAGCTCGGCGGGAGCGTCCTCGTCGCTGCCGGCACCGCCCCCGCGCTGCTGGGCGGGGAGGGTGGCGGGGATCGCGAGGGGCGCGAGCAGGGTCGTGGCGACCAAGGCCGCGAGGGTGAGTGTGCGGCCCGGCAGGCCGCGCGTGCGTGTGGCGTTGCCGCGAAGGGGCGTGCGTGTCCGATGGTCGTGCATTGTGGTTCCTGATTGGGTTGTGATGGTGCTGCGACGCTGGAATTCTACAGTTGACCCCGTGGCGGTTGCGAGTTAGTCATATTTCTGACTAAGCAACGGAGGGCCCTGATGTCGACAGTCAACGTTCACGAGGCCAAGACCCACCTCTCTCGCCTTCTCGTGAGGGTGGAGGCGGGCGAGGAAATCGTGATTGCCCGGAGCGGCAAGCCGGTGGCACGCCTTTCGGGATATCGGAGCAGCCGTCCGGTCCGGCGCTTCGGCGCGCTCAGGGGACGACTCACCGTGGACGACAGCTTCTTCGATCCACTGCCGGAATCCGAGCTTGCGGCCTGGGAGGGCTGAGTCCGGGTGCGAGTCCTGGTGGATACACATGCATTCCTGTGGTGGCTGGCCGGCGACCCGAGACTGCCGGAGGCTGCCCGAAAAGTGATCGGCGACCCGGACAACGACGTCCTGGTGAGTGCTGCATCGGCGTGGGAGATCACCACCAGGCACCGGCTTGGCAGGCTCCCGGGCGCCAACGTCGTCGCAGGTGACGTCATGGCGGCGATCGAAGATCATGGCTTTCAGCCGCTGGCCATCACGGTCGCGCACGCGGAGCGAGCGGGAAGGCTCCCGGGATCACATGGCGACCCCTTCGACCGGATGTTGATCGCCCAGGCCCTCGCTCACGACCTGCCGCTGGTTTCGAACGAATCGCTCTTCGATCGATATGGGGTGAGGCGGATCTGGTAGGCGGGCAACGCCAGAATCCCACGTCGCGGTCAGCTCCCCACCCCGATCGGCGCCCGAATCAGCTCGTCCGGGATCTGGAACGCATCCACCAGTTCCACCGCCCTCGGCGCCAGTTCGCGGCACCGGCGGTTGACCTCGCTCCGCACGGCCTCGCTCTTGGCGGGCTCAAAGTAGCCCGTTTCGAGGTACCACGCGCGGTGCTTCTCGAGCGTGGCCAGACCGTAGAGGGTCACGACATCCGTCACCAGATCCTTGCCTTCGTCCTCCGGCGATCCCGCCAGCGCCGCCACCGATGCCTCCATCGCTATCCGGTCCACGTGGGCGCGCGCCAGCGTGATGAGGTGGTCCTGGCACTCGTTTACCGCCTCGAAGCTGTCCATGCCGCCGTCCATGCGCGACTTGAGGCGGCGGGCGGCGGAACGCAGCAGACGCTGCTCTCTGTAGCGAAGCGCGGACAGTTGGAACTCGCGGCTGGCCAGGTGCTCCGAATCGGTCCGGCGGGTCACCACCGGGTTCATGTCCGCCAGGCGGGTGCCCGCCAGCTCGGCCAGGTACCGCGCCATCCCCCACATGGTGAGGTCGCCGATGTGCCTGCGGTAGCGGGACAGCAGACCCTTGGCGACGAGCTGCAGCAGAACGGGGTTGGCGCCCTCGAAGGTGACGAAGACATCCGTGTCGGCCATGACGCGGCCGAACTGGTTTTCGGCCAGGTACCCCTGGCCTCCGCACGCTTCTCTGCAGGCCTGCAGTGTATCGAGCGCATGGCGGGATGCGACCGCCTTCAGGGCGGCGGCCATGACCTCGAGCTCGCGGGGATCCGTCCCGGAATCGCCGTAGCGACGCGTCAGGTCACGAATCGCGAAGCCCAGGGCGTAGGTGGTTGCAAGCCGCGGAAGCAGCTCTCGCTGGAGGGCGAGGTGGTCCAGGACCGGTACCTCCGGACCTCCCGCAGGGCCGAACTGGCGGCGCCCGGCCGCATAGCGGATCGCGATGGTCAGCGCCTTCTTCGTCACGGCGTGCGAGGCCGCGGCGATGCTGATCCGGCCCGACACCAGGGTGCCCAGCATGGTGAAGAAGCGCCGCCCCGGACTCGGGATGGGGCTGTGATAGCCGCCGTCGGCGCTTACCTGGGCGAAGCGGTCCAGCAGGGCGTCCCTTGGGACCCGCACGCTGTCGAACCGGATCCGGCCGTTGTCCACGCCGTTCAGCCCCTCCTTGGCGCCGCAGTCCTCGATGCGGATCCCGGGCAGAGTCGCGCCGTGCGGGTCGCGAATGGGAACCAGGAAGGCGTGGACGCCATGGTCCTGCAGCGGCGAACCCGCGTTGGCGACCGCGTCACCGCGGTTGGGCATGCACAGCCGGGCGAAGACGGTCGCCGTCCGTCCGTGCAATGCGGCGTTGCCAATGTAGTCCTTCTGCGCGTCCTCGTCCGGGGTGTCGATCACGAACTCCCGCGCCGCGGTGTCGTAGGCGGCCGTCGTGCGGATGTCGCGGACGTTGGACCCGTGGCCGCGCTCGGTCATGGCGAAGCATCCGGGCAGCTCCAGCGAGGCCACGCGCGGCAGGTACCGGCGGTGGTGCCTTTCCGTCCCAAGTTGCGCGATGCTGCCGCCGAACAGCCCGAACTGTACCCCGTACTTCACGAGGACGCTGAGGTCTCCCAGCGCGAGTTCCTCGAAGACGGCTACCGCGCCGCAGACGTCGCCCTGTCCACCGAACTCGCGCGGATAGGCGATCGCTCCCAAACCCTGTTCCGCCAGCACGCGCACCGCGGCGAGCGTCCGCTCCCGGTACTCCGCACGCGGGATTTCGTCGGGCATGGCCAGTTCGGGTCGAAGAAGGACCGCCCGCGCGCGCCGCCGGAGTTCGGCGTGGTCGCCGGCAATGAGAACCGCGATGCCGTCGGCCGGGCACGGTACTCGGGCTTCCGTCTCGAGCACCTCGGAACCGGCCCCGGTGATCTCCCGGAGGGCCTCGGCTCCTGCCAGTCCCAGTTCCAGTTCCACGCGTTCCAGCGTCGCCAGGGCGTCCCCGCGCCAAGGTACCTGTGTGCCCGGCGCACCCTGCACGTCACTCTCGGCGGCAGCCAGGCCGGCTCGAGTCAGCGTCAGGGCATCCATGCCGGCGGCCTCGCGAACCAGCGCAGTCGCTTCTCCGAAGACGGTGGGCGCCGGAGGCACGGACGGATCAAGCCAGTCCCGCACCCGCTCTCTGCCCTCGGGCGTCATCCAGTCCGCCCCCTGCAGCGCGCGAGTGATGGCGCTCAGTTCGTCGTCTTCCATCAACCCGTCCGCCCAGACCGCGCACAGCATGGGCAGGAATGCGAGGAAGGTCGGGTCGGTCGAGAGGATCGGCGGCGACAAGGCCGGCATGGTGCGGGACTCCTTGAGGGATGATGCTGCCGAAAGATACCCGCAGGGCGCCGGCCGGGTGCACGGGAGCCCTCGCGCGCTCGTCCTGCCCGCCACCCTACATGTCCATGCCGCGCGCGGCCCTCCGGCCCGGCTACCCCTTGAAATCCGGCGCTCGCCACGGCAGAATCGACTCTTTCCTGATCCATCCATCCCCTTAAGCCGAACAGCGCCGATGAGCCGACCTCTGGTGGGCGTGATCATGGGATCCCGCAGCGACTGGGACACCATGAGGCACGCGTGCGACACACTCGACGACCTGGGCGTGCCGCACGAGGCGAAGGTGGTGTCGGCGCATCGGACGCCGGACCTTCTTTTCGAATATGCGTCCAGCGCCGAGGAACGGGGCCTCAAGGTCATTATCGCCGGGGCGGGCGGCGCGGCGCATCTGCCGGGAATGGTGGCCTCGAAAACGGTGCTCCCCGTGCTGGGCGTGCCGGTCCAGTCGCGCGCGCTGCAGGGGCTGGACTCGCTGCTGTCGATCGTGCAGATGCCGGGAGGCGTCCCGGTCGGCACGATGGCCATTGGCGTCGCCGGCGCGACCAACGCGGGCCTGCTCGCGGCCCGGATTCTGGGCGGCGACGACACCGCCATACGGGACGCGGTTCGCGCCTGGGCGAGCGCCCGCACGGAAGCGGTCATGGCGGACCCGGATCCGCGCCAGCCTCCCCCTCGGTGAGAGTCGGCGTTCTCGGCGGCGGGCAGCTGGCCCGCATGCTGGCGCTGGAAGGCATCCCCCTTGGGCACCGCTTCACCTTCCTGGAACCGGCCCCCGACCCGCCCGCCGGATCGCTCGGCAAGGTTGTGGACACGGCATACGACGATCCGGCGGGCCTCGCGCGCATCGCCGCGGCCACGGATGTCGTCACCTACGAGTTCGAGAACGTCCCCGCCTCCAGCGCCGCCTATCTTGCCGCCCGGCTGCCGGTGCTGCCCCCCCCGGCCGCGCTGGAGGCCACGCAGGACCGCCTGGCCGAGAAGCGGCTGTTTCGGGAGCTGGACATTCCGACCGCCCCCTTCCACCGGTTCGACACGCCCGATGAACTCGACGCCGCGCTCGCCGTCGCCGGTCTCCCCGCCGTCCTCAAGACCCGGCGGTTCGGCTACGACGGCAAGGGGCAGGCGGTCGTCCATTCGCCCGAAGAAGCGGCGGCCGCGCTGGACGCCCTGGGACCCGGGCTTATCGTGGAGGGCTTCGTGGATTTCGCCAGGGAACTCAGCATCCTGGGCGTCGGTGGCCGCGATGGCGGGCGGGTTTTCTACCCGCTGACCGAGAACCACCACCGCGACGGCATTCTGCGTGTCAGCCTGGCGCCGGCGCCGGTCGTGACCCCGGAACTCCAGACCCGTGCGGAGAGACTTGCCGCCCGCGTCATGGACCGGCTCGGCTACGTCGGCGTGCTGGCCATCGAACTGTTCCAGGTCGGCGACCGGCTGCTGGCCAACGAAATGGCCCCGCGCGTGCACAATTCCGGACACTGGACCCTGGACGGTGCGAGCGTCAGTCAGTTCGAGAACCACATTCGGGCGGTCACCGGGCTTCCCCTGGCGGAGCCATGCGTGCCCGGCCCCGCGGCCATGGTCAACATCATCGGCGAACTCCCCGATCCGGCCGCCGTCGCCGCGCTCCCGTTCGCGCACCTTCACCTCTATGACAAGGCGCCGCGCCCGGGGCGCAAGCTGGGCCACTTGAACATCACGGACCTGGGCCGGAACGGCGTCGCGGAAGGCATCCAGCGGGTCAGCGAATTGCTGCCTGGGTAGCGACTCGGCGCCCACATGCCCGCACCCCCAACGCCCCACAAATCCGCGTTTGACATTTCAACCCCCTTCCCCTACCTTTTTCAGGCTGTCCAGGAAACGTGCCTGGAGGGTTCCGCTTCCAGGCGACACGGCGCGCTTGATCGAACAGGCGCGCTTTTGTTCGCCTGGTCGCTGGAGTCAACGACATGAACCTGCGGACCCGGGTCAGATGCCCACACTGAACCAACTGGTGCGAAAGGGGCGCGCGCGGCTGGCGAAGAAGAACAAGTCGCCCGCGCTCCAGAAGAACCCCCAGAAGCGGGGGGTCTGCA
>JAPPGZ010000016.1 GCA_028874905.1 Gemmatimonadota bacterium
GGCCGGCAAGGCGCGACGAAGGGCCAGTAGCAGCGCTACGGGCCCGAGGAGCAACACAGAGCGAAGCGGTCCGGTCCGGATGCATCGCAGATCGAATGCCGGGGGGATTTTGTCCACGGGCTGCTGGTTCAGCCCCCGCACGGCGGTCGTCTGCGCGACTCCAGGTCCTCCAGCCTGCGCGGCCAGTCCCGCCGCAGCAGCCGCGACAGCGCACGGTCCGCCAGCAGCTTCCCCCCGGTCTGGCACGTCGGGCAATAGTTGGTCTCGCGGGTCGCGTAGACGATCCGCTGGATGGGGGTTCCGCACTGGTCGCATGGTTCGCCGTACTTGCCGTGCGCGGCCATCGCGGGGTGAAACGCCGTCACCCTCGTCGGAAAGTCCTCTCCGGCCTCCTCGATCAGCCTCTCCGACCACTCGGTGAGGGAGGCGCGCGTCGCCAAACGGAGCCGCTCCACCTCTTTGTCGGTGAGCCGCGACGTGAGCTGCACCGGGGAAAGACGGGCCCGCAACAGGATTTCGTCCGAGTGCGCGTTGCCGATCCCCGAAAGGATGCGCGCGTCGGTGAGCGCCCGCTTCAGCGTGCGGTTCTCCCGGCGGACCGCGGCCGCGAATTCATCGGGTCGGGCCTGTAGCGGCTCCACGCCCCCCGGATCGTGCTCTCGCAGCGCCTCCCTTCCCCGAACCAGGTGAAGCGACGCGCGCTTGTGCGAACTCGCCTCGGTCAGGAGCAGGCTGCCGTGGCTGAAATCGAAAGCCGCGTGACCCCGTTTGCGCGGGATCGCCACGCCCGTATCCCGCCACTGAAACCGTCCCGAGATCATCAGGTGCACAATGACGAAGAGACCGTCGTCCAGGCCGAACACCACCCGCTTTCCCAGCCTGGAGAGTGTGCGCACGACCTTGCCATGCACCTCGCTGACCGCCGGATCCCAGGTCTTGAGGAGTGAGGGCGACCGTATCCGCAAGCGCTCGATCGTCTCGCCCGCGACCCTCGGCCGCAGGGCGTGAAGGTAGAGGTTGACCTCGGGAAGTTCAGGCACCCTGCACGCCCCGGTTCAGGTCGTACTGCATGATCCGTCCGTGCGGTCCCGTCCGGTCGCGCTCGACTTCGAACACCCCGCCCGCAACCGTATCCGGGACGGCCGCTCCGAGGCGGTCGACATCGGCGGGACCGAGTCGCACCCCGGCAACGTCCAAATCCAGGCCGCGCCGGCTCAGACCGACGATGACCGCGCCAACCGCCGGCTGGGCAAGCACGTAGGCGGCGGCCACCTCCGCCATTGAAACGCCCTCACGCGCTGCAACGGCGGAGAGTTCGGCACGGGTGCGTTCCAGCGCCCGCGGGCCGCCCACCTCGTCCACGATCAGCCGGTACTTTCGCAACGAGCGGTTGTCGCCGGCCGCAGGCCCATCGGCGAGGAGGCCCCCGGCCAGCGTGCCGTAACAGAGGAGCGAAACGCCGTGCTCCTCGCAGACGCTGGCGAGCCGCTTCATCGGCCGCCGGTCCAGCAGCGAGAACTGGACCTGGTTCGTCACCACCGGGATGCCCGCGTCCAGCAGAATGCGCAGCGCCCGGCTACCGAAGTTGGTGACGCCCACGTGCCGCACGACGCCCTCGTCCTTCAGCTCGGCGAGCCACTTGGCCGCGCGAACCCAACCCGGGACGCCGAGGTCCCACCAGTGGAGTTGGACGAGTTGCAGCGTCTCGACGCGGAGGCGCTCCCGGGAACGCTCCACGACACGCCGGACGTAGGCCCGGTCGAGGACGGGAAGCGACTCCAGGTCCGGCACGAACTTGGTGTGCACGACGGTCTTGCGGGCGTGAGCGGGCCGCGCCGTCAACCAGTCCCCCAGCAGCCGCTCGACGCCGGTGTAGATGTCGGCACAATCGAGGACGAGCGGATCAGGCCCCTCGGCCGCGCGGTCGAGGGCGGCGAAGGCGGCGCGGCGATCCCAGCCGTCCCCATGGCCGCGGGCGAGCTGCCAGCACCCGTGGACCAGGCCCGACGAGGGTGGCGTCCAGGCCGGCGTCACTTGTCACCTTTGAGCGGAACCCGCGTCACCTCGCTGTGCCGAAACGTCGACGTCCCCGTGCGCAGGATGCGGAAGCGTGCACCGCACAGCGGATCCGGACACGCAACCTCCATGTCCGTCGTCATCCAGTCGTGAGCGTGGGTCGGCCGCTGCTTGGCGGGCAGGAGGGGCAGCAGCGCCGCGAGAGGATAGATGGGGAAGCTCTGTCCCGGCGGGAGCGACAGGTTCTCGCCCCGAAGCTCGAAGTAGTCCCCCGGACGGTGATTGCAGACCATGTTCTTCTCGGCCCCGACGACCTCCACCCGCAGGTCGTACAGTTCGAAGGTGTCCCTTTCGGTTTCGCGGGAGTCGTCCAAGTCTTCACCTCGTGTGTCCATGCGTTAGCCTTGTCTGGCGCGGCCGACATCCCGGCAGCAGGATTGCAGGACGCCGCTCCCGATGATACACCATCTCGCCAACGACCGCGCTTCGACGAGCCGACTCGACCCGTTCCAGCAACCTTGACTCCTCAACCCGACCCCGTACCGGGCCCCCGCCCGGCCACCCCCCTCCGCTTCCGAGGCGGACTGCCCGCCGCGGCCCTGCCGATCGTCGTTTTCGTGGCCGGGGCGGCGTGGCTGGGGTTTTCCGGCGCCCCTGACGAACGCGGTCTCTGGCCCGTGCTCCTCGCCGCGATCGGGGTCGGGCTCGTTCTGGCCAGGCGCCCGGCAGACTACGGCGCGGCGGTCATTCGCGGCATGTCGCGCCCCATCGTCATGCTGATGGTGATGGCGTGGCTGTTGGCGGGGGTGTTCTCGGTCCTTCTCCGCGAGTCGGGCCTGGTCCACGCCCTGGTGTGGGCGGGCGGGGAACTGGGGGTGCGAGGGGGCGGGTTCGTGCTGCTGGCCTTCCTTATCGCGGTGCTGTTCTCTACGGCCACGGGCACCAGCCTGGGCACGATTCTCATATGCGCGCCGCTGCTCTACCCGGCCGCCGGCGTCCTGGACGCGCATCCGACGCTGCTCATCGGCGCGATTCTCGCGGGCGCCACCTTCGGCGACAACGTCTCGCCTGTGTCGGATACGACGATTGCCTCGGCAAGCAGCCAGCGGGCGCCCATGGGCGGTGTCGTACGCAGCCGCCTCCGCTACGCGCTTCCGGCCGCGGCCGCCGCCGCCCTCGTCCTGTTGGCGCTGGGCGGCGCCGACGTCCCTCCAGGCGCGGCCGGGGCAGCCGCGAGCGCGACCGCCGAAGCCCTCGCAACGGCCTCCGCCGGTCCCGCCGGCCAACCCGGCACGCTGGCCGGCAGTCCCGCCGCCCTCCCCATGCTCCTCGCCCCGCTGGCCACCTTCCTGATGCTGTGGGGGGGCCGCGGCCTGGTGGAAAGCCTGTTCGCGGGGGTCGCGTCCGCCGTTCTTGTCGCGTTGGTGTCCGATCTGGTCGCATTTTCCGAGCTGATCCACGTGGACACCGACGCCTTCCGGGCCGAGGGCCTCATCCTGGACGGGATGGAGAGCGCAGTCGGGATCGTTGTCTTCACCATCCTGCTCATGGGCATCGTGGGCGCCGTGCAGGAGGCGGGAATCCTGGACCGGCTGGTGCGCGACGACGGCGCCGCGAGCGAATCCCCGCGCCGGGCGGAGTTGCGGATCTTCGGGGTGACGAGCGCGGCAGTGATCGTGACCACGCACTCGGTCATGGCCATCCTCGCCGTCGGCGATCTCGTCAGGAAGTCCGGACGGCGCGCAGGCATCGGCCGCTTCCGCCGGGCCAACCTCCTGGACATGACCGTGTGCACGTACCCCTTCCTTTTTCCCTTCTTCATCCCCACCCTCCTTGCTTCATCCGCTACCGGATCCGGCGCCGCCTTCGGTGTTCCCAGAGTGACCGCGCTCGCCGCAGGGCTGGCGAATCCCTATTCCTGGGCGCTCCTCGCCGTGATCGTCGCAGCGATCCTGACCGGGTGGGGACGCACGGAACAACCAACAAAGAAACGTAGACCATGATCATACGTCCACGCGTTCGCGGCTTCGTTTGCGTCACGACGCACCCCACGGGCTGCGCCCGCAACGTCGAGGCCCAGGTCGCCTACGCCCAGGCAAGACCCATCGCGAACCCGCCTCGTTCGGTCCTCGTTCTCGGGTCATCGACGAGCTACGGGCTGGGATCGCGGATCGCGCTCGCGTTCGGCGGTGGCGCCGCAACCTTCGGCGTCTTCTTCGACCGTGCGCCCAGGGGCCGGCGACCGGGCACCGCGGGCTGGTACAACACCGCCGCTTTCGAGACGGCTGCGGCGCGCGCGGGGCTCAAGTCGGCCTGCTACAACGGGGACGCGTTCTCGCACGAGGCCAGGGAACGCGTGGTCGCCGCGCTCAAGCGCGATTTCCCGCCCGTCGACTGCGTGGTCAATTCGATCGCCGCTCCCAGGAGGACACATCCCGACACGGGCGAACGGTTCACCTCGGTGCTGAAGCCGATCGGCGAAACCTACCGCTCGCGCACGCTCAACACGGACCGCCGCGAGGTGACCGACGTGGAACTGGCTTCCGCCAGCCAGGAAGAGGTGGACGCGACGGTCGCGGTGATGGGCGGCGAGGACTGGCGGCTCTGGATGGACGCGCTCGCCGACGGCGGCGTGCTCGCCCCGGACTGCCGGACATTCGCGTACAGCTACATCGGACCCGAGCTGACGTGGCCCATCTACCGCGACGGGGCCATTGGCCGGGCCAAGGCCGACCTGCACCTGACCGCGCGCGACCTCGACACGAGGCTGGCCGCGGGTGGCGGGAGCGCGCACATCGCGGTCATGAAGGCGGTGGTGACGCAGGCCAGCGCGGCCATCCCGGTCGTACCGCTGTACGTGTCCATCCTGTACAGGATCATGAAGGAGAACGGGGATCATGAGGGGCCCATGGAGCAGGCGCACCGTCTCTACGGCGGCAAGGTGTACGGTCCGGGGGGAATACAGACGGACGCCGACGGCTTCATCCGTCTCGACGACCTGGAAATGAAGCCGGAGACGCAAGCCGAGGTCATGCGCGCGTGGGATTCGATCTCGACCGAGAGCCTCGACCGCAATGCCGACTTCGAAGGTTACCGCACCGCGTTCCTGCAGCTGTTCGGCTTCGAGGTGCCCGGAGTGGACTACGGCGCCGACGTGGATCCGCTGGTCGACATCCCGACGTTGATCGACGCATGAAACCGACGAGCGAAGCACTCCGCGAACTCGCCCGGCGCGACCCCGTGCTGGGAGCGGTCATGCGCCGCCTGCCGCCCTTTCCGGGCTTCCCGATGGGGGTGCTCGCGCGCGGGTCGCACTTTCAGGCCATCGCCAGGTCGATCGCCTTCCAGCAACTCGCCACCGCGGCCGCGAACACGATCTACTCGCGGGTCTGCGCGCTGACCCCGGGACCGCGTTTCCCGACCGTCGAGGAATGTCTCGAGTTGACCGACGAAGCGTTCCGCAGCGCTGGGTTCTCGGCGCCGAAGACGCGGGCCGTCAAGGATCTGGCGGCCCGGTGCAAGGACGGCTCCGTGCGGCTGCGCAGCGTGTCCCGGATGACGGACGACGAGATCGTGAAGATGCTCTCGTCCGTGTGGGGCGTCGGCGAGTGGACGGCACAGATGTTCCTGATCTTCCGGCTCGGCCGCCTCGACGTGATGCCCGTGGGAGACCTGGGCGTCCGCGAGGGCGCGCGGCTCCTCGACGGGCTGGACGAGCGCCCCGGTCCGGCGGCCGTCCTGGAGCGCGCCGAGGTGTGGCGGCCGTTGCGCTCGGTGGCGACGTGGGTCCTCTATCGACTGTGCGACGAGGCCAGGAATGGGTAGGCGGCCGGCACCGCAGTCGACCGCTCGCGTGCACACGCCGCTCGGCGCGATGCGGGCGGGTGCGACGAACGAGGGGGTCTGCCTTCTCGAGTTCGCGGACGGGGAGGCGGCACCTGGCGAAGTGCGTCACGACGGCCAGGCCGCGCGTCACCTGAAGGCGCTCGAGACCCAGCTGACGGAGTACTTCGCTGGCGCGCGCCGGGACTTCGACGTTCCCCTCGCGCTCGCCGGGACGGACTTCCAGCAGCGTGTCTGGCGGCAATTGCAACGGGTGCCCTTCGGCGAGACGATCACCTACGACGATCTCGCGCGCCGGGCCGGGTCACCCGGCGCCTCGCGTGCCGCGGGCCAGGCCAACGGCAGCAACCCGGTCGCGATCGTCGTGCCTTGCCACCGCGTCATCCGTGCCTCCGGGGAACCGGGCGGCTACGCCGGAGGACGGGATCGGAAGCGGCGGTTGCTGGAACTGGAAGCGGGAAGCGCTCAGGGAAGCCTGTTCAGCCTTCCATGACGCGAGCGCGGGTCGGCGCCTGGCAAGTGACTCACTCCATACCCAGCGCGCCCTCCATCAGGATCGGATGCATCTGGCCGGTCATCTGCCAGTGCACCAGGACCGTGGGAATGACCCCAGCGCCGTAGAACTCGTCGAAGAACCCCTTGACCGTGAAGTCGCTGCCCTGTTGCAGGGCGTACTCCGCGACCAACTCCTCGATCTGCGCCTTGCCGCTCAGGTAGCTGGTGCCGTACCCCGGCTGTCTCAGGTAGAGGTGCTGCTCCCCCCGGACGAGCGCGCCGTCCGGCAGCCACCCCCGCGGCGTCCACTTCATGGAGTGGGCCA
>JAPPGZ010000086.1 GCA_028874905.1 Gemmatimonadota bacterium
GCTGAGGCGGAAGTTCGCGTCCGACCTCATGGCTCTTCCGCTGAAGGTGCTCTGTGAGCTGGGCGGGTGGAAGGAGGCCCAGACGGTGCTGCGCTGCTACCAGCAGGCCGACGCCGGACAGCTCAGGAAGGCTTTGGAGCGCCGCCCGAGAGTTAGCGCCTGACCAAAGTCGATTGGCGGGAGTCAAACAGCGGGAACACGATGTTCCATTCCCGTAAGGTAAATGTTCACATCAGGTTGTGAGCCTGATCGCTTCCGTCGCCGTAGCAGAACCCGACGGCCCCGACTCGCCCGGTGGTCGTCTCGTGGTCTCGCAGGAACCGGAACGCCGCCACCCAGTCTTCCATCATCACGTCCCTGTCGAGCTGCCGCTGCATCACCCGGCCCTCGTCGTCATTGCCGGGATAGCCGCCCAGGGGGGTGAGCGCGTCCGGCCCCAGCGCCACGAAGCCCGCGGCGGCGAACCTGCGGACCACGTCTTCGATGTAGGGGTTCAAGCCGCGATTCTCGTGGATGACGAGGACCGCGGGCTCGGGCTCCGTCGCGCCCGCGGGCACAGCCATGTAGCCGCGCATGGTCCCCGAGCCGTCGGGCGAGAGGTAGGTGACGTACTCCTGCCGGATCCGGACGTCGTCGGTCGCCACTTGCCGCGCCCACGCGTAGTTGGGACGAAGTGCCTCGAGGACCGCCGCCGCGGCCGCTCCGCCGCCCAGCACCTTGCCGGCCCCCTCAAGGAAATCCCGACGTTGAATGTGCCCGTGGACGTAGCCATCGAAGAGCGCCAGTACCTCCTGGGGGAAATCGCTCGCCTTCCTTCGTCTGGTCATCGGTATCCTCCGCTAGTTGTTGGCGACCCCTTCGTTTATTCCCCGTCCTTGTCCTGCAGCAACAGCGAGATCTGGTCAAGCTTCGGCCGGATGGACGACATCACCGCCGCGAACAGCACCAGCGCCCAGCCCGCCGAAAAGATCAGGTGGACGCCGACCAGAACCCGGGCAGCGACCGAAACCGGGGCCACGGTCGCATAGTCCTGACCGAGCGCCGTGAAGAACGCGAAGGACAGCCATTCGGTGATGCCCGAGCCGGCGTCGGCAAACGCGCCCGGGTGAAAGCGCTCCAGCGTCCCGTAAAATCCGGCGAACACACCGATGATCGTCATGTAGCCGAGCGCGAACCCCCCGATCGGAACCCACATGACGCGCAGGTAGTCGGCGAGTTGACCGTAGACGGCGAGCCGCGGTCGGAGCCATGTGGCGCCGGCGCGCCCCAGGAGGAACGCGACCACCGGTATCGCGACCAGTGAAAAGACCAGGGTCAGAACGACGTAGAGCGCGGCTGCGATGCCCGACAGCCCAACGTCTTCCCGTATCACATCGAACCCGAACAGGAGACCCATGAGCACCGGGAGCGCCACCGCACCGAGGACCAGCGGCCGCGGAGGCCGGGGATCGCGCCATCCCTCGCGGCGGCTACACAGGAGGCCGACCAGCATCGCGCTCCACAGCACGCCCAGCAGCGGGTACGCAGCGATCAGCAGCGTCAGCGAGAAGTTTCCGGCGACGAGCCCGGGGACCAGCCCCAGCGTCAGCAGGACGGCCACGATGAACATCTCCCGGACCACCTCGCGATACCTGGTGAAGGACGATTTGCCTAGCCCGTCGATCAGGCCGAGCGCCAGAGGACCAAGGGGCGGGATGATAAGTCCCCAACCGGCTGCGAGCGCGCCGGTCAGCAGGGCGGCGGTGACCCCGACGATCAAGCCGATCAGGATGCCCGTCCACACACCGCCACGGGAACTTCCCCGGAGGCCGACGCCTGCTCCAACGGCCAACCCGCAGCCCGCCCCGAGCAGGACATCGGTGTGATTCCCGGTGATCGCATAGCCGAAGGTGACGACGACGAGTGCCACGGGGACGGCGATGCGGAGCGCCTGCGAGATCGAGCGAGTCACTCTTGAAGTACCTCCTCCTGAAGTACCTCCTGCCGTCAGATCGCTTGGTCAGGTGACAAACGGTATGGCGTCCATATGGCGAATTGGCGCAGGGCCGCGCAAGATTGCGGGAGCACCCGGACTCAAGTAGCATTAGAGTGCTATCCGGAGGTAACCAATGGTTCGAAATGTCAAACTGCGGCGCATGGGTGGGTCTGTCGGGGCTACGCTGCCCAAGGAAATGGCGGAACGTCTTCACCTGGCGGCCGGCGACGAAGTGTTGGCCGTCGAGATGGCACACGGGATCCTCCTGAGCCCCTACGATCTCGATGTAGTGGAAGGGCTGGCGATAGCAGCCGAGGCTCAGAAACGCTATCGGGGAGCACTTAGGGAACTGGCCAGGTGACGCGCCAGGAGGCGAGGTGGGTTCCCCGGCTGGTCATTGAGGCGGTCCATCTCGACCAGGTCCGCGAACATGGCGGTCTCATCGGCATGCGGGATGAGAATGCCATTGAGTCGGGTCTCGCGCGCGCCAGGCAAAGATGGACCCTTGCCCCGGACTCGGATCTGTCGCGTCTCGCCGCTGGCTATGTCTTCGGGATTTGCACCGGCCACCCGTTCCGCGACGGGAACAAGCGCATCTCGTTCCTGGCCGCCGTCATCTTCCTCGGCCTCAATGGCTTCGACCTTGTCGCACCTGATGAGGAAGTGGTGGAGAAGATGATGGCCATCGCATCCGGCAAGCTTGCTGAGGAAGCAATCGCCGACTGGATACGCTCGCGAATCGAGCCCCGCTCGGGCGTCTGACAGGGCCGCCGGCCCCGGCCAGCTATCCCAGAATCTCCTCGTACACCCGCAGGAAGTTGCCGCCCATGACCTGAGCGACCTCGCCGCCCGAGAAGCCCCGCTGCTCCAGCCGCTCCGCGATGATGTGCATCTTCTCCGGGCGGTCGAGTTCCTCGATGAAGGGCGGCCAGCGCACATCGACTTCCGGCTTGAAGTGGAACTGCTCGTGGAAGTCCCAGAACGCCTGCTCGGTGGGGAAGGAGACACGCCAGCCGCCGATGCTCGAGTCGGTGCCGATGCCGACGTAGTCGATTCCCACGAGGTCCGCGACATGTGCGATGTGGTCGATGAAGTCGTCCAGCGTGGAGCGAGGCTTCTTGCTTACGAAGAAGTTGACGGTGGTGATGCCCATGACGCCGCCGTGCGCCGCCAGCGCCCTGATCTGCTCGTCGGTCTTGCAGCGGGGGTTGTCGCACAGGGCGCGGCAGTTGGCGTGGGTGAAGAGGACGGGCGCGCTGGAGACCTCGATCGCGTCCATCGTGCTGCGCATCCCGGTGTGCGAAACGTCGACGATCATCCCCAGTTCATTCATCTTCTCCACGACCTCGACGCCGAAGTCGCTGAGGCCGACGTCCACCCGCTCGGTACAACCCGCTCCCAGGGCGTTCAGCGAATTGTAGGTCAGCTGCATCTGCCGGATGCCGAGGTTGTAGAAGAACTCGACGTTGGCCAGGTCGCGCTGGAGGTGCGTCGCGTTCTGGAACCCGATCATGACCGCGATCCTGCCCGTCCGCTTCGCCTCGAGAATGTCGGCTACGCGCCGCACGTGGATCACGCGGTGCGGGTACCGGTTGAAGATGCCATGCCAGCTCGCGATGTCCTGCACGGCCTGCTCATAACCGAAGGGCGGGTCGCCCGGAGCGCCCAGCGTCGTCTCGATCATGGTGAGGCCCGAGCGCTCGATCTCGTCGAAACCCTCCGGCCCGAACCGGAGTCCGCCCAAGGCGTCGATCCAGATGTCGTCCTGGCGAGTGGGGTCGGACTGGCGGGCCGTAGCCATCGATTCCGCAGCCTGCCCGATGACGTGCTTGCTGGCCCCGAGGCCGACCGCGGTCCCGGCCATCCCGGCGCCCCGTACGAAACTCCGGCGTGAAACGGACATGATTTACGGTGCTCCAGCCTGGAATGCCAGATCGAATTGTCTGGCATTCTCGATCTTCTCTTCCAGATCCACCAGCGGAGCCGAGTACTCGCCCGAGAAACACGCTGCGCAGAACGGGCCGCCCTCGTTGACTGCGTCGACCAGCCCGTCCAGGGACAGATAGCCGAGCGAGTCCACCCCCAGGTCGGCGGCGATCTCGTCCACGGACATCCGGGCACCCATGAGTTCCTCCTTCGACGGCATGTCGATCCCGTAGTAGCACGGGTGCCGCACGGGCGGGCTGGCCACCCGGAAGTGCACTTCGGCCGCTCCCGCGCCGCGGATGAACTTGACCAGGCTGGTGGATGTCGTCCCCCGCACGATCGAGTCGTCCACGACAACCACGCGCTGGCCCTCGAGAACCTGACGCACGGGGTTGTACTTGACCCGTGCCCCGAAGTCGCGGTCGGCCTGTGACGGGCGGATGAAGGTGCGGCCCACGTAGTGGTTGCGGAGCAGCCCCAGTTCGTAGGGGATCCCGCTCTGCTCGCTGTAGCCGAGCGCGGCCGAGTTGGCGCTGTCCGGGACCGCGATCACGCAGTCGCCTTCCACCGGATGCTCGCGGGCCAGCTGGCGTCCGAAGGACCGCCGAGCCCGGTCGACGCTCATGCCCCACAGGTTCGAGTCGGGGCGCGCGAAGTACACCAGTTCGAAGATGCACGGGGCGGGGGTCTGGGGGTGCATTCCCGGCAGGCTCTCTGCCTTGCCGTGCCGGAAGCGCACCAATTCGCCCGGTTCGATGTCGCGCACGAAGCTGGCGCCCATGATGTCGAGCGCACAGGTCTCGCTCGCGACCACGTGTCCACCATCCAGCTCGCCGAGCACCAGGGGCCGGAATCCGCGCGGGTCGCGCACCGCGTACATGGTGTCGCCCACCGTCAGGATCAGGGAATACGCGCCCTCCAGGAAGCTCAGCGCGTCGCGCAGCTGGGCCTCTACCGTGCGGTGCCGCGAGCGCGCGACCAGGTGCACGATGATCTCCGAGTCGGACGAACTCTGGAAGATCGCGCCCTCCTCCACGAGCTGGTGCTTCATCCCGCGCGCGTTGGTCAGGTTGCCGTTGTGCACGATCGCCAGGTCGCCCTCGGCATATCGCACCACGATCGGCTGGGCGTTGACGCGCTGTCCGCCCCCCGCGGTCGAGTACCGCACGTGCCCCAGCGAGGTCCGTCCCGGCAGTGACGCGATCCGTTCGGCGTCGAACACGTCCGACACCAGGCCGAGCTCCTTGTAGAGCTTGGTGCGCGTTCCGTTGGCGGCGCAGATGCCCGCCGCTTCCTGCCCACGGTGCTGCAGCGCGTACAGCCCGAGGAAAGCCAGTTCCGACGCGTTTTCCACGTTGCTGATGCCGATGATCCCGCACTCCTCGCGGGGCCGGTCGTCGAGCAGCGGCAGGTGGATGTCGGTCGGGCGGCTCATTATTCGCTCATGATGCCGGGGATCGTGCCGAAATAGTGGTCGTTCAGGACGTCGAGGGCCAGTGTGAGCGTTGAGGAGTGAGTCGCGATCTCGAGCGCGGCGTCTTCGCCCGTCACCGTGCCGATGCGCGTGCAGGGCACTCCGTAGTCCGCAGCCAGCTGCCGCACGCGATCCTCTTCTTCCGGCGCGCAACTGACCACCACCCGGCCGTGGTCTTCGCCGAAAAGCAGCGCGGTGTCTGGCAGGTCGTCGTCCAAACGCACCGCCGCGCCGACGCCATCGCCCTTCCGCGGGCGCCCCAGGCAGCTCTCAACCAACGTGGCTGCCAGCCCGCCGCTCGCCACGTCGTGGGCCGACTTGAGGACCTTCCGTCCCGTCATGGCCAGCAGACACCGTTGCAGCGCGCGCTCGGCTGCAAGGTCGACGCCGGGCGGCTCGCCCGCGACGAGGCCGTCGTGCACCGCGTACAGATACTCAGAGCCGCCCAGTTCGCCCCTGTTGGTCCCCAGCAGGAGGATCGCGTCGCGCGCGTCCCGGAACGAGTGCCGCACGATCGTGTCCAGATCCTCGATCACGCCGATCATGCCGATGACCGGGGTGGGGTAGACCGCCTCGCCGTCGGTCTCGTTGTAGAAGGAGACGTTGCCGCCGGTGACCGGGGTCTCGAAATGAGAGCAGGCGTCGCGCATCCCCAGAACCGCCTCACGGAACTGGTGGCGGATGTGGGGCTTGAGCGGACTGCCGAAGTTGAGGCAGTTAGTGATCGCCATCGGCGCCGCGCCGGTGCAGGTCACATTGCGCGCGGCCTCGGCTACCGCGCCCATCGCACCGGAGCGGGGGTTCAGGTAGGTGTGGCGACCGTTGCAGTCCGTCGACGCTGCCACCCCGCGGTTCGTTCCGGGAACGCGGATGACGCCCGCGTCGCCTCCGGGCCGCTCGATCGAGTTGGCGCGCACCGTCGTGTCGTACTGCTCGTACACCCACTGCTTCGACGCCACGTTCGGAGAGCCCACGACGGCTAGAAACGCGCTCTCGAGGCCGTTTGGAGGCGAAATATAATGCGAAACATCCATTTCACGCACATCCCGCACCTCTTCCGCCTCCTCGCCGGGTCGTTCGTAGGTGGGACAGCCCTCGGTGAGGGGCAGGGCGGGAATGTCCGCGACGGGCACGCCGTCCTGAAGCACCCGGAAGGTCCCGCTCGCGGTGACCGTCCCGATCGTCGCCGCCTCGAGTTCCCACTTCTCCAGGATCTCGCGCACGGCGTCCTCCCGCCCCGCCGCGGCCACGACCAGCATGCGCTCCTGCGACTCCGACAGAAGGATCTCGTACGGCGTCATCCCCTCCTCGCGGACCGGGACGCGCGCCACATCCATCTCGACGCCCGTCCCCGAACGCCCCGCCATCTCGGCGCCGCTCGACGTCAGGCCCGCCGCGCCCATGTCCTGGATCCCCACGATGTGCCCGCTCGCGATCAGCTCCAGCGAGGCCTCAAGCAGCAGTTTTTCGGTGAACGGGTCGCCCACCTGCACCTGCGGCCGGCTGGCCTCGTCGTCTCCCTCCGACAGCTCTTCCGAAGCGAACGTCGCGCCGTGGATCCCATCGCGGCCGGTGCGCGCCCCCACCGCCATGAGCGTGTTGCCGACGCCCTCGGCGGTGCCCCGGATCAGGTCCTCCTTGCGCATCAGCCCGAGGCACATGGCGTTGACGATCGGGTTGTCCTCGTAGCCGCGGTCGAAGTAGACCTCGCCTCCTGTCGACGGAATGCCGACGCAGTTGCCGTAGTCGCCGATCCCCTTGACCACGCCCGAAAACAGGTAGCGCACGCGGGGGCGGTCCAGGTCGCCGAAGTGCAGCGAGTTCAGGGTGGCCACGGGCCGCGCGCCCATGGTGAAAACGTCCCGCAGGATGCCGCCGATGCCGGTGGCGGCGCCCTGGTAGGGCTCGACGGCCGAAGGGTGGTTGTGCGACTCGATCTTGAACGCAAGCGCGTACCCGGCCCCCACGTCGATGACGCCGGCGTTCTCGCCCGGGCCCTGGATGACCCACGGAGCACGTGTCGGCAGCAGACGCAGCAGACGCTTCGAGTTCTTGTAGCCGCAGTGTTCGGACCACATCGCCGAGAACACGCCCAGTTCGGCGAAAGTGGGCTCGCGCCCCATGATCCGCAGGATCTGCTCGTATTCCTCGGGGGACAGGCCGTGGTCGTCGACCAGTTCCGGGGTGATCGGGGGATCGCCGGGACGGGGCCGGGGGGCTTCAGCGGTCGCGATCATGCCACCTCCCGCGTGCTGCCGGCGCCGACCGCCACATCCACCCCAACCAGCGAGCGGAAGAGCGGCAGGCCGTCCACCGAACCCAGCGCGGCTTCGAAGGCCCGGTCCGGGTGGGGCATCATGCCGAGGATGTTGCCCCGCACGTTGACGATGCCCGCAATGTTGTTCAGCGAGCCGTTGGGATTGGCTTCGCCCGTCACTTCGCCGCGGGCGTTTGAGTAGCGGAACACGACGCGGCGGTCCGCCTCGAGGCCCGCCAGTGTCTCGGGGTCCGCGTAGTAGTTGCCGTCGGCGTGAGACAGCGGCATGCGGAGGATCTGTCCCCGCCGGTAGTCGGCGGTGAACGGGGTGCCGGTCCGCTCGACCCGCAGGTGGCAATCGTGCGACTGAAAGCGCAGCGACCGGTTGCGGAGCAGCGCTCCCGGCAGCATCCCGGCCTCGCAGAGCACCTGGAAGCCGTTGCAGATCCCGACGACCAGACCCCCTTCGCGCCCGAAAGCGATGACGGCGTCCATGATCGGGCTGAAGCGTGCGATCGCGCCCGGCCGCAGATAGTCCCCGTGCGCGAAGCCGCCGGGCACGATGACCGCGTCCGCGTCGCCGAGCGAAGTCTCGCGGTGCCAAACGTAGCTGGGTGATCCGCCCGCCACTTCGACCGACCGGAAGCAGTCCTGGTCGCAGTTGGACCCCGGAAAGGTGATGACGGCGACCCTCATCGGAGGCCTCCCGCGGCTGCGGCCGTCGGCGAATCAGTGCCCGCCCCAGCGGTCTTGGTGCCCGCGGCGGCCGCCGTAACCCGGAAATCCTCGGTCACGGGGTTGGCGAGGAGCTTTCGGCATGCTTCCTCCACCCGCTCCGTGGCCTCGGCCGGTGATCCGGCGGCCACCTCCAGGTAGATCGCCTTGCCGACGCGAACGTCTTCGATCGTCTCGTAGCCGAGCGAGGCCAGCGCGTGATGGATCGCCTTGCCCTGCGGGTCCAGGAGGCCGGGCCTGGGGGTGACCAGGACTTCCACTGTGAATCGGCTCAAGAGCGCCTCTCCTTCCATTGAATGATATCGGTTTCGCGGTCGTTGCGTTGGTCGGGGTCGCCGCCATCGGTTTCCGGCTCGTGGGTAAGTTCGTGGTAGTCCACTTCGCGGGGCTCGACATCCGGGTCCTCGTCATCCGGGTCCTCGTCCAACAGGGGGTCACGCTCGGGTAGCCTGGCGTGGAGGCCGAGGAACACCGACCTGAGGAACCCCCACAGGGCGTAGCCCACAATCGCCGGGAAAAACCAGTAGTAGGGCACCGTGACGGCGAGCACGAAGCAGCTCAGGAGAAGCGTCGTCCTGATGATCCCGCGCCGGGTTCGGAAGTCCAGCGGCGGCATCTTGGCATAGGGGATGTGGCTGATCATGAGGATCGAGACCAGCACGGTCGTGATCACCATGATCTGCGGCCAGGGTAGCGCGGCGAGGTGCTGCTGGAAGAACGCGGTGGTAGTAAACGGGTAGTGCGTTGCGAGGAGTACGCCGGCCGCGGGGCTCGGAAGGCCGTGGAAGTGGCTGCGGGCCTCGCCCCCCTGCTCGACGTTGAAGCGGGCCAGTCGGATCACGGCGGCCGATACGTATGCGAAGCCGATCACCCAGCTCCAGTCGGCCTGCGGGAAGTAGAGGAAGATGAGGATCAGCGCCGGCGCCACCCCGAAGGAGATCGCGTCGGTGAGCGAGTCGAGTTCGGCCCCGAAGGCCGAACCCGTGCGCGTGACCCGGGCCACCCGACCGTCGAGGTAGTCCAGGATCCACGCGATGACGATGCACCACCCCGCCCAGATGAAGTCGCCACGGGAGGCCGCGACCATGGCGTAGAGCCCGAAGAACAGGTTCCCGAGCGTGAAGGCCGAGGGAAGGATGATGACCCCGCGCCTGAGGTTCGGGCGGGGACGTTCGCGGCGCAGTCGCCGCCAGCGGCCGGGTTTGCGGTTGCGAGACGCCACGGTCACGCCCCCGTCCGGTTAATGCGGGCGACCGGAGTCTCGCCGCCCCGCACGCGGTCGCCCGCGCCGACGGTCACCGTCCAGTCCGGAGGCAGAAGCAGGTCCACGCGCGAACCGAAACGGATCAGGCCGATGCGTTCGCCCCTGGCGACGCTATCGCCCTCGCGTGGATACGTCACGATCCGGCGCGCCACCAGGCCCGCGATCTGCCGGACGACCACGGGTCCCTCGGCCGTCGCTAGCGCCAGCGACGCCTGCTCGTTCTCGCTGCTGGCTTCATCACGCCAGGCGGGCAGATACCGGCCCGGTCGGTAGTCGTACGCGTTGATCCGGCCTCCGAGCGGCGCGCGCTGCACATGCACGTTGAAGATGCTCAGGAAGATCGTCACGCGGGTCGCCGTCCCCCCCATGAACGCCTCGTCCCCGACCTCGCGAACGCTCATGACCGTGCCGTCGGCCGGAGACACCACGACGTCCGGGTCCGGCGGAATGCGGCGCTCGGGATCGCGGAAGAAGTACATCACGAAGACGGTGAGCACGAGCAGACCTGCGGGCAAGGTCGAGCGGACGCCCCATCCGCCGCTCCGCGCCCAGATGGCTGCGAGCACGGCCGCGGCCAGGAAGGCGCAGATGAAGGGAAGGCCCTCGCGCGCCACGGGCAGGTTCATGGCGGGGCCTCCGCGCCATGGGTTGCGCGCGCGTGTTCGCCTGGGGGCGTGTAGCTCCCGAAGCGCGGCGGCTCGTAGTGGTGGAGCTCCGCGCCGGTGAGCCGCCGGAACACGTCCCGGTAGCGTTCCGAGGTGGCCGCGACCACCTCTGCGGGCAGCGGAGGAGGCGGATACTGCTTGTTCCAGCCCTCAAGAGTCTCCAAATAATCGCGTACAGGTTGTTTGTCAAGGGACGGTTGTCCCCGTCCCGTTGAATAGTGTTCGCGCGGCCAGAAGCGCGACGAATCCGGGGTGAGAACCTCGTCGATGAGGAGGAGCTCGCCCTCGGGCGAAATCCCGAACTCGAACTTGGTGTCGGCCAGGATGATGCCGGCTTCGGCGGCGGCCGTGCGCCCGCGCTCGTAGATGTCCAGCGACCGCTCCCGCAGGCGGTTGGCGAGCTCGGCGCCCAGAAGATCCGTCACCTGTCCGAAGGTGATGTTCTCATCGTGGCCCTCCTGGGCCTTTGTCGCGGGAGAAAAGATGGCCGGCACCAGCGCGTCGCTCTCGACCAGTCCGGGCGCGAGGGGCTCGCCGGCCAGCGTCCCGGTCTGACGATACTCCTTCCACGCGGAGCCCGACAGGTAGCCCCGCACCACGCACTCTACGGGCAGCGGCCGTGTCCGCCGGACCAGCGTCGCGCGGCCTTCCCACGCGCCGGGGCAGTCGGCCAGCTGCGGGACCAGGCGGCGGATCTCCGCTGGGCGTACCGAAACGATATGGTTGGGGATGTCGGCGAGGTGCGCGTGCAGCCACCACGCGGTGATCTGCGTCAGCACGCGGCCCTTGTCCGGCACCGGTTCGTTCATCACCACGTCGAAGGCGCTGACGCGGTCGCTCGCGACGAGGAGCAGGAGTTCGTCCCGCACCGCATACACATCGCGGACCTTGCCGCGGAAGAGGAGGGGAAGGGGGAGGGTCGTGGCGGCCGTCACACCCTCACCTCGCCACGGGTTCGCACCTCGGAATGCTCCTCGAGCACGGGCGCCACATGCGTCGCCAGGAACGCGTCCACCTGCACGGGCGCGCGGCCGACCAGCTTCTCGGGTCGCGCCAGCTCCTCCAGCTCCTCGGCGCTCACGCCAAGCGACTCGTCGGCGGCGATGCGCGCGAACAGGTCGCCGTCCTCGCCCTCGGTCAGGCGGCGGGCCGCGGCGAGCGTATGGCGGCGGATACGCTCGTGGGTGTCCTGCCTGTCGCCGCCCCCGGCGGCGGTTCCCATGAGCACCGACTCCATGGCCATGAACGGCAAGTGCACCGCGAGATTGGCCGCCACAACCCCCGCGTTCACGCGCAGCCCCGAGGCGACGTTCTCCGCGAGCACGAGGATGGCGTCGGTGGCCATGTACGCGTCCGGAATCGCGAGCCGCTTGTTGGCGGAGTCGTCCAGCGTCCGTTCCAGCCATTGCGTCGCCGCCGTGTGCGCGGGATCCGCGGCCAGCGCGATCACGTGCCGTGCAACCGCGCAGATCCGTTCGCTGCGCATGGGGTTGCGCTTGTAGGGCATCGCCGACGAGCCGACCTGGTCCTGCTCGAAGGGCTCCTCCAGCTCTCGAAGGTGCGAAAGGAGCCGGATGTCGTGCGCCATCCTGGAGGCCGAGGCCGCCACGCCCGCAAGGGTCGCGAGGAACGCCTGGTCCACCTTGCGCGGATAGGTCTGGCCGGTGACGGGGTAGCACTCGTCGAAGCCCAGCCGGTGGCACACGTCCTGCTCCAGCGCGTCCACGCGGGCGTGGTCGCCGCCGAGAAGCTGCAGGAACGACGCCTGCGTGCCGGTCGTGCCGCGCACGCCCCGCAGTTTCAGGTTCGCCAGCCGGTGCTCGATCTCCTCGAGGTCGAGAAGCAGGTCCTGGATCCACAGCGTGGCGCGCTTCCCGACGGTGGTGGGCTGGGCCGGCTGGAAGTGGGTGTAGGCCAGCGTCGGGAGGGCCCGGTACTCCGCGGCAAACCCCGCCAGCCCGCGAATCGTGGCGACGACGCGGTCGCGGACGATCGTCATGGCCTCACGATGCTGGATCAGGTCCGTGTTGTCGCCGACGAAGGCGCTGGTGGCGCCGAGGTGCAGAATCCCGCGGGCAGCTGGCGCCGCGTCGCCGAAGAGGTGGATGTGCGCCATCACATCGTGCCGGAACCGGCGCTCGTAGCGGGCGGCGGCGTCCAGGTCGATGTCGTCCAGGGCGGCGCGCATTTCGTCGATCGCGCGCTCCGGGACGCCCAGACCGGCGTCGCGCTGCGCCTCGGCAAGCGCAAGCCACAGCCGCCGCCAGGTGCCGAAGCGGAAGGCCGGGGCAAAGATGCGCTCCATCTCGCTGGACACGTACCGCGCGGACAGCGGGTGGGTGTAGCGGTCGGAGGCAGGGTTGGACACTTGGGTCATCGCACGGGGGTCATCGCCATTCGAGCAGCCCGGTCCTCACCATGCGGCCGCTACGTTCGAAGAGGAGGACGAAGGAGCGTCCGCTGCGCTGGGTGCGGCGCAGCTCGTCGGCGGCTTCACGGGCCGTGCGAAGCCGCCTGTTGTTCACGGCGAGCAGCACATCCCCTGCCGCCAGTCCGATGCGGCGCGCGAGCGCGTCCGAGATCTCCACCACGAGCGCGCCTTCGGCGGAGGCGAGACGCCGCTCGGCCTGGATGCCGGGCGTCACGGTCACGACCTCCAGGTCGCGCAGCAGTTCCACGCGGTCGGCCGCGGCGGACGGCAGCGGCGCGGCCTGGAGCTGCACGGCCCCCATCCCTTCCAGCGCGAGCTCGATCCGGTCGCCGGCTCGGAGGTCGAGCAGCACGGCCGTGTAGTCGAGCGGGGTCGCCATGCGGCTCGATCCGGCGCGGAGCAGCCGCGACCCCTCGCGGATCCCCGCGGCCGCGGCCGGAGAGCCGGGTGTCACCCGTGCGACGCGCACGCCCCGCGAGCGACCGAAGCCGTCGGCCTCAACCGCGTCCACGCCCAGACCGAGCCACGCGCGCTGCACCTCTCCGTGTTCGACCAGGTCGCGGGCCACCTTGAGCGCGCGGTCGATCGGAATGGCGAACCCAAGTCCCTCGCTTCCCCCCGAGCGCGACAGGATCGACGTGTTCATGCCGATCACCTCGCCCACGGCGTTCACCAGCGGCCCGCCCGAGTTGCCCGGGTTGATCGATGCATCGGTCTGGATCATGCCGAGGTAGAATCCGTCGTCTTCCTCGCCGGGAATGATGTGGCGCCCGAGCGCGCTTACCACGCCCGCCGTCACCGAGGGCTCCGGGTTGGAGATCAGTCCCCCGAACGGGTTGCCGATCGCGACGGTCCACTCCCCGATCAGCAGGTCCGACGCGGTGCCGAGCGGCGCGACGGGCAGCCCCGCGGCGCCGTCGAGCGTGAGCACCGCCACGTCGGTCGCCGGATCGGAACCTGCGAGGGCGGCGTCGAAGTCGCGCCCGTCGGGCAGCGTGACCAGGATCTCGGTCGCGCCGGCAATCACGTGGTGGTTGGTCAGAACCGTACCGCGCCCGTCCACGACGAACCCGGACCCGAGGCCCCGGCTCTCCCGGAAGGGGAGGAAGTAGTCGTCGAAGAAGCTGCGGCGGCGCACCTGCTGTCGCCTCCGCACGGACACGGCGACCACCGACGGCGCCACGGTCCGCGCCGCGCGCACGATTGCGGTAGCGCGCGAATCGGAGAGGGACTGGCCGGGGGACGCCGCGGTGGACGCCGGAATCGAGGCCGAGGCCGAGACCGGTTCGGGGATGACGGCGTCCGGAGACGACGGCTCGCATGCCGCCAAGAGCGTGACCAGCGCCGTTGGCGCCAGCCAGCATGTCAACTTTGGTTTACCAATTGGCAACTTTCGTTTACACTGGGGCGTCACGGTACCGGTGTCCGCATAGTCCACCCGGGTCAGACAGAGCCCCTGGGGCGGTGCGGGCGGGGATGTCGTCAGATCGGTCTCTCCGCTGAGCAGAAGGGCCATCTCCTCCTCTGAGCGCCTGTGCCGCGCGATGTCCACCATCGTCCCTACCAAATATCGCACCATCCGGTGCAAAAAGCGGTTTGCGGTGATCTCGAAGACCGCGCCGAGATCCTTCCAGGGACGCCACCGGGCCCGCGTGACATGGCAGGTGTGCCCCCGTTGCGGCTGCCCCGACTTGGCGAAGGCGCCGAAGTCGTGCACGCCGACGAGCACTTGCGCGGTACGCCCTGCGGCGTCCAGGTCGAATGGAGCGCCGTGGGGCCAGCACCCACGGCGATGAAAGGGGGATGCGGTTCGCGCGGCGGTCCCGACCCTGTATTCGTAGCTGCGCGAGGTCGCCCCGAACCGCGGATGAAAGTCGGCCGGGACGGGCTCTGCGCACTCGATCCAAAGCGAATCCGGGAGCAGCGCGTTGAGGGACCTGGCAAGAGCCGCGGCCTCCCAGCGCGAGGGCATGGTCACGGCCGCCACCTGGCCCTTGGCGTGAACGCCGGTATCCGTGCGGCCCGCTCCGATGACCGGGCGCCGGCTTCCCGTGAGTTGCTCCGCGGCCGCCTCGAGCGCGCCCTGGACAGTGGGCTGGCCGGGCTGCAGCTGCCACCCGTGGAAGGCGGAGCCGTCGTAGTGGAGGGTCAGCTTGAAGCGGGTCTCGGGATCGCTCATGTCCGGCGGCGTCTGACCAGGTTGCTCAACCCGGCGGGGGATGGTGCGAAAGCTATCCGGGGGCCGTGTACAGTCAACCGTGGGGTTGGGCGGGGGGTGCGGCCCCGGGTCTCCGCAACCATCTCGCGCGACGCTAGCTTTTGTACATGGCAGTGACCGACGTGACTTTCAGCCTCGTTCCCCTCCTTGCCAAGGCGGTTCGCGGGCAGGACCTCTCCGCCGCCGAGGCCCGGGGCGCCTTCGGCCACATCGTCTCCGGCGACGCCTCGCAGGTTACCACCGGGGGGCTGCTGGCCGCGCTTCAGACGAAGGGGCTGGCGCCAACCGAGGTCGCGGGCGGGGTCGAGGCGCTCAGGGCCGCGATGATTCCGGTGGCTGCTCCCGACCCGGGCGATCTCGTGGACACCTGCGGCACCGGCGGGGGTGGGACCTCGACCTTCAACATCTCGACCGCGGCGGCGCTCGTCGCGGCGGCCGGCGGGGTGCGCGTGGCGAAGCACGGCAACCGTTCGTTCACCTCCAGGTGCGGGAGCGCCGATGTGCTCGAAGCGCTGGGGGTCGAGGTCGAACTCTCCCCGGAGGGCATGGCCGCGGTGCTGGCGGAGGCGGGGATCGTCTTCATGTTCGCGCCGTTGCTGCACCCGGCGATGCGCCACGTCGGACCCGTGCGCCAGGCGTTGGGGATCACCACGATCATGAACCTGCTGGGCCCGCTGGCGAATCCGGCGGGAGCGCGGCGGCAGGTCGTGGGCGTGGCCGATCCGGACTACGTGGACCTCGTCGTGCGGGGACTGGCCGAACTGGGACACGAACGCGCGCTCGTGGTGCACGGCGCTCCCGGGATGGACGAGATCAGCCCGTGCGGGGCGACGCGCGTGGCGGAGCTCAGAAGCGGCGTGGTTTCTTCGTACGAGATCACGCCCGCGGAGTTGGGGGTGGAGGCGGTGGATCCGGCGGACCTGGCCGGCGGGGAGCCGGCCGAGAACGCAGCTGTCGTGCGCGCGGTGGTCACGGGCGAAGATCGGGGTGCGGGCCGGTCGGCGGTCCTCGTGAATGCTGCGGCGGCGTTCCTTGTGGCGGGCAGGGTGGACTCGCTCGCCGAAGGGGTTGGCGCGGGCGCCCGGGCGATCGACTCCGGCGCGGCGGCGGCGGTGCTCGACGGCCTGGTGCGGGCGAGTCGGGCGGCGCGCTGAGCCCGGAGATCGCAGGCGCCCGGCAACTGGCGCCACCGGGCCGGCGGGCCCGCCTCAGTAGTTTCTGATCAGCCCCACCACGACGCCCTGAACACGCACGTTGGCGGCGGGCTCGATCAACGGGGGAACGTTGTCGTTGGCGGGCTGCAGGCGGATCTTGTTTCCCGGCTCGCGGTAGAGCTTCTTGACCGTCGCGGCCTCGTCCCCCACCAGCGCGATCACCATCTCGCCGTCCTCGGCGGTCTGCCGCGCGTTGACGATGATGTGGTCCCCGTCACGAATATGTTCGTCGATCATGGACTGGCCCGACACGCGCAGCACATAGTGCTCGAATCCCCTGCGAATCATGTCACCGGGGACCGAGAAGCTCTCGGTGTCCTCGACGGCCTCGATCGGCATCCCGGCGGCCACCGTGCCCAGCAGCGGCAGCGGAACCGTGGGCTCCTCCTCCGGAGGGAACTCCACCGATCGGCTCTCGCGGTAGGACCGGCGAATGTACCCCTTGCGCTGCAGGTTGCTCAGGTGTTCGTGGACGGTTGCCAGAGATGTGTAGCCGAAGGCCGCCCGGATCTCGTCGAAGCTGGGCGCGTAGCCGTGTTCTCCGATGAATTCCTTGAGGAAATCCAGGATCTGCTTCTGGCGTTTCGTCAGAGGCATCGCTCTTTCCTTATCTTGGGAGGCCGATCTCCCCGCGGGGATGGGAATCGCCTGTGCTCGGGACCGAACAGGCTCCGAATAATGATAACCGAATCTTGCCCGAAACACAACCCGTTGTGAATGATCCCGTTGTGACCGACCCCTACATACTGGAACGCATCGTTGCCGGGAAGGCGGCCGAGGTCGAAGCGCTCAAGGACGTGCGCGCGGACCTCCTCCGGGCGGCGGCCGACGCGCCCGCGTCGCGGGAGGTGCTGCCGGCAATGGGCCGAAGCGGCAACGTGGGGGTGATTGCCGAGGTCAAGCGGCGGTCGCCGGGGGCCGGCGACATCGACACGGGGCTCGACCCGGTGGCACTGGCGTCCGAGTACGAGGAGGGGGGGGCGGTCGTGATCAGCGTGCTCACGGATTCACGGTGGTTCGGTGGCTCGCTCGACGACCTGCTGGCGGTGCGAGCGCGTGGCGGTGCCGCCGTCCTGCGGAAGGACTTCGTCGTCGATGCGGTTCAGGTAGTCGAGGCCAGGGCCGCCGGCGCCGACCTGGTGCTGCTGATCGTGCGCATCCTCGATCCGGTGTTGCTGCGGGACCTGCGCGCGATGATACACGACATGGGAATGACAGCCCTGGTCGAGGCGCACGACGAGTGGGAGGTGGAGGCGGCGCTCGAGGCCGGGGCGCTGCTGCTCGGGGTCAACAACCGGGACCTCTCGGTCTTCCGCACCGATCTGGCGGTCACCGAGCGCCTGGCGAAGTACGTGCCGGGCGACGTGCTGCTCGTGTCCGAGAGCGGGATCGCGAGCGCGGCCGACGTGGCCCGCGTGGCCGCCGCGGGTGCCGACGCCGTGCTTGTCGGGGAGGCGCTGGTGCGAAGCGCCGACCGGCGTGGGATGGTCTCCGCGATGGCGGGCGTGCCGCGCAGGAGGGCGCGGGACTGATGGGGCGGCCGGGGGCTGTGGGCGGGGCGGGCGGGCGCGTGGGTGGTGGGCCGGACGGCCGGGTGGACCGGATGGGGGCGCGGTCGGTGGCGGCGAAGGTGTGCGGCGTGATGACGCCCCGCGACGCGGCGGTGGTGGAGGGGGCGGGGGCGGACTTCATGGGCGTGATACTGTCGCCGGGCTTCGGTCGCAGCGTGGCGGTGGAGCAGGCGGGCGCGATCTACGAGGCTACGTCGGCGCGCCGGGTCGGGGTCTTCGTGGACGCGGACATGGGGGACGTGACCCGGATCGCGGCGGAGCTGGATCTGGACGTGGTCCAACTGGGCGGGAGCGAGGCGGCCGAGGCTGTTGCGCGGATCGGGGCGGCGGGGCGGTGGGGGGTGTGGAAGACGGTCCACGCCCGGCCGGACGTGTCGCTGGTGGACGCCACGGGGCCGTACGCGGCGGTTGCGGACGGCATCCTGGTCGACTCGTGGGATCCTGCCCGACCCGGCGGCACGGGGAAGACCTTCTCGTGGGCGGAAGTGGGGAGTGAGGTGCGGCGCGCCATCGGCTCGGCGACGTTCATCGCGGCGGGAGGCATGACCCCGGACAACGCCGCCGATGCGGTCCGGGCCCTGGCCCCCGATGTGCTCGACGTCAGTTCCGGAGTGGAGACCGCCCCAGGTAGCAAGGACCCCGGCAGGACACGAGCTTTCGTGCGCGCGGTGAAGCGGGCCGGGCGGAAGGAGAGAGAGCCTTGACGACCCCAACCGGTGAATCCGGACGGTACGGTCCCTATGGCGGGCGCTACGTGCCCGAGACGCTGATCCCGGCGCTTGACGAGCTAACGGACGCCTACGCGCGGGCGAAGGCCGATCCGTCGTTCCTGGAGGAGTTCGATGCACTGAGTGCGGACTACGTCGGCCGTCCCACGCCGCTCTACCGCGCCCGGCGCTTCGAAGCGAAGGCCGGGGTCGGGCCGGTCTACCTCAAGCGTGAGGATCTGAACCACACGGGCGCCCACAAGATCAACAATACCGTCGGGCAGGCGCTTCTCGCGAAGCGAATGGGAAAGCCCAGGATCATCGCCGAGACGGGAGCCGGGCAGCACGGCGTCGCGACGGCCACCGCGTGCGCGCTCTTCGACATGGAATGCGTGGTCTACATGGGCATGGAGGACGTGGAGCGGCAGTCTCTCAATGTCTACCGCATGGAGCTGCTCGGGGCGGAAGTGCGGCCCGTCGAATCCGGGACGCGGACGCTCAAGGACGCCACCAACGAAGCGCTGCGCGACTGGGTCACCAACGTGCGCGACACCCACTACATCATCGGTTCGGTGGTGGGTCCGCACCCCTTCCCGCTGATCGTGCGCGACTTCCAGGCGGTCATCGGCCGTGAGGCCCGGCGCCAGATCCTCGAAGTCGAGGGCCGGCTCCCCGCATCGGTGGTGGCGTGTGTAGGGGGCGGCTCCAACGCGATGGGGATGTTCCACGCGTTCGTCGAGGACGAGGAAGTTGCGCTGATCGGAGTCGAGGCGTCCGGGCACGGGCTGGGGAGCGGCCACTCGTCGGCGCCCCTGAGCGAGGGTCGCCCCGGGGTGCTGCACGGATCTCTGAGCTATCTGCTCCAGGACGCGGACGGGCAGGTCGCGCCGGCTCATTCGATCGCGGCGGGGCTGGACTACCCGGGGGTCGGGCCGGAGCACTCCCATCTCATGGATTCGGGCCGCGCCAGGTACGTCAGCGTCGGGGACGAGGCCGCAGAGCGCGCGTTTCGGGAGCTGCCGGGGCTGGAGGGGATCATCCCGGCGCTGGAGACGGCCCATGCGCTCGCCTGGGTGGCGGAAGCGGGGCGGCGGGGCGAGATCGTGGCGCCGGTGGCCATCTGCCTGAGCGGACGGGGCGACAAGGACGTGGTGCACGTGTCCCGTCTGGGTGGGGGGGCGGCGCCGTGAGCGGACGGGTGCCGCGGGGCCGCATCGGTGCCCGGTTCGCGAAGCTGACCCGGGAGGGACGCTGTGGCTTCATCCCGTATGTGACGACCGGGTACCCGTCGCTGGCTCATACGCGTGAGATGGTCGCCGGGCTGGCCGAACTGGGTGCGGATGTGATCGAACTCGGCATCCCGTTCAGCGATCCGATGGCTGACGGTCCCACGATCCAGCGTTCCAGCCAGGGTGCCCTGGACAACGGGACGACCGTGGACGACGTGTTCGAAGTACTGCGGGACCTGCGGCGCGCCAGCGATGTGCCCGTCGTCATCTTCTCATACCTCAATCCGGTCTACTCGCGTGGCGTTGACGTGTTCATCCGCGAGGCGGTGGAGGCGGGCGCCGATGGAATCCTGCCCACGGATCTCCCCCTCGGTGCGGATCCGGAGCTCGAATCACGAATCCTCGACTCGCCGTTGGATCTGGTGCGGCTGGTGGCCCCGACCACGACTCCAGAGCGGACTCGGGAGATCGCGCTGGCCAGCCAGGGTTTCGTCTACTACGTGGCGCGCACGGGTGTGACCGGTGCCCGTGAGGAACTCAGGGGCGCCCTGGCGGAGGAGGCGAGCGCGGTTCGTTCCGTTTCGCCCCTGCCGGTGGCCGTGGGCTTCGGCATCTCTACTCCCGGGCATGCCCGCGCGGTGGGGGCGGCCGCCGATGCCGCGGTCGTCGGGAGCGCGCTTGTCGACCGTCTGGGCGAAACGGGTGTGGCAGGCGCCCTGGCTCTGGCGGCCGACCTCCGGCGGGCCCTCGATGAGGTCGACGGCTAGTAGTCCGCGGACAGAGCCGCTCGACGCCGGGTCGATATCACCTACGGACTGGCCAGGGCCGCAGCCGCTCCGCCAGCGCTGAATCCGGCGATACGAATACGGTGCGGACACGGTCCGGGATCACTGCGCCCGGCACCGCGCCCCTGGGCTTGCGCACCCACTTGCGGCGGGTCCAGTCCACCGGCACAGTGGCTGCCGCCCGCGCGCCGCTGTGGTTGGCGGCCAGTATCGCAGCCTGTTCCAGATCGACGGCCGGGGGGCGCTCCGGGCTGGTCCAGCGCAGGATCACGTGGGCACCCGCTGCATGGCGTGCGTGCAGCCAGATGTCGGCTGGCCGCGAGTGGTGGAATGTGAGGTCGTCGTTGTGGCGGGCGCCGCGTCCGACACGGATCTCCAGACCTCCCGAACTCCTGTAGGACCGATAGGGGAGGGGTGCGGAACCCGGTCGGGCAGGGGAGCGTTTAGCCGTTGCAGGTATGAGAGCAGCAATCTCCCGGGGCGTCAGTTCGCCGTTCCGCGCTCGCTGCTGCAGATCCTCGAGCCGGGCGCGTTCGGCCTCCGCTTCTCGTATCCTGTCGCGGAGTGTGACGGCACCCCGCTCGAGTCGGCCTGCTCGCCGAAAGAGCGCATTGGCGTGCTCCTGCGGCTTGCTTGCAGGATCCAGCGACACCATATGCGGTTTGCCATCGAAGCCGATGAGTTCCGCTTCACTCGAGCCGATGTCGATCAGGTGAAGCGAGGAGAGGATCAGGGCGGCTTCGTCTCGCATCCGGTCGGCGCGGGTCGTCCGTTCCAACTCGCGGCGCAGCCGCTTCAGCTTTCGTTGTATTCGCCGGCGTTCACGAGCCAGGGAACGGGCAACCGCAACCTGCGCGTGGCCGGCGTCGGGATGCGCGGCGGCAAGGACCTCGCCCATTCCTTCCAACAGGCTGTGGGTGGGACGCGCAGGCGTGCCGGGCATGGGCCACGGATACGGCTGGAGTCCGGACCGCATCTCCAGCAGATGAGGCGAAGGAGCAGCCTGCGCGTACATCGCGCGCCACCTGTGGAAGCCCTCTTCCCAGGTCGGAGCGTCCAGCAGGTATGCAGCGTTCAGGCTTGACGTGTAGGCGACTCCGGTCAACAGCGTCCTGCGGGCATCCTCCGCGTCCAGTCCCTCGAATCGCCGCTCCCAGGCCGCCACGTCCAGTTCGTCCGTTCGCCGGCTGTCGGCCTGTGCGGTTGGGGATGCCCACGGCTGTCCGATCCGGTGTTTTCGGGAGCCCGGGCCCGTCAGCCGCTTTCGCACGTGCAACTCGGGCCCGTCCACCCACAGCGCGTTCCATCGGTTCGTCGCGAGTTCCACAATCAGCGAAGGATGCGGCTTCCGCCCGCGCACGCGCCGGAATCCGAACACGATCACCCGTTCGTCCCAAACCGCCTCCACACCGGTCAGCGCGGCCGGCAGCGCCTCGGCGTCCGGACCCGGCTCCGCCGCCTCCCGCAGCACGATCACTCCGGTCCCCGGGGAAAGGTCCACGACCAGCGTCGCGTCGCGGAAATGGACCGTCACCCGTCTCGCTTCCCTGTTGAATCGGATGGCGCGGGCGCGGGCCCCGGCGAGCCGATTCTCGAGTTCGGCAGCGACGGCGCGGGCCAGGCAGGGGTCCCAGATCACGGGTCTTGGTGCCGCGACCGCGGCCCGGTTACCGTTACGATGACGTCCGAACTGTCCATGCTTGAAGATCACATACTTGGGGGGAACATGCGGTTAGGCCTGCGGACGAGGGCCCCGATACACCCGATCGTCGCGGCCGCTGCGGAGGGGCGTCTTCCGGTGTGGGCTGTGGCCGGAACCCGTCGGCTGATGCACATGGAGCGGGTTGCGGATCTGCTCGAAGGCTGGGCCCGCGAGATGGGACTGGTTGGGGAAGAGATCGCGAGATGGCGGGCTGCGGGCATCCTGCATGACGCACTGCGAGACGCATCTCCCGGCGAACTGGTCCATATCCTGCCGGAGCGTCTGTGGAAGCTGCCGCCGAAGGGCTATCACGGTCCCGCCGCGGCGATCCTGCTGCGCGACGATGGAGTATCGGATCGCGGGCTTTTGCGCGCAGTGCGGTGGCACACACTCGGCTCGAAGAATTTCGGCAGGCTTGGCAAGGCTCTTTTCGCCGCTGATTCCCTTGAGCCGGGCCGTGCCGGGAGCAGGAAACGGCGAGAGAAACTGAGGGCGCGTGCGTCCCGTGACCTGGACCGGGTGGTAACCGAAATCGTGAGAAACCGGATAGATTACCGTGTACGCGCCGAACTGCCGGTCCACCCGCGCACGATCGGCTTCTGGAACTCGCTGGTAAGGGCTTCCTGACGACAACCGATGGGGCGATTTCTGAGAGCGGCGATCCTCGGTCTTGTGGCCTTGGGCGTGGTACTGCTTCTCGGGTCGTCCGTGATGCAGTGGATTCCTGTGGAGACCGCGCCGCGAGGACCCGTTTTTTCTCCCGCGCATGACGCGCAGGGGGTGCGCATCACCGTGGACGTGCGGAATGCGGGCGGGGTCGACGGCATGGCGCGCACCGCAACCGACTACCTTCGGGGGGCGGGCTTCGACGTGGTTGGACTGGGCAATGCCCGCACCTTCGACCAGGAGACATCGGTCGTGATCGACCGCGTAGGGAACCGGGGCGCAGCGGCCCGGGTAGCGGACGTGTTGGGGATCGACAGCGTAGCCAGCGACCTCGACCCGAATCTCTTCGTTGACGTTACCGTAAGACTTGGTGCGGCGTGGACGATTCCAAGGGAGCCGGAGCCTGTCACGGTCATAACGGAACCGGAACGGGTGGGCCTCATGGAACGGCTGCGAGGATTCCTGGCCGGCAAGAGAGACGAAGGCTGAGCATGGCCGCAAAACGGAAGCGGAAGGCCCGCGGGTCGGCTACGGCGCACAGCCGCGGGAAGACGGCGGGACGCGGAAGACCGGCGAAGGGGTCTGCGGGGCCGCGTGCGGAGCGGGGCCGGGGAAGTGGGAATGGCGCCGAATGGGGCAAGACCATCTTCTACGCGGCGATCCTCTTCTTCGTCATGAGACTTTTCCTGGTGCAGACCTTCGTGATCACCTCCGGATCGATGGAGAACACCCTTCTGGTTGGCGATTTCCTGGTGGTCAACAAGGCGGCGATCGGCTCCCGCGTGCCCTTCACCGACATCCGGATTCCCGGTTACTCCGAGCCCGGGCGTGGCGATGTTCTCGTCTTCGATCCTCATCATGAGGAGGACATGACGCTAGTCAAGCGTCTTGTGGGCGTGCCGGGGGATACCCTGCAGATGCGGGACAGGGTGCTTTACCTGAACGGGGAGCCGCAGGAAGAGCCCTATGTCGTGACGAGCGGCCGTCCCGACGAATTCGCTCCTTCGATGCTATGGCAGCTGAATCACCTCGTCGAAGCTTCAGGGGGAGACTATCATCCGACACGTGACAACTGGGGTCCTCTGCTCGTGCCGGACGGCTACTACTTCATGTTGGGCGACAATCGCGATTCGAGCCTCGATTCGCGCTACTGGGGACTACTGGAGGGATGGCGCTTCGAGGGGCGCGCGGCGCGCATCTACTTCTCCTACAACCGCGATTCGCATCGTCCCTTCCCCTGGATCAGGGAGATTCGGGGCAGCCGCATTGGAGACGGAATCCAATAGCGGTCGGTCGTGGAAACGCTCTCGCGGCGCGACGCAGGGATGCCTGACGCGACTACGAATGCCCTCGCCCACGCCCGTGCGGGCTGGCCCTCAACTGGCCGCAGGCGGCGTCGATGTCCCGGCCCCGCGGTTCCCGGACCGCCGTCGGCACTCCGGCATCCTGCAGCCAGTCGCGGAAGGCACGCACCCGTTCCGCGCGGCTCGGCTTCCAGTCGACATAGGGGATCGGGTTGAAGGGAATCAGATTCACGAACGCCTGGACTTGCCTGGCCAACCGCACCAGGGGGGGAAGAAGGCCGGGATCGTCGTTGACGTTCCGGATCATCGTGTACTCGAAGGTGATCCTGCGTCCCCCCTTGCGGCTGAACGCCTCCAGCGCCTGCATGACCTGGTCAAGCGGGTAGCGCTTCTCGAGCGGTATGAGTTCGGCACGGAGTTCCGACACCGGCGCGTGCAGCGAGAGTGCGAGGCGAAACTGCTCGGGCCGGTCCGCCAATTCGGCGATGCCGGGAATCACGCCGACCGTGGACACGGTGATCCGCCTGGCCCCGATACCGTACCCCGTGTTCAGGATGGTGAGGGCCGGGAAAACGTTGCGCCGGTTCGCCAGGGGCTCGCCCATTCCCATGAAGACGATGTTCGTGACGGGACCGCGACCGCGCTCGGCCGCCCACCGGAGCGATGCACGGTATTGGCCGACGATTTCCGCCGGGGTCAGCTGACGTCCGAATCCCGACCACCCGGTGGCACAGAAACGGCACTTGAGGGCGCAGCCCGCCTGTGACGACAGGCACAGGGTCAGGCGGTCGCCCGACGGGATGAGAACGCTCTCGACAACCTCGCCGCCTCGCAGGGTCCACAGATGCTTCACGGTTCCGTCCGCGGATTCCGAAACCGTATCCTCCGAGGGCTCGTCCAGACGGAGGTTCTCCGCCAGCGCCCGGCGTTCATCCACGGGCAGGTTGGTCATTGCGTCGAACGAAAGTGCGTGGCCGCTGAAGAGCCATTCCTCGACTTGGGCCGTCCGGTACGAAGGCTGCCCTCGCTGGCGAAAATGGCCTTCCAGGGCTTTGCGCAGGCGAGGGGGTGTCAGCCCCAGAAGATTCGGTTGGTCGGGGGTCACGGTTCCTGAGTCGTCTTTCTTGAAAGCCCCTTGAAGCGGGGATTAAGTTTACCGCGAGAACACGTCCGGCGCTCCTGCCGTCGGCCGGTAACCTCCCATGGCTCACCGGAGACGGTTGGTGTCGATAAACGCAAAGAGTGGCACGACGATGCGTACCGCGGGTGCTGGCCTGGTCGCGTCGAGGATGATCGGTCGGGAAGTACGGATTGCTGGCTGGGTGCATCGCAGGCGGGATCTGGGCGGACTGGTCTTCCTCGATCTGCGCGACCGGTCGGGCATCCTCCAGGTGTCGGTCGGTCCCGAATGGTCGTCTGAGCTGGCGCTGGACGCCGTGCGGGGCCTGGGCGTCGAGGACGTCATTCTGGTACGGGGTGTGGTGGCGGCCAGGCCCGAGGCCGCGCGCAATCCCGACATGGCCACCGGCGACGTGGAGGTACAGGCCTCCGGGCTGGAGGTCCTGAACAAGGCGCGTACGCCGGCGATACCCGTGTACCTTCCGCCCGAAGAGGAGCTGCCGTCGGAGAAGCTCCGGCTCCGGCACCGGGTGCTGGACCTGAGGCGGCGGGAGTTGCAGGCTAAGCTGGAGTTGCGCCACCGGCTGGTGCTGGCCGTCCGCAACTACTTCGATGGCCAGGGCTTCTACGAGATTGAAACACCCATCCTGACCAAACCCACCCCGGAGGGCGCAAGGGATTTTCTCGTGCCGAGCCGCGTTCACCCGGGTGAGTTCTTTGCCCTCCCGCAGAGCCCGCAAATCTACAAGCAGTTGCTGATGATCGCGGGGTTCGACCGCTACGTTCAGATCGCGCGGTGCTTCAGGGACGAGGATCTGCGCGCTGACCGGCAGCCCGAGTTCACCCAGATCGATGTGGAGGCGTCGTTCGTGCAGCCCGATGACATCTTCGGGTGGTGCGAGGGGCTGATGGCGAAGCTGGCCGAAGTGGCCGACATCGACGCTACACCCCCCTTTCGGCGGCTGAGCTACCACGACGCCATGGAGCGTTACGGCAGCGACCGTCCCGATATGCGCTACGACCTGGAAATCCGCGACTGCACGGACGTCTTGGGCGCATTGGAGTCGGGCATCCTGCGCGGCGCGGTTGCCCGTGGCGGACGGATCCGGGGTCTCGCTCTGGAAGGAGGGGCCCGTCTTGCGCGGAAGCAGATCGTCGCTCTCGAGGATGCAGCCAGGGCGGCCGGTGCGCCCGGTCTCCTGTGGGCCAAGGTCACGGAAACGGGCGCCACGGGTCCGCTTGGCCGTTTCTTCCGGGACGACACCGGCGCGAGGCTTGGCGTGGCCGCGGGCGACCTCCTGGTCGTGGCCGCAGGTGCCGATCGCGTCACCTCGCCGGCGCTGGACGCGGCGCGCGCGGCCGCCGTCCGGGCGCTGCAACTGCCGAGGGTCACCGAACACGCGTGGCTCTGGGTGACCGGCTTCCCCGTATTTGAAGACGCGGGAGACGGCGCGCTGGCGGCGAACCACCACCCGTTCGTCCATCCCGACCCCGCCGACGCGCACCTCCTCGATTCCGACCCGCTCGCGGTGCGGGGGCTCGCCTACGACCTGGTCTACAACGGCACCGAACTGGGCTCTGGCAGCATTCGCAACCACGACGCCGACATGCAGACGCGCATACTCGCGCTGCTGGGCCTCGACCCCGATGAAATCGCGCGCAAGTTCGGCTTTCTTCTCGAGGCGCTCCGGTCCGGGGCTCCGCCGCACGGGGGGATCGCCCTGGGCGTGGACCGGCTCGCCGCGCGATTCTCCGGTGGATCCAGCCTGCGCGACGTGATCGCGTTTCCGAAGACGACCGCGGCGCGGGCGAGTTTCGAGGGCGCGCCGTCCGGGGTGTCGCCCGAGGAGTTGAATGCGCTTGGAATCCGGATCGGAGCGCACGAATGACAGGCGGCACGCTGGTCGAGCACAACCTGAATGCGGAAGGCGCGGACCAGTTCATCCTGGCGGGAGTCGGCGACGCCAACTTCCGTGAGCTGGAGGCGCTTTTCCATGTGCAGGTGGTGATGCGGGGTGATCACGTGAGAATCGCGGGGCCGCTCGAATCGGTTGCAGACTCGGCCCGTATTGTCGAGCACATGATTGAACTTGCGCGCCTGGGGAAATCCTTTCCGGCTTCGGACATCGCGCGCTTCGCTGCAAGCCTCGACGCGCGGGACGGGCCCGACATCCGCAGTGACGACGAACGCCTCAGGATATCGGTGCCGGGTTCGCGGCGTACCATCGTGCCGCGCTCGGAGGGCCAGCGCGCGTATCTGCAGGCCATGGAGGACTCCGACATCGTCATCGGGATCGGTCCCGCGGGCACCGGCAAGACCTACCTCGCCGTGGCCCGGGCGGTCGCGGAGCTGTTCCGAAAGCGTGTGCGGCGCATCATACTGGCCCGCCCCGCGGTGGAGGCCGGTGAGAACCTCGGCTTCCTTCCCGGCGACCTGCAGGAAAAGGTCGACCCCTATCTCCGCCCTCTCTACGATGCGCTCGAGGACATGATGCCCGCGGCGCGGGTCCGGCGCGGGATCGGCGAGCGCACGATAGAGATCGCGCCGCTCGCGTACATGCGCGGCAGAACCCTCTCCGACGCCTTCGTCATCCTTGACGAGGCACAGAACGCCACTGCGGCCCAGATGAAGATGTTCCTCACGCGCATCGGCGTGAACTCGCGCGTGGTGATCACCGGTGACAAGACCCAGATCGACCTGCCCAGCGCCCAGGTGTCGGGCTTGATTCAGATAGAGAGAATCCTGAGCCGCGTCGAAGGCATCGAGTTCGTGTACCTGGATGAGAGCGACGTTACTCGCCACCGCCTCGTGAAGCAGATTGTGCGCGCCTACGCGGCAGCGGACGAACGCCTCGCCGGGGAACGCGATCATGAGCGCCGGTAGCGGGAAGCGTCGCCTGCTTTCAGGCGTTCCCGAGCGCAAGTGGCCGGACGCGTCGATCCACCACGGGGTGCGCTGGCTCCTCCTGGTGGCGCTGGCGGGAGGGCTCGTGATTCTGTATCCGTCGGATCCGGGCGTCGGGATCGGCCGGTATCTTGCGGGTACGGTCGCCCAGCGTGACATCATTGCGCAGGTCAGCTTCCCGGTTCCGAAGGACTCCGCGGTACTGAGGAGCGAGAGAGATGCGGCGGCGGCCTCGGTCATTCCGACATTCAATTATCGGGCGGCCGCCGCGGATTCCACCCTTGCCGGTCTGGCCACCTTCTTTGCACGCGTGGATTCGGCTGCGGTGGAGGACGGCGTCGCGGGAATCGCCGGCGTCCTGGCAACGTCCGGAATCGACGCGGACGCCGAGCAGGTCGAGCTCCTTGCCGAGCCGGAACGCCGGAGCGAGCTGCACGAACATGCGGCTTCCGCGGTCCGTACGCTGACGCCGGACGGGTTGATGGCACCCGGCGCGGCCTCTCGGATCACGACCGACTCCATTCGTGTGACCCGGAGTGGCAGCAGCGCGGTGGTGGCCCGCACCACGGTTCTCTCGGGCCGCGAGTTCTACGACCGTGCGCTGGCCGGCATGGAATCCGGACCCGAGGCCGACCTCCTGCGGGTAATCCTCGCACGGTACCTCGCGCCCAATCTGCTGCCCGATACGGCCAGGACCGAGAGGGAGCGCGCCTTCTCGCGCGACACAATCCCGATCATGTCGGGACGCGTGCTGGAGGGCGAAGCGATCGTGCGGGCGAACGACCAGGTCGGTGAGGAGCAACTGCGCAAGATCGAGGCGTACCGGGACCAGCTGCGCTCAGAGGGAATCAGCGTGGACAGCTCGAACCTGGCGGGCAACGTCGGCGGGCTCCTACTGAACACGCTTCTCTTGACGGTCCTGGGCGTACTCGTCTTCTTCTTCCGGCCCGAGATCTACCACTCATTCCGGTTCGTGCTGGCGATACTGGGCATCTTCTCCCTGTATTTCGTGGCCGGCTTCGTGATCACCGGACTCGGTCTTCCGCCCGCCGGATTGCCGATCGTCTTTGTCGCCGTCTCGCTCTCGATTCTGTGGGACGGGCGTCTGGCACTGCTCGCCGTCTTCGTCGTTTGCGCAATGACGGCCGTGCAGGAGCCCTTTGGGGAAGTCCCGGTCGTGTTGACGCTGCTGGCCGGTGGCTCAGCGGCCGCGCTCTCGGTCCGCACGTTCCGGCGGCTGGCGCAGACCTGGGTCTTCATCGCGGTGACCGCCGGCGCGTACGCACTGGTGCTCGTGGGGCTCCAGATGCGCGGCGCCGATTTCGCATTGGTGCCGTCGCTGACGTGGGCGCTCATCACCACCATGACCGGCGTGATTCTGGCCATCGGCTTCATACCGGTCTACGAGTGGGTCGCCGGAATCACCACCGATCAGACGCTGATTGGATGGGCAGACGCCAACCGGCCACTCATGCGCCGGATGGCCGTCGAGGCGCCTGGCACGTTCGCACACACGCTGCAGGCCGCGAGCATGGCCGAGGCCGGCGCACGGGCGATCGGCGCCAATACCCTGCTTTGCCGGGCCGGGGTCTACTACCATGACATCGGGAAGATGCGCCGTCCCGAGTACTTCATCGAGAACCAGCACGGCGCCAATCCGCACCAGAATCTCGATCCCCTCGATTCCGCCAGGATCATCCGCGACCATGTGGTCGACGGGGTCGGGATGGCGCGCGCCGAGAAGGTGCCCGAGGTGCTGGTGGACTTCATCCGCGAGCATCATGGCGACCAGACGATCGGTTTCTTCCTTCACACGGCGCGTCAACTGGCCGAGCGCGAGGGCAGTGACCCGCCGGATCCTTCGGTTTTTCGGTATCCGGGTCCCCGGCCGCGAACCCGCGAGACCGGCATCGCGATGCTCGCCGATTCGACGGAATCGGCCGCGCGGGCTCTGGACAGCCCCACGGAAGAGCGCCTCCGTGAACTTGTCGACAAAATCTTCGAAACCAAGGCCGCAACCGGCCAGCTCGACGACTGCCCCCTGACCTTTCGGGATCTGGCCCGATTGAAGAAGCAGTTCTCCACCTACCTGAGCGGGAGTCACCACACCCGGATCCAGTACCCACAGCCCGGAGAGGGACGGTGATCACGATCCACGTCAACGCCCCGGAAGGGATTAGCGTCCCGCGTGACCTGATCCGTCGCGCGCTGTGTGAGACGCTCAGGCGCGAGGGGCACCAGCGTGCCGAGTTCTCGGTGACGCTTGTCGGGGATGCGGAGATCGCGCGCCTGCACGAACGGTATCTAGGGGGCGACGACGTGACCGACGTTCTCTCGTTCGCGCTCCACGAGGGTGGCGAAGATCCGCTCGGCGACGTGTACATCGGTCACGCGCAAGCGCGTCGTCAGGCGGCGGACGCGGGCTCCGAACCCGACGAAGAGTTGGTGCGGCTGGCGGTACATGGAGCCCTGCACGTCCTTGGGTACGATCATCCGGAGGGCCCGGAACGGACGGCGAGCGAGATGTTCCGCGTGCAGGAAGAAGTTATGTGCGGACTGAGGGGGAAGTCGTGAGCGCGGACACACCCTCCGTCGTGGCGAGCCAGGCTACCCTGTACGAGTTGATGGAGCTGGCCGAGAAGGGGGAGTTCTCCAGGCTGCCCGACCTGTTCGAGGGGATGCACCCTTCGGATATCGCCGATCTCGTTGCCTCGATCGCCATCGAGGAACACAGGATCGAGATACTGAAGGCCCTGCCGACGGAGGTGGCGTCCGAGACCCTCGCCGAGATGGAGGAGGACGAGGACCGCGCGGAACTCCTGACCGGGCTGGACGAGCAACGAGGCGCCGAGTTGCTGCAGGGATTGGCGGACGACGATGCCGCCGACCTCCTTGGCGAGTTGGAGCCGTGGGATCGGGACCGGATGCTGGCGGCATTGCCGACCGAGGAAGCCGGCGAGATCCGCGAACTGCTTCGCTACGGGGAAGAGACCGCGGGCGGCCTGATGACGACCTCGCTGGTGTCGGTGTCGACCGATGCTACCGCCGCCGAGGCGATTTCCGCGATACGGAAGCAGGGCCGCGAAGTGGAGGATTTCTACACGGTTTTCGTGGTCGATGAAATGAACCGGTTGCGCGGTACGGTTCCGCTCGATGATCTGATCCTTGCTGAGCCGTCCGATGCCGTGGCGTCGCTTGTGGAGCCGCCGGTGGCGACGGTGCTGCCCGACACCGACCAGGAGGAAGTAGGGCAGTTGATCGGCCGCTACAATCTGGTCAGCGTCCCGGTTGTCAACCATGAAGGTTCGCTGCTCGGCCGCATCACCTTCGACGACGTCATCGACGTCATCGAGGCGGAGACCACGGAGGACATTCTCAGGCTTGCGGGTGTCTCGGACGAAGAGGAACTGAAGGGCGGCTGGTTCGAGTCGGTCCGGTCCCGTCTGCCGTGGCTGGTGCTCAACCTGGCGACCGCGGCCCTTGCCGCGTCGGTCATCCTGGCTTTCGAGAGTACGATCGAGGAGGTGGCCTTCCTGGCCTTCCTCATGCCCGTGATCGCCGCCCTGGGAGGGAATACGGGAACCCAGGCGCTGGCCGTGACCATTCGTCGTATCGCGGTGGGCGGAGGAATCAACGCGGGCCAGTTCCGGGTCGTGGGCAAGGAGGTGCTGGTGGGGCTCCTCAACGGCTTCGTTCTGGGCGTGCTCTTCGCAGTCTTCGCGTATGTATGGCAGGACGGTGATCCGCGTTTGGGACTGGTGGTGCTCCTCGCCATGTGGACGAACATCATCGTTGCCGGGTTCGCGGGCGCAATGGTTCCCACGGTGTTGCACCGGCTCGGCGTCGACCCTGCCGTGGCTTCGTCGGTCTTTGTCCACACATTCACGGACCTGATCGGCTTTGTCATGGTGCTCAACCTTGCCGCGGCCCTTCTCTTCTAGTTCAAGATGCCAGGCCCGACCCGAGCCGAGAGGAACCGGCGCCTCGCAGACGATTTCCGGATCGGGAAGCGTCCCGCGCTGGCGCGGGCGATCTCGATGGTGGAGGGGCGGCGCCCAGGCGTGGCGGACCTGCTTCAGAAGTTGCTCCTGGCACGGCCCCAGGCTCGGCGGTTCGGGATCACGGGCCCCCCGGGCGCGGGCAAGTCGAGCCTCGTCGCCGGCGTGGCGACCCTCCTTCGTGCTCGTGGCGAGAAGGTTGCCATCGTTGCGGTCGACCCCACTTCGCCGTACTCCGGCGGTGCGCTGCTGGGTGACCGAATCCGGATGAACGACCTGGCCACCGATCCCGGGATCTTCATCCGCTCGATGGCCACGCGAGGGTCTCTCGGAGGGCTTGCAGCCACGACCCGCGAGGTGGTCGACCTGCTCGACGCCTTCGGCTTCCCGAATGTCCTCGTGGAGACCGTGGGCGTGGGACAGACGGAACTGGAGATCGCGTCGGCGGCCGATTCGGTCGCGGTCGTACTCGTGCCCGAGTCGGGCGACGGGATCCAGGCCATGAAGGCGGGGCTCATGGAGATCGCGGACCTGTTTGTGGTCAACAAGGCGGACAGGATCGGCGCGGATCGTATGGTGAGGGAGATCCAGCAGGCGCTGGCGCTCAGAGCCGGGCACGGGATGCAGGGGGTGTCGGGGCACCACGGGGTGGATCTGTCCCGCCCGGACGAGGCGGACGAGGAGCCTGGCAGGGCCCATGCCCCCGCCTGGGAGATCCCGGTCCTCAAGACATCGGCGGGCCGGGGAGAGGGTATCGAGGAATTCCTGGACGCGCTTCTGGCGCACAACCGCCACCTCACCGAGTCGGGCGCACTGGAGGACCGTCGCGAGCGCCGCGCGAGGAGTCGGTTGCGCGACGTTGTCGTGGGCCGACTGAGGGGCCGGGCGGAGCGATTCCTGGCGTCTCACCCGGATCTGCCCGTGCGGATCGCGGACATCGCCGCGGGCCGTGCGACGACGTACGGTGTGGCAGATGAACTGATTCCCGCCATATTGAAGGGGACGGAGAAGTCGGATCAGGGCTAGGAGGGGTTACATGTCCACGACCGAGGGTCGGTTGCGCGACGCCGACGCCATTGTCGCGGCGATCGAAGCGCATCAGCGCGAAGGTGAGCGTCTGAGCGCCGAGTTGGCTGCGTGGCAGGCGACCTGTGAGGGCACCTCGAAGCGGCTTCCGTTCTTCACGTCGATCTCCGGGAACGAGGTCGAACCCCTCTACACGCCGGAACACGCGCCCGGGAGCTACCTTGACAAGCTCGGTGTGCCCGGAGGGTTCCCGTTCACCCGTGGTCCTTACGCCACGATGTACAGGACCCGCCTCTGGACCATGCGACAGTTCGCCGGGTTCGCGACCGCCGAGGAGACCAACGAGCGGTACAAGTACCTGCTGGCGAACGGCCAGACCGGGCTTTCGGTCGCCTTCGACTTCCCGACGCTGATGGGCTACGACAGCGACCATCCGCGCTCCCTGGGCGAGGTGGGCGTGTGCGGCGTGGCGGTCTCGTCGCTCGCGGACATGGAGACCCTGTTCAGCGGGATCCCCATGGACGAGGTCTCGGTCTCCATGACCATCAACGGTCCCGCGATCATTCTCTTCTGCTTCTATATGGCTGCGGCTCAGCGCCAGGGAGTCTCACCCGAGCAACTGCGCGGCACGGTCCAGAACGACATCCTGAAGGAGTACCAGGCTCAGCACGCGTGGGTGTTTCCACCGGAGCCTGCGCTGCGCCTCATCGTCGACATGTTCGAGTGGTGTGGTGCCAACGCCCCGAAGTACAACCCCATATCCATCTCGGGCTATCACATCCGCGAAGCCGGCGCAACTGCCGGACAGGAGCTGGGGTTCACCCTGGCAAACGGCTTCGACTACGTGCGCCGCGGAATCGCCAGAGGACTGGATGTCGACACCTTCGCGCCGCGCTTGTCGTTCTTCTTCGATGTTCATAACGACTTCTTCGAGGAGGTGGCGAAATTCCGGGCCGCCCGGCGGATCTGGGCGCGTCACCTCCGCGACCGTTTCGGGGCTCGCAGCCCACAATCCTGGAGACTCCGCACGCACGCGCAGACGGCCGGGGTCACGCTTACGGCGCAACAGCCCGAGAACAACATCGTGCGGGTTGCCTATCAGGCGCTTGCCGCGGTGCTCGGCGGGGTGCAATCGCTTCACACGAACTCCATGGACGAAACACTGGCGCTGCCGACGGAGAAAGCGGTCAGGATCGCGTTGCGTACCCAACAGGTGCTTGCCTGCGAGACCGGCGTCGCGAACACGATAGATCCTCTCGCGGGTTCGTACTACCTCGAAGCACTCACGGATCGTCTCGAAGAGGAGGCCGAGGAGGTTTTCGCACGCGTCGAAGAGGAGGGTGGGGTTGTCGCGGGGATCGAGAATGGTTGGTTCCAGCGAGAGATCGCGGCCTCGGCGGCAAGGCAGCAGGCCGAGATCGAAGCCGGGATGCGGACGGTTGTGGGCGTGAACGACTTCGTCGACGGCTCCGACAAGGTGGAGATCGACACCCTGCAGATCGACCCCGATGTCGAAGAACGGCAACGGCGGCGCATGGCGCGGCTTCGCGAGGAACGCGATGACGAGCGTGTCCGGCGTACGCTGGCCAGCCTCAAGGCCGCGGCCGCTGGCGAGGAGAACCTGGTGCCGCGCATCCTGGAGTGCGCGCACGCATACTGCACCCTGTACGAAATCAGAGCGGCCATGGAGGACGTTTTCGGAGCCTACAGGGAGCCGGTCTTCTTTTAGCAGCCCGTGGACAAGATCCACCCGGCATTCGAGCGGCGATGCATCCGCGCCGGACCGCTTCGCTCTGCGTTGCTCCTCGGGCCCGTAGCGCCGCTACTGGCCCGTCGTCGCGCCTTGCCGGCCCGGTGCCTCGCCGCTCTCGGTGCTCGGGCGGCCTTATCCACGGACTGCCAGCAGTCCGCGACATCGTGGCATCGCGCATACTGATTGCCGACGATCAGCCCGATGTCGTCGAGGCGTTGCGTCTGCTTCTGGTCTCGGCGGGCTTCGAACTGGAGGCCGCCGGTGGTCCCGAGGAGGCGTTGGCCAGGTTGGAGAACGGAGTGTTCGACGCGGCGCTGATCGACCTCAACTACACCCGCGACACCACTTCGGGGCGCGAGGGTCTGGATCTGCTCAGGATGCTCCATGACATAGACAGCACCCTCCCCGTCGTCGTCATGACCGCGTGGGGGAGCGTCGACAGCGCAGTCGAGGCGATGCGCCGCGGGGCCCGCGATTACATCGAGAAGCCCTGGGACAACGACCGCCTGCTCGCCACCCTGAAGACCCAGATCCAACTCGGCCGCGCGCTCCGCCGGTCGCAGAAGCCGAGGAACGGGGATGGACGCTCCACGGGCCCGCCCACCCGCCGTCCCCGCCTGATCGCCGCGTCGAAAGCGATGAAACCCGTTTTGAAGATGATGCGGCGCGTCGCTCCTTCCGACGCCAACATCCTCATCACGGGAGAGCACGGCACCGGGAAGGAGGTCGTGGCGGGATGGCTGCACGCCTCATCCGCGCGGCGGCTCGCGCCCCTCGTTACCGTGAACATGGGAGGGATTTCCGAGGGCGTGTTCGAGAGTGAACTCTTCGGGCACGTCAAGGGGGCCTTCACCGACGCCAAATCCGACCGGGCGGGCTTTTTCGAGTTGGCACACGGCGGGACCCTCTTCCTCGATGAGATCGCCAACACTTCGCTGCCGGCGCAGGCCAAGCTCCTGCGCGTTCTTGAGACCGGAGAGTTGCAGCGCGTCGGGTCCTCCGATGTCATCAGGGTCGATGTCCGCCTTCTGTCGGCGACGAATGCCTCGCTTGATCAGGCAGTCGCCGAAGGACGGTTCCGCGAGGACCTGCTCTACCGCATCAACACCGTGGAGATTCCGATCCCGCCGCTGCGGGACCGTCCCGAGGACCTCCCGCTCCTTGCCGCCCATTTTCTCAAGCGCGATTCGGTGCGCTACGGTCGGCCCGGCCTCGGATTCACGTCCGACGCCTCCCGCGCTCTGGTGGATCATCCGTGGCCCGGCAACGTGCGCGAGCTGAAGCATGCCGTGGAGCGGGCGGTGCTGATGTCCGACGATCCGGAAATCGGGGTGGAAGACCTCGCGTTGCGCACACTATCGGGTGGAACCATCCCGCTGGAAGAACTCAAGCTTGGCGAAGTCGAGCGTCTCCTGATCGAAAGGGCGATGGATCGGCACGACGGCAACGTCAGCCGGGCGGCCGAGAGGCTGGGCCTCAGCCGTAGCGCGCTGTACCGTCGCCTGGCCCGCTACAGGATCGACGGCGCCGGGTGAGCTCGGGCGACGGGGTGCCGCAGTCCAGCACCAGCTACTCCGGAGGGGTTTGCAGGGCGCCACTTGTTGGCCGTTGGGCCCGTCTCGAATTCGATCTCCAGATCATTCTCCTGTCCAACCTGGCCGGACTGCCGGCCTTCGCGCTCGCCATGTACCTCCTCTGGACGGGAGACGTGGCGATATTGACCCGCTGGCTTGCGACCGGGGGCATTCTGCTCCTGTGGGGAGGATTGACCGCGGTTCTGCGAGCGAGGCTTGTGCGTCCGATCCGAACGCTGTCCAGCGTTCTGCTGGCCTTGAGGGAAGGAGACTTCTCGATCCGGACACGTGTTCCGAAGACTCTCAAGGGACCTCTCGCGCTGGCCTTTCAGGAGGCCAACAGGCTGGAAGCCATCCTGAGGGAACAGCGGCTGGGGGCCGTCGAGGCCACGGTACTCCTGCGCAGGATTCTGGAGGAGATCGACGTGGCCGTCTTTGCCTTCGACGAGGACGAGAAGCTCCGTATTCTCAACCGGGCCGGCGAGCGATTGCTGGGTCAGCCCTCGGAGGCCGTGCTGGGCAGGTCCGCCGCCGACCTGCGACTGCTGGAGGGCCTGGCCGGCGAGGCCCCGCGAACGATGGAGGTGAATCTGCCGGGTGGACAGGGGAGGTGGGAGCTGAAGCGCACTGTCATCCGCCAGGAGGGTGCGCCCATGAGGCTCCTCGTGCTCTCGGATCTCTCGCGCGCGCTCCGCGAGGAGGAGCGTCTGGCCTGGAAGCGCATCATCCGGGTGCTCAGCCACGAGATCAACAACAGTCTTGCGCCGATCAAGTCGATCGCGAGCAGTTTGCGCAAGCTTGTGAGTGGGGATGCGGCCCAGGGGAGGCTCGGGCATGATTTGTCCCGGGGACTCGGCGTGATCGTGGGCCGCGCCGAGTCACTCGGCCGCTTCATGGCCGCGTATGCCCGCCTCGCGCGCCTGCCCGCGCCGAACCCGGTGTCGACGCCTGTCGGGACGCTGATCCGGCGAAGCGCCGAACTGGAGACACGGTTGAAGGTGGAGGTGGCCGGCGGACCCGAGTTGAGTGTCATGGTGGATCCGGACCAGCTGGATCAACTGCTCATCAACCTTGTGCGAAACGCGGCCGATTCGGCGCTGGAATGCGGCGGCGGGGTCAGGGTGGGATGGCGGGTGCGTGACGGAAGGTCCCTCGAGGTGACCGTGGAGGATGAGGGACAGGGTGTGCGGGACACCACCAACCTCTTCGTCCCCTTCTATTCCACCAAACCCGGTGGGTCGGGGATTGGACTGGTACTATGCCAGCAGATCGCCGAGGGACACGGAGGGCGGCTGACGCTAAGGAATCGCAATCCCAGGGGCGCGGTGGCAATCCTGTCCCTGCCGCTGGAGACGCGGATCCGGGACACGCGGCCCCGGACCCGCGCCACCGGCTAGCAGGAGCCCGTGGACTCCTGGCGTCCGATGTCGTCACCACCGGCGGTAATGGCGAACTCGACCCTGCGATTCTGTGCCCAGGACTGCTCGTCCGTGCCCGGAACGCGCGGCCTGGTCTCGCCGAAGTACTCCACGGTGAAACGGGCCACATCGAGTCCGAGCCCGCCCAGGAATTCGAGCACCGCCTCGGCGCGTAGTCTGGACAGCTCCATGTTGTACACGGGGTCCCCGCGTTCATCCGCATGGCCTTCGATCCGGATTTCGACTCCCGGATTGTCGCGCAGGATCGCGGCCTTGGCCCGCAGTCTCTCCTGGGCCTCTTCGTCGATCGCGGCGTCATCGTATTCGAAGTAGATCATCTCCTGCAGGGTGCGGCGGTCGCGCATCGCACGGCGCTCCCGCTCCCGCTCGGCCGCCTCTCTCTCGGCCGCGAGGCGACGCTCCTCTTCCGCCTGAGCTCTGCGGATCGAGTCCTGGCGCATCCGCTCCAGTTCCTCCGCCGACGGGCCGGGATCGGCCGGTGGCGGCGGCGGCGGTGGGGGAGGAGGAGGAGGCTCATCGCCACAGAGGCCCATCCGTCCGGGACATAGTGCAAGCGAGGCGAGCACGCCGAGCTTCCTCGTCCGGAACGTGGTATGGTCATCGCCGGCCAGGCTCAGCGAGAAAGCCCCCAGGCGAACCCCGCTGAAGTCCATTTGGACGCCGGCGTTGACGTCGAACCCATTGAACTCGGCCATCAGGTTCAAGCCCCGCCCGCCCCCCATGCCGACATGTATTGTCGAGCCCGCGAACAGGCCGCCGGAGCTCCGCTGCGTGTAGAAGTCGAGGTCCCCGCCCGCCGAGAAAAGGCCGGCCCCCCAGCCCAGGGTAAGGCTGATGAAGCTCGCGTCGGAGGTGGGCAGTATGGCCGTTCCAACCGCATACGGACTCAGATTGCTGTTGAACTCGTCCCCCTGTCCCTGGGCCTGACGGGTGCGGTAGTCCGGGTGGCCGAATCTGGGTGGCTGCAAGTCATCCACCCAGCGGGCGCCGAATGACGGCGAAGACAGGTAGCGGGCTCCGACCGCGAGCTTCAGGTTCTCGGAGGTCGCGGGCAGAAGCGAGATGCGACCGAATCCGCCCAGGATGTTGCCGCCGTTCGCCTCGTCGTCGATGTGCTGTATCGTCGCACCCACCTCCACGCGGTCGAGGAGCCCGAGCGTGAAAGACATGTCGGACAGCCACTTGTTGTAGGCGTCTCCCCTGCGCCTCACCTCTCCGTTCTCCCTCAGCAACAGCGTCTGGTCGATGTTGATGCCGAATCCCGAGTACGTTGTCACGAACGTCGAGTGGGGCAGAACGGTCGCGACGGGGATGTCCAGAATCCCGGAACCGTATCTGAGGGTGCTGGGCATCTTCGTGGTCTGCGCCGAGCCATCCGGAGCCACGAGGAAGAGTGCCACAAGAGCGAATGCGCCAAAGCGGAATCTGACCGGATTCATATTGTCTACCCCGTGGTGGGAAGGTGAAAACAGCCACCTTTAAGCTACCGTGTGCGCTGCTCTGGACGCAATGGAAAACACCCCCGTTTCAATGGGATTGGCCGTCCCCGTTGCGCCGCGCGCACAAGCGTTCGACTCGGCCGCCTCCGATGGCCGCCACGTTGCTCCCGCAAGGCGCTCGTCAGCCATGTCCCAGGGGCGCGAACGACTTCTGCCAGCCGATGGTCAGGAGCCAGTCGGTCTCGAGCTGCGGACCGTTCAGGTGCTGATACACGGGGACGTGCCACTCCGCCGCGATACGGTGCCCCTGGAGTGCCCCGCCCGGGAAATAGATGTTGAATCCGAGCGGGATATCGATGCAGGTCCCGCCCCGGAGTTCTTCTCGGACGGTCGGGACCATCATGGGATGGTGGTACGCGTGGTCATGGCCCGCGTAGTTCCCCCACCGTTGCAGCAGCAGGCGTGCCGATAGGCTTACGCGTTCCCCTGGCTTTACTGCGAACCACCCGGTCAGATCCGTGCCGTGACCCTTGCGGTAGCCACGGCTGTTCTCGCCGAGCCGGAGCGTGCCCATGGCCTGGAATCCCCAGGACGCCCGTTCGCTCATGCCGAGCACGGTGATTCCGGGCTTGACATCCCAGGTTCCGGAGCCCAGTTGCATGGGGTAGGGCATCTGTACGGCCCGGCCCATGCTCATGGGATTGGCGCCGGTCTCCTCGATGGATCCGGTCGGAAGCGAGACGCCGGCGTTGAGATGGACCCGGGTGGAGCCGGTCTGCTTCACGCCGATGAGGGCGGCGATGGAGGCATCGGCCAGGCCGGACGAGGCGGCCTCGAAGTTGCCTCCCGGACGGGTGACGTGATTCATCGACTGGTCGACCCAGTTGGCCATGGCCATCAGGGTGACGGCATCGCTGGGGGCGTACATGAACCCGGCCATGTGCATCGTCATGGTCATGTCGAGAGGGGCGACCATGAACGAGGCGTGGACATCGGAGGGCTCGAGCCGGTCCGTGCCGTCGCGGTTCCCGTCCATGAGCATGCGCATGAAGCGGTAGGAAAACATGAATTCGCCATGCTCATGGGTGTGTTCGCCCATGACCCCGATCGGCGCGTGTCCGTCGGGCCGCGACGAGGTCCATTCGTACTGGGCGCTGAGGGGATTGGCGATTGTCATGATCGCGGCCACAACCGCGGCAACCGTGAACGATGACACTCTGCGTGAAGATATGTAAACTTTGATATACACTTGTGTCGCTCCATTGTATACTTTGAATTACATCGAAGCAATCATGGGTCCCGCACGGTTACGGAGATGCGGGAGCTGCGCCGCAAAAAGTCGCGGTCGCACTCGAAGCCATCGTGCGCCGGAAATGGCGGCGGACCGCTCGTGACGACTCCCTGCACGTGGGCCGAACGGCCCGGATTCAGGAAAGAGGCGGTCCGTTGGCGAAGGGAAGCGTGTAGGGGGCGCGGCCGAACGGGAGCCGGGACGACGGGCTCGGGCCGGATGAAGCGGCGACGAGGGCCTGCGATTCCAGCCGGAGCCCATGCGTGGCGGGCAGGGCGGGGCCGGCAGGAACCGGGCACTCGCCCAGGCAGTCACAGGGTGGGGGTGCGTGCGACGGTCCCGAGTCGGGCTGGTGGCCTTCCGCGAGTCGTCCACCGTGGCGGGCCGCATGTTCGCCCGCGGTGTCGGCGTGCGCATCGATCACGGCATCGCGCGCGTCGGCCGGGTGTGCGCCGTGCCCGCCCGTGCCCGTGTGGTGGGGACAACCCGTGCCGGGAACCCATGGAACGGCGGATGGCGAGAGCACGAGGGCGACGACCAGGCCGACGAGCCTCATCCCGCGCCGCCCCTTCCGCCTCGGTTGCATGTTGCTCACACCGCCGATCCAGGTTCCCATTCAGCCATTGCCATGCCCGATGTCCCTGGCGAAGATAACACGGATCTCGTGGCCGCGCGCCGTGTGGCCAGGGGGCATCGCGCTCCCGGGGAGGGGGCTGCCAGAGGACACGGCACCGTCCGGGGCGCAACACGGGCACATTCGGGCGACGTCGCGTATATTTGATGTCTCGGACGTCATGTCAAAGCGGGGGTCCCTTACGTTGCTCCACGAGTTGGCCATCCTTGCCGCGCTGGCCGCGGCACCCGACCAGGAGGCGGGCACCACACGCCTTCCGCGGACGGCCGTCGCTCCCGAACGACCGGTCGCCGCCACCTATAACGGCTTCGAGGGCCAGACCAACGTGGTCGCCCCCCGGCTGGCCGACCCCGAGATCGACATCGACGGGAGCCTGGACGACGCCGCATGGGACAACGCCGCGCTATTGACCGGATTCTCGCAGTACGATCCCTCCGAGGGGATTCCCGCCACCCAGAACACCGAGGTGCTGCTCCTGATTTCGCAGGACGCCATCTACTTCGGCGTGCGTGCCTTCGACGACAACCCCGATCGAGTCCGGGCCACGCTGGGCGAACGCGACACCTTCTACCGCACCGACGACTACATCCAGTTCATCCTCGACACCTTCAACGACCAGCGGCAGGCGTATTCGATCCTGGTGAACCCGCTGGGGGTGCAGCAGGACGGCCTCTGGATCGAGGGCAGGGTGGGGCGCTTCGGGCGCAGGTTCGGTCCCCCGATCGACTGGAACCCCGACTTCGTCTGGGACTCCGAGGGCCGGGTCGAGGACTGGGGATACGCGGTCGAGGTCAGGATCCCGTTCAAGAGCATCCGCTTCCCCGAGGCCGCCGAGCAGGCGTGGGGACTTCAGGTCTTCCGCAAGATCCAGCGGCTCGGGTTCGACGAGTCGTGGGCGCCGGTCACCAAGGACGTGGCGAACCGGCTGACGCTCTCGGGCTCGCTCAACGGGCTGCGCGACCTCGAACGCGGCCTGTTCCTGGAGCTGAATCCGGTGCTCACCGGGACGCGCCAGGGGACCTATGACGCAGGCGCAAATGCATTCACGCGGGAGCCGGTGAGCGGCGAATTCGGCTTCAATGCCAAGTACGGGCTCACCTCCAACCTTACCCTCGACGGGACGTACAACCCCGACTTCAGCCAGGTCGAAGCCGACGCCGGGCAGATCGCGGTCAACGAGCGTTTCGCGCTGTTCTACGAAGAGAAGCGGCCCTTCTTCCTGGAGGGGACCGAGATCTTCACGATGCCCAAGAACCTCGTGTACACCCGCAGCATCATCAATCCGGTGGCGGGTGCGAAGTTGTCGGGAAAGGCGGGGAGTTTCCAGCTGGGGTATCTCGGTGCGGTCGACGAGGTTGGCGAGTCAGGTGAGCCTGCCCGGAGGCCCGTGGTCAATTTGCTGCGGGCCCGGCGTGATCTTGGCAACGCCTCTACACTGGGCATGGTGTACACGGACCGCACCACCAACAGCGAAGAGTACAACCGCGTGGTGGGGATGGACGGCCGCTTCGTGATGGCGCGGCGCTATACGCTGACGGTGATCGGCGCGGGGAGCCGCACGGCAACGGTCGGATCGGGCCCCGAGACGGGGAGCTATCTGTCACTGCAGCTGGAACGCGCGAGCCCCACGCTCACGTTCAACATCGACCTCGAGGATGTGGCCCACGGCTTCGACGCGGGCAGCGGACTGATTCCGCGTGTGGGCGATACGCGCCTGCAGTCGCGGCTCGAGTACAACTTCCGGGGCGAGCCGGGCGCGCTCGTGGAGCAGTTCCGCCCCGGATTCGACGCCAGCGCGTTCTGGGACCACGAGTCGTTCTGGCGGCGCGAGCTGTTCGAAGAGGCCGAGCTCCGATACGGGGTCACCACGTCGTTCCGCAACAACATCACCGTGCTGCTGGCCGCCACCGCCCGGCGCTACGATTTCCGCGCCGCCGACTACGACGGGCTTTTCGTCGATGACGGCCGGGGCGGAGAGGTGACCTTCGTTGCCGACCAGGACCCGTTCGGACTGCTGCACGGCGTCGGCGGGTTCTTCTGGGTGAACAGCTGGGACGTGCTGCGGGGACGGGTGCGCTGGGGCTACAGCCAGGACGCGGTGTTCGACCTTCGCTACGGGGTGCCGATCGAGGTCGGCACCGGCTGGGACGCGGACATCGCCGTGTACGCCTACCCCACGCGCCACCTGTCGGCCGAACTCGGGTTCCGCTACCAGAGCCTGGTCCGGGAGAGCGACGGGACGCTTGCGCTGGAGGCCGTGATCCCGCGCATCAAGACCCAGTACCAGTTCAACCGGGCGCTCTTCCTGCGCGCGATCGTGGAGTACGGGGCCCAGATGCGCCGCGACCTCGCCGATCCGGCCACCGGGCGCCCGCTGCTTGGTTGCGGATCGAGCGGCTGCTCGCTCCGCAGCGGATCCGACGCCAACGACTTCGGAATCGAGACGCTGCTTAGCTACGAACCCACGCCCGGTACGGTGTTTTTCCTGGGCTATTCGCGCCAGATGGAGGACACCGGACGGCTGCGTTTCCGCGACGTGCGGCCGACCGCGGACGGGCTGTTCGCGAAGGTCAGCTACCGGTTCAGGCGGTAGCGCGCGAGCGTCTCGCCATGCAAGTCCACCCGTGTGTTTCGTTTAGCCAATGACGCTGGATATCCTCGGCAATCTCGGTGAGTTCGTCGGTGCCATCGGGGTCGTGCTGTCGCTGTTGCTGGTGGCGCGCCAGATGAAGCGCGGCGTCGAGCAGACCAGGCGCAACACCAGGAGTGTGCGCGCCGCCGCCTTCAATTCGATGGTCGAGAACAGCATCCGCCTCCTCGAACACGTCTTCCGCGACAGCGAGCTGGCCGATTTCCTCGCGCGGGCCGCCGAAGATCCGGACGGCCTGACGCCCGGAGAGCGGCTGCGCTGGGACGCCTACATGACCGCGATCTTCCGCCACTTCGGTAACCTGATGTACCAGTGGGAGACCGGGGCGATGGAAGAGAAGATGTGGCAGTCCTACCGTCGCTCCTTCAAGGACCATCTGGAGGAGGAGGCCTGGATGAACTGGTACCTCGACCACCCGCATCTCTTCGACCAACGCCTCGCGGACGAGGTGCGCGGCATCCTGGAAGCCCTGGCGAGCGAAGGTGTGCCGCATGCGGTGGCGTGGAAGGACGGAGGGGGTCGCATCGGATTCAAGGCGTCTCTTGGGAGCGTGACCGAGGGCTGAGTGCCTTGAGTGCACGGTGTCAGCCGCCTGGCACGGCCTTCAGCTTCCCGGGCCGGCCTTCCGAAGTCCGTCGATGTCGATCTTGCCCATCTTGAGCAGTGCTTCCATGACCCGCTTCGGGTCGGCGCTCATCAACTCGCCCATGTTCGAAGGGACCACCTGCCACGACACCCCGTAGCGGTCGTCGAGCCAGCCGCAGTAGCCCTCGCGGCCCCCCTCTGACAGCGCGTTCCAGTAGTGGTCGACCTCCTTTTGCGACCCGCAGTTCACCACAAAGGAAATCGCGGGCGTAAACTTGAACATGGGACCCCCGTCGATTCCCTGGAACGTCCGCCCGGATAGCTCGAAGATGACGAACGAGTTCCCTTCGGCCGGTCCGGCGCTGACCGTCGAGATCTCGATGATCCGGGAATCGGGGAAGAGCGAGACGTAGAACTCGGCTGCCTCTACGCAGCCGTTTTCGAACCAGAGACAGGTGCCGATGCGATCAATCTTCGCCATTGTTCCCTCCTTGAGTTCGTCGCGCGCTGCGGAAACTCGAACCACAGCCAGGTCCGGTGATCAACCTCGCCAAGGATATCCCGCCCATGGCTACCGACGTAAGGCCCCATTCCTTGTAGATTTAGAGCGTGCGTCGGGCCGTGTGGTTAGATTTCCGGCGGTCTGCGGGGGTATCCGACGACTGGGTTGAGGCGATGCCATTGGGAGCGAACCAGGAGAAAGCCATCCGTATCCCAGACGCGTACCTCCCGGGATACCTGGCGGCACGCGAGCAGCATCCGGAATTGGCGGACGCCTACATCCGCTACACCACGGAAGGTGATCCGCTGGCGGATGCCGTCGTCGCGGACTTGTCGGACCTTCCGCCGAACGAAGTCCACGCAGTCCTCTCACGGGCGCTGGACGACCCTGCACAGCTGGCTGGCGCTCCCGACTCGCTCAAGGCGTTCATCGGCGAGGCCAACGACATACCGGACTGGTATGACAGCGGGCGCGCCAGGGTTGCCTCGAGGGCATTCCTGCGCAATTCGGACATCGTTCTGGCTGCTCTGGTGGGTGGAAGCATCGTGGAAGGGTTCGCCACTCTGATCAGCAAATCCTTTCGGATTCGGGGCCGGGTCACGCAGTCCGGCGTCCGCCGCCTCAAGCAGAACGGCATGCAACTTGTCGAGCAGTACCTGCCCGGCGGAATGGATCCCGGGGGGGACGGGTGGAGGCTGACGCTCAGGGTGAGACTGGTGCACGCGCAGTCCAGACGCCTGCTGACCCAGTCGGACGAGTGGAATTACGAGAAGTACGGCACACCGCTGAGCGCCTCCCACATATTCCTTGCCGGCGCCGCCTTTTCAGGCCGGCTCATGCAGCATACCGCGTCGCTCGGAGGCGACTTTACCCAGGAGGAACGCGACGCGTACGTCCATGTCTGGAAGTACACGGGGCTGCTGATCGGCATTCCCGAACCGCTTCTCTTCGACGACGAAGCCTCGGCTGTGCGCGCTTTCAAGGTAGGCTTGATGTGCGAACCTCCCGCCGACTACGACGCGATCATCATGGCCAACAGCATCGTGAACAGTGCGCCCGTCATCGTCGGCATCACCGATCCCACCGAGCGACGGAAGACGGCTCGGGTCATAACCCAGGCTTGCCGGGAACTCATCGGCGATGAACTCGCCGACACGTTCCTGTTCCCCAAACGCCGCCGGAAGGTGCTGCCATGGATGCGGTTCAAGAACCGGAGCCGCCGGGTCGTCCGCAAGACGCTGCCCTGGCTGGCCAGGAAGCAGGATCTGGCCCGCTTCGAATACCTCATGAACTTCGCGAGCCTGGACAAGATGTCGTACTCCTACAAGTTGCCCACGACGCTCTACGACGAAGACTCCCAGGACTGGTAGGTCTACAGTCCCAACCAGCCCCGCGCGGCCGCGCGTTCGCGCATTTCGCCGTGCTCCTGCTGCACGTGCTCGAACGAACGCCCATCTCCGTGTGAGGCCTCTCCCGCGGGAGCGATGGCCGGGGCGGCCAACGGGGCGATAGCCAGCAGAGCGACCGAGCCGGCACGCCGCCATCCGCGCGATGGCGCATGCCGTGTATGGTCTTCGTCCATCAGCCGCCGAACGCGCAGTTCCAGTTGTCGACGGTGGCGGCCGAAGCACGGCACCGGGGTGCACCTGTCCCGCGGCACCACCCATCCTGCCACTTCCGCCAGGCAACTTGCCACGGAGAGCGGGTCGTCAAGCTGGCTGGCCGCCCAGTCGTCGCATTGCTCCTCGGCGGCGAGCTGCAACTCGCGCGCGGCAAGCCGGAAGAGCGGCTGAAAGAAGAACACGGACTGGAGGACGTTCAGAACGGCCAGCCGGATCGTGTCGCGGCGCAGATGGTGCGCGACCTCGTGGCCGAGGAGCGCCGGCCACTCGTTCCCGTCCAGCTCGTGCAATGCGCGAACCGGCACGCAGATCTCGCGACGGGCCCCAACGCCGATCGCAATCGGCGAGCCGAGGCTGTGGCTCTCCGTCAGGCGCGGAGCCGGATCCAGGGCGGCCCTTCGGCTGAGAGCCGCGAGGGCATCGCAGGCCCGACGGTCCACAACCGGCTCGCGGTGGACAATGCGGCGGCGCATCGCCCGCAGTCGAACGAGGTAGACGGTGACCAGGCCGCCGGCGACCGTGAACCACAGAATCCCGGCGGCCTGCTGGCCAGCAGCCACGGAAACGGAAGCCGCCCCGTCCACGTGGCCGCGCTTGCCTTCGGAGTGAAGTCCCTCCGCACTGGCCGCGAGCGCTGGCATGCGCAGCTGCCAGACCGCAGACTGTTGTGAATTCACCGCGCGGGCGACCGGAGTGATCAGGCTGGCGGCGAGTGCCGTGTACCAGATCGTTTCCCGCAGGCGCGCATGAGTCCGGGGAAAGAGCCGCAGGATGAGCCAGGCCATGCCGCACCACAGGGTGCTATGGACGAGGAACGTGAGTAGCCAGACCGTCATTCCGTTCCCTTGTTGCGCTTCGCGGAAACCGCCGCCCTAAGATTATCGAGCTCCCCGCCGTCGATCTCGCCCGACTGCACCAGGTGGTTGACCAGCGCTGCGCTGTCGCCGGCGAACAGCCGCTGCACGAGGTCGGCCACCATCCCCTGGCGAACATCCGCCTCAGCGATCGCGGGCCGGTAGATGAACTGTCGGCCATTCGCCCTGTGCTTGACGCACCCGTACTCCTCGAGCTTGCGCAGCATCGTCTTGATGGTCGTGACGGCCAGGCCGCGCTCTTCGAACAGCGCCTGGTGAACCTCGATCGCCGGGGCTTCACCGCGCTCCCAAAGGACCCGCATGATGGCCAGCTGCAAGTCTCCGAGTTGACGTTTCGGCTTCATCGCTCGTCTCAGGGGATGGTGACCTTCACTCACTACCTCGACCTCGCCTTCAGCTCGGCCTCGAACGCCTGCAGCTCTCCACGCAGGATCTGCAGTTGATTATACAAGGGCCGGTAGGCCAGGTTCCCCGGGCGCAGCCCCGTCATGCCGGCACCCCGCGCTCCGTGCTCAGCGGCCTCGGCGCCCGCACCATTGCCCTCGCTGCCATGCTCGCCACGGCCCTCGCCGCCCTCCTCGCCGCCGCTGCCGTGGCCTTGCTCGATGCCGGCCTCCGGGTGGCTGACCCACGAACTGAACGCGTTTCCGAATGCGCCGAGTTCGACCGGAATCGTCTGACCGGGCCGGAGGTCGATGCGCCTTGTCGGACCGAGCTCGGTGCCGTTGTCCAAGTGGATCTCGACGCGGACCTGCGACAGGGTGCTGCGGGTGGTGTTCGTCACCGAGCCCGCAAAGACCTGTGTGGCCGGGTTGAATTGGAGGGTGAGTCGCGCCCCGTTGTCGAACAGCCTGTTCTGCCTGGTCATCCGGGGGATGTAGGCCCCGCCTTCATTTCCCTCCTGGCTCTCGCGCCGGCCGACCCGCGGCTCAGCCGCCCGGGGACCGAGTCCCGCGTTGACTCTGGCCTCGCGCAGGTCGGCGCGCGCCTGCTTGACGAGATCGTAGAGCAGATCCGCGTCGGTGGCGTTCCGGCTGGCATTCTGCTGTTGCTCGACGAGAGGCGCGACGGCCTCCCCTTCGTCCGTGAGTGCAATGGCGCCGGTCACCGCGCTGCCGAAAGCAATCAGGGATGCGATTGCGATCTTCATCGCTGACTCCCCTCTGGAGTTGGGTAGTCGCCGCCCGGCCGCGACACGACCGCAGTGATGACTACTGACATAGTTGACTATAACAGTAGTCTATACGGAACGAAAGGCAAGTGCAAGGGGTAAGTTTTGACGCCGCTCTCCGAGGCGGACTATTCTCAGCGGGAACACGCAATGTCCAGACACGTCGCAGCATGAACCCCTGCCAACCCTTCAAGTCTGGCCCGAGTGCAAGCCCACTCTTGCGGCCGGTCTCAGCGTTCGTCGCTGCGCTAATTCTCGCTTCCTGCGGCGACGACGAGGTAACCCCGGTTGCGCCCCCGCCGCCACCACCTCCGCCGCCCCAGGAGCCCAACGTGCTCCCAACGGCCGCCTTCACGATCGACGTGGACCTCGGACAGGTGCCTCTCGAGGTGAACGTCGACGCGTCATCGTCGACCGATTCGGACGGCACCCTGGTCTCGTATGCGTGGAGGTTCGGTGACGGCAGCACGGGGACGGGGGTTCGCACCACCCATACCTACGAGGACCCCGGAAGGTACCGAGTCGATCTGACCGTCACGGACGACCGCGGTGATTCGGCATCCGCGCGCGGGTCTGTGGTTGCGTACAGTCCTGCAGGGAGCGGACCCAACGTCATCGCGGGCACGGTGTGGTTCGACCGCAACATGGATGGGTCCATGGACGACGATGAACGCCGGCTCGGGGGCTTCGCCGTCTTCGTCGACGAAGACGGCGACGGAGCCTATGACAACGGCGAACGGTTCACCATATCGGCGCCCGACGGGACATACGAACTGGCGGGACTGGATCCGGGCACCAGCCATACGGTCTCCCAGGTGTTGGAATTCGGCTGGAGCAGCACCTTTGCGGGACCGGCCGCGCCTCCGTCGGGCGCCCCGCCGCCTGAGACGGCCGCCATAGTCAACGGCGAGAATGCCGACATCGAGGACTTCCCCTTCCAGGTCGCCCTGCGGACCAGCGATACACAGTTCCAGTTTTGCGGCGGAACGCTGATCAACAGCCGCTGGGTGTTGACGGCCGCCCACTGCGTGGCGGGCGCCTCCGCCAGCAACATCGAAGTCCTCGTCGGCAGCGCGGATCTGAACGGCGGCGGAGAACGCGTGCCGGTGCGGGCGGTCCGGTTCCATTCGAACTTCGGCGCCACGATCGACTACGACGTCGCCCTGCTGCGGCTGCCGGATCCGCTGCTGCGCCCCCGGGTGTACCTGCAGCGGCGCGACCAGCCGGCCTATTCGGAGCCCGGCGACACGGCGACGGCCATCGGCTGGGGACAGACCGAAACGGGCGACGGATCCGACGTGTTGAAGCGGACGACGCTGCCGATCATCACCAATGACGTATGCGACAAAGTGGCGGGCATCTACTTCGCTGGCATCACGGAGCGCGTGATCTGCGCGGGGGCGGAGCGCCTGGGCCGGGGCGTGTGCTTCGGCGACAGCGGCGGTCCTCTGCTCGTGCCGTACGAGGAGTCGTGGATGGAGGTGGGGATTTCGAGCTTCCTGGTCAACCGGGACCAGTGCGGCAACATCCCGGCTGCGTTTGCGCGCGTGTCCGAACTGTACGACTACATCGTCTCCATCGCGCGGATCGAGGACTCGCTGGGCTATGAAGTCGACTGGAGCGAAGGCACCAGGGTGCGGGTCGACTTCGGCAACTTCCACTAGCGCGGGCAGCGGCCCGCCGCCGCTCAGCTCACATACTCCCTGAGCGTCGCGACCTGGTCGTGGTCGCCCAGCACGATCAGGTCGTCGCCGGCGCTGAGCCGCATTTCAGCCTTGGGGTTGAACAGGATGTCCTTGCCGGTGTCGCCCCGCTTGCTGACCGCGATTACTACGAGCCCCGTCCGTTCCGGAATCCGTGCCTCCTGCAGCGTCTGTCCCAGGATCTTCGACCGCCCGCCCACGGTGGCCTGGTCGATGTGGCGCGAAAGGTGAACCCCGGTGGAGGTCACGTCGAGGAATGAGGCGACGGACGGCCGGGTGAGCAGCGAGGCCACCCAAACCGCCCCGGTCACGTTCGGGCTGACCACGTGATCGGCGCCGGCCTGGTACATCTTGGCCGTCGCCGACTGGCCTTCGGCCCGCGCGATGACCACCAGCTTCGAGTTCAGGTGCCGGGCCGACAGGCAGACGAAGAGGTTGTCCGCGTCGGCCGAAAGGCAGGTGACGAGCCCCATGGCCGTGTCGATGCCGGCCCTTCTCAACGCCCGGTCCTCGGCTGCGTTGTCGTCGATGATCAGCACGTCGGGGTCGACATTGCGCAGAGCCTCGCCCGCCTCGGGGTCCCTCTCGATCACGACGTAGTTCTTTTTCGCGCCGATCAGTTCCACGATGACCTGCGTCCCCATCCTCCCGCCGCCGCACACGATCACGTGGTCCTTCATGCGACGAATCCTTTTCATGATTGCACGCTTCCTGTATGTGTTGCGGAGGTCCATCCTCACCATCGACGTCGTGATCAGTGCAAACCACGCCGCCAGCCCCGTGAGGCCGCCGACGAGCATGATCACCGTCCAGTAGCGCCCGGTCTGGGTCAGGGGATGCACCTCGTGGTAGCCGACCGCGGTGATCGTGATGATCGTCATGTAGAACGAGTCGGCCCAGCCCCACCCCTCGAGCCAGGCGTAGCCGACCGTTCCCACCGCAACCAGCAGCAGGAAGAAGGCCACGACCATCGCGACCTGGGAGCCGCGGAAGATCACGGCTGGCGCTCGAAGATCAGATCGCGCACCCGCACGCCCGTCACCGTAAAGCCGCTTACCCGTCCCGCCCCGTCCCGCACGAAGCGCACCTCGGGCAGGAACCACTGATCGCCCGTGAATTCATCCTCACCGGTGGGCATGAGCACGCTCGGGTCGTTGCGCCAGTGGCTGGCGACCAGCCGTCCCTCGCCGTTCACCTTCAGATCGTAGGTGCTGTCCAGCTCTGGACTGCGATAGCTGCCCTCGTACTCCCGCAGCTGTTCGGCCGTCAGGCTCGGGCCCTCCGCGTCGGGCTCGGGTTCGGGGGCTTCCGGCGCCTCCGCCATGAGGTCGCCGATGTAGACCTCGGCCACCCTGCGTGCGCGCCCGGCCGGGTCGCAGTCCGAGACGTTGCAGAAGATGGCGATCGAGAGGTTCTGCTCCGGGAAGCGCGTGAAGTTCGTGCGGTAGCCCACCCACGAGCCCCCGTGGCCGAACGTCGTCAGCCCGCGGTAGTCCCCGACCGAGAGCCCATAGGCGTATTCGAGCGTGTCGCCGCCGGTGAGCACGCCCGGTTGCACCATCGTGCGCAGCATCTCCTCGCCGCCTACCTGTGCCGTTTCGTAGTTGCGCATCCAGCGGATGAAGTCGTCGATCGAGGTGTGCAGTGACGAGGAAGCGAGCGCCGTGAGCTGATTCGGCAGCCGCTGAAAGCCCTCGCCTTCGGTCTCGCCCTCGCCCAGGCCCTCGGCCAGGCCCATCGGCGCGTACGACTCCGCCCGTCCGGGCACCACCTCCAGGTAGTCGTCCGAAAAATGCGTCCGCGTCATTCCCAGCGGCCCGAAGATCCGCGACTCGGTGTACTCGCGAAACGTCATTCCCGACTGCACCTCGATCACGCGCGCCAGCAGGTTGTAGCCCGTGTTGGAATACGCGTACTCGGAGTTCGGCGGGAAGTTGATCGCCTGCTGGTGTTGGAGCATGCGCAGGATCTTCTCGAACGAGATCACGTCCGTGAAGCCGATCCCCCCGAGCGCCATCGTGTGGGGCCAGTCCCGGATCCCGCTCGTGTGGTGGATCAGGTGCCGGGCCGTGATGACCGCGCCGAAGTCCGGCAACTCGGGAACGTAGGTGCGCACATCGGCGTCCAGGTCCAGGTTGCCTTCGGATTGGAGGAGGAGGGCGGCGATCGCCCCGAATTGTTTGGATATCGACGCGATGTCGAAAACCGTTCCCGGGGTGATGGGAATGCCGTGATCCATGTGCGCGGTGCCGTAACCCGCGCGATGCACCACTTCGCCGCCCATCACGACCCCCACGGCCGCGCCGGGACGGTCACCTGCCAGGTCGGCGAAGATGGCGTCGATTCTGGGATCGGTGGGACCGTCCGACGCGTCAGGTTGTGGCGCGCACCCGGCGAGCACGGCGGCCGGGAGCGCGGCCAGGACGGCTGTCGCCACGAGAGGCTTCCGGTTCATGACTGCGACTCCTTCATGTCGAGGAACGTGGATACAGGTTGCCACGGTGGCGCGAGCCTGCGACGATTGCAATAGGACTCGCGTTCCCCCGGAGGTCCAACCGCTCCATGCCCGGTCTTGCCGCCAAGCTGATGAAGCGTCGCGTGCCGCACGTCCTGGCGATCTACGCGGGCGCGTCGTGGGGTCTGGTCGAGTTCATGGCCTTCGCCGTCGACGAGTTTCTCCTGTCACCCCACTGGACCAGGGTGGTGATGGTCGGGGTGCTTCTGATCCTGCCGAGCGTGCTGATGCTCGCCTGGTTCCATGGCGCCCCGGGCCGTGACGAGATGGCGAGGGTCGAGAAGGTCGGGATACCTGCCAACCTGGCGTTTGCCGTGGTCGTGCTGTGGGCGCTGTTCGACGGCGAGGATCTGGGTGCCGCCACGACCTCCGTATCGGTGGAGACCGAGGACGGCGAGACGGTGGAGCGTGTCATCCCCAAAACGGAATTCCGGAAACGCACCGCAGTCTTCCCACTCGACCTGGGTCCCGGACTCGGAGATGACGACGCCTGGCTCGCGTACGCGGTGCCGGTGGCGCTGCTCTACGACCTCATGCCGGACGACTTCTTCGAACCGGTCTCCTTCCAGTCGTTCGGCCACCGGCTTTCGGGCCTGGGATTCCCGAATCTGCTGGGCGTGCCGCTGGCGTTGAAGCGAGAGGTTTCCGAGGAGCTTCATGTCGAATTCATGGCGACGGGTCTCATCGACAGGACCGACAACCGGTATCGTGTGGAGCTGGCGGTGTACGAGGTCGACACCGGCGCGTTGGCCGGTGAGACTGCCCGCGAGGGACCCGACCTCCTTGAGCTCGTCGACCAGTTGTCGGTGGGCGCCAAGGAAGTGCTGAAGATCCCCGCCCGCGGCGGTATCGAAGACCTGCCCGCCCGCGAGCGGCTGACCGCGAATGCGGCCGCCATGGAGGAGTTCGGACGCGGGTTTGCGAAGATTGTCGTGGAGGGGGATCTCCCCGCGTCGCTGCAACATGTCGACGCGGCCACGACCCTGGACCCCACGTTTGCCGTCGCACAGCACCTGCTCTCGAGTTTGCTCCTTAACGACAACCGGCCGCGCGAGGCCGTGGCCCCGTTGCAGGCGGCGCTGGACCACCTGTACCGGTTTCCGGAACGCGTGCGCTTCCAGGTGAAGTCCGACTACTACTTCGCGACCCAACAGACCGACAAGGCCTGGGGCGTCCTGGGAATGTGGGTTGAACTCTACCCCGAGGACCTGCTCGCCCTGCGCAACTATGTGTTTGTGCAGCGCATGCGCGGTGATGGGACAGCGCTCCGTGAACCAAGAGTATCAAGGTAAGGAATCGTCTAAGTTCAA
>JAPPGZ010000049.1 GCA_028874905.1 Gemmatimonadota bacterium
CGCGACGAAGGGCCAGTAGCAGCGCTACGGGCCCGAGGAGCAACGCAGAGCGCGGTCCTGACAACCCAAAATGTATACCAAACATGACATTATGTAAACTTTACTTTACAGCGTGAGGAAGTGAGGCCGAGCGGCCGGCCCGGATGCATCGCCGCTCGAATGCCGGGGAGATTTTGTCCACGGACTGTCAGGTCACGCACCCGCGCCGTAGGTCCCCCACACCCTCCTGAGTGCGTCGCTGATCTCGCCGAGCGTGGCCTCGGACTTCACGGCGTCGACCATCACGGGCAGCAGGTTCCCGTCTCCGCGCGCGACCTCCTTCAACCGGCTCAGCTGCCGTTCCACCGAGCGGGTGTCGCGGTTCGCCTTGAGTCTGCCCAGCGCCTCGATCTGACGCGATTCAAGCTGCCCAAAGCCGGGCCCGGCAGGAGGTTCCACAAGATCCTCGGTCTCGTACCGGTTTACGCCCACGACCACCCTCTTTCCCGATTCGACGTCGAGCTGGTGTTCGTACGCAATGCGGTGGATCTCATCCTGCATGAACTCGATGGCCTGCGAGGCGCCGCCAAGTTCATCGATCCGCCCCATGTGGGCCAGCGCCTCCGCCTCTATCCGGTCCGTCAGGTGTTCGACAAGAAAGCTGCCACCCAGGGGATCGATCCGGTCCGCCACGCCCGACTCCTCGGCCAGGATCTGTTGGGTTCGCAGGGCCAGGGCGGCGGCCTCCGCCGTGGGCAGTGCGAGCGCTTCGTCGTACCCGTTGGTGTGCAGCGATTGGGTGCCGCCGAGCACGGCGGCCAGGGCCTGGACCGCCACGCGAATCACATTGTTCATCGGTTGCTGCGCCGTCAGCGTCGATCCCCCGGTCTGGGTGTGGAAGCGCAACTTGCATGATCGGTCGGAAGCGCCGAAACGCTCCCTCATGGCGCGGGCCCAGATCCGGCGCGCCGCGCGAAACTTGGACACTTCCTCGAACAGGTCGCTATGGGCAGCGAAGAAGAAGGACATGCGGGGCGCGAAATCCTCGAGCGCGATGCCGCGGGCCCGCGCGCGCCGCACGTATTCCAATCCGTTCGCGAGGGTGAAGGCGATCTCCTGGGCCGCCGTCGAACCGGCTTCGCGCATGTGGTAGCCCGAGACCGAGATCGCGTTCCAGCGAGGCAATTCCCGCGCGCAGAAGGATATCAGATCGCCGACCAGCCGAAGCGAGGGCTCTACCGGATAGATGTACGTTCCCCGGGCGATGTACTCCTTGAGCACATCGTTCTGGACGGTGCCGCGCAACTGCTGCCTCGGCACGCCGGCCTCGTCCGCCACGGCGGTGTACAGCGCGAGCAGAATGGGAGCCGTGGCGTTGATGGTCATCGAGCACGAGACGGCGCCCACGTCGATGCCGCGGAAAAGTGTGCGCATGTCGGCCAGGGAATCGATGGCAACGCCGACGCGGCCCACCTCCCCCGCAGCCACGGGAGCGTCCGAGTCGTAGCCCATCTGAGTGGGGAGGTCGAAGGCCACCGAAAGCCCCGTCGTCCCCTGGCCGAGCAGAAAGTGATAGCGCTCGTTGGTCTCCTCGGCGGTGCCGAAGCCCGCGTACTGCCGCATGGTCCAGCGCCGCCCAAGGTACATTGTGCGGTGGATACCGCGCGTGTAGGGGAACGCGCCCGGGTCGCCGAGATCCTCGCCCGTCTCAAAGCCCGTGGGCAAGCGGTCGTAGGCGGCGGAGTCGTCCTGCGCGCTCACAGCCGCTTCGCCTCGCCGAACTCCACCAGGATCTGACCCTTTTCCACGGCCTCGCCGGGGGCAACGAGGATCCGCTCCACCCGTGCGGCGGCCGTCGCCCGCAATTCGTTCTCCATCTTCATCGCCTCCACGATCACAACCGCGGCGCCCGGTTCCACGATCTCGCCCGTCTCCACGGCAACCTGCACGATGAGGCCCGGCATGGGCGCCTTGAGGGCGGTTGCTCCGCGTTCGCTTCCGGTGTCTGCCGACAGCGCCCGCACCCGCGCCGTTCGGGCGTCCAGGACCTCCGCGCTCACGCGGTCGCCACCCAGGTCGAATTCCCAGAGGCCGCCGGCCCGTGCTTCCGCGTACACCGCCCAAGGCTTCCCGTCCAGGATCAGAGCTCGCATACGGGTCGGACCGGGCCCGGAAAGCGAGCACTCATGCCCGGCGCCGTCGATCAGGACCCGTCCGTCCACGCCGACGACGACATCGTGCGTCTCTCCCGCTACGGACACAACGTAGCGCGACCCGGTTCGATCCATTGCCCGAGGCAACCTCAACCGTTCCCGTCGGGAATCGGGGCGACCCACGGGGCCGTCCCGGCGCGCCAATCGGAAAACCGGACGCCGCGGCGCCCAATCCGCGGCGCCGGAGTTGCGGCGCGGCGCCCATGCTCCAACAGCGCCGCCGCCGCCACCGCAGCCGTACGTGAGGCGTCGTCGAGTCCGGTGTCGAACAGTTCCGGGTGTTCGGTCAGGTACGCGGTCGAGAGCCGCCCCGCGAGAAAATCGGGTTCGTCCAGTACCCGACGCAGGAGCGGAGTACAGGTCGAAACGCCGGCGATCGCCAACTCCCCCAAAGCACGTCTCATGCGCCGGATCGCCGACTCGCGGTCGGGGGCCCATGTGATCAGCTTGCCGAGCAACGGATCATAGTGAAGGCCGATCTCGTTGCCCACTCCGATGCCGCCGTCCCACCGAACTCCGGGACCTCCCGGAATGGCCAGGTGGCGCACAGTCCCCGTCGCGGGGAGAAACCCGTCAAAAGGCGACTCGCTGGTAATGCGGCACTCGATCGCGTGCCCACGCAGCGGGATCTCCGACTGCCGCATCGGCAACCCGTCTCCGGAAGCCACGCGGAACTGCCATTCGACCAGGTCGACGCCCGTGACGAACTCCGTAACCGGGTGCTCAACCTGCAGGCGCGTGTTCATCTCCAGGAAGAAGAACTCTTCGTCCCGGTAGAGAAACTCGACCGTGCCCGCTCCGATGTAGTTCACCGCGTGTGCCGCGCGGACCGCCGCTTCGCCCACGGCTCGGCGTTCCTCGGGACCGAGAAGCGAGGACGGGGCCTCTTCGATCAGCTTCTGATGCCGTCGCTGGATCGAGCATTCCCGTTCATGGAGATGCACCACGTTGCCGAAGCCGTCGCCGAAGAGCTGCACCTCGATGTGCCGCGGACGCTCCAGAAACCGCTCCACATAGACGCTGTCGTCGCCGAAAGCCGCCCGCGCCTCGCGGGCAGCGGCGTCAAACGCGGCCGCCACCTCGTCGAGTCGGCGGACTACGCGCATCCCCTTTCCGCCACCACCCGCCGCGGCCTTGAGCACGACCGGGAGCCCCACCTCGCTGGCCACCTCGCGCGCCTCCGACCCGGAGCCCAGCGGAGACGTCGTCCCCGGAACGACGGGCACCCCGGCGTCGGCCATGCGGCGGCGCGCCTCCGTCTTATCCCCCATCGCACGGATCGTCTCGGCTGCCGGCCCTACGAAGATCAGCCCCGCCTCCGCAACCGCCCGGGCGAAGTCCGCACGCTCTGCAAGAAACCCATAGCCCGGATGAACCGCGACCGCCCCCGTGGTGCGCGCGGCACGGAGGACCCTGCCGATGTCAAGGTAGCTCTTCGATGCGGCCGCGGGACCGATGAGGATCGCCTCGTCGGCGTGAACCACATGCGGGGAGTCCCGGTCCGCCTCCGAAAAGACGGCGATGGTACGGATGCCCAGCTCTCGCGCCGCCCGGATTACGCGTAGCGCGATTTCACCCCGGTTGGCGACAAGTACCGATTCGATCATTGTCTGGCCTCTCCGGGGCCTGAACGGGGGTTTTTGGGGCTGGAAGCTACCCGATGGTACCCTGGATCACAGTCTCCGCGCCATCCCGCCAGATTCGGAACGCGACCTCCTCGCCCTCCTCGTACGACCGCAGGATCCGTCCGAACTGCGCGGCACTCCGGACCCGCCGGCCATCGACGTCAACCACGACATCGCCGGGGCGGAGCCCAAGCGAGGAACCTGCGTCGGCGTCGGCGACGAGCACTCCCTCCTCCGTACCGAAGTAAGCACCGAGACCGGGGTTGAGTTCGACCAGCTCGAGACCGTGGGCGCGGTCCTGCCACTCCCACGTCAGCTCACGGTATCCCCGAAAAAGGTCGGGCGGCTCCGGAGGATCGACGGTTGGAGCGTCCCATTGGATATTCCAGTCCATATCCCGGTATTGGTCACGCACGCGGTCGGCCATGTCGCGCATCCGGACGCTGAGCCTCGACGGCAGGCCCCACCCTTCGAGTTCTTCGGGAACTATGGCAAAAGCGAGCGATTCACCGTCCCGGTCCACCGCGATCTCGATCTCTTCACCCTCTTCCAGTTCCCTTATCAGTGCGATAAGGCGCTGGCCCGGCAGCGACGTGCGCCGGTTGAAGTCCATCTCGTCTTCACCATCCAGGGGCTGCGTAAGGTCCAGGCCGGCCGCCCCCACGATGATGTCGCCCTCGCGAATGCCGGCCCGGTCGGCCGGGCCGTCCTCCCTCACACCGATCACGCGGACTCCGACATCGTCAAGGTCCGCGCCCATGTCAAGCGACACGCCGAGCATGGGCCGTCGTTCGAGGTTCAGGAACGAAACCTGCCCGGGCTCGCCGTCCCAGATGAATGTTCTCACACTCGGCTTGCAGTCACAGTCTTCCTTCTCCTGTGCCGCGACCGGAGCGGTCAGACTCGACAAGCCGACCACCGCCACGGCGGCGACTCCCGCCGAGATCCAAAAGTCCCTGAAGAATCTTGCCTTGCGCATCGTGTCTCCCCCCGTTGTTTGTCTCCAGCCCCCCGGCGCGCCCGTCAGGCTGTACAGACACTCAGACGCGTGCGAGTGCCAGCCGGGTTGCCCTGTGTGCGACGCCGCTCTACAACGGGATGTTGCCGTGCTTCTTCGGTGGATTCGAGTCGCGCTTGTCACGCAACATGTCCAGCGCGTTGATCAGCCTGGGGCGCGTATCGCGTGGATCGATCACGTCGTCGACAAACCCCCGGGCCGCCGCGATGTACGGATTCGCGAACTTCTCCCGGTATTCCGCCATCCTTGCCTCTGTCGCAGCCTCCGGGTCTTCGGCCGCGGCAATCTCCTTGCGGAACAGGATCTCCACCGCGCCCTTCGGGCCCATCACCGCGATCTCGGCCGACGGCCAGGCCAGGTTGATGTCGCCGCGGACGTGCTTCGAGTTCATCACGTCGTAGGCGCCGCCGTACGCCTTGCGAGTGATGACGGTGACCTTGGGCACGGTCGCCTCGCAAAACGCGTACAGCAGCTTGGCCCCGTGCCGGATGATGCCGCCGTGTTCCTGCGCGACGCCGGGCAGAAAGCCGGGGACATCTTCAAGCACGACCAGGGGGATGTTGAAGGCATCGCAAAAGCGCACGAAGCGGGCGCCCTTGTCCGACGCGTCGATGTCCAGAACGCCGGCCAGGACGGCGGGCTGATTGGCCACGATCCCGACCGAATGACCCCCGACATGAGCGAATCCCGTGACCAGGTTGCGCGCGAATCCAGCGTGGACCTCGTAGAACTCGTGCCCGTCGGCTATTTCATGAATGACCTTGGTTATGTCATAGGGACGATTTGGGTTATCGGGTATGATCTCTAGTATCTTCTCGCTTCGCCGGGCATGGGAGTCCCGATCCTCTCCGAGAGGAGCGGGCTCGGCGTTGTTGCGCGGAACGTACCGGAACAACTCGCGCACGGCCGTCAGGCTTTCAGCTTCGCTGTCGTGGGCGAAGTGGGCCACACCGGATGTCTCGGCGTGAACGTCCGCGCCGCCCAGGCCCTCCATGTCGATTTCCTCGTGAGTCACTGTCTTCACCACCCCCGGCCCCGTCACGAACATGAAGCTCGTTCCCCGCACCATGTAGACGAAGTCCGTGATTGCCGGCGAGTAGACGGCCCCGCCCGCGCACGGACCCAGGATCACGCTGATCTGCGGGATAACGCCCGATGCAAGGGTATTGCGAAGGAAGATATCGGCGTAGCCACCCAGCGAGACGACACCCTCCTGGATCCGGGCTCCCCCGGAGTCGTTGAGGCCGATCACCGGCGCGCCGTTGCGCAGCGCCAGATCCTGGATCTTGACGATCTTCTCCGCATGGGCCTCGCTGAGCGATCCGCCGAAGACCGTGAAGTCCTGCGAAAACACGTAGACGAGGCGACCGTGAATCATCCCGTAGCCGGTGACCACTCCATCACCCAGGTATTTTCGCGAACCAAGCCCGAATTCGGTCGAGCGGTGCGTGACGAACCGGTCCAGCTCGACAAAGGAATCCTCGTCCAGGAGGAGTTCCAGCCTTTCCCTTGCAGACAGCTTGCCGCGCTCGTGCTGGGCGCGGATACGGGCCTCTCCTCCACCCAGTTCCGCCCGGCGCTTGAGGGCCTCCAGACGCTCGAGAGATTCGCGCATCGTCATGGCTGACGGCACCGGCTTCTGCTAGCGGGTTCCGGAGTGTGGGCGCGGATCGACCGGATCCGGCCACTCCTCTTCAGGGAACTCCGTATCGACCGGATGCAGCGAGCCGCCATAGATCCGAACCGGAAAATACTCCCTGGTCAGTCGACCGTCGGCGAAGGAGTAGCTGCCGGTCACGCCCGTGAAGCGGTGGAGCCGCTCGAGGGCCGCAACAAGGTCCCCGGACGTGCGCCGGCCCGCGCCATAAGCCGCCAGGGCCATGCGGAACAGGTCGAAACCCGTCGCCGGCACCATGCTGTGCAACGAGCGCCGAAACCGTCGTTCATAGGCCGCGACAAAGTCCGCTGGCAGGTCCTCAACCGCGTTGGGAGACAACGAACTGACGGAGATGACCCTGTTGGTATGACGGCGGGCGACACCCTCCATGACGGCGGGTCCCGTCCACCCGGCGGTACCGGCAACCTGGACGCCTATGGTGTCGAGGCCAAAAAACGCAATTTGGGGTGCAAGCAGCTCGATGTCGGACGGCGGGGCTGCGACCACCAGCAACCTGGGAGCAAGCGACTTCGCCTCAAGGAGAGGCTGCTCGAAAGTCGTGGTGCCGGGCAGGTACTCGATGCGCCGCCGCACCGCACCGCCCACCTCCCGGAACGCCTCCGCGAAAGCTGTCGCTTCCAGTGTTTCGCCGGGGCTGCGCGGGTGGATGACGACCGCGTCGAAATAGCCGAGGCCCGTCGCCGCGTCGGCGAGAACCAGCCCCGCCGCGGGATCCCCGGCGCCCATGCTGTAGACACCCCTGTGTCCGCCAGGAAGATCCCGTGCGGTCGGCGAGAAAAACGTCAGGTTTCTCGGCGCGACCTCCGATGCCGCGCGCACGTTTCCGGTCGCCAACGGGCCGAGTATGGCGACGGCACCCTGCTCCACGAGGGATGAAAGCCCGCGCACGCTGCCCGAGGCCGTGCCACCGTTGTCCTCCACGACGAACTGCACGTTCACGCCCGCCCGACGGGCCAGATCGACCGCAACCTCGACACCATCCAGGAACATCCGTGCGTACTGCCGGCTGGATGGCGATCCCGACATGGGCAGCAACGCGCCAATGACTGGGGCTGCCTGCGACAATGTGGTGAAGTCCAACGCTGCGTCGTCCGGCATTCCCGCATCCGGACCGTCGACAGCGCGCTCCGAAGCGTCCGCCGGGGGGGCCGAGGTTTCGCGCTCGGGTCCAGGTGTGGGACTCGGTGCCGAAGCGACGCATGCCAGAACGAAGCCGGCGAGCAATGTGGCCTTGGCCACGCGCTGTGGCGATCCCGTGTCCATCGTCTCCACGAAAACCCGCCGGTGCGGCCTCCTGATCAATCGGATGTTGCGGGCTGCTCCCGGGTAGCGTCCGCCGCATCCCCCTCCGTGATGTTTGCCGCTTCCCCGTCGGCTGCGTCTACCGCAGCCTCCTCGGCAACATCCGTCGCTGCCACATCGCCTGCAACGTCGGCCGCTTCCTCCTCCTCGGTCGCGTCGGACCGACGCCTTCCTTCGGGCGCAGCAAGCACCTCGAGCACGATGCGACGCTCGGCCGCGTCCGATGCAATTACCCGGATGGGGACTACATCGCCAGCGAAATAGCGATCTTCGATCTGGTCCGCCGGAACTGCCGAATGAGAGCCCGGCACGAAACCCTCCACGCCATCGCCCAGGTCCACGATCAGGCCTCTGTCCTGGATTCGCACGACGCGGCCGTCCTGCTCGTAGTCCTTGTGGAAGCGCGAGACCAGCTGCGGCCACGGATCGTCGTACAACTGCTTGATCCCCAGGGAGATCCGCTTGTTGTCCGAATCCACGTCAAGCACCATGACGTCCACGGTCTCACCCTTTTGCACCACCTCCGACGGGTGCTCGACCCGTCGCGTCCAACTCATGTCGGAAACGTGCACGAGCCCATCGATTCCCGGCTCGATTTCGACGAACGCGCCGAAGGAAGTCAGGTTGCGCACGGTGCCGGTCAACCTGGTCCCGGTCGGATACTTGAGCGGCAGGGCCAGCCACGGATCCTCCTCGATCTGCTTCATGCCGAGGGAAATCTTCTGGTCCTTCGGGTCCACCTTCAGCACCACCGCCTCGATCTCGTCGCCGATCGACACGAGCTTGGACGGGTGCCGCACATTGCGGGTCCAGGACATCTCGGAGATGTGAACCAGGCCCTCGACACCCTTCTGAAGCTCCACGAACGCTCCGTAGTTCGTGATCGAAACCACCTTGCCCCGGACGCGGGCGCCCACGGGATAGCGCTCCTCGATATCCGTCCAGGGATACGGCAGCAGCTGTTTCAGTCCCAGCGAAATGCGCTCGCGGTCCCAGTCGATGTCCAGCACCTTGATGTCGAGACGCGCGCCGATATTCACCACCTCCGAGGGGTGGCCGACCCGGCCCCACGACATGTCGGTGATGTGGAGCAGGCCGTCGAGACCGCCGAGATCGATGAACGCCCCGAAGTCCGTGATGTTCTTGACGACGCCCTCGCGCACCTGGCCGGTGAGAAGCTCCTTGACCAGCGTGGAGCGCTTTTTCTTGCGCTCGCGTTCGAGAATGACGCGCCGCGACACGACGATGTTCCGCCGGCGCTTGTTCAGCTTGATGATCTTGAAATCGTAGGTCTCGCCGATCAGATCCTCGATGTTCGGAACCCGGCGAAGCGCGATCTGGGAACCGGGGAGGAAGGCATCGACGCCCATGATGTCGACCGTCACACCTCCCTTGATCTTGCGCGTCAGGAGCCCCTTCACGGGCTGGTCGTTCTCGAACGCGTCCTTGATCAGCTCCCAGACCCTGAGGAAATCCGCCTTCTTCTTGGACAGGACGACGACACCGTCCTCGTCCTCGAGGCTCTCGAGAAGCACTTCAACATCCTGCCCCGGCTCGATGGCGTCGGGATCCTTGAACTCTTCGAGCGGTACGGCGCCCTCGCTCTTGAAGCCGAACTCGAGGATTACGGAAGACTCGGTCGTGCGGAGCACCCTGGCCTGCACGACCTGACCCTCACGGATGTCGCCGCGGGCGGTCTGGTGCTCCGAGAGCATCGCCTCGAAGTCGTCGCGAGAGACGTCGAGGACCTCTTCGCCATATGGATCGTTGAACAGCTCGGGTGAGATTTCGCCTGGAAGCCCGGAGCCGTCAACAGGGGTTTCGGTAGTGGGACCGGGGCCGTCGGGGGCCGTTTGAGATTCCTGGGATTCGTTCATGGCATGCATCGCCGGCTTCAAGGCCGGCGCTCCGGTACGCTTGCCGGCCCGTGGAACGCGCGGGAGGCCGGGTTGAATGAAGATCAAGGCTGGGCAGACCCACCCGCAGTGGTACGCCGCCGGTCTGTTTCCTCACGGGATCACCAGGACCGCGGAGCTGGGCCCACGGTCGTTCCCGACAGAGGGTATAGTCTTGAAGGATAGTGCAATTCGGCGACTAATGGGAGCCCTCGACCGCCCTTACGAGGCCGACAACCGCCTCCATTTGCGCCATCGGGTCCATGTGAGTGGTATCAAGGAGCACGGCATCGCCTGCGCGGACAAGGGGGGCGAGCGACCGTGAGGAGTCGCGTGCGTCGCGGCCCTCCAGTCTGCGCGCCTCTTCCTCGATCTCCGCCGCGTCGGCGGACTCGCCGCGTTGCAGTATGCGGCGCCGGGCACGCTCACGCGGGTGCGCGTCCAGGTAGATCTTCACTACCGCGTCCGGAAATACCACGGTCCCCATGTCCCGGCCTTCCGCCACCAGACCGGGACCCTCGGCTGCAGCGCGCTGCAACTGCAACAGGTGTTCGCGTACGACCGCGAGCGCCGAGACCGCAGACACCTCGCTGGTGACGCGCGCCGCCCTCAATGCTTCCTCGGGCACCCGCGCGCCCCGCATCCGTACGGCCATGGCGCGGTCGTCCCACTCGATCGCGATGTCCAGAGCCTCGAGGTCCGCAGGCGTCACCGTCCCCGCGACCATACCCGGGTCCGCATCGAGGAGTCCCAGCGTGACGGCCCGGTAGAGCGCTCCCGAGTCCAGGTGCCGGTAACCGAGCTGGCCTGCCACCGCTGCCGCGGTTGTGGACTTCCCCGATCCTGCCGAACCGTCGATCGCCACGACGGTGCATCCCGTCGGAGCCGCGACGACGGGCATACGGGTATCCGGGGTATCTCGCGCACGCGGCCGGGGCTCCCGCATGCCTGACGTGGGCCGCCGCGTGCCCGGCCCGCGCCGTGGCGTGCCATCGCTCACGGTCTCCCACCATGTTCGTACGCGGGCGAGGAGGTCCCAGAAGCCGGGGAAGCTGACGTCGGCTACGCCAGGACCGTCGATCCGGATGTCGCAGCCGGGCGTGGCACCGAGGACCCCGAATGCCATCGCGATGCGGTGGTCGTGAAAGGTCTCGACAGGGCCCGTCAAGGGCGCATCGGTCCCCTCGATCTCGAGCCCGTCGTCGAACTCTTCCACGCGGACGCCGATCCGGCGCAGATTGGTCGCGAGTGCCGCAAGACGGTCCGACTCCTTCACCCTGAGTTCGCCTGCACCAGAGATGCGCGAAACGCCCTCGGCGCGTGCCGCCAGGACGGCCAGGATCGGCACCTCGTCAATCATTCCGGGGATTTCATCCCCCCCGACCTCCACCGCGCCAAGCACACTTGAGTCGCCCGCAACAACCAGGTCCCCGACGGCCTCGCCCCCAGTTCGGCGGCGGCCCACGACGCGGATGTCGGCCCCCATCCGGGCGAGCGCGGGCAGCAGCCCCGTCCGCGTCGGGTTGACACCCACGGCTTCCACCGTGAAGAGATCCCCACAACCCACCAGGGCCGCCCACGCCAGAAAAAACGCGGCCGACGAAAAATCGCCGGGCACTTGCATCTGCAACGGCGACAGGCGAGGCGGGGGCTCCGGCATGCGAACCAGCCACCCTCCTGTGGCCTCCCCCTCCGCCACGTCCACACCCATCCCCTCGAAGATGCGTTCACTGTGGTCGCGCGAGCGCCGCGGCTCCAGGACCTCCACGCCGACGCCGGCTCCCACGCCCGCGAAGAGAATCGCGCTTTTTACCTGTGCGCTCGCCACCCGCCCCTCGTGACGGATCTCGCTCAGATCCCCGCCCGTGATCTGAAACGGCACGACGCCGGGGCGCCCGAGGTATCGGATCGACGCACCCATTTCCCGAAGCGGGCCCGTGATCCTGTCCATCGGTCGGCGCGACAGCGATTCGTCACCGGCGAGGACCGCCGTGAGCGGCTGGGCTGCAAGCGCACCGGCCAGAAGGCGAACGCCGGTGCCGCTGTTTTCCAGGTCCAGAATGCCTTTGGGGCTTTTCCACGACCGCAGTCCGCGGCCCGCGATTCGCACCACCTGGTCCTCGCTGGCACCCAAGCCATCGATCTCCACCCCGAGCCTGGCCAACGCCCGTCCGGTCGCCAATGGATCCGCCCCTCGGAGCGCGCCCTCGATGCGGCTGGTGCCATCCGCCATGGCGCCCAGAATGAGGGCGCGCTGGGTGATGGACTTGTCGCCGGGGACCCGGATGCTCAGTCCTGCGGATCGCACCACCGCCTCCCCCGCTCCAGCAGCTGCGCCACCCCTTCGACGTCGCCCCGTTCCAACATCCTGCGAATGGTGCCGATCCGCTCTTCCAGTGCGGCCAGCGCCCGGGCGTCAGATGCGGCGGCGGCCCGGAGCAACGGGGTCCACATCCGGGAACCCGACCCCGCGATTCGCGTCGCGTCCCGTCCGCCGGGACCGAGCGTCGCCCGGGAGATTCCTGCGTCGGCAAGAGTTGTGGCGAGGGTGCTGGCCACGAGTTGTGGAAGGTGGCTCGCCCAGGCCATCGTGCGATCGTGGTCCTCGGCAGCGACGACTCGCGGCCGCGCGCCGAGCACCTGCCAGAATGCGCACGCCCGCCCCACAGCGTCGGCATGGGTATCGGCAGCCGCCTCCGCCGCCCCGCGACCGCGCTGCGCACCCGCCGCGTCACAAGGACTGATCCAGACGTCTGCACCCTGGAACAGATCGGCGCGCGCGGCGGCGTAGCCCGAGCGCTCGGAGCCGGCCATCGGGTGCGCACCGACGAACGTGCCGGCCGCCGAGGGGCCGTGAGCCGCCGCGGCCTCGAGCACCGGTGCCTTGAGGCTCGCCACATCGGTCGCCAGAGCGGCCGTGCTCCACTCCGAGACGGTTTCCCCGACCAGCGCGACGGTTGTGTCCAGGGGTGTGGCAAAGACCACCACGCCGCCGGCGAGCGGACACTGGTCCAGGGAGCGCGCGAGCCGCACGCCGTCTTCCGCAGCCAGCCCGGCACTGGCCGGGTCGGGCTCGATCCCATGGACGGGCACTTCGGGAAACCGGTGGCGAAGGGACTTCACGACCGATCCCCCCATGACACCCAGGCCAACCACGGTCACGGCGCCCGACAGCTCCGGGGGCATCGCGGACACGTCAATCTCACCCATGGTAGCCGAGCTCCACTTCCAGGCCGTCGTAAGCGACTGCCGCTTCCGGAAACACCTCGCGCGCCTGCTCTCGCAACCGATCCGGCGACTCCGAGTACCGAGCGGAAATGTGGGTCAGCACCAGTCGCCTCACGCGCGCCCTTGCCGCCACCTCCGCGGCCTCCAACGCGGTGGAGTGCCGCGTTTCCCGTGCTCGCCCCACTTCGTCCGACCCGAACGTGGCCTCGTGAATCAGGAGGTCCGCCCTCATGGCGGCCCGCACTGTGGCGCGACTGGGTCTCGTGTCGCCCGTGTATACCACCGTACGCCCGGGACGCGACGGACCCACGACATCGTCCGGGGAAATGGTCCGATCCCCGACCCCGACTGTCTCCCCCCGGTGCAGCCGACCGAAGAGAGGTCCCTCGGGCACGCCCAGCCGGCGAGCGGCCTCCACGTCGAACCGCCCGAGACGCGGTTCCTCGATCAACGCGTATCCGAGCGCCGCGACTCCATGTTCGGCGCGAAACGCGTGCACGGCCCAATCGTCGAAGTCGACGCGGTCGCCCGGCTTGAGACTCCTGACTTCGATCGGAAAAGGCAGCCTCTCCACACCCAGTCGCACGGCCGCATCCAGGGTGGCGACGGCCCCGGCGGGGCCATAGATGTTCATGCGCTCGTCCCTGCCCTGCAGTCCCATGGTCCTGAGCAGGCCCGGAAGACCCAGGAAGTGATCGGCGTGGGCATGGGTGATGAAGATGTGGGAAAACGTGAAACCGGTGCCGAAGCGCATGATCTGACGCTGGGTGCCCTCGCCACAGTCCCAGAGGACGGACCGGCCCTCCCGCTGGATCGCGATGGCCGATACACTCCGACGGACGGTCGGGCGCGCGGCGGCAGTTCCGAGAAAACGGACTCGAATCATCTGGTCGCTCGGCGATTGGTTGGCGTGGGCACGCGTGAGCGGACAACCCGAAGCAACACCGGGGCCGGGCATCGGCACAGCAGCAGCGGTAAAGATAACCGTCCGCCGCATCCATCGTTTGCCCACCCCCCTCAGGGCGCTTATCGTAGTCTGTTGACCCGCTACTGGAGCACCACGGGCAGTCAAGCCGAGACGCGGAGGAATCCTGATGAAGGCCAGCGCAGCGAAGGAACCGAACAACCGCCCCGCCCCGAGCAGAAGGGACTTCCTTGGATCGGCCGCGGCAGCCCTCGGAGCCTCGCAGCTGCCGTCTTTCAATCCCCGCGCCACGCACGTCGCACGCGAGCTCGCCCGACAACCGGGAACCGCGGCAGAGATTGCCGACGACGAGAACTTCTGGTCGGAAGTCGCCAGGGCCTTCACCGTCGACAGGACACTGGTGAACCTCAACAACGGTGGCGTCAGTCCATCGCCCACCTTCGTGCAGGACGCGATGAAGCGGCATCTCGACTACTCCAACGAGGCGCCCACCTACACGATGTGGCAGATCCTCGAGCCGCAGCGGGAAGGCGTGCGGGCCAGGATGGCGCGGGAGTGGGGAGTCGACGCGGAAGAGATCGCGTTCACCCGCAACGCGTCCGAGGGACTTCAGACCTGTCAGTTCGGCTACGACCTGGAACCCGGCGACGAGGTGCTCACCACGACGCAGGACTACGGGCGCATGCTCACGACGTTCCGGCAACGGGAACGGCGCGAGGGCATCGTCATGCGGCAGATCAAGGTGCCCGTGCCCGCAGAGGACCCCGCCGAGGTCGTGAGCCGCTTCGAGGAGGGTATCACCCCGCGCACCCGGCTGATCCTCATGTGTCACATGATAAACCTGACGGGTCAGATCCTGCCCGTGCGCGAGATCGTGGCGATGGCCCGCAAGCACGATGTCCCGGTTATCGTCGACGGTGCCCACGCGATGGCGCACTTCCCGTTCAAGCTGCGCGACCTGGAGTGCGACAACTACTCCACAAGTCTCCACAAGTGGCTGTTCGCTCCGCATGGGACCGGCCTGCTGTATGTGCGGCGCGACGAGATCGCCAACATCTGGCCCCTGATGGCGGCACCCGACCGCATGGACGGCGACATCCGCAAGTACGAGGAGATCGGGACGCACCCCGCCGCCAACTACCTGGCCATCGGCGAGGCCCTGACCTTCCACCAGGGGATCGGAGCCGAGAGGAAGGCGGCGCGTCTCACCTATCTTCGCGACTACTGGGCAAACCGTCTCCTCGAGAACGACCGCGTGAGCCTCAACACGAGCCAGAAACCCGGATTCGCCTGCGGCATCGCCAACGTGCATGTCGACGGCCTGGACACGGGGGCGCTGAGCAGGTGGCTTTGGAACGAGCACCGCATCATCAACGTCGCCATCGGTCACGAGGAGTGCACCGGGTTGCGGATCTCGCCGAGCGTGTACACGACGCTGGAGGAGCTCGACCGGTTCAGTGAGGCCATGGAGTCCGCGATCAAGCACGGCTTGCCGGAGGTCTGACGTGCGCTCGCGCGCCCTGATCACGGGCGCCCTGTTGGCCATGCCCGCGATCGCGGCCGCTTCCCGGCTGCACACCGAACTCAAGGAGTCGAGTCCGGCGCAGGATGCCGTTCTGACGGAATCGCCGACGGTGGTGACGCTCACCTACACCACCGACGTCCAGCTCGTCGAAAGCAGCGTGTCCGTGCGGTCCGCAACGGGAGACGCGGCCCCCGTCGGCGCCGGTGAACTGGCCTATCTCCACGAGGACCGGCAGGACGTGCTTGTGTTCGCCCTGGACGGACCGCTGGGCCGAGGAAGCTATATCGTAGCCTGGACCACCGCGGGCCCGGACGGACATGCACTCTCCGGAGAATTCAGCTTTCGGGTCGATGTTCCGGGAGTGGACGAACCGGACGGGGCCGCAGGCGTGGACGCCACTCCGGCGCCGGGGGTCGAGCCGGAACCGCAGCGCACGCGGACGGCCGGTGACGCGGGCGCGCCAACCTTCGAGGATGCGGCGGCACTGGTGACGCGCTTCCTCTTCTACACGGGCATCGTGGGACTCCTGGGGTCGGTCGCGTTCAAGGTAATCGTGCTCGGCGCCGCAACGAACGCCGGCTTCCCGAAAGAGGCGGCCGAAGGCGTTTCCACGGGCGCATGGCGGATAGCGGCCATATCCACGGCCCTGCTGCTGGTCGCCGTTCCCCTGCGGCTCTGGTTCCAGGCGCGGACGTTCTTCCCGGACGACCCCGGCGGCAACCTCGCTGCCGTGACCGCGGGAACGCCATGGAGCACGGGATGGTGGCTGCACACCGCCGCAGGGGTCGTCGCGGCTGCGGGGGTCGCGCTGTGCCGCCGTGTACGTCGGGGCGAAACGGGGTGGCACGTCGTTCTGGCGGCGGCCCTGCTGGTCCCGCTCGCACCGATCCTCTCCGGGCATGCCTGGGCTGATGCGCCACGAGGCCTGTCCGCGGTTGCAACCTACCTTCACGTCGTGGCGGCGGGCGCCTGGGTCGGGGGCCTGTTCTGCCTGCTCTCGGCCGGACTCCCGGCGTTGCGCGCCGCCGACGCGGACCGCGGGGGCACCGGTCCCGGCCTGACCACGCTTGTCGGCGCCTTCTCCCGGCTGGCACTCGTCGCCGTCGGGACGCTGGTCGCATCGGGCGGCGTGAAGGCGTGGCTTCACATGGGTGCCCCGTCGGACCTCTGGACGACGCACTGGGGGCGCTCACTCCTCATCAAGGACTTCGTTGTCGCATGTGTCATGGCCATCGGCTTCTACAATTGGCGCGTGGTGCGCCCAGCTCTGTCGGCCGACCCGGATCCGGCTCGCCTTCGCAGATCCGCAAAGGCCGAATTGGCGTTCGGCGCCGCAGCGGTCGCGGCGACCTCCTGGCTCGTGGTGCAGCCCCTCTGATGGCCACGACAGGCGCGCGCGCCATGGCCGCCGCCACGGCCGTGACCGTGCTGGTCCTCGCGACCGCGGCACGGCCTGTGGCCGCGCAGAACGGCCCGACAGACCTGGATGCGCTGGTGGGGTGGCCGTTCCCCACCGCGTTGACCGCGGCCTCCGCGGCCCCGGCCGTCGCGTGGGTGCGCAACGAGCGCGGCGCGCGCAACATCTGGACGGCCGGCGCGCCCGGGTGGACCGGACGCCGTCTGACGACGTTCACGCGTGACGACGGCCAGGAGATCGCGGAACTCGCAGTGGCCGCGAACGGCTCGCTGGTCGCGTTCGCCCGGGGAGGCGCCCCGAACCGCGCCGGTGAGATTCCCAACCCCGAGAGCGACCCCGCCGGAGCGGACCGGGAGATCTGGGTGGTGGGCACCGACGGCAGCGCCGCGCACAGGCTGGGACCGGGCCACTCGCCGCTCCTCTCGCCGGACGGCGCCTGGGTCATCTACATCGACCGCGGCGTGATCCAGCGCAGGCCGACCGGCGACCCCTCCGCCTCTCCGGAACCACTGGTCAGAGGCCGCGGAAGCCCGGCGGAACTGCGGCTCTCGCCCGACGGGACCCGCCTGGCCTGGACGAGCCGGCGGGGAGATCACGCCTTCATCGGGATACTCGACCTTGAGAGCGGGGGCCTTCGGTACCTGGACCCGTCGCTCGATGTGGACGGGAGCCCGGCATGGTCGCCGGACGGGCGCGAGATCGCCTTCCTGCGCATCCCCAACCGACGTGACCGCCTGCCCTTCTTCGCCGTTCGGGAGTCGATCCCCTGGAGCATTCGGGTCGTCCGGCTCGATTCGGGAGCCGCGCGCACCGTGTTCACGGCCCGCGAGGGAACCGGGAGCGCGTTCCGTACCATCTCGGGACCCAACAACATCTTCTGGGGCGCGGACGGCCGTATCGCGTTTCCGTGGGAGGAGAACGGCTTCACCAACCTCTACTCGGTCGATGCCCGGGGCGGCGACGAGCCCCGGTCCATCGCCACCGGGGAATTCGAGGTGCAGTACGTGGCCCTGGCGCCCGGCGGGGAGGCTCTCGTCTTCTCGTCCAACGAGGGAGACATCGATCGCCAGCACCTGTGGTGGGGACCGCTGGACGGCAGTGGCGCGCGCCTGTTGACGCCGGGGGCGGGGACCGAATGGCAGCCGGTCCCCACGACCGACGGATCGGTGGTCTTTCTCGCTTCCGCGGGGACCGTGCCCGCCCACGCGGAGGTGCTCTCCGGAGACGGGCGGCGCTGGCTTGTTCCCCGGGCGATGGACGAAATCCCCGACGGTCTCGCCGACCCCATCCAGGTCGTCTTCCCCTCCACCGACGGCCTGCCGATACACGGCCAGCTCTTCCTCCCGGGCGGAGAGCCGCCGCCCGGCGGCTGGCCCGGCGTCCTCTTCCTCCACGGCGGGTCCCGCCGGCAGATGCTGCTCGGCTTCCACCACCGCGGCTACTACCACAACACCTATTCCTTCAACCAGCACCTCGCCGCGAACGGCTACGCGGTCCTCTCGGTCAACTACCGCAGCGGCATCGGCTACGGCATGGAGTTCCGCGAGGCGCTGCACTACGGGGCGGACGGCGCGTCCGAGGTCAACGACGTCCTCGGCGCGGGCGTGTACATGGCGTCGCGGGACGATGTGGATGCCGACCGGATCGGACTATGGGGCGGCTCCTACGGCGGCTACCTGACCGCCCACGGACTCGCACGCGCATCGGACCTTTTCAAGGCCGGCGTGGACATCCACGGTGTCCACGACTGGAACAAGGCAATCCGGAATTTCGTACCCTCCTACGAACCTGCTGCCCGGCCCGAAGTGGCGCGCCGGGCCTTCGAGTCCTCGCCCATGGCCTTCGTCGACCGTTGGACTTCTCCAGTGCTGCTCATTCACGGGGACGACGATCGCAACGTTCCGTTTGCGGAATCGGTCGAACTGGCGGAAGTGCTGCGCGGCAACGGCGTGCATGTAGAGCACCTGGTCTTCCCCGACGAGGTGCACGGCTTCCTGCTGCACCGGAACTGGATGGCCGCCTTCCAGGCAGCGGAAGACTTCTTCGACCGCTTCCTCAAGGTGCGCTGACGAAAATGCGCACGCGGGCTCTGACCGTCCCGACCGCGCCGAACGTCCGGCTTCTGGTCGTCGCAGCGTCGTGCGGCCTGTCGGCGGCCGCGCTTCTCCTGCCAGGAATCGCGGGAGCAGCCCACGCCCAGGACACGCTCCCCGACACACCACCCACCTTCACGTTTCAGGGAGAGGTCCGCGATTACATGACCGAGCTCCCGGTCCCCGGCGCATCCGTCCAGATCGCGGAGCTCAAGCGCCTGGTTGTGACGGACCACGTCGGCCGGTTCGCGTTCCCCGAGCTGACCCCCGGCCGCTACACGTTCGTCACCTCCAGCTTCGGGTACGAGACAAACCGCGAGCAGTCCGCAGTCGGCCTGAACGCCTTCATGGTGGTGCGCCTCAACCCGATGGCGATCGCCCTCGAGGGGATCGAGGTCACCGTCGAGCGGCTCGTCCGCCAGCTGGAAGTCCGCCGCCTCAGCACCCCGCGGGCCTCGGAGGCGTTCGAGACCGAGGCCATGCAACGGACCATGGAGACCGACGTGGCCGCTTTCGTGGACGCGCGGACCAGCCTCACACTGTATCGGGACCAGTTGGACCGGTTGCAGGTCCGCCTCCGTGGACGGCAGCAGCCCTTGAGGGTATGCCTTGACGAGGTGGCGGTCGCGAGCGGCTTCCTCGCCAACATCCAACCCCGTGAACTCGGTCTCCTCGAGGTCTACGAGGGCATGGGAATGATCCGCATGTACACGAATGATTTCCTGTCCCGCGCGGCAAGGGAAGGATTCTCGCCCGCTCCCATTCCCCTGGTTGGAAGGGGCTGCTAGCCATGGCCGATCGCAGTTCGAACAAGAAGACTCCGCGCAATGCCATCGTGGGCGGACGATACGCGCGGTCTGCACCGCACCGCTGGGCGGCCGCTTCTGCCCTGCTGGCCTGCCTGGCGGTTTCGGTCGCGTGCGCGTCGGCACCGTCGGCCGCCGAATCGGAATCCCGTCTCGCGGCGCTGGCGCCGTTCGCCGGCAGCTGGAGCCATGACGAAGCAGCCACGGCGGAGGCGGCCCGGACGACGGCCGGCGGCTCCCAGGAAGACCTTGCGCAGCGCGCCTCGGATATGTGGATGACCGAGATGCGCGACCGGGGCGAGGCCGGAAACGCCGTTGACGGCACCCCCGCGGGGCTGCGCCGTACCATGGTCATGTTGGGCGTGACTCCGCGGACGCTCACGTTCGGGGTCCTGGACGACGCACTATCGGTAGTGTACGAGGAGGACGCCCCCCTGGCTCTGCCCGCGGGCGGTAGCTGGACGGACGCGACGGCTCCTCAGGGATCGATCGAAGCCCGCCTCCGCTGGGACGGTCACCGATTCGCGGTCGAGCGGCGGATCTCCGGGGGCGGAACCATCCGCGACAACTTCTCCATCCTGGAAAGCGGCCACCTGCTGCTGACCCGCGAAATCGTGTGGCGCCGGCCGCAACCGGTGGGGCTCATCGTCTTCAGGAGATAGGCGGAACCGCGTCCGCGCGCCGGTCGCGGGCGCCGGCTGATCGTCCACGCCAGCCAGCTATGCGAGCGCCTTCGCGAAGTCCTTTCCGGTCGGCGTCTGAAATGCCCTCAACCCGAAGTCCGGCAGCGTCGAAATGAGATGGTCGAAGACGTCGGCCTGGAATCCCTCGTAGTTGGCCCAAGCCGTGTCGTTGGAGAAGCAGTAGATCTCGATGGGAACGCCCTGCGGGCCCGGTTCCAACTGGCGGGCGAGCAGGGTCATGCCCTTGTGGGTCTGAGGATGCGCCTCCAGATAGCGCTGCACGTAGGCCCGGAAGGTGCCGAGATTGGTCAGGCGCCGGATTTCGGGGACGACGGTGGGGCCGAGGCCGGCCGTCTTCTCCGCGTTGTAGCGATCGATCTCCGCACGCCGCTCGAGCATGTAGTCCCTGATCACCTCTCTCCGCGACAGTTCCCCGACTTCCTCGTCCGAGAGGAAGCGCACCGACCCCATGTCGATTCGCAGCGCTCTCTTGATCCGGCGGCCACCCGACTCGGACATCCCGCGCCAGTTCTTGAACGATTCGGTGATGAACTTGTGGGTCGGGATCGTCGAGATCGTCTTGTCCCAGTTCTGCACCTTCACGGTGTGCAGAGCGATGTCGATCACCTCCCCGTCGCTGCCGGCCTGCGGCACCGAAACCCAGTCCCCAATGCGGATCATGTCGTTCGACGCGATCTGGACACTCGCCACCAGGGACAGGATCGTGTCGCGGAACACGAGCATGAGCACGGCGGCCAGGGCTCCCAGCCCCGACAGAAAGAACAGGGGCGAGCGGCCCGCCAGGATCGCTACGATCACAACCCCGCCCGCCAGGTAGACCGCCAGGCCCAGCACCTGCAGGTAGCCCTTGATCGGTCGTGACTTGGCCTCCGCGTACGACTCGTTGTAGATGTCGTTGGTGGCATCGAGGAAGGCCTTGAAGGCCCTGACGACGGCAAGCGCCATAAACGCCGCCGCGACACGCCGTGCAAACACCCAGGCGATCACGAGCGCGTCGCCGGGGTTCGCTTCGGCCATGCTGTCCCCGACCCCCAGCGCCGGGCCGATGCCGAGGTAGATGACCAGGGCGGGCATGACGTGGGCCAGACGGCCGAAGACGTTGCGCTCGACGAGGCGGTCGTCCCACGTGGAGCGGGTCCGCGCCGTGACGCCCCTGACCACGCGGTGCAGGATTCGCGAAGCCGCCCATTGGGCCAGCCAGGCCGCGAGCGCAAGAATCGCCACGGGAATGACGACTTGAGGCCATCCCGGGGGTAGAGAAGGGATCATTTTGTCGATTACCTCGATTCGTCGAGTTCAGCCGCCAGCAGGTCCAGCGCCAGCCGCGTCAATCGCACCAGGTGCGGGTGGGCGCGGTTTCCATTGGTCAACAGTGCGACACCGAACCCCCGGGTCCGGTTCCCCGATGCGAACGCCGTATACCCCGGCACGCTGCCGGAATGGGCGAAGAAGCGTTCACCGTCACGGGTCGAAGTCCACCAGGTCAGCCCGTAGCCCGGGTTCTCGTAACCCCAGCCGCCGCCCATCGGCATCCCTGCGAACTGCTCGTATTGCAACGTGTGCATCTCGTCCAGCGTTGCTCCCCGCAGAAGGTGTCCGTCACCCCAGGTACCGTTGCCCAGGTTGAAGCGCACCCACGCCGCCTGGTCGTGGACCGTTCCGTATACGATCCCGGCGGGCCATACATTCGCCGTGAGACGCTGGGTGGGCGCGTTGCGTCCCGAGTCCTCGTCCGGGACGTACGGCACGGCCAGGCGCTCGACCATGTCCGGGGTGGGGTTGAATGCGGTGGAGGTCATCCCCAGCGCGCCCCAGACGTTGTCGCGGATGTACTGCTTGTACGGAACGCCCGAGAACTTCTCCACCAGGTGGCCCACCAGCGAGTACGCCATGTTCGAATACACCACGCCCTCCAGGGGCGGCGTGTCCACGCGCAGGGAGTCCCCAAGGTAGGAATCCAGGGAGAGCGGCGCGCTGTCGCCCCACAGGGCGTGCGGTCCGAAGTCGACCGGCATGCCAGACGTGTGCGTCAGGAGGTGGCGGAAGGTCACGGGCCGCTCGATGTCCTCGCCGCGGATGATGAGGCCGTCCAGGTGGTCGCTCACCGGGTCGTCCAGCGCGAACCTGCCCTGCTCCATCTGCTGCAGCAGCGCGACCGTCGACTGAGCCTTGAAGGTGGACCCGATCAGGTAGACCGTGTTGGTGGTCGCGGGCGTCCGCGCCCACAGGTTCGACTCGCCATAGGCCCCGCTCCAGAGCTCGCCCTGGCGGTCCGTGAGCGAGATGACCAGCGACGGGATCCTGCCATCGACCATGGCTCTGCGGATCTCGGGCTCCAGGCGCGCGAGCACCCTGTCTATCGCCTGCACGACCGGGGCGGCGCCCATGTCCGTGCCGTCACCCGCCCCGGCGGGCGCCAACGCGGACTCCTGCGACCGGACCGAGACGGGAAGCACCGCCAGGGCCAGCACGACGCCGCTCAGGCGGACAGGGAATCCGTGCAGCCGGAAGAAGGCACAAGGGCGGGTCGAGCGCGGGGGCCGGCAGCGGCGTTGGCGGGCTGGAATGGGTTTGCGTGGCACGTGTTCTGCTCCGATGCGAGGGAGATGCACCCCGAAGGATGCGCGGCGAATCCGCGTCCGGCGGTGTCGACGGACTGCTGGTATCTTAAACGATGATCAGACTTGCCGGCGACCCGGACCGCCAGCCGCCGATTCTGTCCGGGGAGATGCGGATCACCGTGCAGCCCGTGTACTCGCATGGACACTCACGGCCGCCGCACCGGTGCGTGTTCGTGTATTTCATCCGCATAGAGAACGTCGGCGACGAATCGGCCCAGCTGTTCTGGCGTCATTGGAGAATCCACGACGCGACCGCCGGTGAGCAGGAAGTCGCGGGTGAAGGCGTCGTCGGCGAGTGCCCGCTGCTGGCCCCGGGCGACGTGCACGAATACAACAGCTTCTGCGTGCTCGAAGGACGAAGCGGCTTCATGGAAGGGTACTACCACTTCCGCCGCGCGGACGGGTTCGTCTTCCGCGCCCGCATCCCCCGCTTCGATCTGCGGGCCCCGTCGTCCAGCGATTCGGGCGCCGGTCAGGCCTGAACGGCCCGCCCCGACGGTGTGGGGCCGCACCCCGTCAGCACGGGTTTCGCCGCCCTCCTATTCGATCCGCAAGTACACGGCGTGCGACACGCTCTCGGTGCCATCCTCCGCCGTGCGTCGATACTCGTTGTTGATGGTGTTCCCATCCGCGGACAGCACGTTGATGATCACCTGGTAGACCTCGCCGCCGCGGGCATTGAGGATCCGGTTCGTGCGTTCGTCTACCACCTCCACCGCGGTCGTAGCGTCCTCCTGGCCCTCCACCGGCCGGAACTCGCCGTCGAACAGGGTGGCGTAGCTCCATTCGGAGGTCTCACCGTCATCGTTGGTCGTCGCAACCGTAATCATCATACCGCCTGCGCCCCAGGGCTCGTAGGTCATCACGTTGCGGTACGGCGGCGGACGGTCCGACTCGAGTTGCCACACGCCGAAGCGGGGATTGGACGCGGTCTCGGCGGTCTCGTTAGCGGCGGCATCCGCCGACGCGCCACCTTCATCCGCGGGTCCGCACGCCAGGGCCGCGACGCACGCGATCATGAAGGATGTGGGGAGCAGCTTGCGATAAGTCATCCGGAAGCTCCTGTTGGAAGGGTTGGTCGTCCGGTCACCCGTCCCGGCAAGGTAGGCCGCCGACCCCCGTTTCCGAAACCCGGGCAGTCCCGCTTCCGTAACTCTTGACAAGGGCGGGAACCCATCACCCCAGCAAGCAGCCCATGCCTCTGACCCATCGTCGCCGCTCTCCGTCGTGGCTCCCGCCATCCCTCCCGGCGTCGCTGCTCCTTCTTGCCGCCAGCGCCCTCCCGGCTTCCCCCTCGCAGGCCCAGGCCCCGGACCGCATCTGGGGGCGGGTCGTCACGGAGGGCGGCCAGACGCACACGGGATTCGTGCGCTTTCGGGGCATTGCGAGCTGGGATGACTTCTTCATCGCCGGAAAGAACATCCCGGAGGAGCACTACCGGGACTGGCTCGATGCGACCCGCGACGGCAAGCCGCACCTGCGTATCGTGGAATTCAAGGGCCATCGGATCTCCTGGGAGGAGAAGCACCCGGATTTCGTGGAGTCGCCCGACGCCGGGATCCGCCTGGGACACCTCGCGTCGTTCATCCCCGACACCGTGGGCGACGTCGAAGTCCTGACCCGCACCGGCGCGCGGCTCTAATTGACCGAGCCGCGCTGGCGCTGGAGGGACATCGTGGTCGAGAAGGATGATCGAGGTGACATCGTGCACCTGCACGGGAGGGACGTGATCCGAATCGAATTCTCCGCCGCGCCAGCCGGCGCCGCTCCGCGTGCGCGCCGCCTCCATGGCACCGTACAGGACCGCTCGGGCCGCACGTTCACCGGATTCGTCGATCCCCGTGCCCTGAACCGGGGAGGGGATGCACTGCTCGAGTCGGACATGCTGGACGATTTCGAGAACGAGGACCACAGGTCCATCCGCCTGGACCGCATTCGCTCCCTGGAGAGAACCCCGACCGGGGTTGCCGCGACCCTGGTCTCCGGCGAGGTCCTGGACCTTTTTGACGAGGCCAGTGGGCCGTTCCACCCCCGGCCGTTTCGGATCTCCGATCCCGCGCTGGGCTCCGTAAGCGTGGAATGGAGAGCATTCCAATCGATTCGCTTCCATGAGCCGGCACGCCCGGCCGGCTACGACGCTTTCGACGGTGGCCACCTCCTGCACGGCACGGTCGTCACGCGGGACGGCGAGGAGCTTGCCGGCCGGGTCCGCTGGAACGCCCACGAGGAGTGGTCGTGGGAAAGCCTCAACGGCACCTCCGAGGATGTGGATTTCGCCATCGAGTTCACCAACATCCGCCGGATCGAGCGGACCGGAGAGGACGGCGTGCGCGTGACCGTCCTCGACGGCCGCACCTTCGAACTGACGGGCTCCAGCGATGTCGGGCGGGACAACAAGGGCATCTTCGTGTTCCCTTCGCGGGGTGGCGAAGCGGAAGCGGACGGGGGTCCCAGGTGGCGCTACATCACGTGGGACGACTTCCGTGAAGCGCACTTCAGCCACGGCGCGACAGAGCGTCCCGGGTCATGAGGCGGGTCGCGCACGCCATCGTCCCGGGCGGACTGTTCCGGGCCGCGCTGTTCCGGGCCGCGCTCTTCTCGGCCGCGGTGTCCGGCGCTGGCGCGTTCGCCGCTGCACCGGCCACCGCCCAGCGCACCATCGCGCCGGACACCTTCGAGGACCCCGTGGCCCGCCAGCTGTACAGCGCCGCGCTCGCCAACTGGACGCGCCTGGACGAATCCATCGTGCGCTACACGGCCCTCATCGAACAGCGGATCGCCGCGGCCATCCGCACCCCGCTCAAGGATCGCGTCATCTACCACAACGAGACCGCCGTGCGTGCCTTCTGGGACCAGGAGCACGACGCCCTGGTCCAGGTCCTGGGCAGCCGTTCCCAGTACCCGGGGCGGGAGATCGCAATGCGCGAGGGCGACATGGACTGGCTGCAGGACCTGCCGTTCGACAAACCGTTCGAACCGGGTAGCGACCGGTTGTTCTTCGGGCTCACCGAGGGTGACGAAGACGTCTTCCAGCCAAGCAGCGACGACTTCTGGCTGGCCCACCCCCTCGGGGAGGGCGCGGACTCCCTCTATCGCTTTCAAAGCGGAGACACGCTGACGCTGTCGTTCCCCGACGGGCGCCGCCTCGAGGCCATCGAGCTGGAGGTTCTGCCCCGGGAGGCGGACTCCCATCGGATCAGCGGAGCGCTGTGGATCGAGCCCGGCACCGGGGCCCTGGTTCGCGCGGTCTACCGGTTCAGCCGACGCTTCGACGCCATGCGGGACATCCCCGAACTCCAGCGGGAGGAGGAGCGCGGGACTTTCAGGTACGTGCCGGGCCTCTTCAAGCCGTGGACCTTCGACCTCACCCTGATGGCGGTGGACTACGCCTTGTGGGACTTCGAGGTGTGGCTGCCGCGCAGCATGCGGATGGAGGGAGAGGCGGGGGCGGGCATCATCAAGGTCCCGGTTACGATGGATCTTTCGTACCGGGTCGAGTCGGTGACGATGGCTGACGATGAGGCGGGGCCGGAAGCGGAAGGGGAGCAGGAGGGAGCAGCGGCGGTGTCCCGAACCGCCCAGGCGGATCGCACGCCGCCGGAGCCCGCGGACCGCACCCCCATGGCCGGCTCACCCCTCCGGGAGGTTCACTTCAAGACCCGGGCGGAAGCCATGGCTTTCATCGCCCGGCTCCTGTCAGACGACGACGGCATCGACTACGAGCTCATGTCCGATGCCGAAATGCCCGCGCGCGACCGCGAATCCTTCCTGATCGTCCCCAGGGAACGCAGTCTCGTAGCCACCAGCCCCCACCTGCCGCCCCCAATCTGGGAGAATGCGATCGGCTTCCCCTCGGACGACGAGATCGAGGGGTTCATGCAGAGCCTGGCCGACCTGCCGGCCCCGCCCATGCAGGCGATCCCCTGGTCCTTCCACTGGGGCTGGGCGCGCCACGACCTGCTTCGGTACAACCGGGTCGAGGGACCGGCCGTCGGAGGGCAATTCGAAACGGAACTGTCGGGCAGACACGCGCTGGGCGGGTCGGCGTTCTTCGGACTCGCCGATCTTCGCCCGAAGGTCAGGCTCGAGATGCGGCGATCCACGGTGTATCGCCGCCTGACGCTTGGCGGGTTTCACGAGCTGCGTCCGACCGACCCGGCCGGGGGCTACCTGGGCTTCGGGAACTCGATGAACGCCCTTCTCTTCGGTCGCGACGACGGCGAGTACTACCGTGCCTCCGGCGCGGACCTCACCTGGCGCCCGCCCGACGGGTCGCGCGACTCGTTCCTGTTCCGCGTGTACGGCGAACGCCATTCCGCCATCGCGGCCGAGACCGACTTCGCGCTCTTCCGCGTCTTCGACGGCGAGTGGGGGTTCCGCCCCAACCTGGTGGCCGACGCTGTGGAGGAAGCGGGTGCACAGCTACGAGTCTCGCCGTGGTGGGGAAGCGATCCCGTCCGGGCGCAGCTGGGCCTGGAGCTGGAGGGACGCGGAGCGACGTGGCGGCGCACGGGCGAGGAAGTGGGGTCGCGATACGGCCAGGCCAACGCCACGCTGCGGGCCATCGTCCCCGTGCGGGGCGACGGCTGGCGGAGCTGGCGACTGGGGGCCGAGGCGGCGGCGGGGACGACCTGGGGCGACGCTCCGGTGCAGCGACACTGGTTCCTGGGCGCGGCCGCCACCCTGCGTGGCTACCCGGCTTCCACGCTGTCCGGCAGCTCCTTTGTCAGGACGCGACTGGAGCTTTCCCGCGCCTTTGAAGGCGTCGGCGTGATCCTCTTCGGAGATGCCGGCTGGGCTGGCCCCCGCGATCTCTTCAACCGGGACGATTTTCTCTACGGGGTCGGCATGGGCGGCAGCATCCTGGATGGCCTGATCCGCATGGACCTGTCCCAGGGCCTGAAGGGGCCCTACAAGGACTTCCGCATCGACCTGTACCTGGACGCGATTCTTTAGCTGACGCGGTTCCCGCAGGGTGACGCGACTTCCAACTGCGCCGAAGCCACGATCGGTCCATACTTAACCACAATGTTAAGTATTCTGTCGATCCGCTTGACGGAGGCCCCCCGACCCGCGTAGTCAATCAAGAGACCCGGTCCGATCAGGCGACCCGGTCCGCGTGCCGGAATCCTCTCCGCCGCGCTGCCTACAAGCAGGGGGACACCATGCGATTCGCGAAGGCCTTTCATGTGTTCACGGCCATGGCCGGCACCGCCACGGTTCTGGTCCTGGCCACCCTCGGCGTCGCGCTCGCGGACGCCGGCACCGCATCGGCCCAGGCGCCTCCCGGGATGGATGTCGCCGAACCCTTCAAGGTGGGCACCTTCGAGATCGAGGGAGAGCCTCGGGTCGGCCTCGTACTGCGGGACGTGCTCGTCGTCGACATCGGGGCGGCCAACCGGCAGCTCGAGCGCAACCCGGCCTATCCGCGCCTGCCGATGCCCGAGGACATGCTGGACCTGATCGGGCGCTACGAGTACGGCGTCAAGCCCCGCCTCTACGAGATCGTGAATCATCTCGCCGCGAACGACATGATCGACGGCGCCGCCCGCCCGGCCTTCGTTCACGACGTCGGCGACGTGCGCACCCTCCCCCCGATCCTGTATCCGGGCAAGATCCTCAACGCGGCCGTCAACTTCTACAGCCACGTGAACGAGACGGGCACCCCCGAGGAGCGCGCCGAGGCGCGTCGCCAGCGGCGTGAGAACCGGGGTGTCCCGTACCTTTTCCTGAAGCCGAGCCGGGGCGCCGTGATCGGGAACGGCGATGCGGTCGTGATCCCACATGGCCGTGACCGCACGGACTGGGAAGTCGAGCTGGGGGCAGTAGTCGGCAGGGCCGCCAAGTACGTCTCCGCCACCGACGCCCAGAACTACGTCTTCGGTTACACGGTCACGATCGACATCTCGGACCGGGGCGGCCGTCCCCCCGGCGGCAACCCCCTCACCTCCGACTGGTTCGTGGGCAAGGGCCACGACACCTTCGCGCCCATGGGGCCGTGGATCGTGCCGAAGGAGTTCTATGGCGATCCAATGGAGAACCTGCGCCAGACGCTGAGCGTCGGGGGCGAGCAGATGCAGGAGGCCCGCGCTGGGGACATGATCCATACACTGTGGGAGCTGATCGAGTACGGCTCGTCAATCATCACGCTGTTCCCGGGCGATGTGATCAACAACGGGACCTCCGGCGGCGTGGGCATGGGCACGGCGGTGCGCGGCGAGCAGCGCTTTCTGCAGCCCGGGGACCTGATCGAGGCCAGCATCGACGGGATCGGGACGCTGACGATCCCGGTCGTGGGCGAGGACGAGCCCGCGGGCGGGACGGGTGCGAGGCTGCCGCCAGTCAGGTCGTATCGGCGCCGCTGAGGCGGCCGCAGGCACAGGAGACGGGCCACAGGTGCCACGCCGCCCGGCGGAAGGGCGAATGGGGCGGCGCCGAGTGCCGGGGGCGGGACTCGAACCCGCATGGGATTGCTCCCGGGGGATTTTAAGTCCCCTGTGTATACCCGTTTCACCACCCCGGCCGGGGACTGAAACGTAGCAGTCCGTGGATAAAGCCGCCCGAGCACCGAGAGCGGCGAGGCGCCGGGTCGGCAAGGCGCGACGAAAGGCTAGTAGCGTCGCCGCTCGAATGCCGGGGGGGGTGTCCACGAGCTGCTAGCACGGCACACGCCGGCCGGTGAGACGACGCCCGGCCGACGCACCTGTCTTGCTCCCGCTGCGTCACAGCTTGAGCGGCCGCCGCTCGATTCGACGGAGTCCGAGCCATGCGATCCCTGTCCAGAGGGCAAGATGATACAGCACCAGTCCTGTCGCCCCCCAATCCCAGACCACCCCCGATTCAAGGCCCCCGACAAGATCGTCGATTGGCCCGTCGGGAAAAACCACGAATGGCAGAACCGCCCGCGCCAACTCCGCCGCCGTTGACGTCCCAAGCTCGGGGCCTTCGATCAGCGGCCAGACGACCCCCGAGGCCATGAAGTAAATGAATCCGAACAGCGCGGCGCGGCGAATGCCGAGTGCGCTGATGGCAAAGCTGACAGCGCACGCGAGCAGGCCGACCAGGCAGAGCCTTACGATCCCTCCGATTTCCGTGGCGGGCGCCGCTCCGGACGGCAGATCAGCTGCTGCACCCGTCAGACCGAAGATCACCAGAGCGATGGCGGTTGCGATCTGGATGCCCAAATATCGTCGCAGGTAGAAGGAACTGAGCGACATGGGGTGTTGGGCCCAGAGCATGATCGCCGAACTTCGTCGCTCGTTGGAGACCAATCCGCCCGGCATCAGGAACGCGAGGAGCACGGTACCGAGGCCGAACGCAAGGCTCAGCAGACTGAAGACGACCAGGACCGCCGCACCGCCCGCCATCGCTTCCACCTGCTCTTCGGAGGGCGCGCCGCCTTCGTTCTCCATCTCCGCGCCAATGCTCTGCATGCGTTCGATGGTCTCCGTCACTTCGTACGCGTTCGTGAGTACTGCGAGCCCCAGGCCGAACACGAACACAACCAGAGCGAACTTCCACTTGCGGCGTACTGCGTTCCGGAAAGAGGCCTTGATGATGCTCATGACACCGCCCCTTCCAGTCCCAGGAACTCCGTTTCCAGGAACTCGCGCGTAAACCCGCCCTCCGGTTGGTGCACGACGCGCCCACCCCCCTCTTCGATCAGAAAGACCCGGTCGCTCATTATCGCCAGTTCCCCGAGGTCATGACTGGCGACCAGAATGGTGATGCGGCCGCGAATCTCCTCGATTCGTCTGCGCAGACGAATGCGCTGTCCGGGATCCAGACCCGATTCGGGCTCGTCCAGGAACAGCAGTGCCGTGGGCCGCATGAGGGCCATCGCGCGAGCGCCAGCCGCCGCCGCATCCCCTTGGACAGCTTGTCGGCGAGACCGCTGGTGTCGAAGTCCACCCCCGCCAGACGCCGCGAGCGCTCGATGTCCGCCGCGGGGCCGGCCGCAGCGGCTGCCAATGCGAGGAGGCCATCGCACGTCCATCCCGGCGGGAGCACCGTGTCCTCCGGCAGGTAGCCGACACCGTGTCGGCGCCGATACTCGGCTGGCCGCGCGCCGGCCACCATCGCGTGGCCGCCAATCGGTGGCAGGACGCCCAGAAGCGTCCTGAAAAGGGTGGTCTTGCCCGAGCCGTTCGGCCCGACGACCGCGAGGACTTCGCCGGGGACGATGTCCAGCGAAAGATGGTGCAGTACGGGCCGATCCCGGCGATACCCGATAGCGAGATTGCGAAGGCTCAGTCCTGCGGGTGTCGTCTCGGTTTTCATGGGCGTGTGCAGATCTGGTCCCTGGCTCGTGGCAATCTGCTTCGAACGCATTGCTACAGAATCGTCTTCCCCAGCGCGGACGCGACCAGCTCCACAGCGAGATCGGCCGTGTGGTTGCGGTCGTCCAGCACGGGGTTGAGTTCGACGACCTCCATGCTGAGCAGCCGGCCCGAGCGGGACGCCTTTTCGCAGACGAGGTGACCCTCGCGGTACGTGAGTCCCCCCTGCACCGGCGTGCCGACGCCGGGAGCCACCCTTGGATCGAGGGCGTCGAGGTCGAGAGAGAGGTGGAATCCGCCCGTCCCGTCGTTGGCGCGCTCCAGCGCCTCGTCCATGCACGCCGCCGCACCTCTTTCGTCGATCTCGGACATCGTAAATACCCGGACGCCCAGGTCCCTGATGAGCTCCTTCTCGCCGACATCCAGCTCGCGCGCTCCCAGGACGCTGACGTTCCCGGGGGCCACGCTGGCGCTCGTCCCAACCAGACGCGGGTCACCGTGGCCCAGCAGCACCGCCAGCGGCATGCCGTGTACATTGCCGCTCGGCGTGGTTGCCGGCCGGTTCATGTCGGCGTGCGCGTCGACCCAGATGACGCCGATGCGCTCCTCACGCCGCCGGTAGTGATCCGCCACGGCCGCGACCGAACCCATCGACAGCGAGTGGTCGCCGCCCAGCACCAGGGGCAGACAGTTCCGGGAAAGCCCCATCCGCACCAGTTCACGCGTTCGGTCCACGACCTTCACGATTTCGGCGAGGAAGCGCATGCGGGTTTCCCCCGCGTCCGTCGTCTCGAGTCCCCCCGCGGTGATCGTGCCCAGTTCGCAGACCCTGTGTCCCGCGGCCTCGATCGCAGCGGTGATTCCGGCGATGCGCAGGGCGGAGGGACCCATGTCGACGCCCCGGCGGCCCGCGCCCAGATCGATGGAAACCGAGATCAGCGCAACGTCGCGACCTGCGGTCTCCCTGGTCACCAGAGCATGACGCCCGTCGACAGCAGGAACTGGCTGGCCCCCGAGAGTCCCAGCTTGCCCTCGACGAAGGCCGGTGTCGCCTCGACCTCGAACTTCAGGCCACCGATCAGGTTGAGGCCAACGCTGGTATCCGTGTGGCGGCGGTGCCAGGTGGCCCGTGAGGGCGAAGACCGGAAGTCGACGAAGGACTCTTCCCTGAAAGCGCTCACGATGTGGAAGCCCGCTCCCACGTAGCTGACCAGGTCGGCCGTGCGGCGGGACACCGGAACGTTGAGGTTTCCGCCCAGCTCGAACCAGCCGCATCCGGAGCCGCCGCGACAGTCCTGGAAGGAGTAGGTCGCCGTGGCGCTTCCGAAGACGTCCCGGAAGAAGTCGTGGTCGAATCCCAGGTGTTCCGAAAGGTCCATTTCGGCGCGCGCGCCCAGCCCGAAGTGGGAGTCGTCACCCAGCGTGACGAGGGGGCCCAGCGCCACGTGCGACTGGCCCGCCGCCGGAGCCGCGACGATCACAGCGCCTAGCGCCAACGTTAAGAGTCCGTGGATAAAGCCGCCCGAGCACCGAGAGCGGCGAGGCGCCGGGTCGGCAAGGCGCGACGAAGGGCCAGTAGCAGCGCTACGGGCCCAAGGAGCAACGCAGAGCGCAGCGGTCCGACACGGATGCATCGCCGCTCGAATGCCGGGGGGATTTTGTCCACGGGCTCTTAAGCAACGAAACACTGGATTCCTCCTTGTCGACGGGTCTGTGTCCGGGCCCAACGCGATCCGGGCCGGTTGCGGCCACCGGGATCTCCCCGGTCTCGGGGCGATGGGCTCTCCGATTTCCTACGAAGATTCCGTCCGCAGGTTCCTCCCGGCAAGTCGGCGGCCGGCATTCCGTTGCCGGTTGGCCTCGTGCAACCCTTGACACTACTATGGGTCTCCTTCGTAAGGGGGAATTGGCCGGGCACGGCCGTTCCTTGCGGCTCACGCGGGCCCCCTCGACCTACTCACCCACACGGAGTCGGCACATGCGCTTGCACCTCCGCGGCCCATGGGCGGTCGCACTGCTGTTGCTCACACCTCTGGCCGGGCAGGCCCAGGAGGCGGAGCTGGACCCTGATCGGGGTCTTCCTCTCGAGCCCGCGCGCTGGGCCCGGTTCACCACCAACGAGGGGACCTGGATCTCGCTCGACGTGAGTCCCGATGGCCAGTCCATCGTGTTCGACATGCTCGGCGATCTGTACACGATGCCGATCACCGGGGGTGACGCCATGCGCCTCACCAGCGGGATGGGATACGACATGCAGCCGCGCTTCAGCCCCGACGGCGAACGGATCGTCTTCGTGTCGGACCGCAGCGGGGACCAGAACGTCTGGCTGATGCCCTCTGGCGGCGGCGACCCGACCCAGCTCAGCAAGGGCGTGGGGAGCGCGTTCCTGTCCCCCGAGTGGATGCCCGACGGCAAGTACGTCGTGGTTTCGCGCGCCCGCCCGTTCCAGGGGCTTGAGAAGCTGTGGCTGTACCACGTGGACGGGGGCACCGGGATCGAGATGGTGGGGGGTCCCGGGGGACAGCGGATGATGGGCGCGGCGGTCGATGCCGACGGGCGCTACATCTGGTACGCCCAGCGCAACGGCACCTGGCAGTACAACGCGATCTTCCCGCAGTTCCAGCTGTGGGTCTACGACCGTCAGTCCGGGACGCGCACCCCCATGACGAACCGGTACGGCTCGGCGTTCCGGCCCGCGCTGTCGCCCGACGGCACGATGCTGGCCTACGGAAGCCGAGACGACGCCGACACGGGGATTCGGCTGCGGGATCTGGCGTCGGGCATGGAACGCTGGCTCGCCTATCCCGTCCAGCGCGACGACAAGGAATCGACCGCCACCATGGACGTGCTGCCCGGGTATTCCTTCACGCCCGACTCCGACGCGCTGGTGATGTCCTACGGCGGCCGGATCTGGAGCGTACCGGTGGACGGCGGCGATCCGACCGAGATCCCCTTCACCGTCGAAGCCGAGGTCGCGATCGGGCCCGAGGTCGAGTTCGAGTACCCGATCGAGGACACGCCGGACTTCACGGTCAAGCAGATCCGGTACGCGCGCACCTCTCCGGACGGGAGCCGGCTCGCGTTCACCGCCCTGGACCGCGTGTACGTAGCGGACCTCCCGGACGGTACGCCGACGCGGCTCACCAGCGACGAAGTGGGCGAACACCGCCCGGTCTGGTCGCCGGACGGGCGCCAGGTCGCCTACGTGACCTGGGACGACGACACCGGCGAGGGCCACATCCGGCGCGTGTCGGCGGACGGCGGGTCTGCCGTCACGCTCACGACGGCGCCCGCGTACTACCGCGACCTCGTCTATTCGCCCGATGGAGGGCGCATCGTCGGCGTGCGGTCTGCGCGGCGCGACGTGCAGGAGGCCGTCGACCCGTTCTTCAACACCCCTGGCTCCGAGTTCATCTGGATCCCGGCGGACGGCGGTGCAGTGACGGTGATCGGCCCCACAGCGGGTCGCAGGTCACCGCACTTCACGGAGGATCCCGACCGCATCTACTACTACGGATCAGCGCGGGCCGACGCGATTCCGGGCTCGCCCACGCCTCCGCCGGTGACGACAGCGTTGTCTTCGGCACGTTGGGACGACACGGACAAGAAGCGGCACCTTCAGGTGACCGCCCGGGCCGACCTGTCGGCGGGTGGCGTGCCCATCGGCTACAAGCGCTCCGAGACCTCGGACCTCGTGATGCCGGCGGAGTTCGACGACGACGAACCACGCGAACTGATCCTGCGGATGATCTCCGGCTCGGTCGAGATGGCGCCGCAGGGCGACCTCGCGCTCGCGCAGATCGGTGACGACCTCTACGCCGTGACCGTCCCGGATCTTGGGGCGGCCCTGCCGGTGCTGGACGTCACCAAGCCCGACTCGGCCGCGGTCCCGGCGTGGAAACTGAACGAACTGGGCGTCGAGTTCCCGGCCTGGGGTGCGGACGGCCGCACCGTGCACTGGTCGCTCGGCAACGCGCTGTTCACCTACGACCTGGACGCCGCCGCCGCCGACACCGCCTACGAGGCCACAGAGCTGCAGATCGCGGTGACGGCGGAGCGCGACATCCCGCGGGGTACTGTCGTGCTGCGCGGCGCCCGCGCGATCACCATGAACGGCGACGAGATCGTCGAGAACGCGGACATCGTCGTGACGAACAACCGCATCGTGTCGGTCTCGTCGGGACCCGGCGACGTGCCGGATGGGGCAACCGTGATCGACATGGCCGGGAAGACGATCGTCCCCGGCTTCGTGGACACGCATGCACATATGTGGAACCTGTGGGGCCTGCACTGGGCGCGCCCCTGGATCTACCAGGCGAATCTGGCCTACGGCGTGACCACGACACGGGATCCCCAGACCGCAACGACCGACGTGCTCTCCTACGAGGACATGGTGCGCGCCGGCAAGATGGTCGGACCCCGCGTCTATTCAACCGGACCGGGCGTTTTCCAGTTCGACTTCATCAAGAGCTACGAGCACGCGCTCGACGTGCTGACCAAGTACAGCCGCTACTACGACACCAAGACCTTCAAGATGTACATGTCCGGCAACCGCCGTCAGCGCCAGTGGCTGATCATGGCCGCGCGCGAACTGGGCCTCATGCCCACCACCGAGGGAGGGCTGGACTACCGGCTCAACATGACCCACGCGATCGACGGCTATCCGGGCATCGAGCACTCGATGCCGATCATCCCGGCCTACGGAGATGTCGTCGAGCTCTTCGCCACGTCCGGGACGGTCAACTCGCCGACGCTGCTCGTCTCGTACGGGGGACCGTGGGCCGAGAACTACTTCTATACGCGCGAGGACGTCTTCGGCGACGAGAAGCTGACGCATTTCACACCCAAGCGGGAGCTGGACACCAAGGCGCGGCGGCTCCAGACGACCGGCCCCGGGCCCGGCGGCTGGTTCATGGAGGACGAATACGCGTTCCCCAAGCACGCCGCCTGGCTGACGCGACTGGTGGAGAACGGCGGGAAGACCGGCGTCGGCAGTCACGGACAGCTGCAGGGACTGGGCTTCCACTGGGAGCTGTGGGCAATGCAGAGTGGCGACATGGACGAGCACGACGCGCTGCTGGCCGCCACGATCATGGGCGCCGAGGCAATCGGCCTGGGCCGCGACCTGGGGTCCATCGAACCCGGCAAGCTGGCCGACCTGGTCGTCCTCGACGCCAACCCCCTCGACAACATCCGCAACACCAACACGGTCCATCAGGTGATGATGAACGGAAGGCTCTACGACGGAGACACCCTCGACGAGGTGTGGCCCAGGCAACGGCCGGCACCCGACGAACCATGGCGCAACACCGCGCCCAATGTCCGCGCCGGGATCCGGGGAGGTGACAAATGAGCGCCAGGACCTTCCGCTTCGGCGCGCCCGCGCTGGCCCTCGCCGCCATCGCCTTCACGATCGCCCCGCTCGCGGCGCAGCCGCCCAGGCCGGGCGGAGCGCGCCAGAACCCGCTGCCGCTGCGCAACGCGCGCACGGCCGAATTCACCGCCACCGAAGGTACGTGGATCTCGCTCGACGTCAGCCCCGACGGCCAGACGATCGTCTTCGATCTCCTCGGCGACCTCTACACCATGCCGATCGCCGGCGGCACGGCATCGCCGCTCCTCACGGGCATGGCGTTCGAGGTGCAGCCGCGCTTCAGCCCCGACGGCGAGTCGGTCGCCTTCATCTCCGACCGGAGCGGTGGCGACAACCTGTGGACCATGCGTCTCGACAAGACCGACACGACCCAGGTGTCGCGCGGCAACAATAACCTCTTCCTTTCGCCCGAGTGGGTACCGGACGGCGAGTACATCGTGGTCAGCCGCTCGGGCGGGCTGGGCGGTTCGGCCAACCTGTACATGTACCACGCGGAGCGCTCGTCCCCTATCACGATCCCCGGAGCCCCCACGTCGCCGATCTTCGCGGCTTTGTTCGGGGGCATCAAGCGCATCGGAGCCGCGTTCAGCCCCGACGGACGGCACATCTGGTATGCGCAATCCTTCGGGGACTGGGAGTACAACGCCCGCCTCCCCCGCTACCAGGTATATCGCTACGACCGCGAAACGGGCACCAGCGCGGTGATGACCAGCCGGTACGGTTCGGGGATGCGTCCGGCGATCTCGCCCGACGGCGAATGGCTGGTCTACGCAACGCGCTATAACGCCGACACGGGACTCAGGAAGCGCAACCTCGCGACCGGCGACGAGGAGTGGCTGGCCTACCCGGTTCAGCGTGACGAGCAGGAATCGCGCGCCCCCATCGACGTGCACCCGGGCTACGCGTTCCTTCCGGACGGCTCGGCGATCGTCGTCTCGTACGGCGGCAAGATCTGGAACGTCCCGATGAACGGAAGCGAGCCCACCGAGATCCCGTTCGAGGTCGAAGTCGAACTCGGCATCGGGCCCTCGGTGAAGTTCGACTACCAGATCGATACCACCGCGATGGTCACGGCCAGCCAGATCCGCAGTCCCGCGGTGTCGCCCGATGGCGACCGGGTGGTGTTCACCGCGTTCGACCGCCTCTGGGTGCGGGACCTGACCGAGGGCGACGCGACGCGCCTCACCGATGCGGATGTCGGCGAATTCCACGCCCAGTGGTCGCCGGACGGGACCTGGATCACCTACGTGACCTGGGACGACACCGACGGCGGCCACATCATGAGGGTGCCGGCGACTGGCGGCGCGCCCACGCAACTCACGAGCACCGCGGCCATGTACTACAACGTGGCCTGGTCCCCGGACGGCGAGCGCATCGTCGCGTCGCGCGGTGCCGCCCGCGACCTGATGGAGGCGTCCGGGATCTTCTTCGGCCCGATGGGCGCCGAGTTCGTCTGGGTCCCCGCAAACGCCGCCGCACCCGCGGCCGCAACGGTGATCTCACCCACCGGCGCACGCGACGTGGCCCACTTCGCCGCCGACGACTCCGACCGAATCTACGCCTACAGTCCGGTCGAGGGGCTGGTCTCGTTCCGCTGGGACGGCACGGACATCAAGCGCCACCTGATCGTGCGCGGACGCCAGGGAATCGCGGGAATGGCAAATCCGCACCCCGACGAGTGGGAATACCTGCCGAGGCGGGTCTACCCCTGGCGCAAGGCCCCCGACCCGACCGACCCCAGTCCGCCGACGGAGCCGGGATTCGCGCAGCCCGCAGGCCTCATCGTGCTCTCCCCCGAGGGCGACCGCGCCTTCGTGCAGTTCGGCAACGACATCTACATCGTCGAGCTGGCCGAGGTGGGGGCCGCGCCTCCCAACATTCTGCTCACCAACCTGGGGGCCTCGCCGGTTCCCGTGCGGAAGCTGACCGATGTCGGAGGCGAGTTCCCCTCGTGGGCTCCCGACGGTTCGGCGCTGCACTGGGCGATGGGCAACGTGCTCTTCACCTACGATGTCGACCACGTCGAGGCCGAAGAGGCGGAGGAAGAGGAGACCGCGCACGAGCGGGCGCTCATCCGCGCACGCGCCATGGCCATTTCGGACACCCTGAGCGACAAGCGCGCCGAGGCCGACAGCCTCCGGAACGCCGACGAGGAGGTGCCCGAGGAGCTCGAGGACGAGATCACGCGCCTACAGGCCGATTCGGTGCAGGTCGTGGCCGACTCGCTCATGGCGCGCGCCGACTCGATCCGCGAGGCCGCGGAGGAGGTCGCCGCCAGGGCCAGCGCGGTCCGGGACGGCGACAAGGAGATACTCGCGGATACGACCGACACCTACGAGGCGCACGAGCGCAAGATCGAGGTCCAGCTGCCGCGCGACATCCCGCGCGGCGTGGTGGCGCTCCGCGGCGGCCGCATCATCACGATGGCGGACAGTCCGTCCGACACGACCGGCGCCCCCCACGTCATCGAGAACGGTGTGGTGCTCGTCACCGACAACAAAATCGTCGAGGTCGGCGTCGCCGATTCCGTCGAGATCCCCGACAGCGCCCGGGTGATCGACGTGGCGGGCAAGACGCTCGTCCCCGGCTACATCGACATACACTACCACTCCATGTGGCTCGTGCCGGAGATCCATCCGCAGGAAGTTTGGCAATATCTGGCAACGCTGTCCTATGGGGTCACCACCACGCGCGACCCGCAGACGGCCTTCACCGACATCCTCAGCTACACCGACCGCGTCCTCACGGGCGGAATGACCGGTCCGCGGATCTATTCGACCGGCCCCGGCGTCTTCAACGGAGAGAACATCCGCGACGCCGACCACGCGAAGACGATCCTGAGGCGGTATTCCGAGTACTACGACACCAAGACGCTCAAGATGTACATGAGCGGGAACCGCCAGCAGCGTCAGTGGATCATCCAGGCGGCGCGCGAGCTCGAGCTGATGCCCACCACCGAGGGCGGGCTCGACTACAAGATCGACATGACGCACGCGATCGACGGATACCCGGGGATCGAGCACAACATCCCCATCGCGCCCATGTACTCCGACGTCGTGGAGCTTTTCAAGGAGTCGGAGACCACGAACACGCCGACACTGCTGGTGTCCTACGGCGGTCCGTTCGGCGAAAACTACTTCTACGCCACCGAGAACGCCCACGACGACCCGAAGCTGAACATGTTCATCCCCAAGGAGAACATCGACGCGCGGACGCGGCGGCGCGGCTCGGGCTCCGGCGGCAGTCCCGGTCCGGTGGGCTGGTTCCTTGAAGAGGAGCACGTCTTCCCGCGCCACGCCGAATTCATAAAGAAGATGCTCGAAGACGATGGCCGCGTGGCAGTTGGAGGCCACGGGCAGATACAGGGCGTCGGCTTCCACTGGGAACTGTGGGCCATGGCGGCCGGCGGCGCATCGAACCACGACATGCTGCGGGCGGCTACGATCCTGGGCGCCGAAGCGATCGGGTTCGGCGAGCAGCTCGGCAGCATCGAGAAGGACAAGTTCGCCGACATCGTGGTCCTGAACTCGAACCCGCTCGACGACCTTCGCAACACGGTCGACATCCAGTATGTGATGAAGGACGGCCGCCTCTACGACGGCATGACCCTCGACGAGGTGTACCCCGAGGAGCGCACGCTGGAGCGGAGGAGGCCCGCCGAGGGGGATCCGGGAAGCACGGCAGCCGGGATCCGGCGCAACTAGGCGGCGACCGGCCGGCCGGCGGTCCGCGCACCTGGATTGTGCGGGCTGCCGGCCCGGCTCGCTCAAGCGTCAGGCCACGCGGCCTATGTCTTCGACCGGCCGTCCCGTAGCACGGGCGCGCCGCCGGCAGCCTCGTCCGGGAGCGTGCCTGCCCCGCGGGCGCCCTCGGGCAGACGCGCCACCGCCAGCGAAAGTTCCGCTGCGAACTCCTCCGCGACCAGGCGATCCCCGCGCTTGATGCGCAATGCCAGCTTGGCCGGGTGCTTGAGCTTGAGCCCCTCCTGGCCCGCGATCCTCTCGAAGGCGAGTAGGTCCGCGGCCGTGATGACCAGCTTCGGCCCGGCCAGCCTCCACCACCTGCGCTCCGGCACGAACGCACCCGCGACCTTGGCCAGGGGCATCACGATTTCCCTGACGGGCTCGATCTCCTCGCGCGTCTCGTAGCCGGCGCCTTCCATCGATTCGGTAACTACGGCGACGCGCCACTGAATAACCAGGCGGTCAGCCTCCAGCCGCACGAGTCCGTGGGCGGTTTCGGTGGTGGACTCGTATCCTCCGCCGGACGTGTAGAGGTCAGAGCTGCGCTTGAGCGTGAAGGGAACGGCGGCCAGTCCCATCAGCGACCGCGCTCCTCGCGCACGTCGGGCGGCTCCACCCGCCACCACCACTGCGTCGGCAGCGGGCGCTGCCGCGGCCACACCTCGGTGAGCGTAGCGGCCTCGTAGAGCCGGCCGTTCTTCATGACGTAGTCGATGTCGATGGTGTTCTCGAGGTCGTCCAGCGGATTCGACGCGAGGACCTGAAGGTCGGCGATCTTGCCCGGCTCGATCGATCCGATGTCGCTCGCCAGGCCGATCGCGTCCGCGCTCATGAGCGTCGCCATGCGCAGCGCGTCGTGGTTGTCCATGCCGCCCGACGCCATCATCCACAGTTCCCAGTGGGTCCCCAAGCCCTGGACCTCGCCGTGAGAGCCAAGGCCGGCCTGGCCTCCGGCCTCCATCCACTTCACGATCTGCTCGGCCTGCTGGAAGTGCGGGTATTGATCGTCGCGGTACCACGTCGTGGTCTTCCACTTGTCGAGTTCGTCGCGGGGGGTGAAGAACTGGAGGCGCTCGACCTCGTCGAGGTTGGTGCGCGTGAGGTAATACTGCCGCCCCGACGGCCCGCCATAGGCCACTACCAGCGTGGGCGTGTAGACCATCCCGCTGAACGCGCCCAGCCGCACGACATCGCGGTAGAAGGGGCTGATCGGGAGCGAATGCTCGAGGCCCGCGTAGCCGTCCTGGGCCAGCGTCAGGTTCATGGTGAAGTTGGAGCCGCCCTCGGTAGTCGGGGTCAGGCCCTGTTCGCGCGCCGCCATGATCACCCACTGGCGGATCTTCCGGTCACCGGCCAGGTACTGCTTGATCGTCTTGGTGTTGTAGTGATCGCTGTAGCGCCGCAGCACGTCGCGGGCCTCGTCCAGGCTGGAGATCTGGTCGGCGCTGAAGACGCCGGGGCCTGTCGAGTAGAGGCGCGGCCCGATGAACGCGCCGGTCTCCATCAGGTCGAAGTAGGCGACCGCGTCCTCGGACGAAGTCTGGGGATCGCGCTGCGTGGTCACCCCGTACGCCAACTGCGCCAGGAACTGCGACACCTGCCCGCGGTGCACCCCCCACGAGACCCAGGTGTGCGCGTGGATGTCGACGAGCCCGGGATAGATTGTCTTGCCGGACATGTCGCGCACGTCGGCGCCGTCGGGGATCTCGACGCTGCCGGCCGCCCCTACCGCGACGATGCGATTGTCTCGCACGACGATGTCCCCGCGCGGAATCACCTCGTCGCCCCGCATTGTGATTAGACGTGCGTTGGTGAGGGCGACCACCCCACGCGGCAGGTCCTTCCGCACGGTGATCTCGACGTCGAACCGCGCGGCCTCGTAGACAGGACCGCCTTCCTCGTCCGGCGCCCCGGTCGAATCGGTGGCTTCCTCGCCGGGCGCATCCGCGGCGTCGGCGGCCTCCTCTTCGGACGCGTTGGCCTCGTTTTCGGGCGATTCCGCCTCCTCCCGCGCCTCGGCTCGCGCAGCCGCGACCGAATCGGCCACCAGCGAGTCGCTCAGCGCGATGTCGTGCAGGAAGAAGCTCCGCCCGATCGAGTAGTACGCGGCCGATCCGTCGGTCGTCCACCCCACGAAGTCGCCGCCAACCTTCGTGAGGCGCCGCGTCGGCACCGACGACCGGGCAGCAACCGAGACCGTCGGCACCTCGCCCCCGGTCGGCGGCACCGTGATCGTGAAGACGTTGCGGTTGGCGCGCACGACGGCGCGCCTGCCGTCGGGGGACAGGACCACCTCGTCTGGCGCGGGGCGGCTGCCGGGGCCGGGACGCGCGGGCGCGGTGACCTTGACGATGGTGCGGATGTCGGTGCCGTCGTAGCGGACCGAGAGCAGGCCGTCCTGACCCGCCCAGACGTACACGCGATCCGGATCGGGCCCGGGATGGGGTGCGTTCCGTCCCTCCTGCGTGGCGCCCAGGCCCACCCACATGATCCGGTCGGGCTCACCGCCTTCGGCCGGCAGCCACACGTATTCGAGCTCGGCCGCCGGGCTGTGCCGGCCGAAGTCCTCCAGGGTGCGCATGCGGTGCATCTTCGAACCGCGCACCGCGACAATGCGCGAGCCGTCGCCGTTGTACGCGATCCGGTCGAAGAAGGCGGACGTGGGCGTGAGCTTCTCGGGTTCGCCGTCGCCGTCCGCGCGGATGCGCCAGATGTCGCCGCCGGCCGAGTCGTTCCAGGTCACGTATGCGATATGGCGCCCGTCCGGCGACCAGGCCGCACCGTGCTCCACGTCGGTCGAGGTGGTGAGGCGGCGCGCGTCCCGGATGACCGGGTAGCCCTCGGTCTGGGTGCCCGCCGGGTCCGGCAGGGACGCGGTCCAGAGGCGGTCGAGCGCCGAGAAGACGAGCCGGGTCCCGTCTGGCGAGGGGCGCGCGCCGCGGATCTGGGAGATGGTCAGCACCGAGTCGTTGATGGGATAGTCGAACTTGACAAGTGGGCCCATTTCCTGCTGGATGTGGGCCGTGAAGGGGACCTCCGAGGCCTCGCCCGAGGGCACCTCGACCCGCATGATCTTGCCGCCGTAGAAGGTGATCAGCGCGCGCGAGTCCGGCGTCCAGGCGCCGCCGGGGTACACGTCCCGGTCGCGCATTCCCCCGCCCTGCGACTCGTCGCGCTGTACGTCCATCACCAGCCAGGTCTCCTCGCCGGTGGCCAGGTCCCGCAGCTTCAGCGCCTCGCGGGCGTCGTAGCGGGTCGCGTAGACGAGCCAGCGCCCGTCCGGACTCGGCATGGGCCGGAACGCGCCCTCGTGCTCGTGGGTGCGCACCATGACACGCCCCGTTTCCCGGTCCAGCATGCCGATCTGGAAGGCGCCGACCTGGCGCGCGGAGCTCTGTTCCGCCGCGCCGAAGTGCCCGGGAGGATCCGGATCGAGGTTGTATGGATCGGATGCGCCGGCGCCGGGACCACCAGCGTCCGTCCCGCCCACCGGGAAGCCGCCGCCCAGGTTCCCGCGCACGTTCACCCACGCATACCGCGGATCCGGCCCGAACGCCGCGCCGATGTGCGACGGCGCACTCCCGCCTCCACCCGGCCCGCCACCCGAACCACCCTCGCGGCGCTGCCCCGTGATCTGCACGCCCGACCCCCCGTCCTCGTGCCAGAGCCAGAGCTGCGTGCCCTTGTTCGCCATCACGTACTCGCCGTCCGGCGTCCATACCGGCGACATGTAGTTGTCGCGCTCGGTGTCGGTGAGCTGGCGCGGGTCGCTTCCGTCCGAGCTAGCCACCCAGATGTTCTCCGAACCGTCGCGGTCGCTCACGAAGACGATCTCGGAGCCGTCGATCGAATAGCGCGGCTGCATGTCGTACCCCTGCCCGCTCGTGATTCGTGTCGCATCTCCGCCTGTGACCGGAATCGTGTAGAGGTCGCCCAGCAGTTCGAAGACGATCGTCTCGCCGTCCGGCGACAGATCGAGGGAAATCCAGGTCCCCTCGTCGGTCGTGAAATCGAGGGTTCGCGTGGTGATGAGCGGAAGCGAGTTCGCGCGGACCGCGGCCCGCGCCGAACTGTCGTTCTGCTCGACCGTCTGGGCAACGGCAGGCACGGCCAGTGCCGACACCATCGCGAGCGCGGCCATGGGCGGCATGGCCCGGCCAACTGTCTGCTGAGTCTTCATGGTTACCTCCTTCGGACCGCGCCTATCGCCGCGTCCAGATCACGATCAGCCCGCACGATGCCCCGGTCCCCGCGTACTGCATCGGCACCCCCGTGGACGACGGATAGACCTCCACGCCCGCCACGGCCTGTGGATCGATAAGATGGTCAAGCCCCGCCGGCGCCTCGCCTCCCCCGACCACGATTACGCCGTCCAGCACGACCCGCGGGAAGCACGACTCCGTCCGCCCCCCACGCAGGATCACGTACTTCTCCAGCGGATTCCCGCCGTCGGCGAGCAAGCCCGCGCCCGGGATTCTCGTGAACAGATCGGTCATTTCACCGGGCGCGCGGTTCTCGATCTCTTCGCGATCGATGAACTCGCCGAAACCGTCGGCCTCGCGGCTGTAGAAGCCCACATTCTGCAGCACGATCTCGCGCCTCTCGACGGTGACCTCGATCGGGTCCAGCTCGACCGGATCCGCCGACAGCGAAAGTCGCACGCTGGTCACGCGCCCTGGCAGGACCTCGATCGTCTCGTTTCGGGTCGCGTACCCGAACTGGGTGAACTCGACGATGTTGAACCCCGGCGTGAGTTCGTCCAGGGCAAAGCGGCCCCGGGTGTCGGTGCGGGTCTCCTGCTGCCCGGTGCGGACCCGCACAACCACCCCGCTGACCGGCGCTCGGCCCGTGCCGTCACTCACCACCCCGACGATCCCGGTCATGAGTCCGTCCTCGCCTTCGACCACAGGCTCCATAACGGTTTCGAATGCGCCGGACCTCATGATGGTGAAGTCACCCACGGCGGGATGGTAGTTCGGGTGGGAAAGCTCAAGCTGATATGCGCCAACAGGAATCCGGTACAGCGTGAATCGGCCCGCGTGGTCGGTCTCGACCATGTAGCCCATGCCGCTGAGCCGCGCGATCACGCCCGAGATGGGCCGACTCGTAACAGCATCCAGGACAGTGCCGGAGATGGTGACCTGGTTGCCCTCGGGGAGGCGTTCCTGGGCCTCGGCCCCGGGATGCGAAACAAGGACAGTGAACGCAGCCGACAGGAGCAAGGCGCCACGCAGCCCCGTGCGGCCGCGACCCGGGCGGCCCGGCCACCGGACGCGGGCGAACGCGCAACCGCTCCTCCCGCCCCTCACGTCTTGCGTCATGTCACCGGCTGCTGCCCCCGCGAGTACTTCCGGAACCAGTCCATGCGGTACATCCACGTCCGGATCGTGTTCGTCGGCCGGTAGAAGTACGCGTGCCACTCGTCCTGCAGACGGACCATCGCGGTGGGCACCTTGAGCATCTGGAGCGCCTGATAGTACTCCTCGGTCTGGCCCATCGGGGTCCGCAGGTCACCCTCGCCGGTGATCAGCAGCGTCGGCGTGGTCACGTTGCCGACGTACATGAGCGGTGAGCGGCGCAGATGCTCGCTCGGATCCTCCCAGGGCAGGTTCTCGAAGTTGTTGTACCAGCCGAGACCGTCGGTCGTGCCCACGAAGGAGAACCAGTTCGTGACCGGGCACTCCGACGAGGCCGCGGCGAACCGGTCGGTGTGGCCGACGACCCACGCCGTGAGCACGCCCCCGCCGCTGCAGCCGTAGACGAACATGTTCTGCTCGTCGATGTACCCGCGCTCCAGCACCACGTCTACGCCCGCCATCAGGTCGTCGTAGTCCATGCCGGGGTACGCGTTCTCGATCTCGTTGCCGAAGGCACTCCCGTAACCGGAGCTCCCGCGCGGGTTGGTGTAGAGCACGACGTACCCGCTCGCCGCCTCGAGCTGCCATTCGTACCACATGTACGGTGTGCCGAAGCCGTAGCGGCCGTGCGGACCCCCGTGGATCGCGAGCATCAGCGGGTACTTCTTCGCGGGATCGAAGCCCGGCGGCTTCACGATCCAGCCCTGGATCTCCAGGCCGTCCGAAGACTCGTACCAGACATCCTCCACCTCACCCAGCTCAACGCCCGCCAGGATGTCGCCGTTCACGTCGGTGATCTTGCTGATCTCGCCGCCCGCGGCCACGTCGAAGACGACGACATCGCCCGGCTCGTGCGCGCTGGAAAGCACCCCCGCGGCCATGCCGCCCGCCGCCATCGAATAGACGGTCAGGTAGTGCTCGCCCTCGGTGATCTGCCGCACAGGCCTGCCGAATTGCGCAAAATACATATTTTCTGCACCGCCGTCCGGCGCATTGTAGTACACGCCGCTACCATCCGCCGCCCACCGCAGCCCGGAGGGATCGCGGTCGTGCTCCGTCGCGATCTCGCGCACGCCGCTCCCGTCCACGTTCATGACGTAGATGTTGTCGGCGTAGTAGGCGTCGTCGGTCTCGTCGTGGCCCAGATACGCGATCAGCCGGCCGTCGGGCGACGGCACCGGCGAGTGGTCCGCCCCCGCCCGCGTGGTCAGCTGGCGAATGGCCCCCGACGACACCGAAACGGCATAGATCTCGGATTCGCGGAAACGGTAGTCGGCGTCATCCTCGCGCAGCGCCGAGAAGAGAATCTCCGAGCCGTCCGCCGACCACACCGGCGCGCCGTGATTCCAGTCGCCGTCGGTCAGCTGCCGCGGCGTACCGCCCGTGGCCGGAAGCACGAAAACGTGCCGATATCCGCCGTCCGTGTATCCCACGTAGTCGCGCCGGTAGTTCGGCCGCGTCACGACCTTCGGCTCCACCGTCCACTCCGCACCCTCGGGCCGCCCCGGAATCGTCACCGTCCATTCGGGCTCGGAGGGCACCATCATCGAAAAGGCCAGCGTCTCTCCGTCCGGCGACCAGGTAAGGCCGCCCGGAGCCTGCGTCAGGTGGCTCACCTGCGTCTCGGCCCCCTCCGCGTCCATCCAGCGCACGAAAATCTGTGGGGTGCCGTCGTCATCCGCCCGCACGAACGCGATCCGCCCACCGTCGGAAGACCAGACCGCCCCGCCGCCGTCGGTCAGCTGCCGGGGCCGCGTGCCGTCCGCACCCACGATGTGCAGTTCCGATACCCACCGGTCCTTCATCTTGTCGATGTGCCTGCGCTCGTAGAGCACCTGGCCGCCGTCGGGCGAAATCTGCGGCCCCATCCCGCCCGCGAGCAGGAATGGACGAACGTCCTCCCACTCGAAGTAGAGCTCCGGAGTCAGGCGACCGGTTTGCTCCTGAGCAGCGGCGGGTTGGGGGGATGAGAGGGCGAAGATGGCCGCGAGGGTCAAGATCGCGGCGATCGGCCGGGCGAAGTGTGGTGTGCGGGGGAGCCTGCGGTAGGGGTGGAGGTGCGGGCGCGGGGCGAGGCCGGCGCGTGGGCGCGAGGTGGGGCGCGGGTCCATCGTGGTGCACTCCTGCATCGGGTGGTCGCTGGAGCATCAGGTTGGGGCGCCGGCGGGTGGCGGGCAAGGTCGTTCCACGTGATGCAAGCGGCGCTCGCTCCAGTTGACCTTTGCGGGCGCGGCGATCCAGATTGCCCGCTTCTCCGAACCGTCGACGTGCAACAACATCACCTCCGACCGGAAAGGCCGGCGCCAGCAACGTGAACACCCGCGCCATTCTCATCGGGCTCGCTCTCGGGCTGGGGCTCGGGATCGCCGCCTCCGCGACCGGATCTCCGACGCTGCTGTGGATGGCCGAGGCCGCGGAACCGCTGGGCCAAGTCTTCCTGCGCGCCATTCAGATGGTCGTGATCCCCCTGGTGGCGGCCGTCGTCTTCGTGGGTGTGGGCCGGATCGCCAACCTGCGCGAGCTGGGGCGGCTGGGGGGCCTGGCGGTCGGGTTCTTCTGGGTGACGACGCTGCCCGCGATCCTGATCGGGATGGGCATCATGAGCTTTGCGCTCAACTTCACGGCCCCGGTGCCGCCGCCCACGACCGGAGCGGAACTGGAAACCGCGGCGCCGGGGGTAGTCGACTTCCTGGTCAACCTCGTGCCCCGGAACCCGGTCGAGGTCGCCGCCGACGGCGCGCTTCTCCCGCTGCTGATCTTCGTGGTCCTTCTTGGCGCGGCCACGACCACCCTGCCGGAGGAGAAGCAGCAGACCCTCACGTCGTTCGTGGAGACGCTCGGAGACGCCCTCATCAAGCTCATGACCTGGATACTCTGGACGGCGCCCGTGGGCGTTTTCGGTCTCGCGGCGCCGGTGATCGCGCAGACCGGCTTGGCGATGCTGCAGAACCTCGCCGTCTTCATCGTCGCCGTGGTGGTGGGCCTCTTCATCCTGAAAGGCTTTGTGCTGCTGCCGCTGGTTCGGATCCTGGGCGGGGTGGGACCGGCGCGGTTCATACGGGGAACCGTGGGCTCGTACACCGTGGGCTTCACCACAACGACGTCGGTGGGCACGCTGCCGATGATGCTGCAGGAGGCGGAGAAGCTCGGCCTGTCGAAGCGCACCTTCACGCTGGTCCTGCCGCTGGCCGCGTCGATCAACCGTCCGGGCAGCGCACTGTTTCAGGCCTGCTCGCTGGTCTTCCTCGCCGCCATGTACGGTGTGCCGCTCGACGCCGGGCTCATCGCAGCGGCGGTGCTGGCGATCTTCCTGGCCTCGATGACGGTCGCACCGGTGCCCAGCGCCAGCATCGTGTCGCTGGTGCCCGCGCTGAACGTGGTGGGCGTGCCCATCGCCGGGCTCGGGATTCTGCTCGGGATCGATCGCGTGCCGGACGTGTTCCGTTCCGCGGCCAACGTGATCGGCCACATGGCTGCGTCGACGACGGTGGAGGGGATGACGCGGCGGGGGGGTGGGGGCGAGGGGGACTGAGGCCAGGCCGCCACTACTCGAGCCGGCGTGCCCGCGCGAGGTTGCCCATGGACACGCCGGCATCACCCCGTTCGATCTTGTGCAGCGTGGTGCGACTGATCAGCGCGCGCTCGGCCATCGTCGATGTGCGGATGCGGCGGCGAAGCCGGGCGTCCCGGATGTCGCTGCCGAGTTTCTTGAGGATGCGCCGGACCGGAAGCGGCAGGGTACCACGGCGTGCCAACTTCGCTCTCATCCTGCCCGTGTACCCCAGGTGGGCGCCTTGCCGGGCCTTCGCCGATCACGGTAATCTCATGCACATGACATGGGATATCGCGATATAATTGCTCTTGATGATGTTTCGTAACGACACGGGCATGCATCTGATGCAGCACGCCGTGTCGCCTTCTGCCGACGCTCCGCTCGGACGCTAACGACGACCCTGGACCAACCGCCATGCTGAGGTTCGCGGAGGAAATCCTCGTTCTCGTCCTCGACGAGGCGCGCGGAGAGCTGGCCCCCGCCCTGCCCGAGCGCTCCTTCCACCTGGCACTCGCCGGAGCCGTACTGATGGACCTCGCGCTCGAGGACCGAATCGACACGGATCCGGAGCGGCTGATGCTCGTGGACTCCACGCCCGTCCGTGACGACATACTGGACCCGACGCTCGCAGAGATTGCCGGTGCCGGCGAAACGCATGACACCGGCTACTGGCTCGAACGGACGGCACGGCGGGGACGCCGGATCCGCAAGGCCGCCCTGGCTCGCCTGACCGAACGCGGCGTCCTCAGGTCCGAGGCGCATGGGGTACTGTCGCTGACTCCCTCCGTGTCGCGTTCCCGGCGCTACCCCGTCTCGGACGGCCAGCCGGTCGAGGAAGCCAGGTTGCGGATCATGCGGATCCTGTTCAGCGACGATGTTCCCGACCCGCGCGACGTCGCGATCATCGCCCTCGCGAACGCCTGTGGCGTATTCCGCAGCATTCTTTCGTCCGAGGAGCGGGCGCAGGTCCGGGACCGCATCGATCTGCTGAAGAACCTCGACCTGATCGGCCGGACGATGAGCCTCGCGATCGAGGGCCTGGACGCGCCCGATGAACCGGCGCCGGAGCCCCACCGACCGAAGGAGATCCCGGTGGTGCCGGGGCTTCCCGTGCTGGGCAACGGCCTGGCCATGCGGAAGGGACTGGTGACCTTCCTCGCCCGCCAGTACCGCGAACTAGGCCCGATCTTCAGGATACGCGCTCCCGGGCGCCGGTTCGTGTGCATCGCGGGGCCGGAGGCGGCCAATTTCCTCACCTCGCACGGAAAGACCGTGTTCCGGTCGCTCGAGCCGATGGCCAGCTTCCACAACCAGATGGGTTCGTCGCGTTCGATTCTGACCATGGACGGGATCGATCACGTGACGACCCGGAAGGCCCAGGCCAGGGGATACGCGGTACGGATCATGCGGGACCGGTCGCAGGCGGTCGTCGACATCACCCGCGACGAGATCGCCAAGTGGCCGGTGGAGGAGCCCTTCGAGGCGATGCCTGCATTCCAGCACGTGATCGCCGAGCAGATGGGCCACATGATGGCGGGCTATTCGCCAGAGGGCTACACGCGAGATCTGTCCACGCTCCTCGGCGGACTGCTCCTAAGCGCCGCGACGGTTCCACACGTCATGAAACTCGCGCGATTCCGCCGTGCGCGCGAGCGGGCCCGCGAGCTGGCCCGCGCGGTCCTCGTACACAAGCGCAAGGTGGGTCCGCGCAGAACGACGCCGGACTTCATCGACCTGATGCTCGAGCTGCGCGAGGCCGATCCCCAGCTTCTTCCCGAGACGAACCTGCCCCTGACGGTGCTCGCGCCCTACATGGTCGGGCTGGACACCACGGCGAGCACGTGTTCCTTCATGATCTACAACGTGCTGAAGCGCCCGCGGATCATGGAGCGCATGACCGCCGAGGCGGACGCCATGTTCGACCGGGGCCGCGTGAGCGCCGAGGGCCTTCAGCGGCTCGATGTCTCGCGCCGCGTGGCGATGGAGACCCTGCGGCTTCATCCGGTCTCGCCCGCCGTGCTGCGGACGACCGCCAACTCGTTCGAGTTCGCGGGTCATCGGGTTCCCGCGGGCACCCAGGTCATGATCGGTACGGCGGTCGGTCACACGCTGGAAGAGTACTTCCCCGACCCGGAGCGCTTCGATATCGACCGCTACACGCCGGCTCGCGGCGAACACCGGCAGCGCGGCGCCTACGCACCCTTCGGGGCCGGCAACCACCGGTGCCTCGGCAGCGGATCTCCGGTGGTCAGAATCCCGGCAGGAAATCGGCTAACTACTTACAGGGCTGCACGATCTGCGTTTCCTGCCGTTGGACTGGACACCACTGGACTGTGCCGCGAAAGCGGGAAAAACGGCCATGAATGGCGGGACTTCTTAGGGCCTGGAGCCGCCACTCCGCCGAGGGTCTCGGAAGCCCGCCTCGCCCTCGTCTCCCAAGGCCAAGGGCACGTCGTCTTCGTCGGCTTTCCGCACTTCACTCAGTCCCACCGGCTAGGGTCTTGTGTGAGTGGCTCAAGGGCTGACGGAGCCCCGTGGACCCGGCTGATCGGCTTTTCGATTACCAAGGCAGCCAACTGCATCACGGTAACGCTCGGCGCGTTCAGCGGATAGCATTCGATGTATGGCAGGAGTCCCTCGATGAACAGATTGTGGCACCGTCTGCGTCGCGACAACGTCCGCGCTGCGCCGCGTCCTGATGGACCACTGGGCGAATTGCTGCCGCGCGCTTGCGCGAAAGGCCGCGGAGGAAGGAGACTGGGACCGGCACGATCGATCAACACTCGCTCCCGACCTCTTCCGCCGACTGGAGGCGGCATCCATGAAGGGACCGTACACACACTACCGGATGGCGGGAGACACGCCGCAGGCGTGGCGTCCCGCCTGCCAGAAGCATCCCGGGGACACGGTCCCGCGTCTGGATGATCCCTCCACTTGGAGGGCGGAGGAGGTCACCTGCGGTCTGTGCCTTCACTCGGAGGGCATGATGGCCTTCCGCGATCACCCCTGGTGGAAAGAGAGGAGCGGATGAGCGACAGCAAGCATGACGCTGCTGCGAATGCAATTGACGACGTGGGGTCCGGCCTGCTGCGGCTGGGCTGCTTTCTCCTGTTGGGCCTACCTCTCCTGTTGGTCTGCCTATTCCTCGTCGGCGCCTTTGTGGTCGCCGTGCCGTGGCTGGGGGTGCCGCTCCTAGTGGCGATTGTGTGGGCCGTGGTCGCCAACTACAAGAGGCGCATTGCCGATC
>JAPPGZ010000059.1 GCA_028874905.1 Gemmatimonadota bacterium
TCTGTCTCGCAAATGAAGTCGCCCTCCGTGGATCGGTATCATACCCGAATCTAGCTCGTCGGACCGTCCATGTAGAGCGGCAGTCTCCGCAACGCTGCGTGTATCGGACCCCCGGCACGCTGGACAGCCGGGACGATCCGGGCACATTGTGGGGGGAACCTCACTCCGCCGGAGAGCGTCCCATCGGTGGTATCGCGAGTTGGTCGTTGCAACTCCCTCCCAACTCAAAGGAGAGGATTCGATGCAGGTCAGCCGGTTCACGCCCATCTTGTCGGCCGTCATGGTCGCCGTCCTTGCCGCGCCCACCGCTCTCCTCGCTCAGGAGATCGTCGGAGTCACGGGCCGCGATCAGGTGATCGAACCCAACTTCGAGGAAGTCTTCCGCGTCGGTGTCCTTGAAGGCGAGACCTGGGAGATGTTCGCCCAGGTTACCCAAGTGGCCTTCGACGCGGAGGGCAACCTTTTCGTGTTCGACGAGTTGGGATCCAGGGAGGTGAGGGTTCTGGTGTTCGACTCCACCGGAGGCTTCCTGCACGAGTTCGGCCGCTCGGGCCAAGGTCCCGGTGAGTTCAATTATCCGGTCGGCTTCGCGGTGTTGAGGGACGGAACCACGGTCGTCAGAGATCTCGGCCACCGCGCCTACCAACTGTTTGACCCAGCTGGCCAGTATCTCCGCAGGGTGCGCACCAGTGACCCACCCGGTGGCGTCGCCAGCTCGCGTGCAATACATGGAGATCCGCGGGGCGGAGCCGTGTTCGCCGGTGGTTTCGATGCCCGCATTGGCCTTCACGGGGGCGATGGCGGTGCCCCGGCTGCCCCCCTGACATCCCGTCCGGTCACGTGGGTGGGGCTTGAGGGTGAAATCGTCGAGACTGATACCGTGGTCAATGGTTGGCTTCCGCCCCGCGGGGAGCCTGTCAAAGGCAGGGCTGAGAACATCAGGATAGGAGGTGGCTCGCTCGCCGACGCGCTTGGACAGATTGGCTTTCCAGCACGTTTTGAGCCGCCGCTCCTGGTAGGAGTCCTTCCAGATGGAGGCATCGTCCACTCCGACTCCTCCGCCTACGCTTTGAAGATCACGCCATCAGGCTCAAGAGAAGTAACGCGCATCATTCGGAGACCGTTTGAGCCCGAGCCCGTGACGCCGGCAGTTGAACGGGATTACGAGGAACGACGGACCGCCCTTGAGGGCGAGAGGGGTGTCAGCGGCAGCAGCATGAGGTTCGCGATCGAGATGCCATTCTACCACGAAATCCCGGTCCTTCACGATCTTTCCACCACTTGGGAGGGCCGGATCTGGGTGCAACGTCGAGGTGACGAACCCGAAAACGGCGGGCCGATCGATGTTGTGACTCCCGATCGGGAATACGTCGGCACCTACTCCGCCGAGGCGACCGCGATGCCGGACGCCTTCGGCCCCGACGGACTTGCGGCTTTCATCGAGCTGGACGAGTTCGACGTGGCCAGCGTGGTGGTGCGGAGGCTGCCGGCCGAGGTTCGCTGAACTCCGACGATACTCGGCCGAAGCAGCGTGCATGGCCCGACAACCGTCCGCTGACTTCCGATACCATCGCATGCAATCCCGCTCATTTCTGCATATCGTAAGTGATACATTGATGGCGAGATGATATGTAAACTGATTGATATATAGCAGTTTACAAAACGCTTCGTAGTTCCGCCGGAATCGGTCCGGTGAACTCATTGGCGAAGATCCACAGCGTTTCGAGGTTCGACAGCCTGCCCAGCTCTGCCGGAATGCTGCCCGACAACTGATTCCTCATCAGGTACATGCCTTCCAGCGAGGTCATGTTGCCAAGTTCCGGGGGGATGGGCCCGGTCAGCTCGTTGTCGCCGAGCCCGAGTTCCTTGAGGTTCTGCAGGTTTCCCAGCTCGGGCGGCAGCGCGCCCGTGATCTTGTTTCGCGATAGGCTGATGTCCTCGAGCGAGGTCATGTCGCCGATCTCGGGCGGCAGCGGTCCTTCGAACTGGTTGTCGACCATCCACATGGACTTCAGCTTCTTGAGCTTCCCGAACTCCGCCGGCAGCGGCCCGCTCAACTCGTTTTCGAAGAGTGCCAGGTGCTCCAGGTTGACGAGGTTGCCGAACTCGGGGGGGATCGGCCCGGACAGGTCGTTTCCGGAGAGGTACATGGTGTCTACGCTGACCATGCCGCCGATTTCAGGCGGTATCGGGCCCTCCAGCTCGTTGCTGGACAGCGACAGGTCACGAACCCTGGCCAGCTTGCCGAGTTCCGGCGGTATCCGGCCCGTCAGTTCGTTGCCGTACAGAGCCAGTACCTCGAGGCGGGCGAGGTTCCCGAGTCCGGGCGGAATGCTACCCGCGAGCTTGTTCCAGGGCAGGAAGATCTCGGTGACGTAGCCCTCTTCGTCGGTAGTGATTCCCTCCCATGTGTTCACGCTCTTGTCCGTCATCCAGTTGTGCTGATCTCGCCACCCGGGCCCGCCGGTGTCGTCATAGAGCGTGGCGAGCACCTCGCGGTCCGCGGTCTCCGGAATGCACGGCAGCGGGTCGGTGTTGCCCAGGGTCTCGTACCACGCCGCCAGCGAACGCGGGACGCACAAGCCGGTCCCGGAGTGGTAGAACCGTTCGACGTTGAGGTTGGCGAAGGTCTCGGGCAGGGGGCCAGAGAGGTTGGTGTTGGTAAGGCTCAGGTACTCGAGCCCCGTCATGTTGCCCATCTCGGGTGGCACGGGACCTTCCAACTCGGTATCACGAAACGTCAAGTCGCGGAGACGCCGCAACCGTCCGATCGCGGGCGGGATCGGCCCGGCAATGGCGTTTCCGCTCAGGTCGAGGATGAAGAGGGTGTCCAGCAGACCGATGGCAGCGGGGATCTGGCCTTCGAGGCTGTTGTTGCGTAGCTCGAGGTGGTCGACCCGGCCGCCTCGTGTGCGGACTCCGTACCATTCCTCGAGCGGCTCGTCGCTGAGCCAGTTGGTGTTGTCCCTCCAGTCGTCCCCGGCCGTTGCATGGTACAACGCCGCGAGTGCGGCGCGGTCGCTTCCGGGGAGGCGCACCGCCACCTCGGCCCGGCCCACGGTTGCGGAGTCGTAGGTGGCCGTCACCGTCGTGATTCCGGTGGCACGCCCTGTCACCAGGCCAGTGGCGTCCACCATTGCGACCGTTTCATCGTCACTCTTCCAGGTGACAGTCGGCGACTCCACGACGTTCCCTTCGGCATCGACGACCGTTACCGACACCCGAGCCGTATCGCCGGCCGCGCCGAAGGTGAGCGGGGAGGGCTTGACCGATACACGGGCAGCGCAATCGGGGGGACTGTCGGACTGCGGGATCGAGTCGAGCCAGGTCGCAAGCGAGGGAGGTACGCACAGTTTGGTACCGCCCACATGGAAACTGTCCAGTCGAGGCCGGCGAAGGACGGAGGCACGCGGCCGGACAGGCTCGTCGCAGCCACGTTGAGGGTTCGCAAGCTGTCCAGTGCTGCCAGTTCCGGTGGCAGTGTGCCCGTGAGCGCATTCACACTCAGGACGAGGTCGCGCAGTCGGCCCAACTCCCCCACCTCGCCCGGAATCGAGCCGCTAATCCAGTTCCGGCCCAGGTCGAGGGTGACCAACTGGTCCAACCGGCCGACGGACGGGTGGATCCTGCCCCGCAGATTGTTGCCCGATAGCGACAGCCCTGTCACCCGGCCGCTTTCATCAGTCTCGACCCCTGCCCATTCCGCGAGCGGCTCGTCGCTCAGCCAATTCATTCCTTTCGTCCACCCGTTGCCGCGGGTCCGGTCGTAAAGGGTTTCCAGGACATCCCGGTCGTTCTCGGGCAAGGCCACCTCGACGGCGATCGACGCGGTCACGGAGTCGTGGGTGGCTGTTACTTCGGTTGTGCCGGCCCCGACCGCCGTGACCCTTCCCCGCGCATCGACCGAGACGACACGTGCGTCCCCGCTCGACCAGGTGACCGATGCCTCATGTGTGCTGTCTCCTTCGGCGTTCACGTATGTGGCGGACAGGGTGCCCGTCTCTCCGACGGCGTAGAAGGTCGGCGACGGCAGGTCGACCATTGAGATCGCGAGCGAGGCAGCGCAGCGGTCCGCGTCGTCGGTCTGCACGATTCCGGCGAACCACTCGTCCAGCGACGGGGGCACGCACACCCCGGAATCGGCGGTGTAGAGCGTGTCCAGCGGCAAATTGGCGAAGGTGCGCGGCACGACTCCGCCCATGTCGTTGGTGCCGATGTTCAGATAACGGAGTGCGGCAATACGCCCCAGGTCGGGATGGAGCCGGCCCTCCAGCGCATTGTCGCGGAGCACGAGACTGTGCAGTTGTCGCAAAGCCCCCAATCCCGATGGGATCACTCCAGTGAGCGCATTCCCGCTCAGATCGAGCGTGACCAGGTCGCCCAACTCCGCCAGGAGTTCCGGCATCGGGCCCGCAAGGCCGTTGTTCCCGAGCGACAGGCTCACGACCTTCCCGGCCTCGTTGGTTTCGACCCCGTACCACTCCGAGAGTGGCTCGTCGCTCAGCCAGTTGGTGGTGTCGGTCCAGTTTTCGCCCCCCAGCAACTGGTGGATGCTGTCGAGGACCTGCCGGTCGGTGAGGGTGAGGACGACCTCCACCTCGGCCGTGGCGGTGAGCGAATCGGACGCCGCCGTGACCTGCGTCGTGCCGTAGTCGACCGCGGTCACCAGTCCCGCGGAATCGACCGTGGCGATGGCGCTGTCGGCGCTCGACCAGGTGATGGTCGCGTCCTGCACCGTGTCGCCTTCGGCGCTGATCACCGCGGCCATCAGCCTCGCCGTGTCACCGAGGGGAGGCGCCTCGAGGTACAGCGTCGGGGGGTCGACCGTGATCTTGGCGGTGCAGATCGCGTACCTGTCTTCCTTTTCCGGAACTGTCTTCAACCACGCTTCGAGGTCGGCGGGGATGCACACACCGTCCCTGTCGAAGTAGAAACGGGTCAGTTCGAGGTTGGCGAAGGTGCGCGGAACGGGCCCGGTGAGGTTTGTACCGCTGACGCCGAGATACTCGAGTCCTCCGGTGTATCCCAACTCCGGGGGCAGCCGGCCGCTGATATCCGCGTTGCCGTCCAGATGCAGGTCGCGAAGTCCCTTGAACTTCGAAAGCTCCGGGGGAATCGGACCCGAAAGCCTGTTTCCGTGGAGCGACAGGATGAACAGCTCGTCCAGTCCCCCGAGTTCGGGCGGAATCGGGCCGACCAGGTTGTTGTCCCAGAGACGCAGCTCACTCACCTTGCCCTGGTGGGCGCTCACGCCATGCCACTCCGACAAATCCTTGTCGCTCAGCCAGTTCGTGTTGTCGGTCCAGCTGTCGCCCCCTGTAGCCTCGTAGAAGATCTCGAGGATCTCACGGTCGGTGAGCGGCAGCGCGACCTCGACCGTCGCCTCGGCGGTCGTCGAATTGTAGGTAGCCGTGACCTTTGTCGTACCGAAGCCCGATGCCCTGACCCGCCCCACGCCACTCCCCGCCCCGCTTACCGTCGCGACCGCCGTGTCCGTGCTGGCCCACATCACCTGAGGAGCGACCACCGCTTTCCCGTCAACGTCGGTCACCCTGGCCGTGAGAGTACCGTTCGCCCCGATCCTGTCGAGCGTCAGCCAGTGGGGTTCGATGACGACTACCGCGTCCTGTTGTCCCGGTCCCGCCGCGACGGAGGCATCGATGTCGTGCGGAACGGTCGGGTCGTCGGCGCAGCCTTCCATGAGGACCGCCGCCAGCAACGCTGCGCAGAGACCGGCAACGATCTTCTCGATCGCATCTCTGTAGCTCGTTGCACTACCTGCTTCGGTGCTTCGGGCTTCCTGTCGTGCTGGGCATGTCATGGACTACGCAGTATTGTGACTCTTCCGTGAGCTGTCGGCCCGCTGCAGGACCACACGCATGAGATTTACCGGGTCTGGAGAACGGCCGACAAGGGGGGCTTTGCTGCCGATAAACAGTTGTTCCAATCGGCCTGTCCAAACTTTCGCCCGATGAATCTCGTCCTGCAAGGACATGGGATCATCATCACGGGCAGGGCGCCTGATCTCGGAATCGACACCTGGAAAGGACGGATGGCATGACGGGACGGACGAAGCGGATGGCGACGCTGGTCGCTTTGGCGGGGGCGACGGCGATACCGGCAGGACTTGCGGCGCAGAGCCGCTGCGAGTTCCGTGACGAGATCGACCTCACCGGGCCGGCCGTTGGCACCCTGGACATCGACGCGGGGGCCGGAAGGCTGGTTGTCACGGGAAGCAGTGCCATCGACGAGATCCGCGTGATGGCTGTGCTCTGTGCCTCTGACCGGGACCGCCTGGAGGGCCTGGGTGTATCCCTCGACGGTGACAGGATCCGAACCGAGTATCCTGGCCGCATCGGCGGATGGGGCAACAACTACGCCCGCATCGACCTGACGGTGGAAGTACCCGGCAGTACGGGAATCCGGGTGGAGGACAGCTCGGGCAGCCTGGAGATTGTCGGAGTGGGTGACGTGGAGGTGCGAGACGGATCGGGAAGCATGTCGCTCCGGGAGGTCGGGTCGGTGTACGTCGTGGATGGCTCCGGCGGCCTCAGGATTGCTGAAGTGACCGGCGACGTCGATGTGGAGGATGGCTCGGGCAGCATGGAGATCCACAGCGTGACCGGGAACGTGACGATATCGGACGGCTCGGGAAGTATCAGGGTGGAAGGTGTCGGCGGCACGGTACGCATCGACGAAGTCGGTTCCGGCGGAGTGTCGGTGCGGGATGTGGATGGTGACCTGGTGGTGACCGATGGCCGCCGGGAGCGCATCCGGTACTCAGACATCCGCGGAACGCTTGATCTGCCGCCGGCGCGGCGGAGAGGGCGCGGCAGCTGACGTGTCGCTACGTTTGTAGGCGTGATGAAACCCACTCGACACTGAATGCGGTGCATGCGCCGGTGATACAACGCGTCAAATGGCCTCAAGCCCGGAGGCTGGCTTTTACCTTGGGTCTGGCCGTCTGTGCAATGTCCGGAGCGCTGGCCGTTCCCGCTCCTGCGGCTGGCCAGATCGCGCAGGTCCTGAAAGCCGTAAACAGCGGTGGCAGCTGGATCCGGCTTCCCGTGGAGGGTGGGCAGGCTTCGTACCGCGCTCCGGTATTCCCGCTCGCAGGGATGGCCTTCGACGGTTGTGTGAAGATCTGGGAACGCCACTCGGGTGCGTGGACGATCAGCGCCAGGGACGCCATGGGCGATGCGCGGCTCGACGTCACGGCCGCTCCCGGCGAACCGGTGAGGTTCGACTACAAGGCAGGTTTTCAGGCCCGGCTGGAAGTCGACATCGAGTGGAGCGAACCGAGGGACACGACGCTCTTCGTCTGGGTCGGGGTGTCGACGGCGATGAACCACGACGCCGACCGGGACATATGCCAGCCTCCGCCCGGCTGACGGTGGCTCGCCGGGCCCACCCGGAACGCCGCACAGCCGCTCTGGCCGCGCTCTTCCTGATCTGGTGCGGCGTGCAGGCGCCCCGGGCGGCCACCGCCCAGGACCTGGCGCTTGTCAACGCCGTCGTTCTCAACCCGGCGGATGACTCGGAGGACCACGGCGTACTTCTCATCGAGGGTGGCATCGTAGGCGGCCTCATGGCCGCGGTGCCTCCCGGGTTCACCGGCCAGGTTCTCGATCTCGAGGGGCGGTTCGTCCTGCCCGCGCTGGCCGACCTTCACACGCACTCCTTCGGCAACATGTCGCCCAGGGGAATGCCGCAACTGCTCGGGCCGCAGGGCGCTTCCAACGCCGCACTTTTCACAGGCGTCGCCTTCGTTCTCGACCTTTTCAGCCCCGAGCAGATGATCTTCGAGTATCGCAACCGGCGCCGCGACGAAGGAGGGCAGGGTGCGGAGCTGTTTGCCGCCGGCCCGTGTCTGACCGCGACCGACGGTCACTGCTCCGAATACGGGGTCCCGACCCGTATTGTCGACACGCCCGAAGAGGCTCGACAGGAGGTCGCCGACCTGGCGCGGTCCGCGCCCGATGTGGTCAAGATCGTTTACGACCACCAGACCTACGGCGGCCGCAGCATGCCCACGGTTGACCTCGCCACGCTGACCGCGGTCCTCGAGACGGCGCGCGAACACGGCTTCAGGACGGTGGTCCACGTGGGGACCTGGGACGACCTGCGGGAGGCGGCGCTGGCCGGCGCGGACGCCGTCACGCACACGCCCGGTCCGGAAGCCGTGCCCGCCGGCCTCGCCGATATGCTGGCCGAGCAGGGTACCTACCACATCCCCACCCTTGCGGTGCAGGGCGACTTTGCGCGCATGGCGGACGATCCCGGTCTCCTCGAGGATCCGCTCCTGACGGCAACCGTGCCGGCCGCCCTGCGCGACGCCTACAGGGTCGGGGACGGCTGGGATCCCCGAATCGAGGGATTCCTGACCTGGCAGCGCACCCTGATGGAATCCAATCAGGCGGCGGTCCGGACACTGGCCGACGCGGGCGTACCCATGCTCACCGGCACCGACGGCGGCAACATGGGCGTGTTCCAGGGATATTCGGTGCACCGCGAGCTCGAGCTTCTCGTCGAGGCGGGACTCTCCGAATGGTCGGCTCTGCGCAGTGCGACGACCAACGCCGCCCGCTTTCTCGGCAGGCGCTGGGGCGTGGCGCCCGGGGACGAGGCGACGCTGCTGATCCTCGACGCCTCGCCGCTGGAGTCGATCGGCAACACGAAGCGGGTGCACGCCGTGATCCAGGACGGTATTGTGGTGGACAGGGAGTCACTACTGAACTGAACCGGAGGCATGCGCATGTCACCCACCAGACGACAATTCCTCGGCGGGGCGGCGGCTGCCACGGGCGCGCTCGCGTTCTGGCGGTGTTCCGTCCCCGAGGCGCAGGCGCTTCGGATCCTCATCCTCGGGGGCACGGGGTTCCTGGGTCCCCACATGGTCCGCTACGCACAGATGCGCGGCCACACCGTTACGCTCTTCAACCGCGGACGCACCAACACGCATCTGTTCCCCGAGGTGGAGAAGCTCGTCGGGGACCGGGACGGTCAGTTGGGGGCGCTGGAGGGCAGGACCTGGGACGTCGTTCTGGACAACTCGGGATATGTCCCCCGCCACGTCCGCGACTCGGCGCAACTGCTGAAGGACGCGACCGACCACTACCTGTTCACCTCCACGGCGGGCGTCTACGCGAGCTGGTACGGTGCGGACGGGGGGATGAAATCGGCGCCGGGCGAGCCCGATTGGCCCGCAGGGGGCACCACCGAAGACGATCCCACCGTCGTGCTCCCGGAGCCCGAATCGGAGGACGTGGGCCGGTGGTACGGCCATCTCAAGGTCCTGTGCGAAGACGCGGTGCGCGAGGCCTACGGGGACGACCGCTGCGTGATCACGAGGCCGGGCCTGATCGTGGGGCCGGAGGATACCACCGATCGCTTCACCTACTACCCCGTGCGCCTGGATCGCGGCGGAGAGGTCATTGCCTTCGGCGCCCCGGACGACCCGGTCCAGTACATCGACGCGCGCGACCTTGCAGGGTGGTCCATCCGGCTGTGCGAGGAGCGGGTGAGCGGCACCTATAACGCGGTCGCCCCTCTCGGCGGCATGCGCATGGGAGACTTTCTGGAGGGGATGCGCTCGGTGATCGAGACGCCGGTGAACTTCACCTGGGTGCCGGGCGCGTTCCTGGCGGAACAGGGCGTCCCCGAGTTCTCGTTGCCGCCGTGGACGAACCAGGACGGTCCCTTTGCCGGCGCGACCAGCTTCCGGGCCGACAGGGCGTTCGCGGCCGGACTCACCTCGCGGCCGCTGGCCGAGACCACAATCGACACGCTGGATTGGTGGAAGTCGCTGCCGCTGGAACGCAGGGATGGCATGAGAGCGGGACTCAGGGGTGGCGACCTGGAATTCGGCCCCGCGTCGATGGATGCCCAGATGGAGCGGGAAGCGGAGATTCTTGCGGCCTGGAGGACGTCGCAGGGGTGACTACGGGCTGATCAGGTCGTAGACCACCACGCTTTCAACGTCCATTTCGTCTTTCACCACGCCGAGGACGCGGCCGCCGGCCACATCCAGAACGCGCAGCCCCGGTGGTGCGTCCACCGTGCCCAACCACTCCCCCGAGGAGGAGATCACTGCATAGGAGGGGTATCCGTTACGTTGGCTGGCGACCGCGTATTCGGGGAGCCAGACGCGGCCCTCGTCATCCCCGAACAGGTCGCCGAACAAGGGAAGGGGCTGGTCCGGATCGACCCTGTAGCTGGCCAGCGCCTGCCGGATCAGCTCCTCGATCGCCTCTTCGGTCTGGAGGTGCGGGTTGACGGGCGGCAGCCTCACGCGCAGGTCCGCTTCGAAGGCTTTCCAGTGTTCATCGGTGGGGTAGACCCATTCGGGTTGCCACCGAACAATCTGGCTGACCGTCCCGTCGGACTCACGCCAGATGAGTTCGGGCGTGTCGGAGCGGCCATGCACGAATCGTCCCGCGGCCGCGCCCACCCTACCAAGGTGCGCGAAGGGGTTGTCGGCTTCGTCGTCGGGCGGCACGAACGGCACCCAGTCGTAGGACCCGACCGTGTCGGGAACCAGTGTATCGAGATCCAGGCGGACCAGGTAGCCGGGAAGCCAGTCGTCGGGGAAGCCGCGACGATAGGACGCCGACGACATGAGCAGCCTTCCGGACGCGTCGATTCCGCGCGCGGCCAGACCCAACGCGAGCTCCCTGTTCTCCTCGAGACTGACGGTTCTGGCAACGGCGCCGTCTGCGAACAGCGTGAATCGCGCGTTCCAGTTGTCGTCGATGAGCAGGCTGTCCATCCCCAGGGCGAACATGCGACCCACGAAACCCACCTCGGACGGACCCTGCCCCGATCCGGCGAGCAGTTCGTGGCTGCGGCCGTCCGGGCCGAGAACCACGATCTCCGTGTTGGCGGCGTCGAAGATGGCCGCGCCCCCGTCGGGGAACAGCGCACCATGGCGGATGGTCCCGAACAGGTAGTCTCCGGAACCGGACCCGTGCCTGTAGACCGGTTCGGCCGAGAGGGCGAACGGCGCGTCGTGCTGGGGGGTGCCGGCGTATTCGACGATCCGGAAACCCGCGCTGTCCCGCACGACGGCCCCGCCTGCCACCCCCGTTTCGCCGTCGCAGGCGGCCATCGTGACTGCGGCGATCATAGTCGCAGCCATCGCGGCGGCCTCACCCGTGGTCTTCGGCAACCGTTCCGAACAAAGGCTCATCCATTAAGATTGTCTGCGGAAAACCGTGAGGGACGCACCGGTCCCCAGCGCACACCGAACCAGCAACCTCGAGACAAGGGCGGCATGAACCGCGATATCGAAGTCATTCAAGCGAAGATCCAGGAGGCCAGCGGTTTCGTGGACCGCCTGCTCGACGAAGTGGGCCGCGTAATTGTCGGACAGAAGACCATGGTCGAAAGGTTGCTTGTCGGGCTGCTTTCCGACGGTCACGTGCTCATGGAAGGCGTGCCGGGCCTCGCCAAGACACTCACCGTGCGGACGCTGGCCGACGCGATCGAGACGTCGTTTCAGCGCATCCAGTTCACCCCGGACCTGCTCCCCGCCGACCTGATCGGCACCCTGATCTACGACCCGCAAAAGACCGAGTTCAAGACCAAGCAGGGGCCGATCTTCGCGAACGTGATCCTGGCCGACGAAATCAACCGCTCGCCCGCCAAGGTCCAATCGGCGCTGCTGGAAGCCATGCAGGAGCACACGGTGACGATCGGCGAGAACACCTTCCCGCTGCCGTCCCCCTTCCTCGTGCTCGCGACGCAGAACCCGATCGACCAGGAGGGAACCTACCCGCTCCCCGAAGCGCAGGTGGACCGCTTCATGCTCAAGCTCTCGGTCGGGTATCCGGAACGCGACGAAGAACTCGAAATCATGCGCCGGATGGGCACGGGACCGATGCCCGAGGCCCGTCCCGTCGTGACGCCCGAGGACATTCTGCAAGCGCGCCGGGCGGCCGAGACGATTTATATGGACAGCCAGGTCGAGCGCTATATCGTCGAGCTTGTTTTCGCAACACGAGAACCCACCCAGTGTGGCCTGCGGGAGTTGGACCCGCTCATTGCGTTCGGGGCATCGCCCAGGGCCACGATCTGCCTCGCGAAGACATCGCGCGCACACGCGTTTCTGCGGCACCGGGGCTACGTGACGCCGGAGGATGTGCGCTCGGTGGCGATGGACGTGCTGCGCCACCGCATCATTTTGACGTACGAGGCCGAGGCGGAGGAGGTGACCACCGAGGATGTGGTGACGCGGGTGCTGGATACGATCGAGGTGCCTTAGCAGTCTTAGTAGCGGCTCTGGATGTATACTAAAGATGACATTATGTAAAGTAGCGTTTACATTTTGCTCGCTTGAGCACTGCGGGCGGCCGCGGCGATGATTCCCCGCGAGATCCTGAAGCAGGTGAGGCTGCTCGAGATCACGACGCGGGGCCTCGTGAACGACGTGTTTTCGGGCGAGTACCACTCCGTCTTCAAGGGGCGGGGGATGAGCTTCGCCGAGGTGCGCGAGTACCGCTACGGCGATGACATCCGCGGGATCGACTGGAACGTGACGGCGCGTACGGGTTCGCCGCACGTGAAGGTCTTCGAGGAGGAGCGCGAGCTGACACTGATGCTGGTCGTCGACGTCAGTGCCTCGGCCCGCTTCGGGACCCGGGCGCGGATGAAGTCGGAGCTGGCCGCCGAGCTGTGCGGGGTGCTGGCCTTCAGCGCGATCAAGAACAACGACAAGGTGGGGCTGATCCTGTTTTCCGACCGGATCGAGCGTTTCGTCCCGCCGCGGAAGGGGCGCCGGCACGCGCTGCGGGTGCTGCGCGAGCTGCTCTACCACCCGGCGGAGGGCACGGGAACGGACATCGCCGGCGCGCTGGAGTACCTGGCGCGGGTGACGCGGCGGCGGGCGGTTGCGTTCCTCGTGTCGGACTTTTTGGCGGAGGGCTACAAGCGGGCGCTGTCGGTGGCGGCGCGGCGGCACGACCTGGTCGCGGTGCGGGTGGGCGATGCGCGGGAGGAGGCGATTCCGCCGATGGGGTTCGTCGAGTTCCAGGATCCCGAAACGGGCCGGCGGGTCGTGGTCAACACGTCGGGGCGGGCGTTCCGGGAGCGCTTCGGGGCCGGCCGCGCGGCGGCGCGGGCGCGTGTCGACGAGGTCTTCCGGCGCAGCAAGGTGGACTCGATCGACGTGACGACGGGGGTGCCGTACGAGCGGGCGCTCAGGCGCTTCTTCGAGGAGCGGGGGCGGAGGGTCCGGTGAGGGGGGCGGGTTTGTCGGGTGCGACGGGCTTGTGGCGTGCAGTCGTCGGGGCTGTGGTCGGGGTAGGGCTGGGAGCGCTGGGGGCGGCGGGCGTCCAGGCTGCGGCAGGCCAGGCGGACCCGGTTGGCCAGGCGCTCGCCGGGCTGCCTGGCGAAGCGCAGGACCTGCGGGTGGTCATGGAGGTCGATACCACGGCGATCCACGTGGGCGACCGGATTGCAATCCGCCTCTCCGTGGATCATCCGGAAGGCTGGACCGTGGTCTGGCCCGATTCGGTGGCTGCCTCGCCCTTCGAGGTCCTGGACTATGTGGTTGCCGGACCGGAGGCCCTGGCGGGGGGCGGCGGGACGCGTGCCGCTGCGACGCTCACCGTCACCAGCTTCGAGCTGGGCGAACTGGAGCTTCCGCCGATCGAGGTTGCGGTGGCCGACCCGGACGGCACGGTTCAGATGCTGTCCACCGATCCCTTCCGCATCGGGGTGGAGAGCGTCGGCCTGGACGAGTCCGGCGACATCAGGGAGATCAGGGGACCGTTGTCGATCGCGCGGAGCTGGTGGGCGCTGGCGCCCTGGTTGCTGCTGGTTGCGGTCGTGGGCGTGGGCACCGTGTACCTGAGCCGCCGCGCGCGCGCTCGTCCCGTCGCCGAGGTCGCGAAGCCGAAGGTGCCGCCGCGCCCGTTTCACCTCGTGGCGCTGCAAGCGCTGGACGAGCTCGAAGCGTCGTCGTGGCTGGAACGCGGTCAGGTGAAGCGCTGGCACGTGCGGGTCTCGGAGATCATCCGTACCTACGTGGAGGGGCAACTCGAGGTGCCCGCGCTTGAAATGACCACCGGCGAGGTCGTGGCGGGGCTTCGGGGCGCGGCGCTCGGCGGGCGCGTCACGGAAGCGTTCCATGCTTTCCTGGCCCGTTGCGACCTCGTGAAGTTCGCGAAGCTGCGTCCCGGCGCGGATGAGTCGCGAGAGCTGCTGGGCGTGGCGCGCAACCTCGTGCAGATGACGTGTGGGGTGGGTGGGGCGGGCGGCGGCGGCGATGCCGCGGGTGGGAACGGGGGCGACGGCCCATGATCTTCCGCTTCGAGGATCCCTGGATGCTGCTCCTGCTGGGCGTCGTTCCGTTGCTGGGCTGGTGGTACGCGTCGCGCGGAAAGACGCGGCGGGGGTCGCTGACCTATTCCGATGTGGACGGGCTGTTGCGTGCGCACGGTGGTGACGGACGGTGGCTGCAGCACCTGCCGGCAACGCTGCGCGGCTTGGCGCTGGTCTGTCTCATCGTGGCATTCGCGCGCCCACAGACTGGTGTTACCGGTGAGAACGTCGTATCGGAGGGAATCGACATCGTGCTGGCGCTCGATGTCTCCAGTTCCATGCTCGCCGAAGACCTGGCGCCGAATCGGCTGGAGGCGGCCAAGGCCGTGGCGGCGGACTTCGCGGCCGGCCGCGTCAACGACCGCATCGGGCTGGTGATCTTCGCCGGGAAGGCGTTCACGCAGGCACCTCTTACGCTGGATCATTCCGTCGTGGCGTCCCTGCTGGCCGAACTCGAGGTCGGCATGATCGAGGACGGCACCGCCGTCGGCATGGGGCTGGCCACAGCGGTCAAGCGGCTTCAGGCCAGCGAAGCGGCGTCCAAGGTGGTGGTCCTGCTTACCGACGGGCGCAACAACCGGGGCGAGATCGATCCGGTCACGGCGGCGCAGGCAGCGCAGGCGCTGGGTGTGCGCGTCTATACCATAGGTGCGGGTGCACGGGGAATGGCCCGCGTGCCCGTGCCCGACCGCTTCGGAGGCAGGCGCTACGTCACGACCCGGGTCGACGTGGACGAACCTGCCCTCAGAGCCACCGCGGAGACCACCGGGGGGCGGTACTACCGGGCGACCGACCGCGAGAGCCTGGAGGCGATCTACGAGGAGATCGACCAACTGGAAACAACGGAGATGCTTGTCGAGAACTTCACGAGCTATGGTGAACGTTTCACCTGGCCGCTCATCCTGGGGATGATTTTCCTGCTGGCCGAGATCGTGCTGGGACGCACCTGGCTGAGGACGCTTCCCTGATGTTTCGCTTCGGTGACGCTCTGGCCCTGTGGGGACTGGTCCTCGTTCCTCTCCTGGCCGTGCTGTACTGGTACGCCGGCAGGCGCGGCCGGGTCCTGATGGACCGATTCGGGGAACACGACCTCGTGCGGCGCCTGCGGGCCACGGTGAGCGTCACCGCCGTCCGCTGGAAGGGGGCGCTTGTGCTCGTGTCGGTCGCGGCCCTCGTGCTCGCAGTGGCCCGCCCCCAGTTCGGCACTCGCGTCGAGACGCTGCGGCGACAGGGCCAGGACGTCATGGTGGCCCTCGATGTCTCGCGTTCGATGTACGCCGGGGACGTCGCGCCCAACCGCCTGGAGCGCGCCAAAATCGAGATTGGGAGGATCATCCAGCGCCTGGACGGCGACCGGATCGGACTGGTGGCGTTCGCGGGCGACGCGTTCGTGCAGAGTCCGCTCACGGCCGACTACGGCGCGGCCATGATGTTCCTCAGCGCGATGGACCCGAACGTGATGTCCACGCAGGGAACCGATCTCGCCAGGGCCATCACGGTGTCCATCGAGGCGCTGGAGGAGACGCCGCCCGAGAACCGCATCATCGTGATCGTCACCGACGGGGAGGACCACGAGGGCGGGCTCGCGGAAGCCATTGCGGCGGCGGCCGAGGCCCGCGCCACTGTCCACACCGTGGGCGTGGGGTCGCCGGAGGGCGTGCCGCTGCCCGATGTGGACGGGGTGGAGGCGCGAGGAAGATTCCGCCGCGACGATCAGGGCAACGTGATCACCACGCGCCTGAACGAGACCGCGCTCCAGGACATCGCACTGCAGACCGGGGGCGAATACCACCGGGTGGGCGAGGGTGGGGGAGGCCTGGGCCGCCTCCTGGAAAGGATCGAAGACGGCGGCCGGGAAGTAGAATCACGCGAGGTCACGCAATTCGAGGAGCAGTTCCAGATCTTTCTCGGGACGGCGTTGCTTCTGCTCGTGGTGGAGGTCATCGTGCCGGGAAGGCGAAGGCGTCGGACCGCAGGACTGGAGGACGTATCGTGAGATTCCGTCGCTCGCGCGGTGAGGGTGGGGGTGTCGGCGTCGGTCGGCCGGGAGCCGCCGTCCGGGGAGCCGCCGCCCATATCGTTCTGTGCTTGGCCGCCGTGGCGGCGGCCGTGGCGACTGCCGGGCCGGCCCGTGGCCAGGAGGGTCGCCGCGAGGTCGAGGCCGGGAACCGGCTCTACGAGGAAGGTCGCTTTCAGGAGGCGCACGCCCGCTACCTGGAAGCGCTTGAGAGGGTGCCGGGGCTGCCGGTCGCGCGCTTCAACGAGGGCAGCGCGCTCTACCGGAGCCAGGAGTTCCAGCGGGCGATCGAGGCCTTTCTCGAAGCGGCCGAAGGCGCGGATCCGGAGTGGCAGGCCGACGCCATGTACAACCTCGGGAACGCGCTGATCCGGCAGCAGCAGCCCGGTCCGGCGGCCGAGGCCTACAAGCAGGCGCTGCGTCTGGATCCCGGTGATCAGGACGCGAAGCACAACCTGGAGCTTGCACTGCGGCAGCTCGAGCAACAGCAGCAGCAGGGCGGCGAAGGCCAGGAGGGCGACGACCAAAACCAGGACGGACAACAGCAGGGGGAGAACCAGCCGCAGCCCCAGGGGGACGACGAAGGCGAACAGCAGAACGACCCCTCGCAGGGGGAAGACGGGCAGCAGCAGCCCCGCCCGCAGGACGGCTCGCCCGAAGGCGAATCTCCGCCAGAGGACCAGCAGGAAGGGCAGGGGCAATCGGACATGCCACCCCCCCAGATGACACCCGAGCAGGCAGAACGACTGCTTCAGGCGATCACCGAGGATCCCGGAGAGGTGAACCGGAAAGCAGCTCAGGCGCGGGGGCGGCGGCCCAGGAGGGACTGGTAGCGTGGCCGTCGGATCGCGAATCGCGACGTGTGCGCGGTGGTCGGGCTTGTTTGCCCTGTGGATCGCTACGTGTGGCTTGCCCGGTACCGCTCTTGCACAGGACATCGGCGCGCGGGCCTTCCTCAGCGCGCCGCAGGTGGGGGTTGGCCGCCAGTTCGTGCTGAATGTGGAGGTTTCGGGCACGCAGCAGCTCGACGTGGATCCCGTGCTTCCGGACATGGAGGACTTCGCCGGCTTCCTGAGCGCCGGGACTTCCACGTCGATCCAGATCGTGAACGGCCGCACCAGCATGGCGATCACGTATCAGTACCGCTTCCAGGCGCTTCAGGAGGGGACTTTCGAAATAGCACCGGTAAGCGTCACGGTGGGGGACGAGACGGTGCAGACGGAGCCCGTCACGCTGGTGGTGTCCGACGCCCCGCCGACACCCGATGCCGGCGGCGATCCGGCGGACCCCGGCGCAGTCATCGGTCCCGACGATCTCTTTCTCGAGACCGGGGTTTCCAGCGACCGCGCCTTCGAGAACGAGCCGATCATTGTCGAATACCGGATCTTCACCCGGGTTCCGGTCCAATCCTATGCGATCACGACCCTTCCCCAGGCAACGGGCTTCTGGATGGAGGAACTGGAACAGCCCGCTTCGCCGCAGGCGGAACGTGTTGTTCGGAACGGCAGCGAATACCTTACGGCAACCGTACGGCGGGTAGTCCTCTTTCCCACGGGACCGGGCCCCAGGACGCTGGACCCCCTGAGCGTCGAGGCGCAGGTGCGGGTGCGTGAACGAAGCGTCTTCGATCCATTCAGCGACATCTTCGGGCGTTCGAGTCTCTTCGACCAGCGGGTGCCGGTGGTGGTGGCCTCGAGGCCGGTTGCGATCGAGGTCCTCCCACTGCCGCCGGCGGACCGTCCGCGATCGTTCGCCGGGCACGTGGGGACGCTCGGCGTTTCGGCTTCGGTGGACCGCGCCGCCGTCGAGACCAACGAGGCCGTGACCCTGACGGTGGAATACTCCGGGACCGGCAACCTGCGGACTCTTGCGCCGCCCGACATCGATTTCCCGGTCGAGTTCGAGACGTTTCCCCCCGAGACCAGCGAGCGCATCGCCGAGGGCGGAGGCAGCCTGCAGGGCAGCCGCAGCTTCGAATACGTGCTGATCCCGCGGGTGCCCGGCGAGTTGATCGTCCCGGGGGTCGAGGTCGCGTACTTCGATCCCGCTTCGGAGCGTTACGGCAGTGCGCGGTCCCAGCCCCTGGAGATCACCGTCACGGGTGACGCGGCGGAAGGAGAGGGTGCGGGCGCCGTCCCCACGGCCGTGGAGACCATCCGCGAGGAGATCCGTTTCATCCACGTCGGCACCCCGCGCTTCAGAAGGGTGGGCCTGCCCGCGTATGCGACCGGCGCGTTCTGGGTGGTACTGCTGTTGCCGCTGGCCGCCGTGGGGGGCGCGATGGTCTTCCGCCGTCACCGGGACCGCCTCGAGGGCGATGTCGCCTACGCCAGGGTGAGGCGGGCGGACCGAATGGCGAGGAAACGGCTGGCGCGCGCGCGGAGTCTCGCGGGCGGTGACCCGCGGGAGTTCTACGCGGAGGTCGCCGGAGCGCTTCAGGGACTGCTGGCGGACAAGCTGAACCTTGCCGAGGCGGGACTGGTCCGGGAGGAAGCGGGACGGGTCGCGGCGCGGCGCGGCGCATCGGCGGAAACACTGGAGCGCCTCTTCGCGTGTCTCGACGACTGTGACCGGCAGCGGTTTGCGCCGGTCGGAGCGGACAGGGAAGCACCCGAGCGCGTCCTGGAGCGTGCGGCGGGGATCATGGGCGACCTGGCACGGGAGCTGTCTCGATGAAGCGCCGCGCCCCGCGCCGCCCGGCCAGCGCGCGCCTCGCGGCCGGCGTCCGGCTCGCGGTTGCAGCGCTCCTCGCCGCCGCCCTGTGCCTGCCCGTGGTGCCGAGGGCGCTCAGTGCCCAGCAGGCACTCTTCGACGAGGGCAACCGCCTGTACCAGGAGGGCGATTTCAGCGCGGCCGCGGCCAGCTACCGCGCCGTTCTGGAGGGCGGCTTCGAGTCGGTCGAGGTCTACTACAACCTCGGCAACGCGCACTTCCGGCTCGGCGATGTCGGGCACGCCGTCCTCAACTACGAGCGTGCGGCCCGACTGGATCCCGCCAACGAGGACATCCAGGCGAACCTGGCGCTCGTCACGCGGATGCTTCAGGACAGGATCGAGCCCCTGCCGCGCTTCTGGGTACTCTCGGCGTTCGAGTGGTGGATGACGCTCGTGCCGCGTGGATGGCTCGAGGCGATGGTCGCCGTTTGCTACATCCTGCTCGGCTCGGCTTCGGTGTTGCTGGTGCTGGGCCGCTTCGGCGGGCGGCGCGCTGCGGCGCTGCGCAGGATCGTGTACGCAGGGGCGGTGGGAACCGTGGTCCTCGGCGGGACGCTGTTGATCCGTGAGGCCGGGTGGGCGCTTCCAGAAGAGGCGGTCGTCATGGCGGCGGAAGCACGCGTGCTCAGCGCTCCGTCGGAAGAAGGCGGACTGACGGTCTTCACGCTCCACGAAGGCACCATGGTGAGAATCGATCGGCGGGCGGGAGAATGGGCCGAGATCGTGCTGGCGGACGGAAAGGTCGGCTGGTTGCCGGTGGAAGTGCTGGAGGTCGTCTAGAATGAGCTTAGTCTAGTCTAGCTAAGCTAAGTAAAGCTAAGCTGGACGCTACGCCTTCATTCTGCCGCCGGACGGGTCGAACAGCCCCGTGCCGACCGCGGCCACCGTGGCCGGGAAACAATCGTTCATGTACATCACCTGCAGCCGCTCGCCGACCTGGACGAGTTCGGCCGGCAGCCAGGCCATCAGCAGGTATTTCCCTAAGGATGGGCCCATCCCGGCAGAGGTCACTCGGGACTCCCGGCCCAGCGTGTCCACGATACGGTCTCCTCCCGGCGTGAGGATCGGCTCGTTTCCGCCCGTCGGAAAGCGCGGGGTGCCGGACGCGCTGACGTGATCGTCCATGGTGAGCGTGCACATCCGCGCCGCGGGCCCCTGCTCGCGGGCCTTCAGGAACGCCGCCTTGCCGATGAAGTCCGCCCGCTTCACGTGGCGCCGTGCCAGGCCGGCCTCGACCGGTGAATACTCGGAAGTGAGTTCGGCGCCCATGAGCAGGTAGCCCTTCTCCATGCGCGCGGTGGTGCCGTAGACACCAATCCCCACGGGCCGCGCGTCGACCGCCCGGCCAGCGCCCAGGATCGCGTCCCAGAGCGCCAGGCCGTGCTCGGTGCGAGTGTAGATCTCCCAGCCGCTCTCCCCGACGTAGGAGATGCGCAGCAGGATGGCGGGAATCCCGTCGATGAGCGCTTCCCGCACCGTGCCGTACGGGAACTCCTCCTGGGTCAGGCCGCAGTCCGCGACTCTCGAGACCAGCGCCTGCGCGTCCGGTCCCCAAACCCCGAGCGTGGATATCGCCGACGAGTGGTCCTCGAATTGCACCGAGCCGTCGGTGGGAAGGTGTTTGCGGAACCAGAAGGCGTCGCGCGCGCCGTCGAGCACGCCGGTGACGACGCGAAAGCGGTGCTCGGCGAGCCTCTGGATCGTCAGATCGGCGCGGAAGCCTCCGTCCGGCGTCAGAAGGGGCGTGTAGATGGAACTCCCGATCGGGCGCTCACATGCGTTGACCGTCAACCGCTCCAGGTACCGGAGCGCGCCGGGCCCGGAGACGTCGAAGATCTGGAACGCGCCCAGATCGACCACGCCGACCTTCTCGCGCAGGTGCAGGTGTTCCGCGTTGATGATCGGCGACCACCAGCGCCGGTCCCACTCGTGGGGGCGGTCCGGGACGTTGTAGCGCTCGACCAGGTCCTCGTTGGAGTCGTACCACTGCGGGCGCTCCCATCCCCGCGCTTCGTAGAACTCGGCGCCAAGCGCCTCGGTGCGGGGGTGGAATGGCGACCGGTTGACCCCGCGCGCGGATTCCCATTGCTCGCGCGGATGCACGATCCCGTACGTCTTCCGGAAGTGCTCGCCGCAGCGCGTACGGACGTGGCGCCCCGTGCGCTCATGGGGCTGGAAGCGGGTGACATCCGACTCGTGCGGATCCAGGAGGCGCGGGTATCCGTGGGTCATCCATTCGGCGATCACGCGCGCCGAGCCGGGGCCCTCGCGCACCCACACGGCTGCCGCCGACCAGAGGTTCGCCACCTCGGCGGTCTCGCCCAGCAGCTGCTGGGTGTCGGGTGTGAGAGAGAGCAGGCCGTTGATGGCGTACTGCATCTCGGTGCCGGCGAGGAGTTCACCCATGATCTCACGTGCGTGTTCGAGTTGGGGCGCGAAGTCGCCGGGCGTGAAGGGCAGCTCGGTGGGAGAGCGCTCCGCCTCCGTGACGGAGGGAATCTCCTCGGGCCGGATCAGGATCGGGCGATGCGCGTATGACCCCACCTCCATGGCTCCGTCGCTCTGCCTTTCATACATGAACGAATCCATATCGCGCACAATGGGGTAGCCGATCTCGTTGCCCGTTGCCAGCAGCAGTTCGATGGGGCCGAAGTCCGCCATCTGGTGCACCGCCGGGGTGAGCGGAATCGTGGCGCCGGCCATGGCGGCAATGCGCGGACTCCAGACTCCGCAGGCAATGGCCACGTAGTCGACCTCGATGGTGCCGCGGGTCGTGGCCACCGCCCGGATGCGGGGGCGGCCGAGGGGAACGTGGTCGACCTCGATGCCGGTGACTTCGGTCTCGCTCAGTACGGTGAGCACACCCCGGGCCAGCGCGCGCTCGCGCATGATCGTGCCCGCCTTCACCGAGTCGACGACCGACACGCTCGGCGTATGGAAGCCGCCGAGGATCACGTCGGGGTCGACGAACGGGACTTTTGCGACGACCTGTCCAGGCGTCAGGAGCTCGCTTTCGATGCCCCACACACGCGCCGAGGTCATGCGGCGGCGAAGCTCCTCCATGCGCTCTTCGGTGCGCGCGACCTCGATTCCGCCGCAGGTCGTGTTGACGCCGAGCGCTTCGTACTGGCGCTGGCTCTCGAGGGTGATCAGCGCGATTTCACGTCCGTGATCGACGGGGAAGATGAAGTTGGATGCGTGGCCGGTCGATCCGCCGGGGTTGGGGAGCGGGCCCTTGTCGATCAGTACCAGATCGTCCCAGCCGAGCTTCGCCAGGTGCTCGACCAGACAGTTGCCGACGATGCCGGCGCCGACGACGGCGACCCTGGCTCTGGACGGCGCGGTGCGTCGCTCACTCATGCGCGAATGGTTCGCGCGCAAAGATCCGGCGCACCATCGGCTCGAAGAACTCCAGGGGCAGGGTATCGTAGTCGGGATCGAACGAACACTGGTCCCAGCGGTGACAGAAGTCCACGGCGTCCTGATACCAGGGGTGCTCGCGGAACTTGTCGCGCGCGTGGCGGTCGCCGCCCACGTGATGGGCGTAGTAGAAGTACTGAAACAGCCCATGGTGGCGGACGATCCACCAGGTTCGCTCGCTGACGTAGGGACGCAGCAGCAGCGCGGCCAGCTCGCCGTGGCTGTGCGGAGCCAGGAGATCGTCGATGTCGTGGAGGAGCGCCGCCACGACCATCTCCTCGTCCGCGCCGTCGCGGTACGCACGGGTGGCCGATTGCACGGAATGCTCCAGCCGGTCCACCCGGTAGCCGCCCACCGAGCCGGACAGTTCACGCAGGTGCGCCAGCACCCGGTCGGCGGTGCCGGCCGCGAACTCGTCCTCGAGACGCGCAAGCAGCTGATAGTCTTCCCGGGTCCCGTCCGCCATGTGAATGAAACTCACCACCGGGCTGTTCGGCTGATTCATGTCGTCCATGCCTGTCAACTCGCTCCATGAGGACTTTCCATGAGGACTTTCCGCTGGGAGCGTGGGCGCGGGCGGAACGCGGTGTCAAGGGACGCGGGCGCTTGACACTCGCGGGAGGGGCGCACTCTGATACATCATGGATCAGTCGATCAGCAGCCTCGCCCGGGACGCGCATGCCTTGTCCGTGGTCTGGAGCAGCGGCGACCAGACCGATCTTCCCTACCTCTGGCTGCGCGACAACTGCGGGTGCGGCGAGTGCCGCGTCGTGCAGACTTCCGAGAAGCGCTTCCACCTCTTCCGGGTCCCCGGCGACCTCAGACCGGCGCAGGTCGGCATCGAGGGCGCCGGGTCCGCGGACGAGGCCGTCTCCATAGCCTGGCCGGACGGACACCGCAGCCGCTACCTGTCGAGCGAGATCCATGGCCTGCTGAGGCTGCCCCGCTTCAAACTGCAGTACTGGGACGGCGCGTTCCAGCCGCGGCGGTTCGACTACCAACGGTTCCTGGCGAACGACCGCGTGGCAGCGGAGCTGATCGAGGAGTTTCTGCGGACGGGCGTCTGCGTGCTCGTGGACGCGCCCACCGAGCCGGATTCATCGGAGCAGCTCACGGCCCGCCTGGGGCCGATCCGCGAAGTGCTGTTCGAGCGCATTCACAACGTCAAGCTCGACCCGAAGGGATACAACATCGCGCACACGGGTCTGGCGGTCGCGCCGCACAACGATTTCACGAGCTACACCTGGCCGCCCAACGTGCAGGCGCTGCACATGCTGGTGAATGAGTGCGAGGGTGGGGAATCCGTCGTCGTGGACGGCTTCGGCCTGCTCAGCGAACTCCGGGCGGAACACCCCGACAAGTTCGACGTGCTGTGTGGCGTGCCGGTTCCGTTCCGCCTCTTCAGCGCGGAACATGAGTGCTACGCGGTCAACCCGATGATCGAGGTGGACAACGACGGCGAGGTCACGATGGTGCGCTTCAACACCGCGCAGATGCAGACCCTCCCGCTCTCGGAGCCGCGGCTCGCAGAGTTCTACGCGGCCTACCACGAGCTGTCCAGACGCGTCAATTCGCCCGACGCCCAGGTCACCTTCCGCCTGGAGGGCGGACAGATCCTGCTGTGCGCCGGGCACCGCGTCCTGCACGGCCGCACCGCGCTGCGCTCAAAGGGACAGCGCCACCTGCAGGACGCCTACTTCGAGCACGACAACGTGCGCAACCACCTCAGGTGGCTGCGGCTCGGCGGGCGGATCTGAGGCTGCCGGGCCGCCTTGGGCGGATCTGCGGCTACTCTGAAGACTACTCTGCGGGTACTCTGAAGCTGCTCTGAAGCTACACGGCCGCCGACGACCAGCGCCCCCTCAGACCGTCGCGTCGAGGCCCCGGGCCGCGGCCACCTCGCGGGCGCTGGGGTTCACGGAAGGGCGGAAGGGTACCTCGCACACGCGCGCAGGATCCGGCCGGCCCGGCTCGCTCGCGTATTCGTCGGGCAGCCACACCGTCAGCTCCGTACCGACGGCCGACTTCCCGGCGGGTACGTACCCGAGCGCGATGTTGCAGCCCAGTTCCGGGGCGTACCACGGCGATGTGAGATAGCCGATCGGGTCGCCGCCGTCCGCGTCCGATACGAGCCAGAAATCCGGGGCGTAGTCGTCAATGGGTTTTCCGCCCAATGTCATCCCCGCCATGACGATCGCGAACGGGCAGCGCCCGGCGTCGAGCTCGGCGCGCTGGCGCTCCAGCGCGGCCCGCCCGACGTAGTCCCCATTCTTCTCGCGCGGCACCTGGTAGGCCAGGTTGCACTGGAACGGACTCGTCTCGTGGTCGATGTCCTGCCCCCAGGAGAGGATACCGGCCTGGATCCGGCGCTGGTGGCCCGGAGCGATGACCATCAAGCGGTGCGCCTCACCGGCCGCGAGCACGGCGCGCCACAGCTTCTCGGCGTGAAGGGTGGCGTCCCGAAGATAGATCTCGTACCCCTTCTCGCCCGAGAAGCCGGACTGGGAGACCACCACGGAACAGCCCGCGATCTCCGCGTCCATGAGCCCGTAGTACGGAATGTCCCGAACGCCTTCACCCACCAGGTCGGCCATGAGATCCAGCGACTTCGGTCCCTGGATCTGCAGCGGACAGACGTCGATTTCGTCGATCTCCACCTCCATCCCGAGCCCGACATTCACGCCTTGCAGCCAGAACAGAAGGTCGGAGTCGGCCAGCGAGAACCAGAACTCGTCCTCGGAGAGCCGCAGCAGCACGGGGTCGTTGAGAATGCCGCCCTTCTCGTCGCAGCAGATGACGTATTTCGCGTGCATCGGCTCGATCCGCGTCGCGTCCCGGGTGATCACGTAGTCGGTGAACCGTTCCGCGTCCGGTCCCCTGACCCGGATCTGACGCTCCACAGCGACATTCCACACCGTAACGTCCCGGGTCAGCGCCTCGTGCTCCACGGTCGCGCCACCGTTCTCCGGCCGAACGTAGCCGCGGGGGTGGTAGATGCGGTTGTAGACGGTAGCCCGCCAGCACCCCGCATCATGTGAAAGATGCCAGTAGGGGGACTTGCGGACCCTGGTCGAGATGAGCATCTCGACCGGCGTACGGCCGCTCTGGCGCAGGTTGATCGGCACGATTCTGTCGGACTGGTCGACGCTGGTCGGTTGATGGATCATCGCCGGGGTTCTCCGGTTGCGTGGTTGGAGGTGGATGGGTCGCCAGCACGACCGCCGGGGCCGGTTCAGCATGTCGGCTGGCACGCCCTGTAGCAAGGCGACCCGATGCGAGCCCATTGGATTCGCGGATACTCGGCAACGGGACTATCGTAGGTCCACAGTCACGCGCCCCGGCCTATGCAGTCCCATAGCCCCCAAGGGAGAATCGCCCTATGAACGGGGACCTCAGCCTGTTTCGATCCATCTGTGCCCGGGCCACGCTTCTGTTGCTGCTGGCCGCTGCGCCGGCGGCCGCCCAGTCCGGAGGAACCATCAGGGGAACGGTCGAGGACGTGTTCGGCAACCCCCTGGCCGGCGTGCAGCTGACGGCGACCGGTGTCGGCCTGGACCTGGAGACCGTCACGGATACGGCGGGAGCCTACGAGTTCACCGGGGTGGCGCCCGGCGACCACATCGTGACCGCCAGCCTGGCCGGCTACTCGGCGCGGGAGGTTCGCATAACCGTGCGCGCGGGTGCCGTCGAGGTCGTACCGATCGTTCTGCAGCCCGTCTTCCAGCTGGATCCGATCAGCGTGGTTGCGGAGGAGCCCGCGGTATTCGCGCGAAACTTCGTCGCGGAGCCGATGATGAGGCAGCAGTCGAGCATCACGGCCGTCACGTCGGTGATCGACAACCTTCCCGGCGTCTCGGTCCAGGAGGGAGACGCGTACGCCTTTGACGACTGGTCGAGCAACGTGGTCATGCGCGGGTTCCAGTCGACGATCAACGACGTGCAGATCGGCACCACGATCGACGGATTCCCCAACGGCACGTCGGACTACTGGAGCGGCGCGAAGGCGAACCGGTTCGTGGACCCGATCAACCTGGGCGGCGTCGAGGTTTCGCAGGGGACCGCCGACATCGCCTCGCGCTCGGTCGAGGCGCTGGGCGGGACGCTCAACTTCTTGACAGCTGACCCCGCGGAGGAGGCAAGCCGGACAGCCTCGGTCACGATCGGCGAGAACGAGGGCCAGCGGTTCGCCGCACGGGTCGAGACCGGATCGCTGTTCGGTGGCACGACGCGGGCCTGGATCGCCGCGATCCGCCAGGAGGCGACCGACTGGATGGAGGGCTCGGCACGGAACGAGCGGGAGCACTTCGCCGCCAAGATCGTGTCTTTGCACGGCGACCTCGAACTGACCGGCTACCTCTCCTACGACGACATCCACGAGGACGTCTACCAGCGGCTCTACAGCGACGCGGACTTCCGGGCCGACCCGCGCTGGGACCGCCTGATCGGCCACTGGCCGGGCGTGCCCTACCTGAACCAGTTCTACCGGCCCGGCTGGCAGACGCGGCGCAAGAACACGCTCACCTACGTCAAGGCCGACTGGTCCGTCAGCGAGCTGATCTCGCTCAGCGCGGGCGCATACCGGCATCGCAACTGGGGGCGGGGCGACTGGCTGCCCCCCTACATCGTCGACGTGGTGGACGACGGAGGCGGACCCGAGTCGGAGCTGGCGGGCAACCCGCCGGTGCGGGGCGGTACCCAGCTCGGCGTGATCCGGTTCGTGGACGGCAACGGAGTGGCCGTTGGCCCGGTGCCGGGGTGCACGTCGTCCTACATCTTCAACTATTACGGCTCGGGCGGACCGGAGGTCGATCCGGCATGCCACCCGGGGGCGAGCGCGGTGCAGTCGTACCGTCACAGCCACTACGGGAAGAACCGTCTCGGCGCGAACATCGATGGGGAGTGGTCCGCGCTGTTCGACCAGGGACGAGGCAGCGTGCTGCGCGCAGGCATCTGGTACGAAGACTCGCGGCGCGATCTCGGTCGCGACTGGCACCGCATTCTGGATCCTGCGATCAACTTCAAGTGGGACTATCAGGCGTACTGGCACCAGTACGAGTGGGAGTTTCCGCAGAGCGTCTTCAAATGGTACGCCGAGGAGACGCTGTACTTCGGGTCGTTCGAGTTCACCGCCGGGGTCAAGCAGTACCTCATCTCCGTGTCGCGCGAGGACCAGTTCGGGATCGACCGGACGCTCGATGTCGATTCCGACTCGGACCTGCTCCTCTCCGGCGGCGTCACCTGGGAGACGCCGGTCGAGGGACTCGACGTGTTCGTGGGCTACGCCGAGAACTTCAGAGCGATCGGCAGCAACCTGCTCGAGGTGCCGGGCCGCAGCCTGGACCGCCTCGAGCCCGAGACCGCGTCCAACGTCGATGTCGGCGTCCAGTACGCCGGCGAGAGGGTCGCCCTGAGCGCCACCCTGTATTCCATCGACTTCGACAACCGGATCTTCTACCTCGGTCCGCAGACGCCCGCGGGCCCCAACTATCTCATCCCCGGAGGGGGGGCCTACTTCAACGCGGGCGGCATCGAGACCAGCGGCATCGAGTTGGCTACTACCGTGGCGTTGTCGGGTCGGACATCCCTCTACACCGCCCTCACACTCAACGACTCCAAGTATGCCGGGACTGACGATCCGCTCGTCGACGCCAGCCAGGGGATCGTGCCCGGCACCGACGTGGCCGGCGTGCCGCCCCGGCTGTGGGTCGTTTCCCTCGACCGGGATGGACCCCTCGGCGGCGGGCTGTCCGCGAAGTACACGGCAGCGCGCCGCGTCAGTCTGACTGCGGACTGGTACACCGACGCCTACTGGACCGTGGACGCCTACGTCACATTCCGGGGGGAGGCGCTGAGCAACCTGTTCCGGTCGACGGAGTTCTCCATCGTCGCGAACAACCTGCGCGACACCCCCTATCTGTCTGCGATCACCGAGAACGCCGCCTGGCTCGGGGCGCCCCGAACCATATCCATGACCACGACCATCTCGTTCTGACGCAGCGCAGGGGTACGCTCATGGGTGGGTGGCGCCGGCGAGCCACGGCGGACGCCGGGCTGTGGAAGGGGCTGAATCCGGCCATGGCGCTGGCCGCCAAGGCTGTCGTTCTGGCCTTTGTCCTGGCCACGATTTGGGACGTCGACGCCGCTGGTGCCGTCTTCGGCCGCATCCGCGCCTGGATTGAGGGCACACTCGATTGGTTCTACATCCTGGTCGTCGCCGCCGCAGTACTTACCTGTCTGGTTCTGGCGTTCAGCCGGTTTGGCAGGATCCGGCTCGGCGAGGACGGAGCGGTACCAGAGTTCAAAACGTCCTCCTGGATCGCCATGCTGTTCTCGGCAGGCATCGGGATCGGACTGCTTTTTTTCTCCATCGCCGAACCGCTCTTCTACTTCGACAACAGCCAGTCTGCGGGCTACCCCAACAACCCGGGCGCCGACCTGGCGGGGGCCGTGTTGCTCAACGAGCAGCGCGCCGTGCAGGCCATGCATGTCACCTACTTCCATTGGGGCATACACGGATGGTCCGTGTACGTCGTGGTCGGGCTGTGCCTCGCCTATTTCGGGTTTCGCAAGAAGCTGCCGCTGACCCTGCGCTCCGCTCTGTACCCGCTTGTGGGCGAGCGGATCTATGGCCCGATCGGCGACCTCGTGGACCTGCTGGCCGTGTTCGGCGGGGTCTTCGGCATCGCCACCTCCCTGGGCCTCGGTGCAAGCCAGATGGCCACCGGACTGGACGTCCTGCTCGGCCTTGACCCGGGTGTCGTCACGCAGGTCGCGCTCATCGCCGCCATCTCGCTGGCGGCCACCCTGTCGGCGGTGTCCGGCGTGAGCCGCGGCATCCGCATCCTGTCCGAATGGAACATCCGCCTGAGCCTTCTCCTTCTCGGGTGCTTCCTGTTGCTGGGCCCGGTCAGCTGGCTTGCCGGATTCGTCGCATCTTCGCTTGGCGAGTACATGTGGCGCCTGGTGCCGATGTCATTCTGGATCGCGGATGATCCGGGGGAAGCCGCCTGGCAGAACAGCTGGACGATCTTCTACTGGGGATGGTGGATCTCCTGGGCGCCCTTCGTCGGCACGTTCATTGCCCGCATCTCCCGCGGGCGCACGCTGCGCGAGTTCATCGTGGGCGTGATGTTCGTCCCGACGGGGCTGGTGCTGCTGTGGTTCGGGATTTTTGGCGGCAACGCCATCCATCTGGAACTCAACGCCGCGGGTGGCGTCGGAACGGCCGGGATCATGGAACTGGTGCGGGATGCGAATTACGAAGCCGCGCTCTTCGCGACCATCGACCGAATGAGCGACATTGGCTGGCTCACCTGGGCCATGTCCGCCACCGCCACTCTCCTGCTGGCGACGTGGTTCGTCACGTCCTCGGACTCCGGCACCCTCGTCATCACCACCCTGCTGAGCCTGGGCGACGCCCACCCCCCACGGCGTTTCCGCATCGTCTGGGGGCTCGGCATTGGTGTTGTGGCCGCGGTGCTCCTGCTGGCCGACGGTCTCCAGGCCCTGCAGACTGCTGCCATAGCTGCCGCCCTGCCCGTGAGCGTCGTGCTGTTGTTCATGATCGCCGGCCTGCTCAGGTCCCTGGCGCGAGAGCGTTGAGGCTCTGTCTACGGGCTCCTCAACGCACGCTGACCTGAATCCGCAATGTGCGGCCGGGCTGGGGCAGGCCGCACTGGTCCAGCACGACGGAGTCGGTGAGATTGGCCGCCCCCAGGGCGACGTCCACGGTTCGGCCCGACCCGCTGCGCCCGGCCACGAACACCTTCCGGGCCTCCAGGTCCAGGGTGGCGCTGGCGTCCATTCGCTCCAGCCCCGTGACCTCCACGTTCTGGCAGTATTGAACCCCGCGGAACCTGAGGAAGCTGTCTACGGTGACTTCCCTTGGGACAATGACACCCAGATTGAGCGTGCCCGAAACAGCTGGCGCATACTCCGCCCTGTGGTTCTCCCCGGGCACGCCGGGATCGCGGATGCGTATCCGTTGCAGGGTGAGGCCGCCGCCGAAAGTGAAGGCATCCCTGGTTCCGGCCGTGAGCAACTCGAGTCCGGTGGACCGCACCTCGTCGCGGTTGACGCGCTTGAAACGGGGGCCTTCCGTGGTCACCGTGCTGGTGCGCACGATTCCGTCCCTGAGCCTGTGGTGAAAGCCGACCATCTGCAGTCGCGTTTCACCGATGCTGATTGTGACCCCGGCCTCGCCGGCGACCAGGCTCTCGGGTCGAAGTTCGGGATTGGGCTCGAACCGTCCCAGAGCCCCCGAGTACAACTCGCGAAGCGATGGGAATCGCGTGCGCCGACTCAGCCCCGCGTGATAGAGGGCGTCGCCGCCCATGCCCGAGCGGGTGATCCCGGTGCGCATGCCCCAGTCCCAGAGGGTGCCCAGCGGCGGCTTGTCGCCCGAGCGCGGCGTGTTGGACCCGTCCACCGAGGCCCCGAATGTCCAGCGCGTGCCACCGCTTCCTCCCTCGACACCCCCCCCGCCGATCTCCAGTTCGCCTCCGAGACTCCACAGACGCTGTTGATAATCGAGGGTTCCGCCGGATGCGAACGTCTCGGTGTGGCTGACGTTGGCAACGGTAAGCGCGCTGCGTACGTCGGCCCCGAGATCGAACAGATGGTCTCCCAGGATACGCCCCGTCAATGTCGAGGTCTCGCCCCTCTCGCCGTCCACGACGGTCCGATATGCCGCGGTGGCGTATTCGTCGATCTTGGTCGTCGACCGGTTCATGCCAAGGCTGGCCTGGAGATCACCTTCACCGGAGCGCGTGCTCCGCCTGCCGGTACCCCCCGACAGCGTCAGGAACAGGCGCGATTGGTGCGGATAGCGCCAAAGTCGAGGGTCCTCGACGTGCGTTTCCGGCGGTACTCCCCGCTCGATCCCCGCGGCGCTGACAAGGGTTGAGAACCAGGCCCCGCCCTCTCCCCGGTAGCGGGTGGAAAGGAAGCCGTCGATCAGCCGCCGGTCGGAATTGAGGCGCCGCCCTTCGGCGTCGGCGAGCAGCGCCCGGTTCAGATCGTCATCCTCGCCGGCGCTGCCCGGCACCGTCACACCGGGGCTGTCCCGGTATGCGCCACCACCGCGCACGGTCCATGCGGACGCATCCCGCTCGAGCAGCGTGCCGGCCGTTGCGCTCGCGTTTCTCCCTCCTGCTTCGTCAACCGACAGGGCCCCGACAAACGGTGGGACAGGTCCTTCCAGCGATGTGCCCCGTCCGATGTCGAATTCGATGGCTCCGCCCAGAACGTTCGGCCCGTGCAGCATCGAGGAGAGCCCGCGCAGGAGCGTGACATTACGGAAAGCCGTGAGGGGGATGACAGACATGTCGGTTCGGTGATCCCATCCCACGGTCAGCGGGATGCCGTCGAGCAGGATCGCGATTTGACGGTCTTCCGCGCCACGCATGTCGGGCTGCGCCTCGCCGCGGGAGTTTGCCCGAACCTGGATCATTGGCATCCGGCGAAGGAAGTCCTCCATGGTCGGGGCGGCGAGAACTCCCGCCGAATCGAGGGAGACTTCGACGGCGCTGGTGCCTCCGGTGGTGGTCGCCGGGCGCGGCACCTCCACTCTCAGCCCGCGCACTTCCATGACGAGAGTGTCGCGCGCCACCGATGTGGTGTCCTGCGCAGACGCGTCGGTGGCCGTCCCGGCGGCAACAAGTACAAGAGCGGCGATGATCGGCCGAACATCCCGACGACGGATCCCGCGACGCGGCGCACGGCCATTCATGTCCGTCGGTTCATCCGTTCCTGAGATGCCGACGTCGAATGGCATCACACACAGCTTCCGCCGTGACTCCGTATTGGCGATAGATCTCCTGAAACGGCGCCGAAGCACCGAAAGCGTCGATGCCGATTGAAGTGCCTCCGCTCCCCACCCATCGCTCCCATCCCATGGTGCTGCCGGCTTCGACCGATACCTTCAGTACGTGGCGCGGGAGGATCTGTTCCTGGTAGCTGGCAGGCTGAGCCGCGAACAGGCGCCAACTCGGCATGCTCACGACACGCACGCCGATGCCCTCGGCAGCCAATTGCTCGCGCGCTTCGATGGCGACTGCCACTTCGGATCCCGACGCGACAACGGCAGCGTCGAGACTGGTGCCATCTGGAGCGTCTCGTAGCACGTAGGCTCCCCGGTGAAGCCGGTTGGCTGACGGTTCTCCGCGTCCCCTGGCGATCACGGGCACGGTCTGGCGGGTCAGGGCGAGAAACGACGGCCCCTCTCGATATGTGAGCGCTGCACGCCATGCTTCGGTCGTTTCCGGGCCGTCCGCGGGACGGAGATCCAGGAGGCCGGGAATGGCCCGGAGCGCGGCTAGCTGCTCTATGGGCTGGTGCGTCGGCCCGTCCTCGCCCAGGCCGATGCTGTCGTGGGTGAACACGTACGTGACCGGAAGCCCCATGAGTGCGGCAAGCCGAATCGAGGGCCGCATGTAGTCCGAGAAGATGAGGAAGGTGCCACCGAAGGGGTGAATCCCACCGTGCAAGGCCATTCCGTTCATGATCGCCCCCATGGCGTGCTCGCGCACGCCGAAGTGAACGATCCTCCCGCCGGGATTGTCGCGGAGCAAATCCCCGCTGCCGACGATGTCGGTCTTGTTCGAGCCCCCAAGATCCGCGGAGCCGCCGAGCATCGTCGGCAAAACGCTCGCAGCGCCCTGCAGCACCTTGCCCGAGTGGTTCCGCGTCGCGGTTGCCGGAGCCGACGACAGATCCGGCAGCGCATCGTCCCACCCGTCGGGCAGTTCGCCCGCCATGACGGCCTCGAACTCGGAGGCCAGTTCGGGGAACTCGGCGCGATACGCCTCGAAACGCCGGTGCCATGCCTCCTGGTGCACTGCCCTGCCGGCCGCCGCGCGGCGCCAATGCTCCCGGGCGGCGGGCTCCACATGGAAGGGCTCCAGGGACGGATACCCGATGTTGCGCTTGGTCGCCTCGATCTCGTCCATCCCAAGCGGTGCCCCGTGGGTGGCCGCCGTGCCCGCCATATTGGGGCTTCCTTCCGCGATGGTCGTTCGCAGGACAATCAGTGACGGACGCTCGGTCTCGGCCCTCGCGGCCAGTAGAGCTGCATCGATGGCTTCCAGATCCGTGCCGTCCGCTACCGTCAAGGTGTGCCAGCCGTACCCCTGGAAGCGTTGAGACTGATCCGTGGCGGTGGCCAGATCGGTTGCGCCCTCGATGGTGATCCGGTTGTCATCGAAGATCCAGGTCAGTTTGCCGAGTCCCTGGTGTCCGGCAATTTCCGCGGCCTCGTGGGAAATCCCCTCCATGAGGTCGCCGTCGGAGCACAGCGCATAGGTACGGTGACCCACGACACCGTGGCCGGGCCGGTTGTAGCGGTTCGCGAGCCAGCGTTCCGCCAACGCCATTCCAACCGAATTGGCGACGCCCTGGCCCAGGGGTCCGGTCGTGGTCTCGACGCCGGGCGTGTGGCCGTACTCGGGGTGGCCGGGCGTTTTACTGTCCCACTGCCGGAAGCGCCTGATGTCGTCCAGCGTCAGGTCGTATCCGGTCAGGTACAGGAGACTGTAGATGAGCATGGACGCGTGGCCGGCGGAAAGAACGAATCGGTCGCGGTCGATCCAGCCCGGGTCGCGGGGGTTGTGCCGCAGGTGCCTGGTCCAGAGGGCGTAGCCGACGGGGGCAAGTGCCATGGGCGTGCCCGGATGCCCCGAGTTGGCCTCCTGGACCGCGTCCATGGCCAGTGTCTTGATGGTGTCGATTGCAAGTTGCTCGATGGTCGTCGACGTGCCCGCGGCCAGGGGCATGGCTCAGCCTCGTTTCGTGTTGATCACTGGACTCTTACGGCTTCCCTCGCGACAACGAAGTTCAGCAGCCGATCCTTGATGTGGATGATGCGCCGGACATCCATCCCCGCAAGGTGACGCGCCACGTTCTCTTCGGCGCGGGCGAGGGCGGCCACAGCCTCCTGGTCGGCGCCCGCCGGCGCGGCAACCGTGCCACGCACCTTGCCGTTTACCTGCACCGCGATGCGGACCTGGTGCTCCACCGCCTTTTCGGGATCGAAGGCGGGCCAGTTGGCGCTGGCGAAGATGCTCTCGTGGTGCCCCAGGCGTTGCCACAACTCCTCAGCCATGTGGGGAGCGAACGGCGCGATCAGGGGTACCATGGGCTCGACCTCGGCCCGGCTGGGTGTACGTCCGCCGGCCCGCGCCGCGTTCAGGTATTCCATCATGGCGGCGATCGCCGTGTTGTAGCGCAATTCGGCTATCTGCCGTGTCGCCTGCTTGATCGTGCGGTGCAGCTTCCGTTCCAGATCCGCGTCCAGAGCGCCTTCGCGAAGTTCGCCATCGCGCGGCACGATCGACTCCCAGAGCCGGTGAAGGAAACCGTGCGGTCCCGAGATGCCTCGATCCTGGTAGTCGCCACCGGCCATGAAAGGCCCGAGGAACATGAGGTACAGGCGGAACGTGTCGGCGCCGTACCGCTCGATGATCGGATCGGGCACGATGACGTTGCCCTTGCTCTTGGACATCTTTGCGCCCTCCCGGATGATCAGCCCGTGGGCGCGGAACCTGTCGTAGGGCTCCTCGAAATCGAGCCAGCCCATGTCGTGCAAACCCATCACGACGAACCGGGAATAGAGCAGATGGAGCACGGCGTGCTCATTCCCGCCGATATAGGTGTCGACGGGGAGCCAGCGCCGGGTGATGTCCGCGTCGAAGGGCCGATCGTCGAAATCTGTCGACGGGTATCGGAGAAAGTACCAGGCGCTGTCCAGGAAGGTGTCCGACACGTCGGTCTCGCGGGTGGCGTCCCGCCCACACTTCGGGCAGGGCACTTCGTACCAGTCGCGTACCCTCGCCAGCGGGCTGATACCCGACTCGTCGGGACGGAAATCCTCGATCCTGGGCAGCAGGACTGGAAGATCCTCTTCGGGGACCGGCACGGGCCCGCAATCGTCGCAATGGATGATCGGGATGGGCGGACCCCAGTACCTCTGGCGCGAAATGCACCAATCGTGCAGGCGGTAGTTGACCTGGGCCTCGGCGAGCCCTTGAGCCGCCAGATCGGCCGTAATGGCCGCCTTCGCTTCGGAGGGCCGCATGCCGTCGTAGCGGCCCGAGTTCACCAGCTTGCCACGCGGGAACTCATACGCAATCTCGAGCGGGGTATCGGCGTCGTCTCCTTCGTCGGCGACGACGCGGACGATCGGGAGATCATATGCGGTCGCAAAGTCGAAGTCACGCTCGTCGTGTCCGGGAACCGCCATGATGGCGCCGGTCCCGTATCCCATGAGAACGTAGTCGGCGATCCACACGGGAACGGGCTTCCGGGTGGCCGGATTGAGACAGTAGCCCCCGGTGAACACCCCCGTCTTGTGCTTCTCGATTTTCTGGCGCGCCACAAGGTCCATCGCCTGGGTGCGCGACCGGTAGGCGTCCACGCGATCCCGGCAGTCGTCCGAGGTGACCGAGTCCACCATCGGATGCTCGGGTGCCAGGACCATGTAGGTGGCCCCGAACACCGTATCCGGGCGTGTGGTGAACACGGGGATGAGGGGCCGCTCGCCGCTGTCCGGGTCGCCCCTGCCAATGGCTCCGTCCGCGCCCAGGACCGGAAACCGGAGTTCCGCGCCCTGCGACCGCCGAATCCAGGCTCGCTGGGCCTTGCGCGTGGTATCGGACCAATCCAGGCCGGGAAGATTGTCCAACAGGCGCCCCGCATACTCGGTGATCTTCAGGAACCACTGGCGGATGAAGCGCTGCTCCACCGGTGTGCCGCACCGTTCGCACGCGCCGACGACGACCTGTTCGTTAGCCAGCACGGTCATGTCCGAGGGGCACCAGTTGACCGGTGCCTCCTTCTGCTCGGCGAGGCCGTGCTTGAAGAACTGCAGGAACAGCCACTGGGTCCACCTGTAGTATTCCGGGGCCGTGGTGTCGACGGTGTGACGCCAATCGAACATTCCGCCCATCCGCCGAAGCTGACGCGTGAAGTTCGCCACGTTGGCCGGAATGAGGTCCATGGGGTGGACGCCCGCCTTCAGGGCGAAGTTCTCCGAGTGGATTCCGAACGCGTCGAAGCCGATCGGCTCGAACACGTCGTGACCCTGCAGGCGCTTGAAGCGTCCATGTACGTCAGCGCCGGTGAAGGCGTAGATGTTGCCGACGTGCAACCCCTCCGCCGAAGGGTACGGGAACATCATCAGGTTGAAAAACGGCCGCTCCGCAGTACGCAAGCGCTCCAGCGTAAAGGAGTTGGTTCCGTCACGATCCCATTTTGCCTGCCACCTGCGCTCAAGGGTGGCTGGATCGTATGTCCTGTCGGCTTCCGTGGACATCTGTCGCCGCGGTCGGAGGGTAACGTTGCCTGGTATGAGGCCCAACCTTAAAAGCTAACAGCACGCGGGGCCTTGCAGTCCGCGCCGGCTCGTCGGGCTCGCGTCAGCCGAGCGGCTCCCGGGAATTGCCCGCAGGCAACAGTTCGAACGGATCGGCGACCGTGGATACCCGGCTCCTGAGCTCCTCGATCGCCGCCCTGAGCGAGCCGTCGCTTAGACCCAAATGCGTTTCGAAATCGGGGAGACGGTGATAGTAGCGCATTCGGCTGAGGAGCGTGGCGTTGTTGAGCGGGGTGGACTCGAAGCCCGAGAAAGTCAGCGCCTGCAGACGGGGACGGACCTCCTCGTGGAAGAGGCGCATGTGCCGGGCAAACACCGCGTCGCGCCGGCCGAGCTTCGCCGAGGCCGTTGTGGTCGTGTCGCCATAGACCCGTTCGAGTTCCGTCACGAGGCCGTCGATGAACACCGAGAACAGCTGCACGTCACGCCATCGATCGCGGGCGCGGTTGCACCACACGGTGTCCGGACCCCCACCCGGACGCGTACAGAAGAACTCGGCCGCACCCGTCCTTCCCACCCAGCTGGCGAAGCTCTCGTTGAAGCGCACCTGGCCGGGCACGAAGAGATGGTTGTGGGAAAGCTCGTGGATGACCGTCGTCACGAGTTCCACCTCGTCGTACCGGACGATCGTGGAGAGCAGCGGGTCCGAGAACCACCCCAGGGTGCTGAAGGCGGCCGTGGGGCGCAGGTAGGTGTCGAATCCCTCTTCCTCGAGCTTCCGCTGTTCAGCGAGCGCGTCGTCGAGCGAAAAGAAGCCCCGGTAGGGAACGTGTCCCACCACCGGAAACCACCAGGTCCGTGACTCGAGTCTGTCCCGATAGGCGGCGGACAGGACCATCGCGAGGGTGTCGCTCTCGAGTTCCGTGTAGGTGGTATAGCTGTCGCCGACATCGAGACCCAGCGCGTTCATCGCGAATTCGCGGGCTTCTCGTACGAGCGTCAGCTTGCCCCTGGTTCGCTCATCCGTGGTCGGAGCGAGGATCACCTCGGGAATCGGCTGGCGCGCACGCAGGATCTTCGCCTCCGCCCACCCGGCCTTGATCACGTACATTGGCGAACATGCGGTGCCCTGCCAGAGCACCGCGGCCACCACGACGAGTCCGCCAACGGCCGCGAGCCGTCTCGCCCGCGGCCGCCTGCGCACCGTACCGCTCACCCCGCGACCCTTGACGTCACGCGCCACGACCGGAGGCGCTACCTTCCGCCGCCCAGATTCCGGATCAGCGGGATTCCGCCCTCGGTGGGCACGTACACCAGCGACCCCTCCGGCATCTGTGCCAGTTGCTGGATGTAGAAGAAGGTCAGGTACTCCTGCGACAGCCCTTCGGTAATGATCTGCTGGGCCTCCGCGATCCCCTTGGCTTCCTCGGCCTGTTGGCGCGCCTGCTCCTGGATGATCTGCGTCTGGAATTCCTCGGCGGCGACCTGCTGCTCGCGTTCCAGCTTCTGCTCGATCGCCTCGCGTACCCGGGGCGGCGCCTGGATGTCGCGCACGAAGACGTCCACGACCTCGATCCGGTCGCCCGCCTTGGCCTGGATCTCCTCCTTCATGCTGATCGCCACCTCACGGCGGTCGGGGGAAAAGATCTCGTTGATCGACTTGGTGGCCACGGCGTCGCGAACACCATTGCGGACCGCGTTGAGCACGATGCTGCGCTTGATCTGGGTCTCGGACCCGATGCGCTGATAGAGATCGGGGGCGTTGCCACCGTTGATCTCGAAGAGGATGGACACCTCGAGCGCGACGTTGAGTTGCTCCGAGGTCTGCGCCTCGATCTGCTCGACACCGCCCTGGGCCGGGAAGGACTGCTCGCGGATGGACATCCGTTCCACGGAGGCGAACGGATTGACGACGTGCAGGCCCTGGTCCAGAGCCACGGGATCGACGCTGCCCAGGAAGTGCTTGACCCCCACTTCGCCGACGCGGATCATCACGACGGCGTTCAGGAACGTAAGGCCGACCCCTACGAACATGATGACGTATCCGGCCAGCTTGGTCGGGACCTTCCCGCCGTCACTCGGGAGGGATCGGACGATGGCCCCGATGGCGATCAGGACGATGGCGATGGCTGCGAAACCCATTTTTGTGTTCCTTTCATGGAATGGTTTGACGGGTATCCGGTTGTTTTGCCCTACATGAATATGTGTGTTTCCACTACGTGTCGCGCCGGGCGAGCCGTCACCGGAATCGCCATGGGGCATCGGTCGGACGCACCGGGGGTCGCCGCGCGGCGCCCGTCAGGCACGCGGACATGAACCAGGGAGGCCATTCAGTGAGAGCTGCGGCGTCGGAGCATCGTCTGGAAGGGAAGGTGGCGATCGTCACCGGGGCATCGTCCGGGATTGGCCGGGCGGTTGGGTATGCGCTGGCGCGGGAGGGTGCTGCGGTGGTGCTGGCGGCCCGTCGCATCGAGCGTCTCGAGGCGGACGTCCGCGAGTTGAGCGGAGGCGGAGCACGAGCCCTCGCGGTTGCCGCCGACGTGACCCGCATGGACGACATGCGTGCCGTCGCGGATGCGGCCAGGACGGCATTCGCGCGGATCGACATCCTGGTGAACAGCGCGGGGATCATGCCCCTGTCGCCACTGGCGGAAGGTCGCGTGTCGGACTGGACCCGGATGGTGGACGTCAACGTCAACGGTGTGCTGCACGGGATCGGGGCAGTGCTGCCGGTGATGCTTGAGCAGGGGACGGGCCACATCGTCAACATCGGGTCCGTGGCTGGCCGGCGACCGTTCCCGGGTGGGACCGTGTACTGTGCCAGCAAGTTCGCCGTGCGCTGCATTTCGTGGGGTCTCCACCTGGAACTGGGTGCCGGACGCGGCATTCGCTCCACGGACATCCAGCCGGGTTATGTCGACACCGAGTTGATCGACACCCTGCCGGACGCCGCTGCCCGCGACGCCTGGAACGAGCGGTGGGCCGGCAAGAAGCCGCTGGAGGCAGAGGATGTCGCGCAGGCGGTGCTGTACGCCGTCACGGCGCCGCCCCACGTCTCGGTCAGCGAGGTGCTGGTACGTCCCCTGGACCAGCCGACGTAGCAGGCTGAGCCGCCGACATGGCGGGCTGATCCACCGCCCCGTTCAGGCCGCCGCTACCGCGAACTGCAGTTCGTGCAGCTGGCGGTACAGTCCCTCTTCGGCCAGAAGTTCCTGGTGGCTTCCTTCCTCCACGAGCCGGCCATGGTGCATGACCAGGATCCGGTCGGCGCCCTGCACGGTCGAAAGGCGGTGGGCGATCACCAGGCTGGTTCTGCCCTGCATCAGCCGGTCCGTCGCCTCCTCGATTCGCGCCTCGATTTCGGAATCGACCGAGCTGGTCGCCTCGTCGAGCACAAGGATGCCCGGGTCGAACGCCAATGCACGCGCGAACGAAAGCAGTTGCCGCTCTCCCACTGACAGACTGGCTCCGCGCTCGCCCAGTTCCTGGGCCGACCCTTCGGGAAGGCGTTCCACGAAGGGCGTGGCCCCGACGGCCTCGAGCGAATCGGCCACCCTGGCCTTGCCGATGCTTCCCGACCCGAGCCGCACGTTGTAGTCGACCGACTTGCTGAAAAGGAAGATGTCCTGCAGGACCAGGCCGATCCGTGCCCGCAGATCCTGCAGCCGAAGCTGCTCAACCGGGATGCCGTCGACCAGGATGCGGCCGCGCTGGGCCTCGTAGAATCTCATGAGCAGGTTGATGACGGTGGTCTTCCCGGCCCCCGTGTGACCCACGATCGCCAGCTTTTCCCCGGGCGCGACCGTGAACGACAAGTCGCGAATTACCCAGTCGGTCCGAGCCTCCGGTCCGGGGCGGTCGTCCGCGTCGTCCTCCGGGCTCCCGTACGCGAACCAGACGTTCTCGAAGCGGATTTCCCCGGTCGCCCCGTCCGGGAAACGCCGTGTGACGTCTGCGTCCCGGATCGCCGGCTCGCGGTCGAGGAGCCGGAAGATCCGCTCGGAGGAGGCCATGGCTCCCTGCAACAGGTTGTACTTCTCGGAGAGGTCCTGTATCGGGCGGAAGAAGCGGCGTGCGTAGTCGAGGAAGGCCGCGAGCACGCCGATGGTCACGGCGCCCTGGATCATCGCGCTGCCCCCGTACCAGATGATCAGTGCCAGTGCAATGGACGTGAGCTGCTGAATGATCGGAAAGAACAGCGCATAGTAGGTGATCGACCGCAGGTGGGCGTCCAGGTAGTCGCTGTTGAGCTCCTTGAAGCGATCCAGGTCGGCCTCTTCGCGGTTGAAGAGCTGGACGACCCTGATTCCGGTGAACCGCTCCTGCAGGAATGCGTTCATCCGCGCCAGGCGGTAGCGGATGTCCCGATACGCGGACCGGATGCGCGATCGGAAGACGAATGCGGCCCAGGCGACGAAGGGAAGCACGCTGAAGGTGACCAGGGCCAGGTCGGCGTCCATCCGCAGCATCGCAGCCACGATGAAGAAGAGCATGAACAGGTCGCCGAAGACCGTGACCAGCCCCGAACTGAAGAGCTCGTTCAGGGTCTCGACGTCCGAGGTAATGCGCGTCATCAGCCGGCCGACCGGGTTCCGATCGTAGAAGCGAAGGTCCAGCTCCTGCAGCTTGCGGAAGATCTGCGTGCGCAGATCGTACATCACGCGCTGGCCGAGCCACGTCGTGACGAGCGCCTGCACGTACTGGAAGACGAAGACCATTGCGGTGATGGCCAGGTAGACGATCGCGAGCAGCGCAAGTTGCCGGCCATCGTTGGAAGGGATCGCTTCGTCGAGGGCGATCATGGTGAGGTAGGGACCGATCACGGCCGCCAGCGACGCCAGCAGCAGGAGGACGACGGCGCCCGCAACCTGCAGCGCGTACGGCCGCAGGTAGCGCAGAAGGCGCGCCATCAGCCGCGAATCGTACGCCTTGCCGAGGACTTCCTCCTCGTAGCCATCGTGTTCTTGCGACATGCTTCAGCAGTCCGTGGACAGAATCCCCCCGGCATTCGAACGGCGATGCATCCGGGCCGGGCGCGCGGTCTCGCCTCTTCGCGCTGTAAAGCAAAGTGTACACAATGTCATGTTTACTATACATCTTGGTTTGTCGGAACCGCGCTCTGCGTTGCTCCTCGGGCCCGTAGCGCTGCTACTGGCCTTTCGTCGCGCCTTGCCGGCCCGGCGCCTCGCCGCTCTCGGTGCGCGGGCGGCTTTATCCACGGACTGCCAGCCGTTCGTTGCCGCACCGGACAAATGCGGCGCCATCGCCGAGCGCATCACGGCCGCGACCTCAGACCGTGCGCGCCGCGACCATGTCGAGCCCGTCCAGCAGACGCTGCATCTTGTCCCACGGGGCGACGGTCGCCCGGAGTCCGGAACCATGCGCGGTGGTGCCCGTGAACGGGCGCACGCGCACGCCGTACGACTCGAGCTGCCGCGTCTCCGGTTCCAGCCTGTCATCCGGACGCAGGATGAACACGAAGTTGGCCGCCGAAACCGGAACCCGGTAGCCGCGCCGGCTCAGGCAGTCCATCAATCGCTCCCGGTTCACCTTCGTCTCGGCGATCGTGTCGTCCAGCCACGGCGAGTCGCTGGCAACTGCCGCCGCCGCGGCGGTGCTCGTGACGCCGGAGACGACGAACGGACCCCGCGCCTTGTCGACCTCGAGGACGAGCGACTCGCTTCCCACGCCATATCCGGCCCTCATGCCGGCTAGCCCGTACGCCTTCGAGAGCGTCTTCACGCACAGGGTGCGCTTGCCCTCGAGCGCCATCTCGAAGGGAGTCAGGTCCTCACGGCACCGGTGGTACTCGCCATACGCCTCGTCGAGGATCAGGACGCTCCCGACGGCTTCCGCGTGCTCGTAGACGGCCCGGATCCAGTCGTCGGGGATGGCCTCCGCCGTCGGATTGCCCGGGTTCGCGATGTACACGATGCCCGGCCGCGATCCCGCGAAGCGGATCGGGTCGTCCAGCGCGTCTTCCCACTCGACCGGCACCGGATCGTGTCCGTTCATGCGCGCCAGCATCCCTGCCGCCGGCCAGCCGGGGTCCATGAAGCGCATCCGCGTCGGCGCGACCGCCCGCATGACCGCGTCCAGCACGCCGGTACCCCCTGCGCCGGTGGTCACGTTGTACGGCGAGGTTCCGAACTTCGCCGCGACGGCCGTCGCGAGCTCGTCCGCGTAGCTGTCCGGGTACTCGGACGCGACCGCCGTTCCCGCCTCGGCCATCACGGCCAACGCCGCCGGATGGGCCCCCCAGAGGTTGCGGTTGTCGCCGAGGTCCGCGGCGATCGGCGACCGGTCCGGAAGGTAGCGACCGAGGACTTCGTAGTTGTCGCGCGGATAGATGTCCGGTTTCATCGTGATCCTGCTGGTAGATTTGAGGGAGACGGCGTGTGCTTCGTTGCGGCGCGAGGCCGTTCCACGGTCGGGAAAATCGCGCCCGAAGGCAACGGGGGGGGCTCAAGTTCATGGATCGATCGATTCGGATCACGGGTGCGCGGCAGCACAATCTGAAGAACCTCGACCTGGACCTGCCCCGGAACGCGCTCACGGTCGTGACCGGGCCCTCGGGGTCGGGAAAGTCCTCCCTGGCCCTCGATACCCTCTTTGCCGCAGGCCAGCGCCGCTACGTCGAGGCCCTGTCCAGCTACGCCAGGCAGTTTCTGGACCGCCTGGAAAAGCCCGATGTCGACCGGATCGAAGGGCTGTCGCCCGCGGTTGCGATCGAACAGCGCAATCCGACCACCAGCAGCCGCTCCACCGTGGGCACTGCCACCGAAGTGTACGACTTCCTCCGGCTCCTCTTTGCACGCGTTGGGCGCACGCATTGTCCCGCTTGCGGCGACGAAGTGCGTCCGGACAGCGTCTCCGATGCTGTCGACCGCGTCACGTCGCTGCCATCGGGCGACCGGTTCCTGGTCGCCTTTCCGTTGAGCAGGAGCGGTCGCGTTTCCCATGAACTGGTTGTCGGGAACCTTCGGGCTCTGGGCTTCGCCCGTGTACTGGCGGACGGAGTGCTGGTCGAGCTGTCCGAGCCCGCCGTTCTCGATCTTGCGACGGCCCGGGAAGTCATGGTCGTTGTCGATCGGCTGAAGATTCCGCCCACGCCCGATCGGAACTGGATGGACCGCCTCGCGGACTCGATCGCTACCTGCTTCCGCGAGGGCGAGGGCGAAGCCGTGGTGGTTCCGGCGAACCCCGCGCACGAAGCGATCCGCTTCTCGGAGCGGTTCCGCTGTCCCCGGCACCCGGAGAAGGTCTTCCTGAAGCCGACGCCGCGCCTGTTCTCCTTCAACAACCCCTACGGGAGCTGTCCGACGTGCACCGGCTTCGGCGCAACCCTGGAGTACGACCCCGCGCTGGTGGTGCCCGACGAGGACCGGTCGCTGGAGGACGGGGCGCTGGATCCATGGGCGAAGCCCCGTTACCAGACGGAGCGCACTCTGCTGCGCCGCTTTGCGGGCGAGCGCGGCGTCTCGATCCACGCTCCGTGGCGGGAGTTGCCCGAGCCCTTCCGCGAGGCCGTGCTCTACGGACAGGGGTCGTTTCGCGGGGTACTGGACTTCCTCGCCTCCAAGGAGCGGAAGCGGTACAAGCAGTACATACGCATCTTTCTGCGCCAGTACCAGCGGCCTCGCCCCTGCCGCGCCTGCGGTGGATAGCGCCTCAGGGCCGAGGCCGGGCATGTAACCGTGGGCGGACTCGACATCGGCAAGGTCTCCGCCATGCCGATCGAGGCGCTTCCGAAATGGATGGAGAGACTGGATCTGCGCCCCATGGAGGTCCGGATCGCGAGCACCATACTGCGGGAACTTTCGGCGCGGGTGGGGTTTCTTGTCGATGTCGGCCTGGGATACCTCACGCTCGGCCGGCAGATGCGTACCGTTTCCGGAGGCGAGGCACAGCGCATCTCTCTCGCCAACTCCCTGGGCTCCCGCCTCGTGGACACGCTCTACGTCCTCGACGAGCCGTCGATCGGGCTGCACCCGCAGGACATGGACGCTCTCATGGCGCTGCTGCGCCGGCTCCGCGACGGCGGCAACACGGTGGTCGTGGTCGAGCACAACGCGACCGCTATCCGTGCCGCAGACCACGTCGTGGAGCTGGGTCCGGGTTCGGGCGACCTGGGCGGCGAGGTCGTCTTCGAAGGCACGCCCGACGATTTGGTCCGGACGGCGACAAATACTGGTAGGTATCTGTCGATGGAGCGCGCCCGAACTCGCGGCGACGGAGAGAGTGGCCGCGACGGGCGCCGTGGTTGGACGGAGCATCGGCGCTGGCCCGTGGATGGCGCGCGCATCCGCCTGGAGGGAGCGAGGCTGCACAATCTGCGCGGGGCCGAAGCCGAGTTCCCCATCGGCGCGATGACCGTCGTGACAGGGGTGTCCGGGTCGGGCAAGTCGACGCTCGTGCACGACATCCTCTATCGGGCGCTGGAGCGCGAACTCCGGGGAGGCCGCACGTCGGCGAAGGAGCACCTGGGCGAGGTCGTTGGCGCCTACGGCTCCCTGACCGGCACCGAACACCTCGACGACGTGATCCTGATCGACCAGAGCCCCATCGGACGCACGCCCCGTTCGAACCCCGTCACCTACATCCGCGCGTGGGCGGAGATCCGCCGCATTTTCGCCCGCCAGCGCGCCGCCGCGACGGCCGGCCTGGACGCGCGCAGCTTCTCGTTCAACGTCAAGGGCGGTCGCTGCGAGGAGTGCGGGGGCGCGGGATACGTGCGCGTGGAAATGGTCTTCATGGCAGACATCCACGTGCCGTGCGAGGTGTGCGGCGGGAAGCGCTACCGCCCCGAGGTGCTGGAGGTCCGGGTGCGGGGCCTCAACGTGACCGATGTGCTCGACATGACCGTCGATCGGGCCATTCGCTTCTTCCTGCGGGAGCCGCGGCTGGGGCAGGCGCTGTGGCATCTGCAGCAGGTCGGCCTCGGCTACCTCCGTCTGGGCCAGCCGGCCACGACGCTTTCGGGCGGCGAGGCGCAGCGGCTCAAGATCGCGCGCGAACTGATCGGAGCCGCGGCCCGCAAGGGCGCCCGCAAGGCCTACATCCTGGACGAGCCGACGACCGGCCTGTCCGGAGCGGACGTGGAGCTGTTGAACGAAGTGCTGCGCAGGCTGGTCAAGGCGGGCCATACCCTGGTGGTGGTCGAGCACGACCTGGATGTGGTCAGGGCGGCCGACTGGGTGGTCGACATGGGCCCCGGAGCCGGTGCGCGCGGCGGTGAGGTCGTCGCCATGGGACGGCCCGAGGACGTGGCCACGGTGCCCGAGAGCGTGACGGGACGATTTCTCGGAGAGGCGCTGGGGTTGCCAGGGCGACGTTCCGGTCGACGGCGGCCGCAGCCGCGCGACCGTCAGGCTTCGGATTCCGGTGCGCCTGCGGGAGCCGCGTGACCTCGTCCCGGCCCCGGCGCGCACCCCTCGTCACGGTCGTCCTCCCTGTCCGGGACGGCGCCGCCACCCTGGAAGCCGCGCTGCAGTCGCTCGGCGCACAGACGTTCTCCGACTTCGAAGTCATCGTGGTCGACGACGGATCGGGCGACGACACGGCGCGGGTTGCGCGGCGATGGGAGCGCCGCGACGGCCGCTTCCGCCTGGTGTGCACCCCACCTCGTGGCATCGTGTCGGCGCTTCGGCGCGGCCTGGCCGAGGCACGCGGTACCCTCGTCGCGCGGATGGACGCCGACGACGTCTGCCACCCGGCACGGCTCGCAACCCAGGTCGACCTCCTGGAGCGCCGCCCCGAGCTCGCCGGCTGCGGCACCGGCGTCCGCTATGTTCCCGCTGGCAGCGTCACCGCGCGGGCGGCCGAATACGCGGCCTGGCTCAACGCCATGACAACCTGGGAGACGGTCGCGGCGAACATCTTCGTCGAGTGTCCGCTCGCGCACCCGACCATCATGTTCAGGGCGTCTGCGCTCTCCGCCGTGGACGGCTACCGCGACCGCGGCTGGCCCGAAGACTACGACCTCCTCCTGCGGCTGTGGCGGCACGGCCACCGCTTCGTGTCGGTCCGGCGCGTCCTCCTCGACTGGAACAACCGCGGTGACCGCCTGAGCCGCACGCACCCCGCCTACTCGCTGGCCGCGTTTCGCGCGTGCCGGGTGCATCACCTGCGCCGCAGTCTGCTCACTGGAAGGTCGGGCGTGGTGATCTGGGGAGCGGGTCCCACGGGCAAGAAGCTTGCGTTGGAGTTCCATCGCCAGGAGGTGGCCGTGCGAGCGTTCATCGAGGTCGACCCGCGGAAGATCGGTCAGGTGATTCACGGCGCTCCGGTGCGCGAAGCGGCGGCCGCAAAGGGGTTCCGGGATGCGCTTCACCTGGGGGCGGTCGCGCGGTCGACGGGGCGCGAGACGGTGCGGGCGGCGGTGGTGGGGGAGGGGCTCTCGGACGGTGTGGACTTCGTGGCGATGGCATGAGGATGGCCTGCGTTCTGCGCGCGCCCGGACGGGTCCGCGGAGTGCCCGAAAAGGGTGCCGGGACCGGGGTGCCAACGGGCGCTGGAAAACGCGCCGAACAGGCTCGGATCAACCGCTCCCCATAGCTTGAAAATCCCCTGAAAATCAGCTATTTTTAATGGCTGTCCGGGGCCCGTTTTTGACGCCTTTGGTCCAGCGCATCCAACCCTTCAGCGCCCGCAGGATCAATGGCCGAAAACGAGCAAACCACCGCAGGCGAACGGGTCCTCGAACGAATCCTCGAACAAGAGATGCGCGAGTCGTTCATCGACTACTCGATGAGCGTCAACGTGCAGCGTGCCCTCCCCGACGTGCGCGACGGGCTGAAGCCTGTTCACCGGCGCATTCTCTACGCGATGTCCGAACTGGGTCTGTCGCCGGGACGGGCCTACAAGAAGTGCGCGACGGTCGTCGGCGAGGTGCTCGGCAAGTACCATCCGCACGGCGACTCGGCGGTCTACGACGCACTCGTGCGCATGGTTCAGGACTTCTCGCTGCGGTATCCGCTCGTGGACGGCCAGGGGAACTTCGGCTCCATCGACGGCGACTCGGCCGCGGCGTATCGCTACACCGAGGCGCGCCTCCAGCGGCTCTCCATCGAACTGCTGGCGGACATCGACAAGGACACCGTCCGCTTCGACGAGAATTTCGACGGCCGTCTCAAGGAGCCGTCGGTTCTGCCATCGAAGGCGCCCAACCTGCTGATCAACGGAGCGTCGGGGATCGCCGTGGGCATGGCGACGAACATTCCCCCGCACAACCTCCGCGAAGTGGTCGCAGGCCTGCTGGCAATGATCGACGACCCGTCGCTGCCACAGGACCAGCTCGAAGAGATCATCCGGGGACCCGATTTCCCCACGGGCGGCTTGATCTGCGGCACCGAGGGCATCCAGGAGGCGTATCGCACGGGGCGGGGCCGGGTCGTCATCCGGGCCAGGGCGGACATCGAGGAGGACGACGACGGGCCCTCCCGGATCATCGTCACCGAAATCCCGTTCATGGTGAACAAGGCGCGCCTGATCGAACAGATCGCGTCGCTCGTGCGCGACAAGAAGCTCATCGCCATCCGCGACCTCCGGGACGAATCCGACCGCGACGGCCTCCGCGTCGTCATCGAACTGAAGCGGGACGCGGTGCCCCAGGTCGTCCTCAACCGCCTGTACAAGCACACGCCGATGCAATCGACCTTCGGCGTGATCTTCCTCGCCCTGGTCGACGGCGTGCCGAAGGTCATGCCGCTGCGCGAGATGCTCGGGCACTTCATCCACCACCGCCACAACGTCGTGGTGCGGCGGAGCCGGTTCGACCTGGCGGCGGCACGGGACCGCGAGCACATCCTCGAGGGGCTGCGGCTCGCGGTGGACAACATCGACGAGGTCGTGAAGATCGTCCGCGGATCGCGCGATGCTGCAGAGGCGGCGGTGGGGCTGCGCCGGGCATCGAGGTCGTGGCGCAAGCTGGTGCTCCCGGGCGAGCCGGTCGAGGATCTGCCCGAGGTCGCCGACGGCGAGCCGTACGAGCTGTCGGAGCGGCAGGCGCGGGCGATCCTGGACATGCGGCTCGCTCGCCTGACCGGGCTCGAGATGGAGAAGCTCGACGACGAGCTGCTGGGCGTCCGCGCACGCATCGCGGAACTGGAACACATTCTCGGCGACCGCGGCGTGCGGATGGGCATCATCAAGGACGAACTCAGGGACGTGGCCGCCCGCTACGGCGACGACCGTCGTTCGGCGATCCGGGGCAGCGTGTCCTCCTTCGACGTGGAGGACCTGATTGCGGACGAGGAAGTCGTGATCACCATGTCCCGCCAGGGGTACGTCAAGCGGATCCCCATCGACACGTACCGTGCGCAGCGCCGCGGCGGAAGGGGTCTCCGCGGGATGAATACCAAGGCGGAGGACTGGGTCGAGCATCTCTTCGTGGCGTCGACCCACGACTACCTGATGGCCTTCACCGACCAGGGCCGGTGCCACTGGGTGAAGGTGTGGGGGATCCCCCACGGCGGCCGCTACGCGAAGGGGAAGCCGATCGTCAACTTCCTGCACCTGGCACGGGGAGAGAAGGTGGCGTCGGTTCTGCCCGTGCGCGAGTTCAGCGGTGACCGGTTCCTGCTCTTCTGCACGAAAAACGGAGTCGTGAAGAAGACGCCGCTCTCGGCCTATGGCAACGTGCGCGCGGTTGGGATCTATGCGATCAAATTCCGCGAGGGCGACGAGCTCATCGACGTGCGCATCACCGACGGGACCAACCAGGTGGTGCTGGCGACGCGCCTGGGCAAGGCCATCCGCTTCAGCGAGTCCGACGTGCGGTCGATGGGACGCAACACGGAAGGAGTGATGGGGATACGGCTGGGCAAGGACGACGAGGTCGTGGGAATGGTCGTGGTGCGCCGGCCGGACGAGACGCTGCTGACGGCGACCGAGCACGGCATGGGGAAGCGGAGCGAGATCGGGAACTATCGATTCCAGGGCCGCGGCGGGATGGGCGTGATCAACCTCAAGGTGTCCGAGAAGTCGGGCCCGGTGGTCGCGGTCAGGGCCGTCACGGACGACGACCAGCTCATGGTGATTACCCGCAACGGGGTGGTGAATCGCCAGCCGGTCTCGGACATGCGCGTGATCGGGAGATTGGCCCAGGGGGTGCGGCTGGTCAACCTGGACGAGGGCGATTCAGTGGTCGATGTCGGACGCGTCGTGGGCGATGACGAGGACTGACGCGTCGTCGATGCGGACCGCGGCTGCCGGCGTCGGGGCCGGGGCGGAGGTGGCCGGGGGCGACACCGCGGCCGAACTGGTCTCGCTGGCCGAGATCCAGGCCGCGGCCGCGCGTATTCGCGGCACCGTGGTCCGCACGCCGCTGATCCCTGACGCGGATCTGTCGCGTGCGGTCGGCGGCGAGGTTCGCCTCAAGTGCGAGTCCCTGCAGAAGGCCGGGGCCTTCAAGGCGAGGGGGGCTTGCAACTTCCTCGCGCAGCTGTCCGACGAAGAGCTGGCCCGCGGCGTCATCACCTACTCTTCAGGCAACCACGCCCAGGCGGTCGCGTTCGCGGCCGGACTCAGGGGGGTGCGCGCCGTGGTGGTCATGCCCACGACCGCACCGATGGTCAAGAGCGACGGGGCCCGCGCTCTGGGCGCCCGTGTCGAATTCGCGGGCACGACTTCCGAACACCGCAGGGTGCGCGCCGAGGAGATCGCCGCCGAAGAGAGCCTCGTGATGGTTCCGCCCTTCGATCACCCGTGGATCATCGCGGGACAGGGAACCGTCGCGCTGGAAGTCCACGAAGACTGGCCCGAGGTCGACACGCTGCTGGTGCCGATCGGAGGGGGAGGACAAATGGCGGGCTGCGCGGCCGCGCTCCGGGGCCTGCATCCTGACGCTGCCGTGATCGGCGTCGAGCCCGCTGGAGCGCCCACCATGCGGCGGGCGCTCGATGCGGGGGCCCCGTCCACGCTGGAACGCATCGACACGATCGCCGATGGTCTCGCACCCACCCGCGCCGGCGACCTCACCTTCGCCCATGCGGCCGCCTTCCTGGACGATGTGGTGCTCGTCGAAGACGACGACATCCGGCGCGCCGCCGCCCACCTCATCACGCGGCGCAAGCTCGTGGTCGAGTACTCGGGCGCCGCCACCGTCGCCGCGCTCGTGTCCCGCCGCGTCGATGCGACCGGACGCAAGGTCTGCGCGGTTCTCTCCGGGGGCAATCTCGACACGTCCCTGCTGGGCGAAATCCTGGACGTGGATCCCGCCGCATAGGTCTGCACGGCCTGGGCAGCCCGTGGACAAAATCCCCCTGGCATTCGAGCGGCGATGCATGCGGGCCGGGTGCGTGGCCTCGCCTCTTCACGCTGTAAAGCAAAGTGTACATAATGTCATGTTTACTATACATTTTGGTTTGTCGGGGCCGCGCTCTGCGTTGCTCCTCGGGCCCGTAGCGCTGCTACTGGCCCTTCGTCGCGCC
>JAPPGZ010000092.1:0-13289 GCA_028874905.1 Gemmatimonadota bacterium
CTACTGGCCCTTCGTCGCGCCTTGCCGGCCCGGCGCCTCGCCGCTCTCGGTGCTCAGGCGGCTTTATCCACGGACTGCTAGTGCTCATCCTCTTCGACATCGACGGCACCCTCACGATCGGCGGCCCCGCCCGGTCCGCATTTCAACACGCGCTGGAAGAGACGTACGGCACTTCCGGACCCATCGCTACGCACGACTTCTCGGGCAAGACGGACCCCCGCATCACCCGGGAACTCCTCACCGCAGCCGGCTGCCGCGTCCGCGACATCGAGGCTGGGCTGCCGCGCTTCTGGACGCGCTACCTGTCCGAGCTGAAGGCACGGATCGACCGACATCCAGTGACCGTGCTGCCGGGGGTCCACGAGCTGCTCGCCGCGCTCGCCGCGCGCGAGGACGTGCATCTCGGCCTCGTGACCGGCAACGTTGCGGGCGGTGCCCGGCTGAAGCTCCTTTCCGCGCGGCTCTGGCACCATTTCCCCGTCGGCGGGTTCGGTTCCGACAACGAGGTGCGCAACGAACTGCCCCGCGTCGCGCTCGACCGGGCGTCGGCTTACTGGGGCCGCACGTTTCGGGGGACGGATGCCGTGATTGTCGGCGATACGCCCCGCGACGTGGCATGCGGGAAGGCGGTCGGCGCGGCCACCGTGGCGGTGGCGACGGGCCGGTTCTCACGCGCCCAACTGCTGGGCACGAGAGCCGACCGCGTCCTGCCCGACCTGACGGACACCACGGCGGCCATTGAAGCACTGACCACCCCACGGTGCTGAACAGCCCCCCGCACAATACTTAACAAATATGTTTAGTATTGTCCCGGTACCGCGGTCTGCCCATTTTGCTATGTTTCCGCCCGCGCATCCGCAGCATCTGGAGGACCGCGGACATCTCAAGACCTGGAGCGCAACGACATGAAGAACTTCTACATCATCATCGGAGTCGTGGCGGTCGGCGGGATCGCGACGATCGCCCTGGTGCTCCGGGGCGGCGGCTCTGCGGCAACCGAGCCCGTCGACCTGGGCGAACTCGCGGACGCTGAGCTGCTGGAGCTGGCGCAGGGCATGGTCTATGGTGACGCGGATGCGCCCGTCACGATCATGGAATTCGGCAACTACCAGTGCCCGGCCTGTCGGCAGTTCGCGCTGCTGATCAAGCCGCAGGTGGACATGGCCTACATCGAGACCGGCCAAGCCAAGTTCGTATACTATGATTACCCGGCCGGCGGATTCCCGCACGCGTTCCTGGCGGCCCGGGCCGCTCGTTGTGCCGGTGACCAGGATCGCTACTTCGACTATCACGACGCGGTGTACCGTACGTTCGACGACTGGACCCTGCAGCGCAGCGCCGCCGGCCATTTCGAGGACCTGGCCGACGAAATCGGTCTGGACACCGACGCTTTCGAGGAGTGCCTGAACAGCGACCGGTTTGCGGATGTCGTAACCGCCAACATCACCCTGGGCCAGCGGCTGGGCGTGCCCGGCACGCCGGGGATCTTTGTCCACCATGGCACAGGCTCGGCGCAGCGGCTGGGCGGATTCCAGTTCATCGACATCCAGCAGGCCATGGAAGCCGGCCCGGGGAACTGACTTGGCGGACTCGCCCCCGCGAAACCGGATGCTGATTGCCGTCCTCACTCTGGGCGGCGCGTTCCTGGCCTTCTACCTGGTGGCGTACAGCATGGGATGGACGCCGCCGATACCGTGCGGCACGGGCGAATGTGCCACGGTACAGTCGTCGCAGTACGCGTGGGTGGGCCCCGTTCCGGTTTCAGCGATCGGTCTGGGCGGGTATCTGGCGCTCTTCGCGCTGTCGATCGCGGGATTGCAGGGGCCGTTCGCTTCCTCACGCGCCACGGCCTTCCTGCTCTTCAGCGGCGCCCTGTTCGGGGTCCTTTTCAGCGCCTACCTCACGTACATCGAGGCGGTGGTCCTTCAGGCCTGGTGCCGCTACTGCGTGGCTTCCGCGATCCTCATCTCGATCGTGTTCCTGGCAACCCTGCCCGAACTGAAGCGCATGCGCGGATCCGGCGGGAGCGCGCCATGAGCGGCGAACGGATTCGTGTCCGGCTGTTGTACGCCGAAGGCGGGGGCTACCACACCGAGGTGGTTTCGGTCCCCGGCGGCGGGTTCGCGGACTACGAGCGCCTGATCGATTTCCTGCGGGAGGACGAGGCCGTGGCCGCCGAGTGCTACATCGACCCTACGAGGCTCTGTTCGGCCCAACTGCTGGAGGCGGACGAAGAAGTCTGACCGCGCCTACAACGAGTGCAGCACGCTCAACGCCCGGGCCAGCGACCACTCGCCCACCACCGGCGGCGGCCAGGCATTTGCGCTGTGAGAATGCACAAGGGCACCGGCTTCGGCGCGTGCCCGCTCTGCCGTTTCCCCGTCGATCTGCCCCGCTTCCTCCGCGTCGTTCAACTCGTCCTCATCCAGTGTCCGGACCGGGCCCCAGCGCGGAACCCAGACGTCAAGGCAGAGGTCGGTGGTCGCCCAGGTGCGGGCGTCGATGAAATCGACCGGGGTGAGGACATTGGCGTATATCCCCGTGTGGCCGCCGTTGTTGCGGAAGAAAAGGCCGATATCGTGCCACTTGCCCGGGAACGTGAACCAGACGACCGGAGAACGCGGCTCAAGGATGGTCAGGTCATCCACAACGATCGGCTGCTCGATGGGCGTCCGGGGCTGAAAGGTGACGACAAGCTCCGGACTGCTGTCCAGTACAAAGAGACGATACGTGTCCTCCGGCTTCCCGATCCGCCGGTAGTATATGTCGACGAAATCGCCTTCTCGCGGCAGGATGAGCTGCCGGTCCGACGCGGAGCCTTCGGCCGGCGCGGTCACGGGCCGTCGAATCGTTCGGGGTTTGCGCGTTCGATGAACACGTCCATGATTCCGCCGCACACCGCCGGGCTCCACGTCGTGAAGTCATCGGTAAGGTCGACGCGAACGGTCCTCGGCGGCCCGCCGGCGAACAATTCCTCCGCGGCCGCAATCACCTCGCCTTCGCCACAACCTCCCCCGACGGTCCCGGCGATCACGCCGTCCCGCCCGACCAGCATCCGTGCGCCGGTCTTGCGCGGCGTCGAGCCCTTGGCGGACACGATCGTGGCCAGTACGGCGGGCTCGCGCAACGTCGCCAGTTGGCCCAGCAACTCCTTTTCGTCCAACTCGGTCCTCCCATGTCCGGATTTGTGGATTCCCGCCGAAGCCGCCCGGTCCTCGTCAGCGTACCGCACTACAGGTCCCCGAAGAAGCGCTCGACGACCCGTTCCTTCTCCACGAGGGGCACTCCCGTGCCTCCCGCGTGAAACAGAATGATCTCCGCCACTACCGAGACCGCGATTTCGGCTGGTGTCTGCCCACCCAGATCCAGGCCGACCGGGGCTCGCACGCGGCGCATTTCGTCGGTCGTGAAACCCTCTCGAGCAAGCTGCTCGTGGGTTGCACGGACCCGGCGGCGGCTCCCGATCATACCGATGTAGCCCGGCGGTGCCGGCATGCGCAACAGGCGCACCAGGCACTCGTAGTCGAAGCTGTGTCCGCGCGTAACCAGCACGACATGGTCGGAAGGGCCTAGGTCAAAGTCCGTAAAGGGGTCGCGGAAGTCGATCACGCGCACCTCTTCGGCCTCCGGAAAACGGGCCGCGGCGGCAAAATCCGGGCGGTCGTCCAGCACCTCGACGCGCATCCCCAGCATTGCACCCATCCGGGACAGGGGAATGGCGATGTGCCCGGCACCCACGATGATCATGCGGGCGGGCGGGCCGTGGAGTTCGATATAGACGGTGGCGGTGGCAGCCTGGCCGCCGTCGAAGTAGCGGAAGTCCCGGCTCAGGGCGCCACGGGATTCTCTGGGAGGGAAGAGCGCCGGCACCTCTGCGGCGACCGCTTCGTCCAGCGCCGGGCTCCCGAGCGTACCCCCGTGTCGCCTGCCGGAAAGCCACCACCGCCGCCCGATCAGCGCGGGGTCGCGCGCTCCGGTCACCACCGCGGTGTATATGCGCTCGCCCCGTCCGAGCGCTTCCAGCACCCGGGCGGCTATCCGCGCGGCCGACGGATTCATGCGGATGCGCGTGGCGGCTCGGTGCGGGGCCGCGGCCGGGACGAGGGCGCAGGCGGCGTCGGACCGGACAAGGGCTCCCTCCGGAACCGCCGCCGGTATCGGCCGGGCGTGTCGATGTCATCCACGGCGCCCGGGTCCTCGACCTCGACCTCCACGACCCTGCCGGGATCGCGCCGCACCACCGTGCGCGCCCCCTCCGCAAGGCCGGCTTCGTGGAACTCGTGTGCGATTCTCATGTCCGCCAGCACGGGATGCCCGCGGTGGCTCCCACAGCGGGGCAGGACAATGGCTGCATGGGCGGTGCGCCACGTGGCGATCAGCGCCTCGACGGTTGCGGGCGCTACGGCGGGATTGTCGACCGGTGTGAAGACTACCGCGGCGGGCGGATCCGCACCTTCCGTCAGGCACGCGAGCCCGGCCCGCAGCGAGCCGATCTGGCCCCCCGCGCCGTCCGGGTTGACGGCGAGGCGCGCCCCTGCCCGGGCCGCCTCGTCGGCCACGCCGCCCGTGTTGGCGGGCGCGACCACGACCACGGGGTCGCACCCGGCGCTGGCCAGGGTCTGCACCAGCCGCCCGACGAAGGTCATCCCGCCGGCGTCCAGGAGCGCCTTGGGAGTGCCCATCCGCGACGATCCGCCGGCAGCGAGCACGAGGCCCGAGACGCGCGGCGCCGGTCCTGGCGGCACGCTCGCCGCGCTCATGCCGGTCCCGTCCTCGCGCCGCCGGCGGGCGGGAACGCGCCATGGAAGCTCTCGCCCCCATCGGCCAGCCGCACGAGGATGCCACTCGGCTCGAAGCGGCTCCCGTGCGCGTTGCTCAGGGACGACAGGGTGGTCCGGATCTCGTGCAGCCCGCGGTCGTCCGCGTACTTGAGGAGGCCGCCCCGGAAAGGAGGGAACCCGGCCCCCATGATCATGCCGAGATCCACGTCCGCCGCGCTGGGCACGATGCCGTCCTCGAGTACCCTGGCGGCCTCGTTCACCATGGCGAGGATCGTACGGTCCCGCGCCCCCGCGGGGTCCAGATCGGAGCGCGGTGACGACACGCCCATGTCCGCGTACACCGCGGGATCGATACCCTTCGGCCTGGCCCCTTCGTACAGGTAGAACCCCTTACCGCCTTTCTGACCCGGCCGATCCGACATCGCGAGGCTCGCGAGGGCACGGGCGGGTGCCAACCGATCGCCGAAAGCGGCGGCCAGCGCCTGTCCCGCGTGGTACGCGACCTCCATGCCGATCGTGTCGATCAGGCGGCAGGGGCCCATCGGCATGCCGAACCGGGTCCAGACGCGGTCCAGCGCGGCCGCGTCCCAGCCCTCGCCGAGCAGGTGCCCGGCCTCGTTCAGCCCGGGTCCGATGATGCGGTTGACCAGGAAGCCGGGGCCGTCCCGCGTGATGACGGGAACCTTGCCGAGACGCGCCGCGAGCGCGGCCACGGTCTCGATCGTGTCGGGGTCGGTCCTCTCGCCCGCCACCACTTCCACGAGCGGCATGCGATGAACAGGGTGGAAGAAGTGCATCCCGGCGAACCTGCCGGGCCGCTCCATGACGCTCGCCATCTCGTCGATCGACAGCGACGACGTGTTGGTCACGATCATCGCCTCGGGACTCACGACCGCTTCGACCTCCCTGAGCACGGCCTGCTTGACGTCCATGCGCTCGACGACGGCTTCGACCACCAGGCTGGCCAGCGCGACTCCCGGGTAGTCGAGTCCCCCCGAGATCATCGCCATCTTCCTGATGGCGTCCCGGCGACGGAGCTTGCGGCGTTTCACGGCGCCATCGAAAACCGAACGCGCATACGCGAGCCCCCCGGCCACGGCCTCGTGGCGCACGTCCTTCATCCGCACGGGAAGATCATTGTACGCCGCCAGCTGTGCGATCCCTGCGCCCAGCTGGCCGGCCCCGACGACGGCGACCCTGTTCACCACCGCGTCGCGGCCCCCATCCGACCACGGTCCCTTTCGGGCCGCCTCCCGCCAGCCGAAGAGACCAAGCAGATGGCGGCACACGGGCGACGCGATCAGGTCGCCGATCGCCTCGGCCTCCGCCTGGAGTCCCACCGTCGGACCGCTGCGCAGCCCACGGCGCACCACGGTCAGGATCCTGAGCGGCGCGGGGTACTTGCCACCGGTGAGCTTCAGGACGCGCCGGCCGGCCATGCGCAACACGAGCCACCTGCCGGGCGCGGTGCCGTCCAGCAGTCGGGCCACGACCCCGCGCCGCCCCCGGCGACGGCCGGAAACCACACGCGCGTCCCGCCGCCCTCCCCCGTGATACGGCAGGGCATGGGCGAAGTCCAGGCAGCGCTCCCGGAACTGGTGCTTTGGGAAGACCTGGTCCACCAGGCCGATTCGCTTCGCCTTGGAGACTCGTGCGGGCTTGCCGGTGAGCAGCAGGTCCAGGGCGGCGCGCAGTCCCACGAGCCGCGGCAGGCGTGTCGTTCCGCCCCAGCCGGGCAGGATGCCCAACTGTACCTCCGGCAAACCGATGCGGGTGCCGTCATCGTCGTCGCTGACGCGGTAGTGACACGCCAGCGCGACCTCGGTGCCGCCACCGAGGCAGATCCCCTGGATGGCGGCGATCGTCGGTACCGGCATGTCGGCAATGCGCCCGAACAGGGCCTGGACCTGGCGTGAGATCTCGACGCCGCGCTCACGGTCCCGAGCCGCGGCAACGGCGGTGATCGCGTCGACGTCCGCCCCGGCGATAAATGACCCGGGCTTTGCGGACGTTACCAGCAGCACCCGTAGACGACCCTCGCCGGCGGCGTCGTGCGCCTGCGTGATCGCCCGCTCCAGGTCCAGCAGCACCTCCTCCGTGAGGACGTTGTGCGCCCGCACGGGGTCACGGAAGATGATCTGTCCGACGCCCTCCGCGACGAGGTCGAAGCGCGGATTCATCGGTCGGGTACGCCGGGCGGGCGGTGCCTGTGCGGGGTGAGCGCCCGGTGCCGTCGACGCTAGAAGATCTGTCTCACGACCGCGTTGTCGCGGTTGAGCCGCAGGACGACCGGTTCCTCGCGCGTGATCGCTATCGGGATGTTCCAATAGAGCTCGTTGTACGGCAGTTCGTGACGCGCGTAGACCCAGTACTGCCCTGGAGCTGCCTCGAACGCGGCTACACCCTCCACACCGGTCGTGTCCGCGTGTTCCTCCAGACCGGTCAGTTCGATTCTGGCCGCGATGATCAGACCTACATCCTCGAAGGCCTGGTCGGCCCAGTCCGCCTGGACGATGTTGATGCTGTCCATGCGCCCGATGGCGGCCTGCTGAAGCGACGTGAAGTTGTCGAAGAGCCTTCCGAGCTGCTGTTCCGCGCGATTGTAGTCGCCCTCCAGGTCCTGATACTGGTTATAGAGCTCCATGTAGGCGCGCTGGGCCCGGTTCAGGCCCTCCATGGCGTTGTTCAGCGTCTGGAGCGAGTCGCGCAGAACGTTCCACCGCGTCTCCGTGTCTCGCCACTCCTGCTGGGCCTGCGCGATCTCCTCCTGTGCCGCAAGCAGATCCGGCGGGACTTCGGGCTCGGGCATTCCTGCGGCGGCCGCCACCGCGGTCAGCGAGTCGAAAATCTGGTCCCGGTCGTACGGCAAAAGCCGGACTTCGACCCCGTCGAGGGCATTTGCGTCTTCGCTGGTCTCGTCTCCGAGCGCGACGACGATCGTAGCTTCGCCGGGCCCGCATGCGGCCAGAATCGTGGTGACCAGGATTGCGGCCAACCCTGTGCCAATGCTGCTTCGCTTCATGACTTCGCTCCCTGAAGTAGGCCGTACGTTGCTGTCGCCCCAAAAGGCCGCGCGCCGCCCAAGGTAAGGAAGAAAAAAGACTGCATCAAGACGGAGGAAGAGGGCCGGGAGGGACCGATCCTACGGGAGGGTGCGCGCGAGGACGTAGTTCAGCGGATCGACCGGCGTGCCGTTCCGATGGACTTCGTAGTGGACGTGCGGCGCCGTGCAGGTCCCGGTGCATCCCACTTCGGCGACGACCTCGTCCCGGCGAACCCTCTTGCCCACGTAGGCGAGCAGCCGGGAAGCGTGGGCGTAGCGCGTGACGTAGCCATAGCCGTGGTCGATCTCGATCAGGTTCCCGTATCCGGCCTTTCGCCCCGCGTAGATGACGACACCGGCGCCGGTGGCCACGATCGGAGTTCCGTAGATGGCGTGGACGTCTATGCCCTCATGGGACCGGTCGACCATGTGGATGGGATGCCGCCGGCTCCGGCTGAACCTGGACGACAACAGGCCGCCCACCGGGGAGATCGAGGGAATCGCTGCGAGGCGCTCCGCGTCGGACTCGAGGGCGGCGGTCGTCTCGTCGAGACTCTCGTCGAGCAGATCCGCCTTTCGCTCGAGTATCGCCAGGTCGTAGCGGAACGCATACGCCGCCTCCGAGGCCTCCGGGTCGAGTCGCCAGAGTTCGTCCTCGCCGGGCGATTCCAGTCCCGGGCCACCGACACCGACCTCGAACACCTCTTCGTCAAAGCCGACGCGGCCGGTCAGCAGCCGTGCGTAACGATCCTTCTCCGCGAGGTCGGCAATGGTGTGGTCGAAGTCCGCGAGCCTTCCTCGGTAACGTCCGAGTTCCTCTTCCAGAAGGCGGTTCTCCCTGGCCAGATTGGCAGCGCGCAGGCGCGCTCCGCTGTCGTACGCCAGGAAGACCGCCCCGACGAGGAAAAGAACCGCGAACACACCCAACACCAATCCCGCCCGCCGCACGGTCGAGCGCGGCAACGAGTACTGCCGCACTCCATCGTCGTCGTCCTTGAACAGGAGGACGGTCCATCGCTCACTAAACATGTGGCTGATAGGTTACTGGTCTGGCCCCACCGGGTCAAGTAACAGGGGGTTTCTGCCGGTCCGAAATACCCGTATCCACGCGCGGGAAAAGGGGTTGGCCGACCGTTACCGTACGCCCGGCAATGTCGACGGCGTCCAGGTCGGCCAGGAGCGGCACGCCATCCAGGCCGAGCCGCAAAGCCAGTTCACGCGCCTGCACGGGCATCACGGGCTCGAACATCGCGGTGAGCACGGCGAGCGTCCGTACAAGGGTCGCCAGGGTTTCGTCGAGTTCCCCGGCGCGACCGTCATCTCTGGCGAGCGCCCACGGTTCCCGCGCTTCCACGAATCCGTTCGCGGTCCTTGCCAGGTCCATGGCGGCCGCGAAGCCCTCGTGGAACCGGTATCCGTCGAGGCCTCGCCGGTACGCGGTCAGAGCCTGGCCGGTCGCGCGCGCCAGGCCGTCGGCGGGTGCGTCAGGGACGATGCCCTCACGGTACCGCTTCACCATTGAGAGAGTGCGGTGCGCCAGATTGCCGAAGATGTTGCGCAACTCGTCGTAGCGGGTGAGGAAGCGGTCGGGGGTGTAGGACGCATCCTGGCCGGTCGGCATCTCGCGCATCAGGTACCAGCGGACGGCGTCGGTCCCGAACTGCTCCCTGAGATCGAGCGGATCCACCACATTGCCGAGCGACTTGGACATCTTGGTGTCGCCCACGACCCACCAGCCGTGCGCGAGTATCTTGCGGGGCAGGGGCAGGTCGGCCCCCATCAGCAATGTGGGCCAGTAGACGGCGTGCGTCGTGATGATGTCCTTGCCCATGAGATGCACGTCGCAGGGCCACCACGACGAGCGCCGGCCATTGCCGAACCCGCGTTCGTCCCTGGGCGCGCCGGGTTCGATGGCTCCAGAGGCCGTAACGTAGTTGGTCAGCGCGTCCACCCACACATAGGTCACCTGGTCGGAGTCCCAGGGCAGGGGGATGCCCCAGTGGATGCGTGAGCGCGGCCGGGAGATCGACAGGTCGGCGAGCCCCTGGCCGAGGAACCCCAGGACCTCGTTGCGGCGTGTGGCGGGCACGATCCACTCCGGGTTGTCCTCGATGTGCCGAACCAGCCTGTCGCGGAATTCGCTCATTCTGAAGAAGTAGTTCTTCTCGCGGATCCGCTGGACCGGCCCGCCCGCGATGGGGTCCACCCGATCGGGCCCGATTTCCTTCTCGGTGAAGTACCGTTCCTGGCCGACGGAGTACCACCCCGCGTATTCGGCTTCGTAGATGAGCCCGTTGTCGTGCAGGCGCTCCAGCAGGGCCCGCACAACGGCGATGTGCTCCGGCTCGGTGGTGCGGATGAAGCGGTCGTGGGAGATTCCCATCTCTTCCCACGCGGCCTCGAAGCGCCCTGCCATGACGTCGCACAACTCGAGCGGAGTGACACCCTGTGCCGCGGCCGCCTCCTGGATCTTCTGTCCGTGTTCGTCGGTTCCGGTGAGGAACAGGACATCGTCGCCGGCACGGCGCCTGTACCGGGCCAGCACATCGGCCAGGATGGTGGTGTAGGCGTGGCCGATGTGCGGCTCGCCCGTGGCGTAGTAGATCGGCGTGGAGAGGTAGAAGGATCCCATGGAACTCAGCCTCCGTCCGAGTCCATCGCCGCCCCGATCGCCCGGGCGTACCAGTCGAGTGTCTCGATGAAGCCCGCGAAGGACTTCTCGTAGTGCGGCGCCCGGGGTTCGCCGTCTTCGCCGAAGCTGCCCGACACCTTGGAGACGTGCATCCCTGCCACCGGCAGGGCCTTGAGGCGGAGGAACAGAAGTTGCAGATGGTTGTGCACCTGGACACCGCCGAAGCCCCCCGCCGACACGGTCACGATGCCGACCGGCTTGCGGAACCACTCGCTGTAGATGTAGTCGAGCGCGTTCTTGAGAACGCCCGGGATGGACCCATTGTATTCGGGACTGACAACCACCACCGCGTCCGCGGCCTTCACGGCCTCCGAGAAGCGGACCAGTCCCGGCGGCGGATCGTCCCGCATGTGCAGGCGCTCCTCCATGATCGGGAGATCGAGGCTGCGCAGGTCAAGGAGCGGCGCGTCGGCACCCGCCTCTCCGAGCCGGTCGCCGGCAAAGCGGGCGACCTTGATGGACTGGCGTCCGCGACGCACCGAGCCGAGGAGAACCGGTATGCGGAGCGGACGGTTCACGCCGAACTCCCGGGCACGCGGGCCCCGGCCGGCGAGGCCGCTTGCCGATCCGATGCGCACGCTGCGCGTTTCAGCGCCCCCCGGTCCACCTTGCCCAGGTGGGTGCGCGGCAGGTCCGCGAGGATGTGGATGGCGCGCGGGCGCTTGTGGGATTCCAGCCGGGCCGCGGCGTGCGCGTGGAGGTCGGCCTCGTGCCCCGCGATCCTGTCGCTGGCCGCATCGCCGCTGTCGTCGCGGACCGCGAGCACCACGAACGCCACCGGAACCGTCAGTCCTTCGTCGGTCTCGATCCCCACCACCGCCGCCTCCTTTACACGGGCGTGTTGCAGCAGGCACTCTTCGGCCTCCTGGGGCGAAAACCACTTCCCGGAGACCTTGAGCAGGTCGTCGTCGCGTCCCTGGTAGCTGAAGTACCCGTCCTGGTCCCACGTCATCATGTCGCCCGAAATGTACCACTCCCCGGCGAAAGCGTGACGCGTCGCTTCCGGGTGCTGCCAGTAGCCGTGCGCGAGGGATCTGCCCCGCACCCGCATCCGGCCGACCTCGCCGGGGTCCACTTCGTTGCCGTCGTCGTCGCAGAGCACGACCTCGAATCCGGGGACCGCGCGGCCGAGCGTCCCGGGCCGGACCTCACCGGGCCGGTTCGAGATGAAGATGTGCCACATCTCTGCCGTGCCGAGTCCGTCGAGGAGTTCGACGCCGAACGTGTCGTCCCAGCGGCGGTGCAGGGTGGTGGGAAGGGGTTCGCCGGCCGAGGTGGATAGCCGCAGAGAGCTCAGGTCCTGGGCGTCAGCGTCGGGATGGGCGACCATGTGGTTCACCATGGTGGGGACGTTGACGAGGATTGTGGGCCGGTGGCGGGCGATCTGCGCGAAGAGCTCGTCGGCGGTACAGCGTTCCGGAAAAAGCACGGCCGAGGCTCCCGCGGCGAGGGGGAAGAAGAGGTTGGAGCCGGTGGCGTAGCCGAAGTAGAGCTTGGGCACCGAGAGGGTGATGTCGTCGGGCGCGTAGCGGAGCACGCCCTTCGCGTAGCACTCGGTGGTGTTGGCGAACGACGCATGGCTCTGGATGACGCCCTTGGGGCGCCCTGTCGTGCCCCCGGAGAACAGCCAGATCGCAGGGTCGTCGGAATGTGAAGTAAAGTTGACATAATGTAAACTTGAGTTGTCAACAAGGGCGTCGTCATCGGGCGTGCCGAGGACAAACAGGCGGGGTGGGTTGCGCGAGCCGCGCGCCGCCTCCACGAAGGTCGGCGCGTGGTCCGAGTGGATGATGGCCGCGGTGGCGCGGGTGTACGCGTACAGTTCACGAATTCGCGACGCGCCGAGGTAGCAGTTCACCATCACGCCGACCGCGCCCATCTTGAGTGCGCCGAAGAGCGCGGCGGGAAAGTCCGGAACGTCGGGGAGACCCACCAGGACGCGCTCCTCGGGACGAACGCCGGCCGCTTCGAGGGCGTTGGCGAACTGGTTGGCGCGGGCCTGCAGCGCCGCGTAGGTAACGGTACCGTCCCGCGTCCGCAGGGCGATCCGTTCACCGAGCCCCTCCCGGATCCGGTCGTCCAGGAAATAGTCGGCGATGTTGAAGGGGTTGGGAGGGTCGAAGCGCATCGGGCGGGCGGTTTGGGCGGGTGGGTGGCGATTATGTTTAACAGTCCGTGGATAAAGGAGGGATCGTCAATGGAGAACCACCTCTGGGGCCACGCGACGTGGACCGAACTCGCCAGTCTCGGTCTGGCAGTCCGTGGACGAAGCCGCCCGAGCATCGGGGGCGGCGGAGCGGGCGGGAGCACCCATAGCTCATACGGCTCCCGCGTCGTCGCGTTGCTCCCGACAGGTGCGGTCGAGGCACACGGCCCCCACCTTCCGCTGACCACGGACGTCATCATCGCGACCGCCGCCGCGCAAGCTGCGGTGCCCGGCCTCCGGCGCCTGGGCCTCCACCCCGTCGTCCTGCCCCCCCTGCCGTACACGGCCGCCCCTTTCGCGGCGGGCTTCGCGGGCACGATCTCTGTGCGAGCCGCGACCATCGCCGCGCTGCTGACCGACGTGGCGGCCTCTCTGGAACGGCAGGGCGCGGCCGCGCTCGTCGTGGTCAACGCACACCTCGACCCGGCGCATTTGGAAGCGATCGGCAACGCCGTGCGCGGCCGCGGCGCCGGCGCCGCGGCGCCCCCCCCCCCCGCCCCGGGCGACGCCCCCCCCCCCCCCCCCGCCTCCGCCCCCCCCCCCCCCCGGCCCCGCCACCCCCCCCCA
>JAPPGZ010000092.1:13299-175451 GCA_028874905.1 Gemmatimonadota bacterium
GAGTTCGTCGGCGCCGTCGGCGCGGGCCGCCCCCACCCCCCCCGCCCCCCCCCCGTGGGGGGCCCCGCCCGCCCCGGGGGGGGGGGGCCGGGGCCCGCCGCCCGCGGCGCCGCCCTCGCGGCCCCGGGGCGAGACGCCCGCACGGCACGCGGCTTCCGCCGACCAGCCGCCCATGCCCGTCATCCACCCGGATCTGACCGCACGGCGCTGGGCGTCGCGCCTTACCGCCGAGTTCAGGAGCGGTGCGTGTCACGCGGGATGCTACGAGACCTCGGTGGTGATGGCCGCCGCCCCGGAACTGGTTCGCGAGGACGAGCGGCGTGGATTGCCAGAAAACCCCGCCTCGCTGTTGGTCGCGATCCGTGACGGTGCGGCCACCTTCGAGGAGGCGGGGGTCGCGGCTGCCTACTGCGGGAACCCCGCCGCCGCCACCCGTGAGGAAGGGGAGGAGACCCTGAAGGTTCTGGGGCGGATCGTGGTCGAAGCGGTGCAGGAGCGGCTGGGGCGAGAGACGAGGCCGGCATGAAGCGCGAAGTGGGCAAGGCGATTGGTGCTAGAGTGCGTGAAGCGCTGGGGGATCTCGTCCGGCCTGCGCTGAACCTGGCGGGACGTGGCGCCGTCGTCACGGGCGGAGGCCGGGGCATCGGGGTGGCGGTTGCCCGAGCGCTGGTCCGGGCGGGGGCGGCTGTGGTCGTCACGGCACGCACGGCGGCCGAGATCGAAGCCGTCGCGGAACGGTTGCGAGCCGAGGGCCGCACGGCGCACGCGGTGTCCTGCGACGTTACGGACCCCGACTCGGTCGCTGCGATGGCCACCCGCGCCGGCGAGTTGCTGGGTGCCGTCGACATCCTGGTCAACAACGCCGGGGTGGCGGCTTCCGCACCCTTCGGCAAGGTCACCCTGGAACAGTGGGAGCGGGTGCACCGCGTGAACGCGACCGGTCCGCTTATCTGTACGCAGGCGTTCCTGCCGGCCATGGTGGAGCGGGGATGGGGCCGCATCGTCAACGTCGCCTCGGTCGCGAGCCTCGAGGGCGCGCGCTACATCACCTCGTACGCGGCCTCGAAACACGCGCTGATCGGAATGGCGCGTTGCCTCGCGGCCGAGCTGGCCGGGACCGGAGTGACGGTCAACTCGGTGTGCCCCAGCTACGTGGACACGCCCATGACGGACGCGAACATCGCGCGGATCGCGGCGAAGACGGGCCGCGACGTGTCGGACATTCGCGCGGGCCTGGAAGACAGGCAGCCGGGGGGGCGGTTCATCACCGCCGACGAGGTGGCGCACGCGGTGATGACGTTCATGTCCGACGCGGCGGCGGCGCTGCAGGGCAGTGAGCTGGTGGTCCGCGGCCGATGACGTTCGAGATCGTGAACCCGGCGGCGCTGGGCCCTCCCCGCGGCTGGAACAACGGGATGCTCGCGCCGGAGGGGGGCAGGGTGCTCTTCGTCGCGGGGCAGGTCGGGGTGGACGGTGCCGGGGTGGGGGGCGATCGGCAGGGGGCCGGTCGAGGGGGGGGCGATCGCGAGGGTGCAGTCGGGGAGGGGGCCGAACCACGGGATCGAGAGGCCGCCGGCAGCCCGCTGGCGCACCAGTTCGGCGCCGCGCTGGCCAACGTCGTGCGCGTAGTCGAGGCGGCCGGGGGCACGGTGGCCAATGTCGGCCGGCTCACCATCTACGTGACCGACATGGATGCCTATCGCGGATCGCTGGCCGAGATCGGGGCCGCGTACAGGACTGTGTTCGGCAAGCACTTCCCGGCCATGGCGCTGGTGGCTGTCACCGAACTGGTCGATCCGCGCGCGGTGGTGGAGATCGAAGCCACGGCGGTGATCCCCGTTGGACCGGAGAGCACCACGTGACCGCGAAGGCAGCCGCCGAGGAGATGGGGACCATCACGCAGGCTCGGCCGGGCGCTCACCACGCTACCTTGCCGCCCACTGCGAAGGAGAAGCCATGACCGACCTCAAATCCCCTCGGCTGGAGAGCCCGCGCTCGTTTCTCCTGGACTGGGACGAGGAGACGAGCGTTGCCCGAATCACGCTCAACCGGCCGGAGCGTCTGAACGCGCTGACCTTCGAGGTCTACGACGAGTTGCGGAACACGTTTCGGGCGCTGGACAGCGAACCCGAGGTGCGCGCGGTCGTGATTACGGGTGCGGGGCGCGGGTTCTGTACCGGCGGCGACGTCGAGGATATCATCGGGCCGCTGTTCGAGCGGGATTTCGAGGGGCTGCTGGAGTTCACGCGCATGACGTGCGACCTGATTCTCGCGATGCGGCAGTGCCGTCAGCCGGTGATCGGGGCGCTGAACGGCACCGTGGCGGGCGCGGGCGCGGTGATTGCCACGGCTTGCGATGTGCGGATCGCGGCGGAGTCGGCCCGGATCGCGTATCTGTTCACGCGGGTCGGGCTTTCGGGCGCGGACATGGGAGCAGCGTGGCTGCTGCCGCGGATCGTCGGCTTCGGGCGGGCGAGCGAGCTGCTCATGACCGGCGAGTTCGTCGACGCGGCCGAGGCCCACCGGATCGGGCTCTACAACCGGGTGGTGCCGGACGGCGAGGCGCTCGCGGCGGCGACGGCGTTTGCGGAGAAGCTGGCGAGCGGGCCGTCGTTTGCGCTGCAGATGACCAAGGAGGCGCTCAACCGGGAGGCGCACATGGAGCTGCACGACGCGCTCGAGGCCGAGGCGCGGGTGCAGGCGGCCTGCATGCTCAACCCCAATTTCCGCGAGGCGTACGATGCGTTCGTGGAAAAGCGGAAGCCGCGTTTTGTTTGACGGCGGCGGGCTGGCGCTGGATCCGGTGGCGGCGTTCATCGAGCCGTCGCACCGGGAGTACCGCGAGCGGGTACTGGCGTTTTGCGAGGAGGAGATCGGCGAGGGGCGCGATCCGGACACCGATGCGGCCGCGCGGGCGCGGGCTCGGGAGCTTGTGGGACGGATGGGGGCGGCGGGGCTCTTCCGCCCTATTGCCGAGGGGGATGTGCGGGGCTGTCTGGTCGCGCGCGAGGTGCTTGCGTGGTGGTCGCCGCTCGCGGACGCGGTCTTTGCGCTGCAGGGACTGAGCGCGACACCGGGGCTGATCCGCGAGGAGGATCCCGGTGGGTGGGTGGAGCGCGCGATGGCGGGCGAGGCAATGGGTGCCTTCGCCATGACCGAGTGGGAGGCGGGCTCCGATGTGGGGTCCATGACCACCGTGGCGGTGCCGGACGGGTCCGGCTTCAGGCTGAACGGTGGAAAGGCCTTCATCTCCAATGCCGGCATCGCGGATTTCTACGTCGTCTTCGCCTCGACCGACCCGGATGTGGGGACCTGGGGGATCTCTTGCTTTGTCGTACCCGCCGACGCGGACGGGTTCGAGTTCACCGGATCGCTGGTCATGAGCGCTCCGCATCCGCTGGGAGAGGTAAAGTTCAATGACTGCCTGGTTCCCGGCAGCGCTCTTCTGGGCGAAGTCGGCGGCGGCTTCAAGATCGGCATGGCGACGCTCGACCGGCTGCGCCCCACGGTGGCGGCGGCGGCCTGCGGGATGGCGGGCAGGGCGCTCTGGGAGGCCGTCGACCACGCACGCGGACGAGAACAGTTCGGGAAGCGCCTGGCTTCGTTCCAGCTGGTCCAGGAAAAGCTGTCCTCTTCGGCCATTGACCTGACCGCAGGACGCCTGCTGGCGTACCGGGCGGGTTGGGCGAAGGACCGGGGCGCCGAGCGAATCACGATGGAGGCCGCGATGGCGAAGGCGTTCTCGACCGAGGCGGCGCAGCGGATCGTGGACCGCGCGGTGCAGGTGCTGGGGGGTCGGGGAGTTCTGGCGGGCCATCCGGTCGACCATCTGTATCGGAGTGTGAGGTCACTGCGGATCTACGAGGGGACGACCGAGATCCAGCACCTGATCGTAGGGGGCGGGCTCGTGCGAGGTGATGCGGGGTGAAGGTCAACGTGATCGGCGGCGGACCCGGGGGGCTCTTTGCCGCGCTGCTGCTCAAGAAATCGGATCCGGCGAGGCGAATCGATGTCTTCGAGCGCAACCGGCCGGATGACACATTCGGCTTCGGGGTCGTCTTCTCCGATGCGACGCTGGAGGAGGTGGCCGAGGCGGATCCGGCTACGTTCCGCGCCATCGAAGAGGGCTTCTACCACTGGGACGACATCCACATTCACTACCAGGGCGAGCTCCTGGAGTCGACCGGACACGGCTTTGCGGGGCTGTCGCGCCGGGAACTGCTGCTGCTGCTTCAGCGGCGCTGCCGCGAAGTCGGGGTCGGACTGCACTTCGAGACCGACGTCGGCGATCCGCCTGCCGGGGAGGCGAGGGGCGCGGGGATGGCTTCGCGCTTCCTCGATGCCGACCTCGTGATTGGCGCCGACGGGCTCAACAGCGTGGTGCGGGAGCGGTTTGCGGAGATGTTCGAGCCGGTTGTGGACCTGAGGCCCAACCGCTTCGTCTGGCTGGGTACGACGCGGCCCTTCCCCGCGTTCACCTTCTACTTCCGCGAGGACGAGCACGGGCTGTGGCGCGTGCACGCCTACCAGTATGACGCTTCGGGGAAATCGACCTTCATCGTGGAGGCTACCGAACGAACCTGGCGCCGGGCGGGCATGGACACGGCCAGCGAGCGGGAGACGGTGTGCTTTCTGGCGCGGCTGTTTGCGGAGGAACTCGAAGGGCACGCGCTGATCTGCAACCGATCCGTGTGGCGACAGTTCCCCACGATTGTGAACGCGCGCTGGTCGTCTGAAAACGTAGTGCTGATCGGGGATGCGGCGCACACGGCGCACTTCTCTGTGGGATCGGGGACCCGCCTGGCCATGTTGGACGCGATTGCGCTGGCCGGGGCGATGGAAGGGGTGGCTGATGGAAGCGATGGACGGTCCCTCCCCGAAGCCCTCGGCGCCTACGAGGCGGAGCGCCGGCGGCCGGTGGAGTCGCTGCAGCGGGCGGCGCAGGCCAGTCTGCAGTGGTTCGAGGACACGGAGCGCTACTTTCGGCTCGAGCCGGTCCAGTTCGGTTTCTCGCTGCTTACGCGAAGTCTGCGGATCTCGCACGAAAACCTGCGGGAGCGCGACCCGGCGTTCGTGGACCGCGTGGACCATTGGGTGGCACGGCAGGCGGAGGTGCAGGCAGGGCTGACCATTGCCGAGAACGAGGCGGCCCAGGGGATCGACCGGGGCGCTGCCGACCGCGCGCCTCCTCCTCCCCTCTTCACGCCGTTCCGCCTGCGCGACCTGGTGCTCGCCAACCGGGTGGGCGTGTCGGCCATGTGCCAGTACTCGGCCGAAGACGGGACGGTCGAAGACTGGCACCTCGTGAACCTCGGCTCGCGCGCGATCGGCGGTGCTGGGCTGGTGATGGCCGAGATGACCGCGGTCGGGCGGGACGGTCGCATCTCGCCGGGTTGCGCGGGCATCTACGACGAAGGCCACGTGGCCGCGTGGCGCCGACTGGTCGAGTTTGTGAAACGCTTCACAAGCGCACACGTGGGCATCCAGCTCGGCCACGCTGGCCGCAAGGGTTCGACGCGGCTGGACTGGGAGGGTCCGAACGAGCCTCTGGAGGAAGGGGCCTGGCCGATCGTGTCGGCCTCGCCGATCGGGTACTTCGAGCACAGTCCCGTGCCGGCGGAGCTGGACGCGGTGGGGATGGAGGCGCTGATCGCGGAATTCGAGCGCTCCACCGAAATGGCGGCGGAGGCCGGCTTCGACATTGTCGAGATCCATATGGCGCACGGGTATCTCCTCGCGAGCTTCCTGTCCCCGCTCACCAACCGGCGCACCGACCGCTACGGCGGCAGCCTCGTTAACCGGCTTCGCTTTCCGCTGCGTGTAGTCGACGCGGTACGGTCACGGTGGCCGGACGAGCGCCCGCTCTCGGTGAGGCTGTCCGCGGTGGACTGGTGGCCCGGCGGCAACGAACTGGAAGACGCCGTCGAGATCGCGCGAGCGCTGAAGGCCCGTGGCTGTGACATCGTGGACGTGTCGGCGGGTCAGACGGTGCCCTACCAGCAGCCGCGCTACGGCCGTCAGTTTCAGACGCCGTTCGCCGACCGGATTCGGCACGAGGTCGGTATCGCGACCATGGCGGTGGGCAACATCTCGTCGTTCGAGGACGTCAACGGGATTATCGCGGCGGGGAGGGCGGACCTCTGCCTCATGGCGCGCGCCCACCTTTGGGATCCATACTGGACGAGGCACGCCGCGTACGCGCTGGGGTATCCGCTCCCGTGGCCTCCGCAGTACGAGACGCTGAACAACTACACGCCGCGGTTCGGGTCGGCCGCCGGCGCCTACGGACCGGACACCGGAGATGAGTGACCGCGACGATTCGATGAGCTACCAGCGCTTCGCGATGCTCCCGGAGCTGCTGTCCCTGCAGCGGCCGCTCTCCGAACCGCCGGAGCACGACGAGATGCTCTTCATCATCGTGCACCAGGTCCACGAACTGTGGTTCAAGGCGGCGCTGCACGAGCTGGACCACGCAAGAGAGCTTCTCGTCGGCGGCGATGAGGCCCGGGTGGCCGCGACCCTCAAGCGCGTGCGTTCGATCCTGAAGGTGCTGGTGGGCCAGCTGGACATCCTGGAGACCATGACGCCGGTCGAGTTCGAGTCGTTCCGCGACCGCCTCGACACGGCCAGCGGTTTCCAGTCAGCCCAGTTCAGGGAGCTGGAGTTCGCGCTGGGGATCAAGCGGGCGTCGGTGCTCAAGACGTTCCCCGACCCCGATGAACACCGGCGGCTGAAGCGGCGACTCGAGGAACCGTCGCTCTGGGACGCCTTCCTCCGGTTCCTGGTCGGCAGAGGGTACGATGTCCCGGACCGTGCTCTGGCCCGCGACGTGGCCGAACCCGTAGCGCCCGACCCCGAGGTGCAGGGACTGCTGGTCGATGCCTACCGCTCCGATCCGGGGCTGATCAACCTCTGCGAACGGCTGGTGGACCTGGACGAGGGGTTTCAGGAGTGGCGCTACAGGCACATCAAGATGGTGGAGCGTACGATCGGCAACAAACCGGGGACGGGCGACAGCGCGGGGGTGGCGTACCTGGCGACCACGATGACCGCCGCGTTCCCGGATCTGTGGGAGATGAGGTCGGCGCTGTGAAGGAGGGGGCCGTCGGCACGCGCCCCGACGGGACAGAGCCTAGCGCCGCGTCCAGATCATGATGAGCCCGCAGGCTGATCCGGTGCTGCCATACTGAATCGGAATCCCCGCTGTTCTCCTGTAGACTTCCACGCCCGCAATGGCGCTGCGCATGACAAGAACGTCGAGTTCGGCGGGCAGGCTCGAGCCGGACGGGGTCGGCCGAGAGCAGGACGCGGATGTTGCTCATCCTCCCGTACTCGACGCCGATCGAGTCGGCCCTGGTTGCGTACCCGAGGTGGGAGAACCGGACGAGGTGTTGGCCCGGATACAGCCTGTCGCCCAGGCCAATCCCGCGGCGCACGCGAGAGGAGCCACCGCCCGCAGGGCCGGGAACCGTCGCTGGGCGCTTCGGGTCAGGCGAGGGTGCCACCGGCGGTGGGCTCGCGCGGCGGGTGTTGTGCCCTCAAACATTGTCAGTAGATACTTCAGCGAAGGAGGCTAGGTTCCCGATGGCAACTACCACGGCCGCGCTGGCCCGGCACTATTCGCGCTTCCAGGTGTCGGACCGCGTGTTGCTCACCGGGCACTCCCACCAGGCGTGGCCGGATGTGGCGTTTTCCGCCCAGAAGCAGGCGTGGCTGGATGCCGCCGAGTTCGTGGACGACAAGTGGGGACGCGCCTTCGAGGTGGCCGACGAGGTGCGGGCGGGATTCCGACGGCTGCTTGAAGACCCGGACGGGCACATCGCGCTGGGGCAGAACACGCACGAATTGGTCATCCGGTTCCTTTCGGCGTTGCCGCTGCGTGAGCGGCCGCGCCTGGTCACCACCGACGGCGAGTTCCACACGATCCGGCGCCAGCTCGATCGGCTGGAGGCCGACGGGATCGAGATCGTCCGGGTGCCGACGGGTGCAGACGACACGGCTAACGGGCGAGGAGTGGTCGCCGAGCGACTCGTGGATGCCGTGGACGACCGGACCGCCGCGGTGCTGGTATCGTCGGTCCTGTTCCGGGACGCGCGGATCGTGGAAGGGCTGGACGAAGTGGCCGCGGCGTGCGCCTGCGTGGGGGCGGAGTTGCTCGTGGACGCCTACCATTCCCTCAACGCGGTACCGTTTTCGGTCGTGGAGATGGGGCTGGAGGGCGCGTTCGTGGTGGGCGGCGGGTACAAGTACTGCCAGTTGGGGGAAGGGAACTGCTTCCTGAGGTTCCCGCGGGACTGCGGGTTGCGGCCCGTGCTGACGGGTTGGTTCGCCGAGTTCGGGACGCTGTCGGAGGGGCCTGGGGCAGATGGGTCCGCGGCTGATGGCGGCGTTGCATACGGGGAGGGGCACCTCCGGTTCGCGGGGTCCACCTACGACCCGGTCAGCCATTACCGGGCCGCGGCGGTTTTCGCGTTCTTCCGGGAGCAGGGGCTGAATGTCGAGCGGCTGCGTGAGATCAGCCTGAGCCAGATCCGGCGGCTGGCGGCTGGCGTGGACGCGCTGGACCTGGACCCGGGGGTGCTGTATCGGGATCGTGCCGCGCGATTGTCACGCCGCGGCGGTTTTCTGACCGTGGAGACGCCCCGCGCCGGGGAGATCTGCTGCAAGCTGCGCGGGCTCGGCGTCTACGCCGACTTCCGGGGCCGTGTGCTGCGCATGGGCCCCGCGCCGTACGTGACCGGGGAGCAGCTGGATAGGGCGGTGGCCGCGTTGGGCGAGGTGGTGGTGGGGCTGGAGAGCACGCAAACCGTGCAGGCGTGATCTCGTCGCGCCGACGTCACCGCACCATCCGCTCCAACTCCTCCGGCTCCCTCGGCAGCGCCGACGTCAGCACCTCGACGCCGCCCTCCGTCACCAGCACCACCTCTTCGACGAACACCGAGACCCCGATCTCGTGGTTGTAGTACCACGGCTCGATCGTGAAGATCATGCCGGGCGCCAGAGGCTCGTCGAGCAGTGCAGGATCGCCCGCCGAAAGCCCGATGTGGTGGCCGAAGAACGACGGCGTCTGCATGAACGGCTCCTCGTGATCCGGAATCGCGGCGTACGCGACCGCCGTCAGTTCCCGAAGGGTCACACCCGGTCGGACTGCCGCAATGATCGCCTCGGCGGCGCTGGTGCTGACCGTGAGCTTCTCGCGCTGCACGTCGGTGAAGGTTCCGTCCACGGGGAACGTCCGCCCGATATCGCTCACATAGCCATTGACTTCGCACCCCACGTCGAGAATCACCAGGTCGCCGTCGCGCAGCCCCCGGTTGCGGCGGTCGTAGTGGGCCGCGAGGATGCGCCACGGCCACAGGCTGTTGGGCCCGGACTTCACGATCGGCGTGAACGGGATCGACTGCGAGCCGAAAGTCCGGCAGGTCCGCTCGAACTCGCCTTGCAGCGTGCGCTCATCCACGCCGGCCCGGATCCGGCCGGCTGCCGCGCGAATCCCTGCCATGGTCGCGTCCGCCGCAGCACGCATCCGCAGGATTTCGGCCGGCGTCTTGATCATGCGGAGCCGGGCGACCGTCTCGAACGCATTCCGGATCTCGGCCCCGGGGTAGTCGGTTTGCAGGCGGTGGATGAGGGCGTCGGTGGCATCGAGGGTGCCGATCAGCGGAACCACCAGCTCTGGAATGGGCCCTGCGGCGCCTGCATTGACACGCAGCGCGCTCCCCTCAGCGAGCCTGTCCCGCACAAAGGCGTCCAGTTCAGCGATGTCGCGGTACCGGTCGATCCCGGCGATGCTCCGCAACTGATAGTCCTCCAGCAGCGGCCGGCCCGGGAAGTCGTTCGGTCGGCCCGGGTTGTCGAAGCGGGGGTCGCGCGGCGGCATGAAGAGGATCGAGAGGCCCTGGTCCGCGTCGAGGACCAGCATCGACGACGGGACTTCCAGTCCGGTGAGATACCAGAAGTCCTCAAGTTGCCGGAACGTGCCTCCGTGAGTCGTGCCGTCCGAGGACGGCGTAAGCAGCAGACCGCCGCCGGTCGCGCGCAATCCATCCAGGATCCGGCCACGCCGGTATTCGTACTCCTGCGGACGGAAGTCGGGCCGCGCCCAGTCCGTGTAGCGCTGTTCCGGCGTCTGGGCGGCGAGTGCGTAAGGCAAGGCCGCCACCGGCCAGACCGCGGCGGCAGTGCCCGATGCGACGATCAGGCGCGTGACGATGCGGCGACACCGTGGTCCGGTCATGATCCCGTCCTCTTTGTGTGGTTCCGCGCCTCTTTGAGGTATCCCGCGGCTACGGTAACTTCGCGACCATGAAGATTGCCATCTACGGCGCGGGGGGCGTTGGCGGCTATTACGGCGGCGTACTCGCGCGTGCGGACCATGACATCGCGCTGCTCGCGCGCGGCGACCACCTCACCGCAATCCGTCGATCCGGCCTCCGCGTCCGTTCGCCCCGGGGAGATTTCCACGTGCGGCCTGCCGCTGCCACCAACGACCCCGGCGATATCGGCCCCGTTGACGTCGTCATCGTCGCGGTGAAGTCGTCGCACCTGCCGGCGGTGCTCGACGGTATCGCCCCGTTGCTTGGTCCCGAGACCCTCGTCGTGCCGTTTCTGAACGGCGTCGACGCGCACGAGGCGCTCGTCCCGGCGGTGGGGCGGGAGCGGATGGGCAAGGGACTCACGCGCATCATGAGCGAGATCGCGGCCCCCGGGGTGATCCGGCACATCGGCGTGGATCCATACGTGGCCATCGCCGAATGGCACGGCAGCGCGTCGCCGCGGGTCGAGGCCCTGGTGGCCGCGCTGCGCCATGCCGGCGTCGATGCCGAGGTGCCTCCCGACATCGATGTGGCACTCTGGCTCAAGTTCCTGTTCATCTGCTCGGTGGGTGGTGTCGGCGCGGTGTGCCGGATGCCGCTGGGCGCGGTGCGCACGCTGCCGGAGACGCGGGCGCTTCTGCGGCGGGCGATGGAAGAGATCGTTGCGGTGGCGGCCGCGCACGGAGTGTCATTGTCCGACGAAGCGGTTTCCTTTGCGATGAACACCGTGGACAGCTTCCCCGCAGAGGGCACCTCGTCGCTGCAGCGGGATATGGTTGCCGGGGTGCCGTCCGAACTGGACGCATGGAGCGGTGCGGCGGTGCGGCTGGGTGCCGAAGCAGGCGTGCCGACCCCCGTCCATTCGTTCATCCATTCGGTCCTGTTGCCGGCGGAACTGGAGGCGCGGCGCTCGGCCGAAACCGGTAGATTCGTGGAAACGGATCGCGGGTCGCGCACGTAGAAGAGGCATGCGTCCGACCGGGGACGGGAAGCCTTGCAAACAGTGGACTGGACGAGCAGACAACGGTGTTCATGACGCCCTGGGTAAAGCGGTTGCTCCTGGCGAACGTCGTCATGTATCTGGTGACGCGGGTCGCCCCCGGCCTGGTCCAGGGCCTTGCGCTGGTTCCCGCCTTCATCCCGTACCAGCCGTGGACCCTCGTCACGTACATGTTCCTCCACGGCGGGTTCGGGCACATCTTCTTCAACATGCTGATGCTCTTCTTTTTCGGCCCGCGCCTGGAGGAGCGACTCGGAAGCAGGACGTTCATCTGGTTCTATCTGGCGTGTGGAGTGGGCGGGGCTCTTCTCTCGTTCATGACGCCCTTTTCGGCGATCGTCGGCGCCTCGGGAGCGATCTACGGGGTGGTAATCGGTTTTGCGCGCTACTGGCCCCGCGAGGACATCTACATCTGGGGCATTCTGCCGATCCAGGCCCGCATGCTGGCGATCTTCATGGTGGCGCTCAGCCTCTTCGCAGGGTTCACGGGGGCACAGGACGGGATTGCCCATTTCGCTCACCTCGGGGGACTCCTGGCCGGCTGGGTGTTTCTCAGGAGCTGGGAAAAGCGCCGTAGACAGCGGGTAGTCCGGCGTCCTTCGGCACGCTCCCGGATGTCCGGGATTCGCGACGCGGATGCGATTCAGAACTGGGAGGCGATCCGGCGCGAGAGCCTACACGAGATCAACCGGGAAGAAGTGGACTACCTGTTGACGAAGGTGAAGAAGATGGGCGTCGGCTCGCTGACCGCCGAGCAGCGGGCGTTCTTGGATCGGATGGCGAAGCCCCGTTAGGGACGCTACAACCCAGGCTCGCAAGCCGCCGGGGTTCCACGCCGGCGACGGGAAACCGGGTCAACCCGTTCCGCTGGACTTCCGCTTCGGGATGACCTCCCCGGTCTCGCGGTCGTAGTCGACGATGTTCTCCCACTCCGAGGCATCGGAGCGCGCGACCACGGCCACGACATCCTCCGTGTCGCTGATGTTGATGACCTCGTGGGGAACGCCCGGCTCGATGAAGATGAAGTCGCCGGCGTGGTTCACGATCGACTCCTGGAGGTGGGGCCCGAAGTCATGGCGCACGGTGCCTTCGAGAATGTAGAGCATGACTTCGAAGTCGACGTGGATGTGCGCGAAGGCTACGCCGCCGGGCGGGATCCGGGCCACGTTCATGGAGAGCTCTCGGGCGGGGACGTTCTTTGCCGAAAGGCCCGTCTTGTAGTGGATACCGTTCCAGCCCCGGTGGATTCCGCTGGCGCGGATCGTGTGGATGCCGTCGCGGCCGTCGGGGATGCCGGGCCGGTCGTCGGCGCTCACCGGTCCCCCAGGAGCAGCTCGGCCAGCCCGGCCATGTCCGGGACCTCGGCGTCCGGCCGCGCCGTGGAAGACGGGGTGGCGCCGGTCGCTCCGCCGCGGCTCTTCCTGTTCACGTGCACGGTGGCGTAGCCGAGGGCAGAGGCTGGCGCGATGTCATGGTAGAGGCTCTGCGCGACGTGCAGGGCCCGTTCCCGCGCGATTCCCGACCGCGTGGCCATCTCCTCGAAGTGTGCGGTGGCGGGCTTGTAGCTGCCGACCTGCTGCGCGGTGACGACCCAGTCGAAGTCGATGTCCAGCCGCTTGCGGGTGTCGGCAAAGAGGTCGTCGTCGACGTTGGAGACGATGCCGAGCCGGAAGCGTGCACCCAGTTGCCGGAGCGCCTGGACGGTGTCCGGGAAGGGGGGCCAATCGGCCACCGACGCCGCGAAGGCGTCGCACTCTGCTCCGGTGGGGCGAAAGCCGAGTACGGAGCCGAGCCGGACCAGCGTCAGCGCCAGCACCTCGCGGTAGATGCGGTATCGCTCCCCCTGGACCACGTGCTCGGCGTCGCCGAACGCCTTGAGGATGGCCGCGTCCGTGGCGGACCGTCCGTGCGACGCGCAGACCGCCTGCACGCCCTCGATGATCCCCGTCTCCCAATCCACCAGCGTGCCGTAACAGTCGAACGTGAGAAGGTCGAAAAGGTCGGGGTCGAGCCGGGCGCCGGGGTCCGGCGAGGGAGGGAGTGGCTGGCCACCCGTTTCCGGGTTGCCCTCGGCGGTGGCGTTCACGAGTGAGCCCCCCCTCTACATGTCCTGGAAATCGGCTGTCGGTCCGAACAACTGCGGAACCGGAACGTCGAGCAGCCGAAGGTAGACGCCGAGTTGCGCCCGGTGGTGGATCAGGTGGTCCAGGATGAAGGTCCGCAGGACGATCCTCTTCGGCAGGGTAAAGCGGGCTTCACCGGCGACCAGCATCGTCCAGGGGCCGTCCATCTCCTCTTCGGAAGAGCCTTCTATCGCAGCGCGAGCCGCTGCGGCACTGTTGTTCAGCGCCTCAACCAGTTCGGCGCTCGAGCCGAGTGGGGCCATGGGCGGCGGCCCGCCCTCGGCGGGCGCGATGTCGAACTCGGACGTGGACAGGGTGGCGATCGTCCAGCTGGGCAGGTTGGAGATATGGGTCGCGAGTTCGCCCAGCGTCCAGGACCTGTCGTGGGGCTTCCAGTCCAGACGATCGTCGGGCACAGTCTCCAGCAGGGTCTTCGCCCCGGCGATGATCTGGTCGAACGCGGCGAGTTGGCCTCGTACAGACATGGGTCGTCCTTTCAATGACCTGTGGGGGGGCAAAAGGTAGAGAAAGGCGCCGGGCGAAGGAATAGCGGCCAGTCCAGCCCCACTACCTCGACCTCACCCGGCGGAAGAGCCGGTCGGCCAGGACCGCGGCAGCCGGGGCGCCAACCGTCGCCATGACGATCCCGAGCCCCCGCGAGCCGCTGAACCCGTCTTCCTCGTCCGTTAGCGCGAGGACGACGCCGGGTGCGGACAGTATCGCGTTTGCAACCGCGTTCCTCCACATGCTGCCGCGCGAAAGGTCCGTGCCGCCGACCCGCGCAACGACCAATCCCACTCCGACCTGGGGGGCACCGTAGAGTGCAAGGCGCGAGCCGGCATTGACGAGAAACCCGCATTCGGCCTCGTAGAAGTGTTCTGCAAGGGATTCGAAGTTCAGGCAGCGATTCGACAGCGCGTAGCCGGCGAGGAGGCCGACCGCGTTGGCGGCGCTCGCGGCCGCCAGGGCCTTTCCCCACGGATACGGCCTGGACTCCAGCGCCCAGTTGTAGAGGCCCGCGGGCGCTTCCCGTGTGCCGTCCGCCAACGTCCCGCCCGATCGGGTCTCGATGAGGATCACGCCGGCGTTCGAGTCGGCTCCGTAGCGCACACCAGCTTCTCCCGGCGGCACTGCCTCGACGCTATGAATCTCGTTGATCGGAAGCGTGTTGAGGGTTACCAGGCCATTGGACTGACGCACGTTGTCGACAATCACGATAGGCGTGAGGCAGCCGGGTTGGGCAAAGCTCGTGACGCCCCTGAACTCGACGCACACCAGTTCGCCCGGTTGGCTGCGTCCGCTTCGGACCCGCACACCCGGCAGCAATTGCGCGAGGGCGTTGGCGAGGTGGTTGCCGGTCCTGGCGATCGGTGCCAGCTGCTCCGACGTGACGCGTCGCCGGGCAGTCCCGAGCGCGCGTGCGCTCCGCTGATCCCGGGACACGACCTCGACTACTACCGGATCGAGCGCAATTGCCGTGGGCGACAGTGTCACGCGCAGCGCGAGCCGCTCCCCCGGCGCCAGCGACAGGTGCTCCTGAAAGGTCCCGTATGCGAGGTGCGTCACGGTGAGCGCATAGACTCCGGGAGCGGCTCGCTCGAACTGGAACAACCCGACACCGTCGGTGACCTGTTCGGCCCGGGCCGAATCCGCCGCCGCCTCGCGAAGAGGCACGAGGACGATTTCCGCGCCCTGTACGCCAGCGCCCGTGTCGCGGTCGACCACGCGGCCCGAGATGCGGGGCGGCCCTTCCTGCGCGGCGAGCACGCCCACGCCCCAATGCGGCATCCCCCCGAACCCATACAGCCATATCAGGATGCCTACCACTCGATGCGCCAGATCCGCCCCCCTTCTCCCGCGGCCCACCCGACCCGGCCGCCCGGCGCGAACTCTACCGCCCACGCGCTCACGCCCTCGAGCGGCTGCCAGGTCTCGCCCATGTCGGCAGTGAACGCGGCGCCGGGCGGTGCCACGGCCACGATGTTCCGGTACGGGCCCCAGCGGCCGACCGCACTGCCGTACACGGCTCCGTCGATCGGCGCGGGGCTGGCGGCCGTCCAGGTGCGGCCCCCATCCCTGGTGACCGCCGCGTTCGCCGCGACCACCTCGTCGCGCGCGCCCAGATCCCCGCCCAGCGCCACGACCGGCGATCCGTCCGCCAGGGCCAGCGTGAAGATCCCGGCTACATCGCCCGTCGCCATCGGCACGGCGACCTCGCTCCATGTGGCGCCGTAGTCATCCGTCGCCAGGATCCGCGCAGACCCGCCCGCGCCCGTCCCGATCCACCCCCGACCCGAATCGCCCGTGCGGGCGCAGGTGCCGCTCGCCGCGAAGCCGCCCTCGCCTTCGTTGGCCGCCGGGGCGGCATCGGCGGGAACCCGCGCCCAGCTCCGCCCGCCGTCCTCGGTGAGCAGGATGTACGGGACGCCGTCGAAGGAGTCGCCGTACGCGAAGCCCCGCTCTCCGTCCCAGAAGTCGAGGCAGTCGAGGAAGCCTTCGGGCGCGTCCATCAGGAAGCCGAGCGTCCAGGTCTCGCCGCCGTCGGCAGTGCGGTAGATGCGCGACGCCGGTCCCGTGCCCGCGGTCAGCGCAATGGCTGCACGGGACGAGAACCCGTGGATGTCGCGGAACTGGAGTGAGTCCCCGCCGGGCGCCGACACGCGGTCCCACGCGTCCCCGCCGTCGACCGTCCGCAGAATCACCCCGCCGTGCCCGCTCGCCCACACGGTTTCCGCCGACACCGGGCTGATCGCCTGCAGGACGTCGGTCGTGCCGCTGGACTGTTCGGTGATGGTGGGAAGGCCTGCGCCGCGGTCGGGGGCCGCGCCGGTGCCGCGTCCTGCGCCCGGGTCGCCGCCCGCTGCACCCGCGTCGCCCTCCGCCCCCGCGCCGCGCCACCGGTACACCTCCCGCGCCTGCTCGAACTGCACGTACACGTGCTCCCTTTCCCGCTCCGACCGCCACCCCGGCCACAGCTCCGCCATGACCTGCAGCTTGTCGATCCAGCGCAGCGCATAGTCCGCGGCGGCTGCGCTTCGGATCGGACGGCCAGCGACCGTCACCCAGACCGGGTTGGTGAACGCCTGCGGATATGACGTGTCGAGCGGCCAGCGGTCCTCGGGGGCGCCCGCGACCCGCAGGTGGATCCAGCCGCTCGCGCCGATGGCCAGGGTGTCGTCGATGTCGAGGGACTTGCGGTCGCCGGCGGGTTCCCAGGTGCGGACCACGTCGCCGTCGACGACCAGCTCGACCCTTTCCATCGGCACCACGCTCCACACCCGGCCACGCAGCCGCACCTCGCCGGGCCCTTCGAGGTCGACCTCTTCCCCCGGCCCTCTTCCATCGACCGTGAACTTGATCAGCGGGCCGGAACTGACGAACGAGGTGCCGTCGCGAATCCCCTGGAACCACCCGTCCATGGTCAGCGTGCCGTCCGGCGTGCTGACGTACGTGCGCATCGAGCCCACCAGCGGTGTCGCGTGGAGGCTGGAGATGGAATCCTCGCCGCCAACCACGGTCGCGCGAATTCCGTTGCTCCACACGGCGTAGACCGGAGGCCAGCCGTCCTGGGGCGTGGACCACTCGACCGCGTCCGCGGCCGCAAGCGCGGCGTCGACGATGTAGCCCTTGGCGCCACCGAGATTCCCCTCCAGCGGATCGCCGTTGTAGAACGAGTGGACGTAGGCCGTCGTCGCTCCCTGGGCCTTGGCCTTCAGCATCATGTCCGTGTTGCTCGGATAGAGGCTCTCGATCCCGGTGCCTTCGTACCCCATCGCATACGGCGCGATCAGGTGTTCCCGGTGGCCGAACATGAATACGTGTCCATAGAAGGGCGGGCGGTACTCCTGCCCGACGACAAGCAGGCGGTCCGGCTCCGAGAGGGGATGCGGGCCGCCGCCCGGGATCCAGTACTGGTGGTCGAGGATGCGGTTGTCCTTGTTGGCGACCTGCTCGGCGACGACGTCCTGGTCCTCCGCGGCGGACATCATCATCAGGTTGGCCAGGCTGTTGCGCAGGTTGCCGGCGTAGTTCATGTGCACGTGCGTGGAGCCCGAGAACCAGCCCTCGTCGGAGAGATCGGAAATCTCCATGAGCGTGACCGTCATCGAGGTGGTCTCGCCGGGGCGAATGACGGCGGTGTAGGTCGCCGGGGCGGTCTCGAAGCCGCGCACGAAGGTCATTTCGGCTTCGCCCGCCGGGAGCTGCACGGTAAACGATCCCGGGTGATGAAAGATCCGGTCGCCTTCGCGGGCCACGCGGGCATAGGCACCGGCGGGTGCGTGGAACTTGCCGTCCGCAGCGGTCAGGTGCACGCGGCTGGCCAGCGGCTCGCCCTCCTGATCGACGGTGGTTACGACGAGGGTGCCCGTCGGCCGCGCCCAGTGCCGTTCGGTGATGTCGACGCGCCGCAGTCTGCCGCCGTTGGCCTCCAGCAGGTACAATTGCGGCAGACCGCTCGCGTGGTGCAGCCCGCCCCCCGCCGCCGGTCCGCCCTCCGCTGTCGGCCCGTCCCCGGCAACCGGTTCGTCGCCATTGGCCACGAAGGCGATCCACTCCGCATCGGGCGACCAGCGCGGGTGGAAGGCGTCGTGGTCGAAGAAGGTCATCTTGTACGGCTCGCCACCCGTCGTGGGCTGCACGTACAGGTTCTGGAACTGGTCGGCGGCGCCCGCGGTCGAGGAGTAGACGAAGCGCTGGCCGTCGTACGAGACGTGTGGCTGGGTGCGGTAGAGGGTCTGCTCGGCGAGGACGAGCTTGCGGTCCTCGATGCCGCCGGCCCGGGCCGGAACGCGGTAGACGTTGCCGCTGCCGAGTGCGACGTCGCGGTTGGAGACGATCAGCAGTTCCTCGCCGTTCGGCAGCCACGCGGGGGAGATGTGCATGTCCCAGGCACCGAAGTAGAGCCGGTCGCGGCCGAAGGTGTTGTCGGAGGTGACCGAGAGCTCCGGTCCGGTCCAGGCGCCGTCGGCGAAGGGGCGGATGTAGACGTTGAAGTAGCCGCTGGGAGCGGTCGAGACGTAGGCGATGCGGCCGCCGTCCGGCGAGAAGCGGGGGTCGGTGTGGACATGGGCACCCTCGGTGAGGCGGTGGCGCTCGCCGGTGGCCGTGCTCATGACCTCGAGGTCGATCGTGCCGCCGCCGTCGTCGGTCGTGTAGAGCAGCCAGGCGCCGTCGGGCGAGTAGTTGGGGGACGAGTAGTAGTCGGGGCCGTGCACGATCTCGTGGGCGTCGCCGGTCGCGATGTCCACCTCCCAGAGCGACCCGCTCATCGCCACTGCGACGCGTTCGCCGCCGGGGTGCCATTCGGGGTACCAGGGCGACGAGGAGGGCGCCGGAGGAAAGTAGAAGTTGTGCATGTAGTTGCCGCCGTGCGAGGCGGCGGGGTACGCGCGCTGCGCGGTGAGGTGGGCGGCGGGGAGGAGGAGTGTGGCGAGGGTGGCCAGCGCGAGGGTGAGGGGGGCGGTGGAGGTTCGCGTAAGCGCGGCGGGGGAGCCGATTTGGGACATGCTCGCATCCGGAGGGGGTGGTGCCGCGCCCGGGTGAGATGGGCGCGGGCGTGTAGGGATCGTACCGCGCGGCAGGGGGGTGGGCCAGTGGGGTGGGGGGTGTTGGGCGCGCCGGCGCGACGTAGCCGCCGTCCCGGATCGCCGCCGCCGGGACAGCCGGTTTGCCACCGGCGGCACGGGGTGGCTACATATCCCGGCGGAACATCCCGCAGGCTCGTTGTCGAATGTCAACCAAAGGTTACGTAATGTAATGTTAACTTTACATTTTTGGTCGCACTTCCGGCCGCGCCACACGCTGGCAGCGCTCGGTCTGGCCTGCGCGTTCGGCACGAGTCCGCTCGACGGCCAGAGCTTCGAGCTCGAAGAGGCGACGATCGCCGAAGTCCACGCCGCCTTCCTCTCCGGCGACCTCACCTGCGTGGACCTGGTGCAGGCGTACCTGGACCGGATCGCCGCTTACGACAAGCAGGGGCCACGACTCAACACGATCGCGAACCTGAACCCGCGGGCACTCCAGGAAGCGGCGCTTCTGGACGAGGCCCTCGCGGCCGGCGGGCTTACCGGGCCGCTCCACTGCATTCCGGTGCTGCTGAAGGACCAGGTCGAGACGAGCGACATGCCCACCACCTACGGCTCCGCGCTCTTCGCGGAGTTTGTGCCGGACCGGGACGCGACAATAGTCAGACGGGTCAGGGAGGCGGGCGCGATCATCCACGCCAAGACGAACATGGGCGAGTTCGCGTCGCGCTACGTGGGGTCGGGTTTCGGCATGATCCGCAACGCGTACGACCCGCGGCGCAACCCCAGCGGCTCGTCGGGCGGCACCAGCGTGGGCGTCGCGGCCAACTTCGGCATGGTCGGCATTGGCGAGGACACGGGCGGCTCGATCCGCGGTCCGGCGGCGGTGGCGTCGCTGGTCGGCCTGCGGCCCACCCTGGAGCTCGTGAGCCGCTTCGGTCTGATGCCCGCCAACCCCACGACCGACACGCAGGGCCCGATCACGCGCACGGTCGTGGACGCGGCCATTCTGCTCGGCGTCATCGCGGGCTACGATCCAAACGATCCCGTGACCGCCCGTGCGGCGGGCCGCGTGCCGGAGGCGTATGAGAGCGGACTTGGCAGGGACGGGTTGCAGGGGGCGCGCATCGGCGTCATCCGCGACGCCATGGACGAGTCGGTGGATCCGGGCTCGGAGGGGTTCCGGCAAGTGCGCTCCCGCATCGACGCGGCGGTGGCGGATCTGCGGCGGCTCGGGGCCGAGGTCATGGACCCTGTCGCGATCCCCGGGATCGAGACGGTGAACCGAGTGTTCGGGAGCAATGTGTACGAGACTGAAGAGGCGACCGACGCCTACCTGTCCGAGCATGCCAACGCCCCATACAGGACACTGCGCTCGATCCTGCTGAGCGGGCGCGTGACGCCGTGGCGGGCGGCGGGTCTCGCGAACTCGCTGGGCAAGTCGACAGGCGACCCCGGTTACCTCGAGTACCTGCTGAGCCGCGACCGGATCCGGCGGGACGTGCTCGTGGCCATGGCCGAGCACGACCTCGACGCGCTCGTCTACGCCACTTTCGACCACCCGGTGACGCTGATCGCGGACGATGCCGAGACGAACCCGGCTCCGGCCGACCAGTACGGCCTGGGCGACAATCGGTTGTTGAGCCCGGTCACCGGGTTCCCGGCGCTGACGGTGCCCGCGGGATTCACCGCGGACGGGTTGCCCGTGGGGATCGAGTTCCTGGGGCGCCCGTTCACCGAGGCGATGCTGCTGCGGTTCGGCTACGCGTTTGAGCAGGGGACGGGGTATCGGCGGCCACCGGAGAGTGCGCCGCCGCTGAGTGGGTGAGGGATCGCCGGGCAGGCCTTGCTGCCGGCTACGATCAGCCGTCCCTGCGGCGCAGGGCGAAGACGCCGTTCAGGTAGTGCGTCGCCCGGCCGCTGCCGTCGTCGCCCCAGAAGGCGACGTCCCAGCCGCGGTTGCCGCCCATCGCCGGATTACGCGGCAGGAACCGGTCGCCGCCGAGCGGAATCAACTCGGACTCCAGCCCGCTGCCAACCTCCGACCGCGCAGTCAGCCGTTCGCCATCCACGGAGAACGAGAACCGGCTGCCAAACGCCTCGAACTGCCCGACGTAGCGCTCGAGCTCGGCCTGCTGGGGCGTCACCGTGTCCGGCTTCGGTGTCTGGGGCTTGTCGATGCCAAAGACCTCCGGGAACAGGGTGTCGAACACCTTGTCGGCCAGCGGGTAGCCCTGGCTCGGCACGTTGGCGATCGTCGCGGCCGCGACGCCCTTGTTCGGACACCAGAGCAGCAGGGAGGACCCGCCGCTGTTGGTGCCGCTGTGCCCGTAGATCGCCTCGCCGCCCCAGCGCTTCCAGTAGGGCCCGGTGCACCACCTCTGGGCCATGATCCGGGTCGGCATGTCGATCTCGGGCGTGTGCATCGTCTCGATGGCTTCCTCGGACAGTACCCGCCGTCCGTCGGCTGAGCGTCCGCTCCGCAGGAACATCCCGGCGAAGCGCACGAGGTCGCCAGCGCTGCAGCACAGGGTCGCCCCGGCCGGCGCGATGCTGCGCGGCAGCCCCCAGAACGGCACGCGCTCGCCCTCGGGGTTGGCGGGGGTCGGCGAGTACCCGAGCGCCACAGGGTGATAGAGCAGGTCCTCCGGGAAGGTCGCCGAGTGATCGAGCCCGAGCGGCCGGAGGATGCGCTCGGCGAGCAGGGTCTCCCAGTTCTTCCCCATCACCCGCTGGGCCGCGAACCCGGCGACGGCGGTGCCCGCGTTCGAGTAGCCGTAGGCCGTGCCCGGCTCGAAGATCAAGGGAAGCTCGGCAAGTGCAGCGACGTACCGGCCCAGGGCGTCTTCGCCGCGGCCGTGGTCCGTGTACGGTCCGTTGTCGAGTCCCGACGACATCGAAAGCAATTGGCGCAGGGTCATGTCCACGGGCGGGACGTCGCTCGTCAGCGGCGCGCCGTCGAGGTAGCTCCCAACGGGTTCGTCCAGATCGAGCGTGCCCTCGTCGACCAGCGCCATGACGACGGCGGCGTTGAAGACCTTGGTCGTCGAGCCGATCTGGAACAGCGTGTCCGGCGTGACGGCCAGGTTGCGCTCGCGGATCGCCAGGCCGGTTGCGAACTCGTGGATCGCCTCACCGTCGAACACGGCGAGTTGGGCGCCGACGATGCCGAGGCTCTCGGCCGAGTCGTCGAGGAGCTGCTGGAGGTCGCGCCGATCGAACGCCACCTGCGGCGGGGCCGCGATGGCCGCGAGGTGTCGCGCCGACGCGACGATCGGCAACGCGGCTGCGGTGGCACCGGCTTTCAGTAGGGCACGTCGATTCATACCTCCTAAACCTCTCCCCGCCGCGCCGCCCACACCGCGTAATGACTCGCGCGCGCCGCGAACGCCATGTACGTGAGCGACGGGTTCTGGCAGCCGGACGACGCCATCGACGCGCCGTCGATGATGAACAGGTTGGGGATGTCCCACGCCTGGTTGTGGGCGTTGAGCACGGACGTGGCCGGATCGCGTCCCATGCGCGCCGTGCCCATCTCGTGGATGGTCAGCCCGGGCGGGGTCATCTCGGTGTCGATCGTGATGTCGCGGCCGCCGCCGGCCTCGAGCATTTCGGCGGCCTGCAGCGCGGCGTCGCGCATCATGGCGCGCTCGTTGTCGCTCCAGGCGCAACTGATGCGCAGCGTGGGGATTCCCCATGCATCGACCTGCTCGGGATCGAGGGCCACGTGGTTCTCTTCACGGGGGAGGCATTCGCCGAATCCCTCGATGCCGAACGACCAGGGGCCCGGGCGGAGCAGGTCGCTCTTGAAACCCTCACCAAACCCCGGCATCGAAGTACCCCGCCCCCAGCCCTGCCTCCTTGCCGAACCCTGATACCCGTACCCGCGCAGGAAGTCGGGCGAAGGCTCGGTGACGTTGCGGAAGCGGGCAATGTAGATGCCGTTGGGACGCCGGCCCCGGGTGGTGCGGTCCTCCCAGCCGGGGAAGGTGGCGCGCGCGCCGACGTCCATGGTGTGGTCCATGAGGTATTTGCCGAGCACGCCGCTGGAGTTGGCGAGGCCGTCGGGGAAGTCGGCCGACGTCGAGTTGAGCAGAATGCGCGTCGTCTCCAGCGCCGAGGCTCCGAGGAACACCGTCCGCGCGCGGAACTCCATCTCCTCGTGGGTCTCGGCGTCGATTACGCGGACGCCGCTGACCCGGCCAGCCCGCGGGTCCCAGACGACTTCGGCAACGACGCTGTTGGGGCGCAGGGTCATACGGCCGGTGGCTTCGGCGGCGGGGAGGGTCGCGTTGAGCGAGCTGAAGTAGCTGCGGGTGCGACATCCCCGGTGGCAGGGGCCGCAGTAGTGGCAGGCGCGGCGTCCCTTGTGATCGCGGGTGAGAACCGCCGTGCGGCCGATCGTCATGCGCCGGGTGCCGCCGAATGCGCTGTCGATCGCGCCCGCCACGTGTTCCTCGACGCACGACATCTCCATCGGCGGCAGGAAGACCCCGTCCGGCACCTGCGGCAGCCCCTCCGCCCGCCCGCTGATCCCGACGAACGCTTCGACGTGGTCGTACCAGGGCGCCAGGTCCGCGTACCGGATGGGCCAGTCGACGCCGTACCCCTCGCGCGCGTTTGCCTCGAAATCCAGGTCGCTCAGCCGGTAGCACTGCCGCGCCCACATGATCGACCGTCCGCCCACCTGCCGTCCGCGGATCCACAGGAAGGGCTTGTCGGGATCGGTCGTGTACGGATTCTCGATGTCGTTGACGAAGAACTTGCGGCCCACTTCGTCGCAGGCGTAGCACTGGCCCTGGATCGGCTGCTCGGCCGCCACCGCCTTGCGGTCGTTCCAGCCGCGGTACGGCATCTCGGACGTGAGCGTGTGTTCAGCGTAGTCACGCTCGGGCACAATCATCGGCCCCGCCTCGAGGACGAGCACGTTGGCGCCGAGCTCGGTCAGTTCCTTGGCCGCCCACCCGCCGGACATGCCGGAGCCGACGACAATTGCGTCGTAGTCCTGCCGGCGCGGACGGATGTGGAAGAGATGGCGGCGGGGGATCGTCATCGGCCCGCCTCCCTTGGCGTCAGCGGCGCGCATCCCTCGAATGTGCGGAAGGTGGTGCGGTAACCCAGCGCGTCCAGCCCCACATCCGACGTGAAGAAGGCGGTCAAGGTGAACCGTTTGACGTCGTGGAAGAAGTGTTGAGACTCGTCCGCGGCAAGGTCTTCACGCAGACGGGTCAGTTCCTGGTCGAGGCCTCGGACGAAGACCGCCTGCTCACCCGGCGCGCACTCGACGAAACGGCTCCCGAAGCGCTCGCGGCACGCGGGGTCCACCGTGTCGAGCCCGGCGAGAAAGCGGTCCCGGTCGTCGTCGTCGAGCCACCCGTCCACCAGCGCGGCCACGAACTCGGTCACCCCGGCTTGTGAAGCCCCGGGCGTGTCCGTCTCCGGGATGATGATCTCGGCGAGGGCCTCCATGACCTGGGCGCGCTCGGGGGTGAGCAGCGACGCGGCCTGGGAAATGGCGCCATCGCCGTTGCCCGTGCCGCCGCCCGTCCCCTCCGTCCCGGGCGGCCCCGCCGAGCCAAGCACCCGCTCGCGCCAGACCAGCATTCGGCCCACCTCGTCGAGCGGCACGAGCAACGGGCCGCCCGCGACTCCGCCCAGCACACCGATGGCCGTTCGTCGTTTCATGCGGAAACCTTACCGGGCATGCGGCTGCCGGGGCAACCGGTACGCTTGGGCCGTCAGCCATGTGTCCATTACGGAAGTGTATTCCGCGAGCAGCCTGGTGGAGCCGACCCGGTCGTCCGTGAGTACGTGACTGCCACCGTCGATCACAGCGATGCTCGCGTCGGAGCCTTCCCGCGCCACGTCCTGGCGGAAGCGCGCGACGACCCGGTCGGTTGGGGTCGAGACGTCTGCACTGCCGTATATCGCAAGCACCGGGATGTCGAGCGCGGCCCACGCCGAGACGGCGTCATAGTCAAGATCGAGTGCGAGGAACCACTGGTCGCGCTGCGTCCACCGGATTCCGCCCGCGGGCGGAGGCAGCATCGGTCCCGCGCCGGGAATCGTGGAAGCTGCGTCCCGCGCACGCCGAAAGCCGGCCTCCGCGTCGGGGCCGCGGTCCGAGCGGACCAGAGCGTAGAGGGCCCGCCAGGCCGACAGCACAGAATCGCGCTGCTTCTCGTCCAACCGTGCCGCGCGCGCCTGGTGTCCGATGTCGTACATATTCTGTTCTGCGGGGGTGACGCCCGTTCCGGCCGCGGAGACGGCGATCACGAACTCCGGTGAAGCGGACTGGGCCGCGAGCGGCAGCACCCATCCAGCCTGGCTGATGCCCCACAGGCCGACCGAGCCGGCGTCAACGTCGTCTCGCGAGCGAACGTACCGGACCGCGGCGGCGACATCGCTGGCCAGATCCGCGAAGCTCATCGTGCGCCAGTCTCCGCTCGATGCGCCCGTTCCGCGCTTGTCGTAGGAGAGCACCGCGAAGCCTCGCGACACGAAGTAGGCCGCTGTTTCGGTGAGGTAGCCACCCGGGCCCGAACGGTCCATCGCCCCGGCGCCGTGTACCAGTACGACAGCCGGGTGACGTGCGCTCTCCGGGGGCGTGTACCATGCCCCGACCAGCGTTGCTCCGGAACTCGCGAAGTTCACTTCGTGCGCGCGCACGCACCCGAAGCCGGTCTGTCTTCCCCCCGAGCCGCATTCGGATTGAGCTACGAGGTAGGCAGTTGCAGCTACGAACGGGACAAGGGCACCGACCAAAGACGCGGCACAAGTCATGACGAACCCGGGAGCGGTCAATGGGGCGAGTAGGCCTTCTCTGGATCGAGCGGGGTCGCCGCTGCTCGTCCATCTGCCTGAACTCGCCGTTCCAGCTTCCACCCGTTATCGTCTCCGCCGTCCTGGAAAACGTCCCACCTGCTCCGGGTGGGCTCGTCGAAGACGAATGTGTTGACCGAGAGGATGTGTGTCGAGTCATGCCCAGGTTCACCCGCCGCGAGATACTCAAGGCAACCGGAGCCGCGTCGCTGGGTCTGATTGCTCCCGGGAACCCGGTTGCGGCACGGACGCCGGCGCGGTCGGGCATCGCCCAGTCCACCACGCAATCCGGCATCATCCAGTCCGTAGCCCGCTGGTGCTTTGCCGACATTCCGCTGCAGCCATTCTGCGCGGCGGTCGCCGACATCGGACTGACCGCCATGGACCTGCTCACCGTCGACGAGTGGGCGGTCGCCCACGATCACGGCCTGGTCGTGTCGTGCGGGGACGTGGGCGCGGGGACCATCGAGGACGGGCTCAACGAGCCGCGCAACCACGCCGCGATCATTGGCGCGTTCGAGGAGCACATCCCGCGGGCGGCGCGGGAAGGCGTGCCGAACGTCATCTGCTTTTTCGGGAACCGCCGCGGCATGGACGACGTAGGGGCCATCGAGAACTCGATCCGCTGCCTGCGGGAGTGTGCGCCGATCGCCGAAGCCGAGGGCGTCACGATCCTGGTGGAAGTGCTGAACTCGAAGCCGGGCGGACATGTGGACTATATAGGCGACCGTATGCCGTACGCGCTGGAGATCATCCGCGCCGTCGACTCGCCCCGCGTGCGCATCCTGTACGACATCTACCACATGCAGATCATGGAAGGCGACATCATCCGCACGCTGACCGACTCCGCCGAGTGGGTTGCCCACTACCACACCGGCGGCGTGCCCGGTCGCGCCGAGATCGACGAGTCGCAGGAGCTCTACTATCCCGCGATAGTCCGCGCGATCCGCGACACCGGATTCAGCGGCTACATGGCCCACGAGTTCATCCCGAGGAGCGGCGACCCGCTGGGCTCGCTGGCGCAGGCGGTGGAACTGTGCGCAGAGGCCTGACAAACTCAGTGGGATGACCGATACCCATCAGCCCATCACAGATCATATTCAAACCATGTCAGATCATCACTAAAGTATGATCTGATAACCCACCGCATCCCCAAAGCACGGAAAACCCATGCTCGAAATCAGAGATCTCGTCAAAGTCTATCCCGGACCCGTCGCGGCGCTGCAGGGCGTCTCGATCGACGTCTCGAAGGGTATGTTCGGCCTCCTCGGCCCCAACGGCGCGGGCAAGACCACCCTTATGCGCATCGTCGCCGGCCTGCTGGAGCCCACATCCGGCGCGGTCCGCTTCAACGGCGAGGACATCGTCACCGATCCGCGGAGGATCCGCAGGCAACTCGGCTACCTCCCCCAGGACTTCGGCTTCTATCCGCACCTGACCGGCGAGTCGATGCTGCGCTACCTCCTCGTTCTCAAGGGCGTGCGGGCACCGCAGGGCCGCAAACGGCTCGCGGCGGAACTGCTCGACCGCGTCAACATGTCCTACGCCGCCAAGCGCAAGGTGAAGGGCTATTCGGGTGGGATGCGACAGCGGCTGGGGATCGCCCAGGCGCTCGCGGGTGACCCCGCGCTCATCATCGTGGACGAGCCGACCGCCGGCCTCGATCCCGAGGAACGCATCCGCTTCTACAGGCTCCTTGCCGAGCTTGCGGAGGACCGGACGGTGTTGCTGTCGACGCACATCGTCGAGGACATCTCTGTGCTGTGTCCGCGTGTGGCGATCATGTACGACGGGCGCTTCGTGGCGGATACATCGCCGACCGAGGCTCGAAACCGGCTGGCGGGCACGATCTACCAGGGCGCGGTCGAACAGGACGACCTGAACGAGATCGAGCGTCGCTACAGAATCACGCAGGCGATCCTGATCGAAGGCCGCAACCAGGTACGGATCCATGTGCCCGACGAGGAAGCTTCGGAAAGCGGCTTGCCCGAGGGGTTCGATTCCGTGCCGCCGACGCTCGAGGATGCGTACCTGCTGCTGGCGCAGGCGAACGGATCCGCGGAGGCCAGCTCGTGAGCGCCATCGCCCGCTGGTGGGAAGTCACCCGAAGAGAGGTGCTTTCCGGCCTCCGTCGCCCGGCCTACTGGGTGTTGTTCGTCCTCCTGGCACTCCTGGCCTGGGGCTTCTCGGAAGGGGGTGTCACGATCTCCTCCGGCGATGCCACCATCGGAGGCGAACGTGCCCACATCACCTCCATGTTCGGTCAGGGCCTCATCCAAACCGTCCTGATCATGGGCTTCGGCGCCTGGTTCCTCGCGATCGCAGCCGGTCTGGTGGTCATCCGCGACCTGGAACTGCGTGTCGTGGAACTTTTCCACTCGACGCGGCTGACGCCGCGGGAATACGTGTGGGGCAAGTTCGCCGGCGCGCTGGGGATCTTCATCGTGGTGTGGCTGCTCTACCTGTGCGTAGCCGCCGGGGTGAACCACATCGTGGAAGGCGGAGACGCGGAGCACATCGGTTCTTTTGCGCTGGGCAACTATCTGTACCCGACGCTGCTCTTCGGACTTCCGCAGATCCTGCTCTTCGCGGGGGTGCCCTTCTTCCTGGGGACATGGACGCGGCAGCCGATCGTCGTCTTCGCGTTCCCGGTGACGGTACTGCTTTTCACCCTGTTCTTCCTGACGACCTGGTCACCCGACTGGCTTTCGCCGGAGACCAACCGCCTGCTCATGCTCCTCGATCCGTCCGGTTTCCGCTGGCTCAACGAGACGTTCCTGACGGTCGACCGGGGGGTCGCTTTCTACAATTCGGCGCCCATTCAACCCGATACCGGATTCCTGCTGAGCCGCGCGGCCTTCGGGGTGCTGGGGCTGGCCGCGGTGGCGGGCGCCACAAGGAGCTATGTGGGCAGGCTGCGCCGGGGTGGCAGCGATTCGCGGGTGGCCCGCTTCTTCCGCAGGCGCCGCGAACGCCGAGAGGGCTCGTTTGCCACCGTGGAGCCGGCCGCCGCTTCCCTTCGCGGCCTCGGCATGGCCACCCGTCCGCTGGGCTTCTGGAGGGCGGCTCAAGCGATCGGCCGCGAGGAGATCCGTGAACTGATCCGGCGTCCGGGAATGTACCTCTTCGTGCCGCTGATCCTCTGGCAGGCAATCCTCAACTCGCTGTTCGCAATCGGTCCCTTCAATTCGCAGATCCTGCTCACGCCGGGAGTCATGGCGGCGCGGCAACTGAACACTCTGGCGCTGCTGATCTGCGTCCTCCTGCTCTTCTACACCGTGGAGTCACTGCACAAGGAGCGAGGGCGCCAGCTGGCCGAGATCTTCAATTCAACGCCCATTCCGACCGGGTCGATTCTTCTGGGCAAGACGGTCGGCAACAGCGTGGTGGCGGGCCTGATCCTGGTGATCGGCGTGATCGCCTGCGGGGTTGTCATGCTCTACCGGCAGCTCTTCCAGGGAAGCCCGGTCGGCTTCGACATCGTCCCCTTTGTCGTGACCTGGGGCGGTGTGCTCGTGCCCACGTTCATCTTCTGGACGGCGCTGGTCACCGCTCTCTTCGCCCTGTTCCGGAATCGCTACGCCGTCTACGCGGTCGGGCTCTTCCTGATCATCTTCACGGCTGTCCGGATGGCGTTTCTCGAACCGTTCGGCTGGGTCCGGAACTGGATGGCCTGGAACGCCGTCCAGTGGACCGACATGGGCACGTTTTCGCTCAATGGACGGGAGTTGCTGCTCAATCGGATCCTGTACCTGAGCCTGGTTCCGCTGCTCGTTTTCATGGCCGTGAAGTGGTTCGGCCGCCAGGACCGCGACGCCACGCGGGTTTTGCACCGAATACGGCCCAGGCCGATCCTGTTCGGCACCCCGCGCGTGCTCGCCTTCGCCGCGCCCGCGATCGTGCTGGCGTCGGTGCTGTTTTTCGGCGGACGGGCCGGCCGGCAGGGAGAGGCCGCCGAGGAGGCCGGCAAGGACTACTGGCGCGAAAACGTGGCGACCTGGACCGACTTCGAGATGCCGTCGGTTTCCGATGTCGACGTGGAACTGGATTTCGAGCCCGCCGAGCGGTCAGTCGCGGTCGAGGGTGAATACACGTTCCACAACCACCGCGACTACGCCTATGAGGACATCCCTGTGACCGCCGGTCAGTGGGATCCGATCGAATGGACGCTGAACGGGGAGGCGCACGAGCCGGACGACCGGTCCAACCTGTTCGTCTTCACTCCCGATGAGCCGCTGGGACCGGGCGACTCGCTGACGATCGGCTTCAGCTACGACCTCGAGTTCCCTCTGGGCATGAGCAGGGAGGCTAGCGGCGCGGGGCAGTTCATCCTCGAGTCCGGGATCGTCCTGACCGCCTTCACGCCCACGTTCATGCCCGTTCCCGGATACCTCGACAACATCGGCGTGGACGACGACAACTCGTCCGAGCCGCCGGACTACCCCGACGACTTCTACGAGGGCGAAACCGAGCCGCTCTTCGGCTGGGGAGGGGAGCCCTTCACCGTGCGCACGCAAATCACGCTGCCGGAGGAATACACGGCAAACGGGGTGGGGCAGAAGGTCAGCGATGAAGTGGTGGACGGCCGGCGGACGGTGGTCTGGGAGACCGACCACCCGGTGGTCCTGTTCAACGTCGTGGCGGGGAAATACGCGGTAAAGGAGGGCGACGGGACCGCGATCTACTACCACCCGGAGCACGACTACAACATCGAGGAGATGTCCGCCGCGCTCGACGCCGCGCGCAAGTACTTCTCCGAGTGGTTCTATCCGTTCCCGTGGGATCTGCTCAAGATCTCGGAGTTTGCGGCTTTCGCGACCTATGCGCAGGGCTTCCCGACGAACATCACCTTCAGCGAGGGGATCGGTTTCCTGGCCAGGAGCGACCCCAGGTCGCACGTGGCCTTCATGGTGGTGGCGCACGAGGCCGCGCACCAGTGGTGGGGCAACCTGCTGACGCCGGGCCAGGGTCCCGGTGGCAACATCCTGTCGGAGGGAATGGCCCACTACTCGACGATGCTGCTGCACGAGCAGGTCTACGGCGACCGCTACCGGATCGAGTTCGGAAAGCGGCTGGAGCAGCAGTACGGCGACCAGCGCTTCGTGGACTCGGAGCGCCCGATGGTCGAGATCGACGGGACCCGGTCCGGAGACGGAACGGTAACCTATGACAAGGGAGGCTGGGTGCCGTGGATGCTCCAGCAGGAGATGGGACGGGAGAACATCCTCGCCGGGCTCCAGGCCTTCATCGCGAAGTACAACCCGGACTCGGACTTCCCCGTGATCCAGGACATGCTGGCCGTGCTGCGCGACTTTGCGCCCGACACGGCTGCGTTCGATGCGTTCACCAAGCAGTGGTTCTTCGACGTGGTCGTGCCTGAGTACAGGTTCTCCGACGTGACGAAGACACAGGAGGGCGGTGAGTGGGTGGTGCGGGGGAAGCTGGAGAACGCGGGAACCGGGCGAATGCGCGTGCAGGTGGGCGCGACCTCAGGCGAGCGGTGGTCGGACGAGGGTGACGACGGGAGTCGCACCGTGGTGAACGAGGACTACCGCGACGCCCGCACCGAGGTGGAGCTGGGGGCGGGGGCGTCGGCCGAGTTCGTGATCCGCGCGTCCTTCGAGCCCGAGCGCGTGGTGATCGACCCGGATGTGCTGGTGCTGCAACTGAACCGGGATGCGGCAGTGTTCGAGTGGTGAGGGGTCAGCGAATCAGAGCTGGGCTTCGTTGATCGCCCTTCGCCCAGTCACTGCCGCATAGACCGCCCCGAGGGTGCCCCCTCCAATTCCCTGTCCTGCCAGATCACCGGCGATAGCGCCGACCAGAGCGGTACCCAGGACGGCCGCGATCAGCGCGACGACGCCCAGCGTGGCAAAGTGGCCAGGAGCACAGATCTGCGTCTTCAACACCCACCAGTGAACGAGCCAGAACGCGGCCAGTCCGAGCACCACGGCGACAGCCACGCTCCCGGCTTCGCCGGCGACCCCCGCCACCGCCTGCAATGCGCCCAGCGCGCCGGCACCGCCCGCCGCCCCAGCCAGCGCGGTCGCCAGCGCCGACCAGCCGGCCCATGAGACGTGCCGCCGGATCACCAGCCACTGCCCCACAGCGACCCCGAGCAGAACGCCCCCCATCGCCAGAGCCCCGACGGCCGCTTCGGCCGCGATCGGACCCAGAACGTTGCCCACGACCCCGCCCACGGCGATGCTGACGGGGCGCGCGAAGATCGCGCAGATCCAGCCCCCGACTCCACTGGCAAGGATCCAGGCCAGCCAAAGGGCTCTTGGCGTCGGACCCCCCGCACCGCTCAGACCGGCGCCTCCCCCCGGATCGTCACTCGATAACCCGACCGCGTCGCCGGCCAATAGTCCCAGATCGCGTGGTGCTGGGCACAGCGGTTGTCCCAGAACGCGATCGAATTCCTGCGCCAGCGGAAGCGGCACTGGAAATCCGGGCGCGCGACGTGCTCGTACAGCAGGGCCAGAATCCCCCGGCTCTCCGATGGAGGCAGGCCCGCAATGTATTGCGTGAACATCGGGTTCACGAAGAGAGCCTTGCGGCCGGTGACCGGATGCGTTCGTACCACCGGATGCTCGGCCGACGGATAGCTGCGACCGCCGTCGTCGCGGCCGATGAGCCGGTTTGTTTCGCGATAGTACGGCCCGCCGTCGTGCACCGCCGTCAGGCCGTCGAGAAAGGTCCGCATCCGCTCCGAGAGCGCCTCGTAGGCGGCGTACATGTTCGCGAAGAGCGTGTCACCCCCGGTCTCGGGCACCGTGTGTAGCCGCAGAATCGACCCCATCGGGGGCAGCGGATCGCACGACACGTCGGAGTGCCACTGCTCACCCGCGACCCGTCGGGAGTTCTCGTCCGCGTGGATCGGCATCACCTCTGGGTGGCCGTCGACCCCCGGGTCGTTCGGGTGCGCGACCAGCTCGCCGAAGCGAGCGCCGAGCGCCTTCTGGCTCTCGATGGAGATGTCCTGGTCGCGGAAGAAGATGACGCAGTGCTCCATGAGAGCGTCGTGAATCAGCTGGAAGTCGGAGTCGCTGACGTCGTCGAGGTCCAGACCGCGGACTTCCGCGCCGATCACGGGCGTGACGGGTCTGACCTGGGGGCTTGTTGTGGTCATGCGCCGAATATCGACGGACTCGCCGCGGTCGGCAACGCAGCGTATCTGTTTCTCCTGGTGAAGTGGTCGAAACGTCCTGTCCCGAAAGCGTGAGTACATGAGAACGAAGGTTGCAATTCTGCTGGCGTTTTGCGCATTGGCCTGCGACTCACCCGGCACGCCTGCCGGAGGTTCGCCCTGGGATCGCACACGCGAGGCCCCGAACGGTGGCGACGATGCCCACTTGGCCTGGCTCGAAGACAACTACGACAAGAGCGAGCACATGGTCCCCATGCGTGACGGGGCTGAGCTGTACACGATCGTCTACACACCGCGCTTCGCGACGGAACCCTTGCCGATCATGCTGTTCCGCACGCCGTACTCGATTGCGCCGTACGAGCCAGGCGAGTACCGCAATCCTCTCGGGCCATCCGCCGAGTTCGACCGGGCGGGCTACGTGTTCGTCTTTCAGGACGTACGCGGCAAGTTCCGGTCGGAGGGCGAATTCGAGGTCATCCGCCCGCTGGCGCCGAAACCCAAGGGGCCGACTACGGTCGACGAGAGCACTGACAACTACGATGCGATCGAGTGGGCGCTCGCGAATGTGGAGGGTCACAATGGCAGGGTGGGGCAGTGGGGGATCTCGTACCCGGGCTGGCAGACCGTCATGGGGATGGTGGACGCGCACCCGGCACTCGCCGCGTCGTCTCCTCAAGCCTCCCCTTCCGACATGTTCATAGGGGACGATTGGCACCACAACGGCGCCTTCAGGGTCATGTACGCCTTCTCCTGGCTCGCCAGAAACGCACGCAGGCGAGATGGGCCCACCGACGCTCGGGAGGGTGCCTTCGACTACGGCACCGACTCCGGCTACGACTTCTTCCTCGCTGCGGGCTCCGCCGCGAACATCGACGACCTGTATTTCCATGGCGATGTCCCGGCGTGGAGTGATTTCATCGAGCACGACACGTACGACGAGTACTGGCAGCGGCAGAACGCGCTTCCGCACCTGCGCGGCATCGAGCACCCGATCCTGAATGTCGCGGGCTGGTTCGACACCGAGGACTTCTACGGTCCGATGTCGATCTACAGCACGATCGAGGCAGAGAATCCGGGCACCGAGAACACACTCGTGGCGGGTCCGTGGCTGCACGGCGGCTGGTCGCGCATGCTAGGCGATCACCTGGGATGCATCGAGTTTGTCGACGAGACGTCCGTGACGTTCCAGCGGGAGGCGCAGTTCCCGTTCTTCGAGCATCATCTGCGCGGGGCCGACGGGTGGACACCGCACGAGGCGTTCGTCTTCGAGACGGGCTCGAATGTGTGGCGCACGCACGAAGCCTGGCCGCCGGCGGGCGTCGAGCCGGTGTCGCTCTACCTGGCCGACGATCGCACGCTTTCCTTCGATCCGCCGTCCGGCCCGGGTGGCTCGGACAGCTATGTCAGCGACCCGAACAACCCCGTTCCATTCTCGGCGGAGGAGCGCACGACGCTCGGGCATCTCTGGAAGATTGAGGACCAGCGCTTCGCGTCGGCGCGGCGAGACGTGCTCGTGTACGAGTCGGAGCCGCTGGCGGACGACCTCACCATCGCGGGGCCGATCCTGGCGGACATCTTCGTGTCTACGACGGGCACCGATTCCGACTGGATCGTGAAGGTCATCGACGTCTACCCGGACGAAGCTCCGGAGTCACCCTTCTGCGATGTGCCGATGGGCGGCTACCAGATGCACCTGGCGGGCGAGATCATGCGCGGTCGCTTCCGCAACAGCCTGGAACACCCGGAGGCGATGGTGTCGGGCGAAGTCACGCCGATCCACATCGATCTGCGCGACCGCTACCACACGTTCAAGGCCGGCCACCGGATCATGGTGCACGTGCAGAGCTCGTGGTTCCCCGCGTACGACCGCAATCCGCAGCAGTTCGTCAACACGTACACGGCGCGTCCCGATGACTACCTGGTTGCCTCCCAGACCGTGCACCGGGGCCCGGACTATCCGTCGCGGGTGACGTTGGGGGTGTTGAAGGACTGAAATCTGTCAACTCCGGTTGACATGATGTGAACTGGAGTTGACATCCGCCGGCGTCGGGCCGCTCCACCTGGCGACCGACTACAATGGACGCGGGAGGGCTCAGGGGGTATCACCACTCCAACAGCGGCAGCACCTCCTCCTGTAGTCGGCACATCTCGTTGATGAGGCCAACCGCCTGCCGGTATGACTCGGTAGTGGGATCCAGGAGCAGGGCCTGCAGCAGGGGGCGGCGGGAACGGGCCGCGAAGGCGTCGACGAGGAGGCGGTTGATGCTGGTCTGGGTGCGCAGCAGGGCGAGGATGCCCTCGGGTAGGCGCTGCATTTGCATGGGATGGAGGCCGGACCGGCCCGCTGTTGCGGGGATCTCGACCACGGCGCCGTCGGGCAGGCCGGGTGAGTAGCCCGCGTTGGGGATGTTGATCGCTTCGAGGTAGCGTTCTTCACGGCAAAGGACGCCTTCGAGGAGGGGCGCCGCGAGTTCGCCTGAGGGCTCCAGGGGTGCCTGCTCGACCTCGCCCGCCCGCTCCTCGCGGCTTCCACGAGCCCATTCGCGGCGTTTGTCCGGAAACAGCGGCGTGTCCGTAGGCTTGTCCCCGAGGTTGTAGATCCAGGTGGGGATCTCGCCGGTCTCCCAGGGGTGGCCCTCGGCGGGGTCGTAGAAGAACTGGAGCGTACTGCTGGCGAGGAAATCGCCCGCCCAGCGGATGTATTCGCCGATGTGGTTGGCGCCGGGGCTCGGAAAGCGCCCAAAAACCCGGAAGAGCGTGCGGCTGAGCGCGATCTCATCCCAGTCGTGCAACCAGTCGGCTGTGCGCTCGCGCTCGACCAGGCGCGGGTAAAGGTCCTCGCCCGTCTGGCGATCCCGGACGGACTCGAACCAGGAGAAGTGGTTCAGCCCGCTGGCCCGCGCATCGAGGCGCTCGCGCGGCAGTTCCAGCAGGCGCGCCATCTGCTCGATCCCGTGGAAAACTCCGTGGCAGAGGCCGACGACCCGCACGTCCGTGAGGCGGCTCACCGCTTCGCACAGCTTGGTCAGAGGGTTGGTGTAGTTGACGAGCCAGGCGTTGGGGCAGTGAGTCTCCATGGCGCTGGCGACTTCGATGGTCGGACCCATGTTGCGCAGGGCGTGGAAGAGTCCGCCGGGTCCCCCGTTCTCACCGTAGATCTGGCGGAAGCCGAAGCTCCGGGGGACGTGGAAGTCCTGTGCCCAGTAGAAATAGCGGTTCATCTCGATGGAGAGGATGACGGCGTCGGCGCCGGGCAGCGCGTCTGCCACGCGGGTTGATGCGGACACGGTAGCGGACCGGCCCAGGCGTTCCGCGACGGCTTCGGCGTATGCCTGCGCGCGGGGCAGACCGGACGGGTCGATGTCGACCAGTGCGATTTCGATACCGGTGTCGCAGAGGGGGTCGCTCAGGAGGATGTCCCGGATGGACGCGGGGCCGAATTCGCGGCTGCCGGCGCCGACAAGGACGATCTTCACGGAGCCAGGGACGGGTTGTCCGCGTCCGCGAGCCGCACGGTCGCGGCCGCGGCGGCCATGGACACGCCCAGCAGCAGCAAGCCGACTCCGGCACGGCCGGTGAGCATGCATCCGATCCCGAGCAGGCTGCCGTAGACGAACAGCCCGCCAAGGACGAAGCCCGTCCACATGCGGGAGGCGGGGGGATCGGACGACACCACGCCCGTTCGGGCGGCAACGGGCGCCCACCATCCGCCGGGTCGCACGCGGCGGTGGAAGCGATCGAGGACTTCGTGTTTTTCGGGGGTTGTGAAGCGAATCACAATCAGCCAGAACAGTGTGCAGGTGACGAGGATGACGACTGCGCGCACCAGATCCATCTCGGGAGCGTAGAAGGAGTTGGCCATCTCCAGCAACGCCGTGGGCATGGGAATGGCGCTCTGGGCCGCGCTCAGCAGCAGCCGGCCGTTGGCCAGCACGATGGAACCCGCCATCGCCGCAATCTCGGCCCACGCGTTCACCCGCCACCAGTACCACCGAAGCAGCCACACGATCGCTACACCCGCCGTGAGTTCGATGATGTAGATCCAGCCCCTCTGGATCGACTCCATCTGCCACGCCACGAAGGCCGCCAACACCGCGAGCCCCACCACCGCAACGCGCGACGCAGCAACGTAATGGAGTTCGGACCCGTCACGTTTGACGAAGCGGCGGTAGATGTCGTTCACCATGTACGAAGCGCCCCAGCACAGGTGCGTATCCATCGTGCTCATGAACGCGGCGAGGAAGGTTGCGACCATCAGCCCGCGCAGCCCCACGGGCATGAGTTCGCGGATCATCATGGGGTAGGCGAGTTCGGGATCGGCCATGAGCGCCGGATCCGCACCGGGTCCCGCCGGGAACACCAGCAGCGACCCCAGGCCGGCCACGATCCACGGCCAGGTCAGCAGAACCGTTCCGGCGAACGCGAACCACAGCGAGGCCATTACCGACTGCCGCTCGTCGCGGGTGGCAAACAGGCGCTGTGCGACGTACCCGTCGCCCTGCCCGCTCCTCATCCACAGGATCAGGATCAGGCAAAGGAACGATAGGAACTCCAGCGACGATGCGCCCGTCGCGCTCGGCACCAGGTCGAGTGCGCCGGAGGGGGCGGCCGGAGCCTCCCGGATGGCTGCCGCCATCGCGGCCGGGCCGCCGAACCGCGCCAGCACGATCCCCGCAAGGGTGATCGACCCCAGCATTCCCGCCACGAACTGCAGCACGTCGGTGACCACGACGCCCCAGAGGCCGGACGCCACGGTATACACGAGGGCGAGGCCGACACACACCGCGAGGGTCAGTGCCGCGTCCCATCCGAGCAGCACGTCGGCGAACTTGACCATGGCCAGCATCACCCAGCCCATGACGACGGCATTCTTGAGCAGTCCCTGGTAGACGGCCGAGAAGCCGCGCAGGATCCGGGCTGGGGCACCACCGTAACGAAGCTCGATCATCTCGGCGTCGGTAAGGATCCCGGCGCGCCGCCACAGCCGTGCATAGAAGAAGGTCAGCATCAGAATGCCTGCCGCCTCATACCACCACAGCCAGTTGCCGAAGACTCCCTGCCGCCGGACGAGGGCCGCGGTGGCGAGAGGCGCGTCGCTGGCGAACCACGTAGCCGCGATCGATGTGCCGGCAATCCACCAGGGAAGGGACCGGCCTGCCACGAAGAAATCCTCGACGCTACGTCCGGCCCGCCGCGCGAGGCGCAGGCCGATGGTCAGAGTCAGCGCGCCGTATGCGGCGACGACGATCCAGTCAATAGCTGTGAGGGTCACGGGCCGGGTTCAGCGGGAGGAAAGGCGTGGGAGCGTGGGGCAGAGGCGGCTCGGACGCCGCCATCGCCGGGCGTCATCGGCCGGCTGGCCGCGGCCACAGCACATTGGAGAGAATGCGGTAGGCGCCGGGCACGCCGTAGGGCAACTGCCGGTGCAGGGCCAGTGCCAGATAGCTGTAGTGTCCCTCTCCGACGGCCGCCGTGAGCCACACGCCGCGCTGCGGGTCCTGGCCGGTGTCGTGGGTTTCGACCAGCGGCGTGTATGCCGGATCCCATTGGGTGAAGAACTTGGAGCCGCGTTGCTCCAGCCAGCCGTCGAAGTCGGCCTCAGAGATGCGATTGGGAGTGGAGAGCAGGGGGTGAGAGGGTGCCAGCAGCCGCACGCGGGCGTCCTCCTCTGAAACCTCCTCCGCGCCCCGGGGCAGGGAGGCCGGATAGGGTGCCATCTCTGACGGCACGAACTCCTGCGTCTGGTACAGCACGACCAGGTTGCCGCCGTGACGCGAATAGTCGAGCAGCCGCTGGTTGCCTTCGACCAGATCGCGGCGAACGGCGTATGCGCGCGTGCCTACGACGATCGCGTCGAAAGCGTCCAGTTCGCCGCCGGTCAAGTCCGCTTCGTCGAGCAGCGTCACCGTTGCGCCGAGGGCCTCGATCGCGGCCGGGACCTCGTCCCCCACGCCCATTGCGTAGCCCACCGAAAGCCCGTCCAGCGAAGCGACATCAACGGCACGGACCAGCGTCCGGGCGGGGATCTCGAGCCGTGCAAGGGGCAGGTCACGGTGGTCGATGACCTGATAGCCGGAGCGGTATTCCACAGGAGTTCCGTGAAGAGTTGCCCGCGCGACCGCCTCGATCACCGCATCGCCGCTCCAGCCGGGCGGAGTCAGGATAGTGACTGAAGTCTCGACCACTTGCCCACGGCTGCGAAAGTCGTGCCGAATCGACGATGGCATCGCCACCCAGCCTGCGGGAAGCTCGAGTTCGGCCTCGGCGGAGACATGCGGAACATTGGCCTCCAGCCGGACGAGTACCTCGAGCGGCGCAGCGAGTGGCGGGCCAGCGTCAGCGCGGCGGTCCTGCTCTGCGCGCGCGTCCTCGCCATCCACCCCGCCCTCCGGCACCACCCTCACCGACGGGGTCACGCCCACCGACAGCGCCGGCAACACCGCCACGCGCCGCGCGACGGACCCGTACGGCAACCGCGGCACCCATCCCGTTACCGGTACGGTCACGACGAGACCCTCCAGGTCCGTAACAATCTCCGCGCGCAGAGCCGCGCCGCGCCACGGCAGATGCAGGTCCGCCGAGTCTTCGATCACATAGTGGTTTTCGGCGAGTCCCGACCGCGTGAAGTAGGGACGCGCGGTAGCGGCTTCCGATGGAATGCGGACCTCGAGCCGGTCCTGGAATACGTGAGCGGTTCGACTCGGCTCTCCCGCTGTATCGGGCGCCGCGTCGCCCCGGCCAGAGCCCCTGACCTGCTCCCAGCGGTTGGTCTTCGCGTACAGGGTATCGCGACCGTGAACGATCCCGGTGTAGTGAGGTCTCTGCCAGTAAGGCAACACGCTCTCGACCCGCAGTGCCACCACGGCCCCCTCGCCCGGCCCGACCACGGCGCCGGCGGCCGCGCTCGCGTCAGTGCGTGTGCCGCCCGCCACGCCCGCGGTGCCGCTCTCCAGCACCGCCCGCACCTCCACCCCCGCCGCCGCAAGGATCGCATCCTCGAACTGCCGCTGCTTGATCGCCAGGTGGAAGCCCATCTCCGGGCCCACCGGCGCCCGCCCGATCCACGTGGTCAGCAGTTCGTGCCCGCGCAACAGTTCCTGCACCGATCTCTCGGGCGCGTTGAAGTCGAAGTCCCTCAAGACGCCGTCGACGATCGCCTGAAGGTCCGACAGCGCTCCCTCGATCCCGGCCTCCGCCTGTTCAACGAGTAGCCCGTAAAGCCCCGGCAGACTTGTGTCGAGACCCGCGAAGAAGTCGGGCGCGACCTTGTCCGCGGCCTCGTCTGCCCCACGCGGACCCAGCTGTTCGTACCGGTACACCCGTCCACCGCTGGCCCGAACCCGCCCCGAGGTCTGCGACCGCTGCAAGCTGAGCCCCAGGCTCGCCCACTGCTGGTACGACATGCCAAGCAACGGGCTGTACGCGTCCCCCACCGCCACATCGTGGGCCTCATCCACCCGCAACCCCCCTCGAAACACCCGGATCACCCGCCACGGCCTCAGCCCCTCCTGCGTGATCTGCTCGGGGAAGCGCGCGGGATCGGCGGCTGCGGCGACGGCTTCGGGAGTCAGCAGGCCCGCCGCGTGGTGATGGCCGTGGCCATCGCGCCGGGACCCGTGAAAACGCGACACGACGACCAGCGGTCGGTTCAGCCGGATCACCCGCACCATGTCCTCCAGTACCGCTTCCCGGTCCCAGCTGCGGAACGCCTCTTCGACCGACTTCGAATAGCCGTAGTCGACCGCGGTCGTGAAATACAGGTCGTCGAGGCCGTAGTAGCGCCCCGAAAGAACCAGCTCACGGGTGCGGATCAACCCGAGGGCATCGAAGAGCTCCGGCCCGATCGCGTTGGCGCCGGCTTCGCCGCGGTTCAGGCTGAGGAGGGCGGTGCGGGCGCCCCAGCCCCGGCTGGCCAGGGCGAGCATTCCGGAGTGCTCGTCGTCGGGATGAGCCGTGACGTGTAGGATGCTGGCGGTGGTCGTCAGCTTGCGGATGCGGTGCCACACACCCGCCGCGCCCCGGTCGACCTGCAACTCTTCACCTGGGATCGCGGAGGGGAAGGCGAGAACGCGGTCAAGGGCGGACTGCGACTGCGCGCACGCTGCGGGGGAGCCAAGTGCCAGCGCGCCCGTGATCAGGATGGGCGCGACGAACCGCCGGGAAGCCATTCGCCGACCTATCGCCGCAGCATGCCGCCAAGCGGCGTGCCTCCCATGAGGTGCAGGTGGAGGTGGTAGACTTCCTGTCCCCCGTGGTCGCGGCAGTTGATCATGACGCGGTAGCCGTCTGTCGCGATTCCCTCGTTCTCGGCGATGTCGGCGGCCACGCGGAGCATGCGCCCGAGCACGGCCTCGTCGGCTGCGGACACGTCCGCGAGCGTGGGAATCGTCTCGTTCGGCACGATCAGGACGTGGGTGGGCGTAAGGGGACGGATGTCGCGAAAGGCGGTGACCAGGTCGTCCCGGTAGACGATGTCTGCGGGTATCTCACCCCGCACGATCTTTGAGAAAATGGTGTCTTCGGCCATGTCCGTCGGCGGTTCGGGGGAAGCGGAGCGCCGAAAGTGGTGCGGACCGGATGTCCGGTACCGATAGGCGGTGCCGCCCTTTCGGATTGAGTGCTATCCTAGCATTCTGCGGAATCGGAGCAAGGGGAGAGTGGTTCGGGAGCCCGGGGACGCTTCCAGCCGATTGGCGGCCCTGGGGATGGTGGGGGGACGAGCTGTTGCGAATGCACCGCATTGGACTTCGTTCGGCGTTGCTCGGAGGCCGCGGGGCGCTGGCCCTGCCCTTCGTCGCGGTGCTCGGCCTGTCGGCCTGCGAGACCGACCGCGCCGAGCAAATGGACGCGGCCGAACCGTGGCACACCGAGCCCGAATACGAGATTGGCGGTCCAGTTGAACGGGACGCGACGTTCCTGCGGGTGACCGGCCTGCGCGTCCGCGGCGGTGGCGCGCGCATCTACGTGTTGGACCCGGGCCGGCAACGCTTGACCGTCTGGTCACCGGACGGCGCCCAGCTCCTCGAAGTGGGATGGGCGGGGGAGCAAGAGGGTGAGCTCGGTTCGCCCGACCACATCGAGCTGGACGGTGAGGGATTCCAGCTCCGCGACGGCAACGGTTTCGTGCTTTTTGCCGATAACGGACAGCATCGGCAAACGGTGTCCCTGCCCGCGGCGGTTGACTTCGACCGCTTTCGGCTCAGACCCGAGCTGATGCTGCCGGACGGAGCGTTCGTTGTGTCCCTCCGGATTCCCAATGGGGTGCGGGCGGGCTGGTTCGGCGAAGATCCCATCGGGGATACTCCGGTCCTGCGGCTTGAGCAGGTGGAGGACCGGTGGCAGTTCGACTCCCTGGCCGTGCTCGATATCGTCAATCGGGATATGGACATTCGTCCGAGCGAGAGCGGTTTCGGATGGTCGCTGCACGTGGCCCAGCCCTTCGGACACGCGGCCCGGCTCGACCTCCGGTCGGGCTCGAACACCCTTCTGGTCACGCGGGAGGATCCCGCCGATCCCGGACTGGTCGAACTGAGCGAAATATCCGCTGCCGGCGACACGGTCTGGTCGAGCCGCCTTCTCTTCGCGGCGATCCCGTTGTCGCCCGGCGATGTCGACATGGCATTGGAAGCGGAAGCGCGGGCGGTGTCGGGAACCGTCGGGTCACTGTCCCTCGACGAAGCCAGAGCGCTCGTGGAAGGGGCTCTGTACGTGCCGGACTACCATCCTGCCGTCGTGGACACCGAAGTCATGTCCAACGGGGAGCTGTGGATCAGGAACCACGAAGAACCGGGCGATACGCTGGACGTCTGGTACACGGTGCAGCTTGGCGGAGACAACGCGGCGGCCCGGCGGATCCTGGTGCCAAGGTCCTTCTACCCCTTCGATGCGACCGGCACACACGTGTGGGGCATTCGGCTCGATCCCGAGGTGGGGCAGCGAGTGGTCGGCAGGCGGCTGGTTCGCGGCGGGACCGGCTCCGCGGGCGGCCCTCGGTAGCTGGCGCACCCGTGATCGGCCCTACCGCCCGGTGAACACAGGCTCCCGCTTCTCCACGAAGGCACGCGGCCCCTCCTCGTGATCCTCCGACCCGAGCATCCGCTCGTAGATCGGGAACTGGCGCGCGTGCAGGGCACGGAATCCGTCCTCGACCGACATTCCCTCGATCCCGCGCACGACTTCCTTGATCGCCCACAGGGACAGCGGCGCGCTGCGCGCAAGGCCATCGGCGACTTCGCGAGCCCTGGCCAGCACGTCGCCGGCTGGCACGACCCAGTTCACAAGTCCCCAGCGATGCGCTTCGTCGGCGGACATCCGCCGCCCGATCATCAGCATCTCCATCGCCACGTTGACGGGGACCCTTCGGGGCAGGCGCTGCACGCCGCCCGCGTCGGCCATGTTGCCCAGGCGTGCCTCCGGATACCAGAATTCGGCCGCTTCGCTCGCCACCACGAGGTCCGCCGCCAGCATCAGTTCGCATCCCCCGCCCACCGCGAGCCCGTTCACGGCCGCGATCACCGGCTTGTGAAGGTCCCACAGTTCGGTGATTCCGCCGAAACCGCCGGGTCCGTAGTCCATGCGCTCGTGCTCGCCTGCCGTCGCGGCCTTGAGGTCCCAGCCCGCCGAAAAGATGCGGTCGCCCGCGCCGGTAAGGATCGCGACCCACAGGCCGTCGTCGTCGCGGAATTCACAGAACACCTCGCCCATGCGGATGCTTGTCGCGGCGTCGATTGCGTTGCCCCCGGGGCGGTCGAGCGTGACCTCGAGCACGCGGTCGCGGCGCTCGATCTTGAGAGGTTGGGACATGCGCAGTATTCCTTTCCTTGGTGGAAGTGTACACGCAGCAACAACAATGGGAGGGATTCCGTGAGGGCGACACTCTGCACATTGGGGTTCGCGGCTGTCCTGGCGACGGGTGCCGCAGCCCAGCAAGCGAGCCGGACGCAGCCTGTCCAGGGCATGCGCGACAACGGCACAGGATACCACGCCCTGGTCGGCGCCAGGGTCGTGACCGGGCCCGGACAGGTCCTGGACGACGCCACAATCGTGATACGGGACGGCCTGGTCCAGGCGGTGGGGAGGGGCATGGAGGCGCCAGCAGGTGCACGCGTGTGGGACCTCGAGGGGCTTACCGTCTACCCGGGCTTCATCGATGCACACGCCGATCTCGAGATGGACGCGGTGTCCGAGGGTGGGGACGTTGGGCCCACGCACTGGAATCCGCAGGTCAGGGCGTGGTTCTCCACCACGCGGCACCTGGCCGACGACGAGGACCGGCGCGCGGCGCTTCGCTCACAGGGGTTCGGCACGGCGCTGGCGGTTCCGAAGGAGGGGATCTTCCGGGGCACGGCCTCGGTTGTCAATCTCGGGGACGAAGGTGTTCGTGAACGGGTGCTGCGTCCCGATGTCGCCCAGGCGATAGGGTTCCAGCGCTCGTTCGACCTGGGCGGATCGTACCCGAACTCCGCGATGGGCACGATCGCGCTCATGAAGCAGACCCTCATGGACGCAGAGTGGTACATGCGCGCCTGGGATGCCTATGAGTCAAGTGGCCGCGCCTTCCTCCCTCCGGAGACGAGCGAGGCCCTCGCGGCGCTCGAAGACGCGGTGCAGGGCAATCAGCCGGTCGTCTTCGAGACGGGCAGCGAGGAGGAATACCTGCGGGCACACAGTCTCTCCAGCGAGTTCAGCCTGACCCCGTGGTTCCGCGGCAACGGTCTGGAATACCGCCTTATCGACGTGCTGCGCGGACGCGGCGATCCCCTCGTCGTGCCGCTCGATTTCCCGGACGCCCCCGATGTGGGACATCCGGCGGCCGCACTGGATGCCTCGGTCGCCGACCTGCGCCACTGGTACCTCGCACCGACCAACCCGGCCCAGTTGGCCGACGCCGGGGTCCGGTTCGCCATCACGAGCGACGGCCTTTCGTCGCTGAACGAGTTTCTGCCCAATCTGCGGCTTGCCGTGGCGCGGGGGCTGGCAGCGGACGACGCCCTGGCGGCGCTCACGACAACGCCGGCCGCCTGGCTCGGGATCGATCGCACCCACGGAACCATCGCCGAGGGCAAGGTGGCCAACCTGGTCGTCAGCGAGGGCGACCTGTTCACCGAAGAGGCCACGGTGCGCGACGTGTGGGTCCAGGGAAGGGTCTACGGAGTGACCCGGCCGGCCCAGATCGATCCCAGGGGAACCTGGCAGATCACGTCGGACGACGAGTGGGGCTTCGACGCCGACCTTGTCCTGCAGGGTCCGTTGAACCGGTTGCGCGGCTACCTCGACATAGCCAGCACGGGGCCCGAACTCCCGGGCGGTGCGCGAATCGACCTCGCGTCGGCCAGCGCGGTTGCGGAGACCGGCCGGATTCAAGCGCGCTTCAACGGCGAGGCGCTCGGCTACCAGGGAATGGCGCTCCTGTCGGGCTCCGTCCGCGGCGGCGAGTTCTACGGATGGACTTCGCTCCCGAACGGGGCGGACCCGTCTTTCCGCGGCACCCGGACGGAAGACTTCGAGGGTCCGTCACGGGGCACCGTGGCGATGGACGTGCCCGAGATCGACCTGCCGTTCATCCGGCCGATGATGGACTACGGTCGGACGTCGATTCCCGAGCAGCCCGCCGCGGTCGTGGTGCGCAACGCGACCGTCTGGACCCAGGGTCCGCAGGGCATGCTCGAAGACGCGGACTTGCTGGTTCGCGCCGGGACGGTCGAGGCGGTCGGCGTGGACCTGGACGCCCCGCGCGGCGCGGTCGAGATCGACGCCACGGGCAAGCATGTCACCCCGGGGATGATCGATCCGCACATTCATTCGGGTGTCAGCGCCGTGAACGAAAGCGGCTTCGCTATCGTCCCCGAGGTGCGCATGGGCGATGTCGTCACCCACAACAACATCTGGATGTACCGGCAGGTGGCGGGCGGGCTCACCACCGCGCACATCAAGCACGGCTCCGCGAACCCCATCGGCGGGGAGAACGTCTTTGTGAAGATGCGCTGGGGCTCATTGCCCGACGACCTCAAGCTGGAGAACGCGCCCCGCACGGTGAAGTTCGCCCTGGGCGAGAACCCGAAACGGCGTCAGGGACGCTACCCCGACACCCGCATGGGGACGCAGGAGATCATCCGCGACCACTTCATGGCCGCGCGCGACTACGAGCGGGAGTGGCAGCGGTGGGAGGAGACCGGTGAGGGGCTGCCGCCGCGGCGCGACCTGCGCATGGAGGCGATCCTGGACATCCTCGACCAGGAGCTGCTCATCTCGTCGCACGGCTACCGCGCCGACGAGTTCCTCGCGCTCGTCCGCCTGGCGGAGGAGTTCGGGTTCCGGGTCCAGACGCTGCAGCACGGCGTCGAGGCCTACAAGATCGCGCCCGAACTCGCCGCGTCCGGGGTCGCCGCGGTCGTCTGGAGCGACTGGGGCGCCTTCAAGCTCGAAGCTTACGACGCGACTGTGTACAACGCGCGCATCCTGATCGAGGCCGGCGTCGTGACTTCGCTGCACTCCGACAACAGCGAGATCGCCAGCCGCATGAACTGGGAGGCGGGCAAGCTGCTCCGCACCGGGCTCACCCCCGAACAGGCGCTCTCGACGGTCACCAACCAGGCGGCCGAGGCGATCGCCATTCACGACCGGGTCGGTTCGCTGGAGGCGGGGAAGGACGCGGATTTCGTGATCTGGAGCGGTGATCCGCTCTCGCAGTTTACGCGGGCCGAGCAGACCTGGATCGATGGCCGCCGCTACTTCTCGCTCGAAGAAGACGCGGCCATGCGGGAACAGATCGCGCAGGAACGCACACAGTTGATCCAGGCCATCCTGTCCATCGAGGGCGGCGGCGGCCGGAGTGCTCAGACGGAGACAAACCGATGACGACGACGACGGAGCGACGAGCGATGAAGGGAACCCTCGCACGGACAGCAAGCATGGCCGGCGTGGCCCTGGCGGTTCTTTGGGCGATGGCGCCGGCCGCGGTCGGCGCCCAGGTAAGGATGACGGTGCCGCCGCAATCGGAACCCGTGGCACTGCGCGGCGCCACCATTCACACCGTCACCAGCGGTGTCATAGAGAACGGGACGATCCTCCTGGAGAACGGGTTGATTACCGCGATCGGTGTCGACGTGGAGATCCCGGCCGGCGCCCGCGTGGTCGACGCCACCGGCAAGCACATCTACCCCGGGCTCATCGACGCCTTCAGCACCGTGGGGATCGCCGAGATCGGTGCGGTGGGCGTCTCCAACGACATCAACGAACTGGGCGACTTCAACCCGAACGTGCGCGCGGACGTGGCCGTGAACGCCGAGAGCCGCCACATCGGCACGACGCGGTCGGCCGGTGTGCTTACCACGCTCACGACGCCCGGCGGCGGACTCGTCTCCGGCATGTCGTCCGCGCTCGCACTCGAGGGGTGGAGCTGGGAGGAGATGTCGATGCAGTCTGCCGCGGCGCTCAACGTGAACTGGCCCAACCCCAACCCCCGCCGTTTCCGCGGATTCGGCGGCTTCAGGTTCGGTCAGCAACGCGAGGACCCGCCGAGCTACGAGGAACAGGTCCAGCAGCTCAAGGACTTCTTCGCGGAAGCCCGGGCCTATCGCGATGCGGTTGCCGCCGGTGCGGAGGTGCGCAGCGACTCCCGCTACGCGGCGATGATCCCGGTCATCGACGGGGACATCCCCGTCGTGATTGCGGCCGACGGCGCGGCACAGATCAACGACGCCATCACCTGGGCGCAGGAGGAAGACCTGCGCATCGTCATCCGCGGCGGTCGCGACGCCATCCACGTGGCGGACCGCCTGGTCGCCGAGGACATCCCGGTGATCCTGACCTCGACGATGGCCGCTCCCGGGCGGCAATACGAAGGCTACGACGGCGCCTACTCGATGCCGGCGCGTCTCCACGAGGCGGGCGTGCGCTTCGCGATTTCGGGCGGGTCGGGGTCGCTGTATTCGAACCGGCTGCCCTTCGAGGCGGGCGTGGCCGTCGCTTTCGGGCTGCCCGAGGAGGAAGCGCTGAAGGCGGTGACGATCAACCCGGCGCAGTTCCTGGGCCTCGACGACCGTGTCGGATCGCTGGAGCCGGGCAAGCAGGCCACCTTCCTGATCACGACCGGAACGCCGCTCGACATGACCACCGACATCGAGCAGGCCTACATCCAGGGCCGCGAACTCGACATGATGGACATTCAGAAGTACTTCTTCGAGAAGTACATGGAGAAGGTCCGGCAGATGATGCGGCGCGTGATCATGTAGGCGCGGCGGGCGCCCGGAGGCGGGTGCCGGCGGGCGCTTGTACAGCCGCGTCGGAAGGAGGGCACCATACCCGCCTCGATCCCGGGAACCGGACGGCTGAAGGATCTCGTCGGAGCGGAGAACGCGAGCACGCCGCAGGTGTTCCGTGCGCGTGCGGAACAGGGCGCCGGCCGGACCTTCCTGAAGTGGGAGGACGCGACCTGGAACTACGCCGGGGCGTGGGAGGCAATCAGGCGCTGGGCGGGGTTCCTGAGGGGGCTGGGCACCGGACCGGCTCCCGGCGGCGCGCGCGTGGCCGGGTACCTGCACAACCGGCCCGAAGCGCTCTGGGCACTCCTCGGCGCCCACGCCGCCGGCTCCGTCTACGTGGCACTCAACCGCCAGCACAAGGGAGCGATCCTGGCGGACCACGTGCGCAGATCGCGCGCCGGGATCCTGGTGACCGAGGCCTCGGCGCTCGACGCTCTTCCCGACCTGGCCGACACCGCCGTCCATTCCCTCGTCGTCGTGGACCGCGCCACGACACCCGACTGGATCGGCGGTGACGAGGCCATGCAGTCGCCCCCGTGGACGGGCCCCGATCCCGGGCCGGGCGATCCCGCGACCATCATGTTCACATCGGGCACGACCGGCCGCTCCAAGGCGGCGGTGATCCCGCACAACCAGCTCTGCCGAGGCGCCGCCAATCTCGCGGAAGCGGTCGCGATGACACCCGACGATGTCTTCCACGCGTGGCTGCCGTTCTTTCACATCGCCGGGCAACTGCACACGACGATGTGCACCGCGGTCGCCGGGGGTACGCTCGGCCTTGTCCCCCGGTTCTCGGCGTCGCGCTTCTGGACCGAGGTCCGGCGCTCCCGCGCGACCGTGATCACCGGGTTGCCTGCGATCGCGCGCATCCTCTGGGAGAAGCCGGTGACCGACGACGAACGCGCGGCGACTTCACACCTGCGCCTGGGCATCTTCGGCCCGATGACGCCGGAGTTGCACCGTCCGCTGGAGGAGCGTCTCGGCATTCGCATCGCGGATACCTACGGAATGACCGAGGCCGAGCCTCTTACCGTGCCTGTCCCGGGTGTCCGGCAGCCCGTCGGATCATGCGGCGTCGCCGCACCCGACTTCGAGATCCGCATTGCGGCAGACGACGGCGCGGCCCTGCCACCCGGCGAGCCGGGCGAGATCCTGGCGCGCCCACGTCGCCCCGACGTGCTGTTCCTCGGCTACGAAGGCGACGAGGAGGCCACCCGCGCGACCTGGCGGAACGGCTGGTTCAGGACCGGCGACCTCGCCCGCCAGTACCGGGACGGCTGGGTGTACTACGTCGACCGCCTGGCGCACTTCATTCGGCGGCGCGGCGAGAACGTGAGCGCATGGGAGCTCCAGCGCCTGATCGAGGAGCATCCTGCCGTGGCGGAGGCGTTCGTGCTGGGCGTGCCGTCGCCGATGGGCGAAGAGGACGTCAAGGCGGTCGTGGTCCCGAGCCGCGGGGCCCGGCTGGACCCCGCGGCGCTGCATGCGTGGTGCCGCGGCCACATGGCGGCGTTCATGGTGCCGCGCTTCATCGAGGTGCGCGACGAGATGCCGCATATCTCGGTCGGCAAGGTGGACAAGGAAAGGCTGCGCGGGGTCGCCGACGGAGTCTGGGCCGCGCCTGAGTAGCCCCCGACTACCGCCCCGGAAACCGGCGCCGAAGCGCGTCCCGCCGCCGCCGGTAGCTCGCGTGCCGCTGACCCGCCGCCCCGCCTGCCGGCTGCCTGCTCCGATCGCCTGCGTTCTCCGCGAACGCGGCCAGGTGCACCACTGTTTCACCCGCCACCAGTCCCCCCGCCACCAGACCCTCGCCGACGACGCCCACGTCCCGCCCCAGGCCGACTCCAGCATGCTCGTCGAAAGCGCCGGCAACGATGCGGTCGAGGAACGCCCGTGCATCAGCCGCGGACGCGCGCGACCCCCGTTGCTCCCGCCCCACCGCATCGATCGCGTAGCTGCGCACCAGCTTGGGCAGAAACGCCGCGAATGTACCAGATCGGTCGAACAGGTCCAGACCATAGCGCCGCCCCCGCACCACGAACACCGCGCCCACCTGCTCGTCCCCGGCCTCCACGCCCGCCACGTAGTCATCGAGCTCCTCGCGGTGCCGGTCGAACATCGCGCTCATCGCCTCGGTGGGGGACGGCGCGTCCAGCCGCTCGGCTTCCTCGGCGATCAAGTCCCACACCTGCCCCTGGTCGGAGCGCGGGCTGCCGTGAGCGCGCCGCGAATGCTGCACGCTCGCAACCTTCTCCGCCCGCCCGCGCACGTTCTGCATCCGGTCGGTCACCCCGAAATCCCGCTTGCTGTACGACCAGCGCCCCGCCTCGACGCACGACACCGGGATCACGGTCGTCTTCCGGGCCGCAAGCAGCATCGTCAGGTTGGCGACGCGGTTCTGCTTGGCCCCCATCAGCTCCTCGCCGTCGACGATGAGGACGGGCTTGTCGGCACGGTTCTCCACCGTGAGTTCGGGCACGCTGCCACCCTCCGACACCTCGCGGATGGAGACGAGATCCTTCCGCAGCCCGTCCTCCAGCAGGAGGTACGACAGGGAGCTGGATCGATCCGACGCCAGCGGAAACACGGTAAGCCCGCCGTGGTTCATCGGATCCGCGAGCGTCAGGCCGGAAAGCGTGGTCTTGACGAGGTCCATGGGTCTCTCCTTATGTTGGCAGTATTGACCAGTCACTTGACAGTAACCGGAAATCGTCAGTATGTCAACAGTAGACACCAGCGAATAACAGAAGGGAAGCCCGGAGATGCCCAGCTACACCGCCAGAGAGCTGGAGCGCGAGACGGGCGTCGACCGCCGGACGATCGCCTACTACGTGCAGGAGGGCCTTCTGCCGAAGGTCGGGCGCCGCGGCCGTCGCACCCGCTACCCGAAGCTCTTCCGCGACCGCCTCCTCTTCATCCAGCGCGTAAGGGAGGCCGAGGAAGAGGGCCACGTGTCCGCCGTGTCGCTCAAGGACATCCGCAAGGTGTTCGAGCGTGTGCCGCCAGCCCTGATCGCGGGCGTCGCGGACGGCCGGATCGCGGTGACGCCGGACCTGGTGTCGGAGCCGTCGACGGCGTTCCGAACGCCGGGCATGAGGCGGGCGATGCTGAGGGAGAGATGGGAAGGGGAGGAGATTGCGATGTCCCCGATGCGGGCGCCGCCGTCACCCGCCGCCCCGCGTTACTCGCCCGGGGCGCCTGCGGAAGAGGAGGATTGGGGGGAGGACGACGCGGAACCGAGCGAGGGGGACGTGGTCGCGCATGATGAAAGGCCGCGCGCCGCGGAGCCCGGGCCGTATGCGCTGCAGCGGGAGGTGGATGTGCCGCCGGTGTACTCACGGTTGCCGGAGCGGCGTGACGGCGGCAATGCGGGGGAACTGGCCCTCGGCAAGGCACTGCGACGACTCGAGCGGGTAGCGCGTCGCCGGAACGAGGAGTCGCCCCGGTCGCGCGACACCTGGACGCGGATCGATGTCTCGCCGAACCTGGTGCTCTCCGCACGGGGAGTCGGGGAGGACGACGTAGCCCTCGTGGAGCGGGTGCGGCGGGCGATGCGGCGGGTAATCAGACCGGGGCGTTGAGGGTGGACGGCGAACCCGTGTCCAGTTCGCTCATCCAGGCCTGCATGGCACGCTGGTAGAAGCTGGGGTTGAAAACGTACCATTCGCCCAGCGATGCGGGAACCTCAAAGGCTTCGGCCGCCTCATCCGGCCCCATGCCGCGGCGCCAGGCAGCTCGCGCGGCTTCCTCGACCAGGTCGATAAGTGCCACGTAGCCGGTCATCGCGGCGTCGTCGGTCAACGGGCCGTGGCCGGGCACGTAGGTGCTCGCGGGCATCGCCTGCAGGGCGCGCACCGTGCGAGAGAGCTGCGACGGGACTGCGTGCGTGTAGTTCGGGAACATGGCGTTCCAGACCAGGTCGCCGCACCACACAGGCCCCTCGCCGCCGTCCACCTCGATCGTGACGTCGCTTGCCGTATGCCCCCGCCGCGGAACCACCGCCACCATGCGGTCCCCCAGGTCGACATTGAGCGGTCCGTCCTCCGAGAGCACCGTCACGTCGGCCCACGGTGGGAGGATGGCGTCTCCGCGCGACTCTTGCACCAGCTCCTGCGTCGCCCGAGTGGCTCGCAGCGCGGGCGCCCGTCCGTTGTCCCGGACGAAGCCCGCGGGCCCGGCGGAGTGATCACCGTGAAAGTGGGACACCACGACGTGGTCCGGCCAGCGCCCGGTGAGATCGCGGGCCTGCTCGGCGACCCACTTCGCGCCCTCGGGGGTGTTGAATGCCTCGTACACGAGCGTGCCCGACGACCCGCCGACGATGCCTCCGTTGCAGGTGGTGGTAAAGTCGCCTTCCAGGGGCGTCGAGATGATCGCGTACATGTTTGCACCGACCTCCTCGATCCGGGCGAACGGGGTCTGGGCCACCACGCGCCCACCGATCGCGGCGCGCCATCTGCGGAGGGCCGCCGGCCCGAGAATCGGGGCGATTGCAGCCAGATAGGCACCGCAGCTCGCCGATGCCGACAGGAACTTGCGACGGGTACAGTGGTCGGAATGGATCATCGGGTCACTTTCCCGTAGTCTGGATGGCTCAATGGACACCCCGCACTATGATGCGTCGCGGCCCCACGGGGAAGAGGGCGGCCTCCTGATCGCCGGCATCACTTCGGCGGCCGTGGCCGTTCCATCCTCAGGGTCACGCCGCCGCGGAACCGCGACCCGCTCCTCTCCACCTCGTGATTCCCGTCGTACAGGTAGTCCAGGATCGCCTGGTCCCACGAAAGGCCCGCCTTCGCCACCAGTTCCATCCAGGGCCCGTAGGCGGTCTCGTCGGGCGCCTCGGTGACGCCGTTCCAGATCGTGATCCGGGGATTGAAGCCGCCGCCTCCACCCCCGCCGCGTGACCCCTTCAGCGGCATCTCGATCAGCACGCTGTCGGTCATGGGCAGGCGGAAGACCTCGGGGTCGAAGTCGGCCCCGTAGCGGCGGTAACGGTCGTAGGTGCGCTGGTTCATCTCGAAGACATCTCGGTTCGAGTTGATCCCTGCAGTGATGTAGTCCCGGATCTTGAACGCGGCGTCCTTGTGGCGCGGGAAGTCGGGGTCGTCGATGTACCCGAACCCCGGCATGAACCATCCCTTGTTGAATCCCCAGTTGCGTTCCGTCACGCGGCCGCGGCGCACCAGGCCGGTGTACTCGGAGAACAGCTGCACGACCTGATGGCTGGGATAGCCGTGCGGGTTGAGGAAGATGTCGGGCAGCCAGCGTTCCCAGAGCTGGCCGCGCACCTTCGATTCGGGGTAGATGGGGAAGTTCTGGCCGCCGCCGGAGGTGACGTCCATCCCCAGTGACGCGAGGTAGCCCGCGTGCAGGATGTAGTCGGGCGTGATCCGGTACAGGTCGTAGGCGAGCTGGGCGCCGTCGGGGTTGGTGAAGGGGTGGATGACCACGTTGACCTTGTCCAGCCGGGCCCGCTGCTCCGGATCGGTGAGCAGCAATTCGGCATGACGGAGGACGTGGCTTGTGGACGAGACCTCGTTGGCGTGTTGCCGGGCCGAATAGATGACGGTGGGCTTGAACGTGGTGGCCTTGGCGCGCGACCAGTGCGTGGCTGCGATCGGCGGCATCAGATCCATCGCCCAGGTCGTCCTGCCCAGGTAGCTCTCGCCGACCCGGTACATGGTGGCCTCGTCGAAGGCATGGCTCAGCTTGGCCGTCATCTGGTGACCCTCGGGAGGTGGGATGGGGGTGTCCCACTGGACGATGCGCTCGCCGTCGTAGCTCCAGCTCTCCGGGAGGAGGTCGGTCCACACCGGCAGCGGGGCCGGGGCGCCGTTGCCCGGCAGGGTCGCCGTGACGCGCGCCGAGTCGTTCTGCTCGTGGGTCCACTCGGCCCACACGCCGATTTCGCCGACGTCGTCCCACGCGAGAGCGTCGACGTACATGCCGGCGTCGCGCAGCGCGCCCAGGTTGGCGAGCGTGGCCGCGACCTGTTCGGCCGAGATCATGCGGGCGTCGACCTGCTCGCCCCTGGCCTGAACGAGCAGCGCGTCGCGCTCGTCCGCCTCGGAGTCGACGCGCACCCGGAGGTCGAGGCGGGGAAGGGCGGGGGCCCCTGCCGCGATCACTGCTCGGCGCAGACTCGGGCGCTCCATCGTGATCTTCGGTATGTCGAGCCGCCGCTCGCCCGCGCGCCCGTCGCGCGTCTCGTAGCGCACGATCACGGCGGGCCGGTTTGTGGCGAATCCGGTGAAGGTGATTCGGCCGGCCCCGGACGCGCCGTCTCCCTTCGGGCGCATGACGGGGATGATGCGGCCCGGATAGGTCAGGTCCTGGCCGCGCGCGTTGCGGCCGAGCAGGTGGAAGAACTCGATCGTGCCGAAGTAGACCTCCTCGTGCAGCGCGTCCATCGTCGAGATGATCTCGTTATCGACGCCCAGGCGGTAGTCGGGCTCGCTGAGCTCGAGTTCGACGTTCAGCGTGCCGAAGAAGGGGGCGTCCGCGCCGCCGCCGCGCGGGTTCCCGTCGTGACGGTCCATCACATAGTCGTAGACGGCGGGCAGCGTGCGTTCCTGGTAGCGGTCCCAGATCCACTCGGGGTCGGTGACGATGCGTCCGTGCGCGAGGGTGTCCCCGTTGGCTATTGCGGTGACCCAGCCGGTCGTGACGCGAACGTGTTCATAGTCGCGGAAGCGGTCGAAGTAGGGACGCAGCACCCAGACGGGGTCGAAGGTGTCCTCGACGATGGTGCTTCCGTCCGGCGCGGTGGCCCGAACCCGGTAGACGGGCCCGCTGTCCACCATTTCGAACCGGATCCGATCGACGGGGAGCTCCAGGTCTTCAGCCAGGACCTCGTCGACGGGGAAGATCTCGTGCAACCACCGGAGCGGGGTGTGAATCGCCTGCTGCGGCCAGTCGACCGGCGGGTCGTTCCTGAGGAACTCGATCACGATCTCGCCGATCTCCTGCTCGGTGAGCAGGGGGGCAATCCGCTCCGTAAGCCAGAAGAAGCCCTGCTTGAAGGCGGACAGCACCTCCACCGTGCTCGCGTCGGGGTCCGCGCCGGCTGCGGTCAGACGGCTCCGGGCCTCGGCTTCCAGCGCCCGGCGGACCTCGGGGGGCTCGGAGAGGCGGGCGTGCAGCTGAATCGCCTGCGTCCGACGGACTCCGGGCACCACCTGGTTCTCGAAAACCGTCCAGAAACGGTCCACTTCGGAGGGCACCGTGAAGGTCTCGTCGAAGATCGTGTCGGCGTGCTGCACGTCGCGGTCGTCGACCGTGACGGATATCTCGTCGGCACCCAGCGCGGCGGCCCTGTCGCGCACGAAGTCGGCGAGCCCGTTGGCGGGTTTCTCGATTGATATCATGATGTCCGCGGCCGTGATATCATCGTCCGCCAGCCCGGCCACGATCCGATCGAGCTTGTAGAGCCCGATCGCGGCCTGTCCCGCCGGGGTTTGGCCCGAGAGCGTGCCCCAGAGCTCATACTCGATGTCGTCGAACGTCGGCGTGTCGTCGCCGCGAACGCTGACGTTGGGGAAGACCTCGGCGAGGCGGCCGGTGGCCAGCGTCGCGCCGTCCTGGTCCGCGCCGGTGACGACCACGGCGGACTTGCTGCCGAACGCGTCCGGCACGAGCTCGATGAGGCCCTGGCCGGGGCCGAGGTCGGTAGTCGAGATCCTGCCGGAGTCCGCCAGCTCGTCGATGAACGGGTGGTCGCTGCCCACCAGCACGGCCGTGGGCTCGCTGGCCGGGGACTCGATTTCGTCGAGGCGGCGGACCAGCGGCACGGTCAGCCCGGTGGCCTCGAGGCCCATGCGGGCGGTGAGATCGGCCACGCCCTCGGCGCCGTTGCCGGGCACGACGACCACGCCGATGCCGCTCGGGATGTCGCTTCCCGTGAGGAACCCGTCCGTCGTGTACACGTTGGAGAGGTCGAGATCGCTGCTGGCGCCACCGGGTCGCGCGGAGCCACCGCCCGATGGCCCGGGTTCGGCCAGCGTCGGGAGGATGACCTGGCGGCCACCCGCGCCGACGGTGAGCGACGGCAGGCCGGGGAAGCGCAGGTCGGCCGAATCGGGCCCGACAGCGTTGTCACCCAGGCGTTCCCAGGCGAGGAACTGCAGTTGGTCGAGCGCGTCGGTGGCGCGGGCGGGGTCGGGGCCGGATTCGAAGCCCAGGCCGGCGACGAGATGGACGCCGCGTGCGGACGTATCGAGCGTGACGCGCGAGAAGTGGAGTGTGGCGGCGGATGCCGTGGTGTCGCCCGCGTTCAGCCAGGTGGACAGTTCGTCGCTGACGTCGGTGAGCGAGGGGCTCGACAGGGTGCTGACGTGTGGCAGAGCGCCGGCGAGGAGGCGTGCCGCGCCGAGGAGGGCATCCTCGTCGCCACCCAGGACCGCCAGCCAGCGGTCGCCGGAGGGGGACGTGTGGGTGGCGACGGTGGGGGAGTATTCAGCGGGGGTCGCCGAGGCGTCCGCGCCGAAGTCCGCGACGGAAAGCCCGGCCGCCTCGACGGCGCGGTGGCCGATCAGGATGCCGACCTGGCCGGGCCGGGGGCCACGCGGGAGGGGGAGGTCGAGGGCCATCGTCTCGAATCCCAGCCGCGCGGTGATCTCGGCGGCGGCGGCCCGCTCGGCATCGGTGGGGTCGGGCGCGAGGACCAGCGCAGCGCCGAGGCGGTCCGGCACGCCGTCTCCGTTCTCGTCAAGCAGGAGGTGTCCGATATCGAACAGCGTAGCCAGGTGGAAGGGGGGTGGGGCGGGGGGTTGCTGGGCGGTGGCGGGGGGTGGGGGGAGCAGCGTGGCTACGGTGACCACAGTGGTCAGCATGACGCTTCGGACATGGGAGTCGGCGGTGGAGAGGATGCGTTTCATCGGGCGGTGTCCGTTTTTGTCACTGATGTGTCCGTTTTTGTCAATGCTGCCGAATTTCCTCGCCCGGGCGGTAGCTCGTGATCGTTGTGCGGCGGATATCCTCGTCGGTCCACGCGATTTCCTTCGTTTGGCCGCGGGCGAACATGGCCGCCTGATCCGCATGGTGGGGGGCACCGGTGCGCGCAGTCTGGCCGTAGGCAAGGACCGTGCGAGCCCGCGGGACATCCCCGAATTCGACTACGAAGACCCAGGAATCGCCCCGATTCGCTGCCAGTCTCCCGTCTCCCGTCGGCGCAAAGGACAGGACGCGGAAGCACCCCAGGGTCGGCGGGCAGCCAGACACCGGCTCGTCCACTTCGCCCCGGATGACGCGGTGCACCTGGCCCCACGCGGCATCAAGGGCGATGCCCTCGGCTCGCAGTGACTCGGCCGCACGCCCAAGCGCGCGAACCGTGGCGTCGGGGTTGCTCAATCCGTAGGGCGTGGCGGCCGGACGCATGGGATCCCACGCCTCGCGCCAGCGAAGCGTTTCGCCGGCTTCGTCGCCAGTCCCGTCGAAATCCCCATCGAAGTATTGACTCGCCCAGCGGGCGAAAAGGACACCGCCCCGGCTGTCGGCCCCGGCTGTGAGGTCCCAGTCGGACAGCACCTCCACGGCCTCCTGCAGGGCCGGGTCGTCAGCGGCCTGGGCGGCTGCCAGCACGTCGTCAATGACGCGCTCCGCCAGGAGCATGCGCGGTGTGTGTTTCAGTTCGACGACATCTTCGAGGGTGAGCAGGAGTCCCGGGCTTCCGGCCTGAGCCGGCACTCCGCGTCCCGCTGTGCCCGCGACTCCCTCCGCGTCCGCGACGCCCGCCGCCAGCTCCAGCGACAACTGACTCCGCAGCCGCAGCCGCGGCTCCGGCAGGTTGGCGGGCATCGTGTCCCGATCCATCGGCACGTTGAGGTTCGTGTAGTCCGGCGTGTCGTTCGCCTGCTGCACGTACCCGCCGGGTGGGTTGAGGTACAGCGGCAGGCTCTCCCAGGGCACCAGTTCCGACCAGATGTCGGCGGAAGTCGTGGCGAACGCCGCGGTGTCGCCCGTCAAGGGGTGGGGCAGGAGCGGCAAGCGCGCATTGTAGTAGTGTACGATGTTCCCGCCCCGGTCGGCGTAGGTGAAGTTCGAAGTCGGGTGCGCGCGCATCTTCATGACATCGAGCCATTCCTCGAGGCTCCGGGCCATCATCATCCGCAGGAACTGCTCGCCTCGCCGGAACTCGCCGTCACGGGGATCCTTCAGCAGGTACACGTGTTCGTCCGTGCGGTGGATGACCGGCCCATGCGGCGTTTGCCAGGAAACGCGGGTCTCGACGGCACTGCCACCATCGGGTGTCCGGTAGTCGACAGTCGTCTCCCGTCTCTCCAGGGCCAGCGGCCGGCCGTCGAGGAGCGCGTGGTCGGCCAGGTCCGGATGCATCCGAAGCTTGTACACCTGCGAAAGCGTCGGATAGTTGTTCGTCGTGGCCCATCCAAGGTGGGCGTTGAAGCCGCCGATGATCCCGAACGCGGTCCCGATCCGCAGGTCTCCGTAGAAGTCGATCACGCCCGGCACGCGGACATGCCCCTCGTAGTAGGTCAGCCCGGATGGCCGTTCGAGCAGGTCGTGCCGGCCCTCCCAGGGAAGGTGGGGGTTGCGAAGCAGGATGGTGTTGCCGGACGCGGTGCGCGTGCCGTGAAACGCCCACGCGTTGGACCCGTCGAGTGCGAAAGACGGCGTCGGCTGCTCCGGCGCGTCCTCGTCGCTCAGTCCGGCCACGAAGCGGGCCGCGTCGGCGCGGCTCCAGCCCTGGACATCACGGGCGAGCGCGTCGGGCCCGGTGAAGTCGGGGGTCAGCCGGGCGGGGAACTCGTCGGGGTGCAGGCGGATGTAGTGATTCACCCCCTCCGCGAAGCCCCGGTAGACGTCCTGGGTGCGCGGGTGCAGACGGTGAAAGGTCTCGACCGCGCGTGCGTGGATCGGACGGGCCGCGAAGTCGGCGTCGAGTTCCTCCGGGCCGAGGTGGCGGGCGAGGGTGCCGCGGCTCGCCAACATGGCCATCGCGATCGACCTGCTGTAGTCCTCGGACTGCACGTATCCGAGGCCGAAGCCCATCGCTTCGAGGTCGTCGGCGAAGATGTGGGGGATTCCGTACTCGGTCCGGTGGATTTCGACCCGCTGTGCCAGGGCAATGGCTGGATCGGCTGCGTCTCGTGTGGTGGTCTGGCCGGTCGCCGCGGCCGGGAAGATCCCGGGGACGGCGAGGGTCAACGCCGCCACAGCCGTTCGCTGGGCATCCCGCAGGCTCACCGGACCAACACCTCCGCCGTCTCGATCACGGCACCCTCCTGTATGGCGTCGACGACCTCCATCCCCTCCACCACCATCCCGTAGATCGTGTAGTTGAAGTCCAGGCGCACGTTGTCGGCCAGGTTGATGAAGATCTGGGCGTCGCCGGTGTCGCGGCCGCGGGTGGAAAGGCCCACCGTGCCGCGCCAATGGGGCTGCGCGCTGATCTCATCGCGGCTGTAGGGGCCGTCGCCGGCGTACTCGTTGGCGTGCGGGCTTCCCCCCTGGATGACGAAGTTGGGCTCGACGCGATGGAAGGTGAGGCCGTCGAAGTATCCCTGTCTGGCCAGACGGGCGAAGCGGTCGGCGTTGGTGGCGGCGAGGTCGGGCCGGAGCGCGATGACGATGTCGCCGAGGCCCGCCATGCGGAGCCGGACGACTGAACGCTGCAGCTCGGCGAGTCCGGCTGCGTCGGGGGTCGGGGTCCGGGGCTGGGGTCCGGGTGCGGCTTCCTCTGCCGTGCCGGTGGCCTCGGTCAACAGCGCCGCGGCCCGTTCGGCTATTGCGGGGTCGTAGTCCGTGAGATACGGGGCGAGGTCGTCCCGGGAGAAGCCGCCCACGGCGCCGATCCCCTCAAGGAGGGCGACGCGCACGTCCCGTTCGGTCTCGCGCTGCGCGGCCGTGAAGCGGGCGAGGGGCGCGAGCAGTGCGGAAACGGGCGTTTCGGCGGGGGTGTGGGCGACAAGAAGGCGGGTGGCGGTCATCACGAGCTGGGGGTCATCACTGGTCAGCGCAGCGAGGTAGGCCTCGTGGCCGGCGGGCCCCGCCACCTCGCCCAGTCCCCGCAGCGCGGCCTCGTGCACATTCGCGTCGGAGTCTTCACTCAGCTCCTCGAGCGCGGCTGCGTGTCCCGCCAGGGCCGCGGCGCGCGCCGCCCACGCGCGAACGAACGGGCTGGTGTGCTTCGCGGCCCCGGCCACCCCGTCCCCTACGTCACCCGGCGCGATCCCCGCCAGAGCGTGAAGCGCCCGCGCCGGCCCACGCCAGTCGCTCTCATCATCGGTCAGCTCGGCGGCGCGGTCCGCAAGCGCCTGGCGCTGCGTCTCCAGATCCGGGCAAGGCCGCGCGAGCAGCCCGATCGCGGTGTTGGACACGTGGGGGTCGGCATCGCGCATGGCGCGCAGGATGGCGGCGCAGCCCTCGTCCGGCCGCATCCACCGATCATATGCGCGCACCGCCTCGACCCGGACACGCGGGTCGGGGTCGTCGAGGCCAGCGTGAATCACCGTGCCGGCGTCCATGCCGGCGGGCGGGCCCTGGCGTAGCGTCGAGATGACCACATGCCGTCGCACGCCCCAGTCCTCGTCCTGGAGGAGTCGGGCAACATCCGCAGCCGTCAGGTGGTTGGCGTGCACAAGGGCCGACGCGGCCAACCGCCTGACGCGGGCCGCGGCGCGGGAGGCTTCCGCGGTCGCGTCATCCGAGGTACTCCCTCCGATTGACGCGGACGACAGCCGCACCGCGGCGGTCAGCAGATCGGGCGAAAGCGGGGTTCCCGGGCTCCGCCGCGCGAACGCCTCGATCCCGCGCGCCAGACCGAGCGTCGGCTCGCAGGAGGGCTCACCACAATCACTCGCTTCGACCGCAGCGAGCCCTTCGGCGCCCGGCTGCGCCAGCCGTCCCAGGTTCGCCGCCAGGCTACCCAGCACCGCCGGATCGTCCTCCAGCCGGATTCGTCCCGTGAGCGCCCGTCGAACCCGGTCGATCTCATTCGTCTCCGCCTGGCCTGCCTCGGCATCCGGATCCACCCGGAATACCGCTTGCCCCATCGCCATGGCAGCCGTGGCCCGGACCAAGGGCTCCGGATCGGCCAACATGGTCTCCAGAACAGCCAGTTGCCCCGGATCCTCCAGCCGCCCCAGCGCCCGTACCGCGTATGCCCGTGCCGTGGCGTCCTCGTTCTGTAGATGCGCACGCACCCGCTCCAGCCCCACCAGCCCGCGCGCGTCCTCCTCGGCCACGATCTCGGCGTACGCGGCGTGGGCAGCGGCCGGCGGTTGGTCGCAGCCGGCCAGGACCGCAGCCAGCGAACCGGCAAGTGCGAGGGCCAGACCCGTCGTTCCCCACGGGTTCACCCGTGCGGATTCCACCCGAAACGCTCCCATGAGGCTTCCCCCTCGTCGTTGAACTCGACGCCCTCGTACTCGAGCAGCGCCCTTTGCCGCTGGGCCACGCCTGTCACGCGCGATGTCGAAATGGCGCCCCGACGGTTGACGACCCGCCACCACGGCACGTCGGTGTCGATCGGGAGGTGGCTGAGCGCATAGCCGACGCCCCGGGCGGCGCGGGGCTCGCCGACAAGTGCGGCGACGCCCCCGTAGTTGATAATGCATCCCTTGGGAATCCGCCGCACGCAGGCGTATACTCGTTCCGAAAACGCGGTCATGGCAGGGTAAGGTATCGTGCGGTGCGCGCCGATGGGAACACGTGCCCCGAGGGAACCGGGGCGCGGTGGACGCGGGTATATTCAGGTGCGTTGGTTGGCCGAAGTTCAACGGAGATGTGCAATGGTCAGAATCTCAGCGGGGATCCTCACGGTTTCCTTCCTTTTTGTGGGCTGTGTCGCGGGCGGTGCCTCCCGGGCAACGGTCGACTCGGCTCCGCCCCCACCGCCGCCCCCACCGGAGACCGAAGCCGACGCACCGCCGACAGAGCCGGAAGACCGGTCGGAAGCCGATGCGGCCGACAGCACCGTCGCCGAGCCTGCTGTCGAGCCACTGGCCGCGGCGCCGGGATACCCGCCAGCCGTACTGATCGGGGCTCGCGTAGCGGATGTGCGAACGGACCCTCTGGAAATCGTTGTCGAAGTGGGCGATTCGCTGGCAATGGGCGAAGACGTGGAGATGATCGCGTACGACGCGGCCGGCAATCCGGTGAGGGGCGTACGTATCCTGGGGAGCATCGAGTCCCGCTTCGCCGCTCTCGAGGAAGGGCACATCATGGGGGTGTCCGAAGGAGAAGCGGAGCTGAGGATGGCGATCCGCGTCCCGCCCCCCGGTGGCACCGGCCCGCCGGAGATCCGAACCTTCACGGCTCCGCTTTCGGTCGTCGGTCCCCCGGTGACATCCGTCGAGATCGTCGACCCGGAAGTCCGCTTCTTCACCGGCTCGATGGTTCAGATCGAGGCGCGTGCGCTGACGGAAGACGGGAGCGTGCGCAAGAGCGTCGAGGTGGCCTGGACCAGCAATCGCCGGCGGCTGGCCACGATCGACTCGCGGGGATTCGTGCGCGCGATCCGGCCAGGCGCCGTCACCGTGACCGCAGCGGTCGAGGGATTGGAGGCCACCTATTCGTTCGAGGTGGAGGAGAACCCGGTGGCCGCGGTCGAGCTCGACGGTCCTTCGCGCGGGCGGACCGGGGATGTGTTGCGGTTCGCGGCCGCGGCGCTCGACGCCGACGGTGACGTCGTGGAGGGGACGCCGGTGGACTTTTCGGTCTCGTCGTTCGAGACGCGGGCCGACATGGGTGCCTCCGTATACCCCGACGGAGCTTTCGTCGCCGAACGCCCGGGCCTCTACCGGGTGACGGCCAATGCGGGAGCGCGCACGGGTCAAGTCCTGGTCGAGGTCGTGGAGCGTGGGGTCGAGCACGAGGTGATCGTCACCGGCCATGGTCTGGTGGCTGATCGGCCCACTTCGGATCTGTGGGCCTTCACCGGCGTGGACGGACGGGACTACGTCTATACGGGCACGCACCTCGGCGGCCAGCGCATGCTGGCGTGGGACGTCACCAATCCGGCCAGTCCCGTACTTACGGACTTTGTCGAGGTCGACGCGCGGGTCGTCAACGACGTCAAGGTGAACAGCAGTGCCACCGTGGCGGTGATCACCCGCGAAGGCGCCTCGGATCGCAGGAACGGGATCGTGGTGCTCGACATTACCGATCCCGCGCACCCGGCCATCGCCGACACCTACACGGACGAACTTACCGGCGGCGTGCACAACGTCTTCTTCTCGGGCGATATCCTCTACGCCATCCACAACGGCACGCTCGACGTGCACATCCTCGACATCAGCGACCCGACCGACGTCGAGGAGGTGGGGCGATGGGGGATCGACGCACCCGGCAAGTACCTCCACGACATCTGGGTCGTGGACGGCCTCGCGTATGTGTCCTACTGGAACGACGGCGTGTACATCCTCGACGTCGGCGACGGACGCTGGGGCGGCACGCCCACCGAGCCCGTGGAGGTGAGCAGCTTCGCCTACGAGGAAGGCAACACCCACTTCGCCTACCCGTATACGAACGCCGACGGGCATCGCTACCTCTTCGTTGGGGACGAGATCTTCGGGTGCGAAGACTGCATCTCCCGAAACGGGCATCCGGGCGACGGGTCGCGCGGCTTCGTCCACATCCTGGACCTCGAGGACCCCGAAAACCTGCGCGAGGTGGCCCGCTACGAGGTGCCCGAGGCGGGTGCACACAACCTCTGGATCGAAGACGACAGAATGTACGTGGCCTACTATCAGGCCGGCTTGCGGGTCGTCGATGTCTCCGGAGAACTCAGGGGCGATCTGTACAGACAGGGGCGTGAGATGGCCTGGTTCCCCACGGGGACCCCCGAAGGTCACGTGCCCAATTCGCCGATGGCGTGGGGACCGCAACCCTTCAAGGGCCACGTCTTCGTTTCCGACCTCAACTCGGGCCTGTGGGTGGTCCGGCTCGAACCGAAGCAGAAGGCGCCGGTATCGTGAGACGGGATGTCCTTGTGAGGTGGAGTGTCGCCGCTGCGCTGGCGCTTCCGGGTGTCTTCGGTGTACTCCCCGGGATCGGAGGCCTGGACGCCCAGGAGTCCGCCACCTACCGCGTGTACGTCGCCAACGAATCGTCGGACCTGGTGACCAGGGTCGCCTTCACCCCCGGCGAGGGCGCGGTCGTGGAGAAGGAGATCACGGTCGGCCTCATGCCTGGAGACAACGATGGCGCGCATGGCCTGAGCATTTCGCCGGACGGACGCTACTGGTACCTCACCATCGCCCACGGAACACCGTACGGATACCTCTGGAAGTTCCACGCGGGGCCGGATACGCTGGTCGCGCGCACGCGGCTCGGGCTCTTTCCGGCGACCATGGGTATCACGCCGGACGGCCAGTTCCTTTTGGCGGCCAATTTCAACCTGCACGGCGACATGGTCCCGTCGGACATCTCCGTCGTTTACACGCCCGACATGATCGAGGTCACCAGGATCCGTACCTGTCTCATGCCGCACGGAAGCCGCGTGCGACCTGACGGCAACAGACAGTATTCGGCTTGCATGCATTCCGAGCAGCTGGTCGAGATCGACCTGGAGACGTTCCAGGTGAGCTCCCGCTTCGACGTGTCGCCCTCGCCGGAGGCCGTTTGCAGCCCGACGTGGGTGGAGCCGGGACTGGGTTCGCGCGCCAACCGGGTCGTCTACGTCGCATGCAACAGGAACCAGGAAGTGCTCGAGGTGGACACGGATCGCTGGGAGGTCTCGCGCCGGTTCGCCACGGGCCTGGCACCGTACAACCTGGAGGTGACGGCGGGCGGCGAGCGTCTGATCGCAACCCTCAAGGGGGAACAGGCGGTCGCCGTGTTCGACCTGGCGAGCGGCCGGGAACTGGGACGCGTGAAGACGTCCCGCCCGGTGACACACGGCGTAGTGGCCAGCCCCGACGGCCGGTACGCGTTCGTGTCGAACGAGTCCGTCGGCTCCGTGCGGGGGACTTTGGACGTGATCGACCTGGAATCACTCGACCTGGTGGCCACAGTCGAACTCGCGCACCAGTCCGGCGGCATCGACTTCTGGTCGGTGACACCGGCCGGCGGCGGAGTTCGTTGAATAACGAACCCAGCGGACTCGCAGAGGCAAGGCGCCGGATGCTCCGGCGTCACCTGGTGGAGCGGGGCATAACGGATCTGCGTGTGCTTGAGGCGATGGCGGCCGTGCCGCGAGAGCGCTTCGTCGCGCCGGAGTGCCGGAACCGTGCCTACGACGACGGACCGCTTCCCATCGGCGAGGGCCAGACGATCTCGCAGCCGTACGTCGTCGCGTGGATGGTGGAGGCCGTGGAGCTTGGCCGCGAGGACCGGGTGCTCGAGGTCGGCACGGGATCGGGGTACGCGGCGGCCGTCCTCAGCCTGATTGCACGCACCGTCCATTCCGTGGAGCGGCACGCCGCGCTTGCGGAGGCGGCCCGGGGCCGGCTGCGCACCCTGGGCTACGCGAACGTGCGGGTTCGCCGGGGCGATGGCACGCTGGGCTGGAGCGAACATGCCCCCTACGATGCGATCGTCGTCTCGGCCGGCGCGCGCCGCGTCCCGCCGCCGCTGCGCGAACAGCTGGCCGATGGCGGCAGACTTGTGATGCCGGTGGGATGGGGCTGGCGCGGACAGTCGCTGGTCCGGGAGCGGCGTGAGCGGGCCGGCAACTTCACCCGCGAGAAGCTGGGACGCGTGCGCTTCGTACCGCTGATCGGCGAAGCGGGGTAAAGCGCTACCCCAGTATGCCCCTCAGCATCAATAGCACCAGCTGAAAACCGACAAGGATGGTGGGGAGCACGAATGTGAGTCCCACGGAGAAGATCAATCCCGCCCTGAAGAGGTGTGGACCGATCGCACGAACCTCCCGGCCCCACAGTTTGTGCGCGAGCGATTCCGTGACCGGGCCCAGAAGGTAGAGGATGTTTGCGGCCACGAGGATGACGAACACGCCTCGCAGCACCGCGCCCACGTCGGTCATCGAAAGGCCGGTACCGTTGAGAAGGCTGACCGCCGCGATGCCCGCCAGCGAGACGGAGCCTCCCGCGCAGATAATCGCGTTGTAGGCGAGGCGCCGCTTTTCCCACCACTTGAAGATCTTTCCGACCGAGCGCCGGGCCGGAAGCGGATAGAGGAAATCGACGAGCCTCGATCCCTTGCGGCCGGTTTCGATGCCAGTCTCGAACGGCGCCGGATTCCCCATCGTCATCTGCTCCTCCCGGGACGGACTCTCGGCGCCGGGATGTCGACCCGCCGGTCAGACCCGGCGACTCGACAGCGTGGCGGCCCCGATCCTACGTTGCCGCATGTCTGAACCTAACCTGCTTCTCGAAGAGTTGACGTGGCCGGAGGTGGAAGGGTTGCTTGCGGCGGGCTTCAAATCGGTCGTGGTCGCGGCGGGCGCGATCGAGCAGCATGGGCCCCACCTTCCGTTGCTCGTGGACGCGGCGCGTGGTGACCGCCTCGCTCTGGAGGTGGCGCGGCGGTTGGAATTCACGCTGGTGGCGCCGACGATCCGGGTGGGGTGTTCCGAGCACCACATGGGTTTTGCGGGCACCCTGTCGCTAAGGGATTCCACGTTCAGTGCGGTCTGCGTGGACTACGTCACCAGCCTTTCCCGGCACGGTTTCCGTACGGTCTGCTTCGTGCCTTCACACGGTGGGAACTTCGCCCCGCTTGCCGAAATCCTGCCGGATCTGCGCGACGCGGCGGGGCCCGGCTGCGAGGTGCTGGCCTACACGGACCTGCCGGCGTTCGTCGCGCTGTGGGAGAGCGCGGTCGCGGAACTGGCGCCGGACCTGGCGCACAGGGTGGGCGGCCACGCCGACATTGCCGAGAGTTCGGAAATGCTGTCCATCCGTCCCGATCTCGTGCGCGGGGAGCTGGCCGCGCCTGGCCATGTCGCCGGGTTCGACGAAGAACTTGCCGAGCGCCTCTTCCGGGACGGCCTTCGCGCGATTACCGCCAACGGCGTGCTGGGAGACGCGCGCGGCATGAGCCGTGAGATCGGGGACCTGTGCATCGCGCGGGCCGCCGACGGCATCGCGGCGGCGCTCAGGGAGGCGGGCGCGTGAAAGCCGTCGGCCCGGTCGGTCTGGAGGCCATCCGGGCCGCGCGCTCGCGAATCGCCGGGGCCGCGATACGGTCGCCGCTCATTCCGCTGGACGTTCCGGGCGTGCCCACCGAGGTGTGGATCAAGCTGGAATGTCTCCAACCCATTGGTTCGTTCAAGATCCGGGGTGCGGCCAACGCGATGGCGCTGGCAGACGCGGCCGTCATCGCCCGTGGCGTCTACACGGGGAGCGCCGGAAACATGGCACAGGGGGTGGCCTTCGCCGCACGCCGTCTGGGTGTTCCCTGCCGCGTTGTCGTGCCCGACACGGCCCCCCGCGCCAAGCTCGACGCGATCGCGCGCCTGGGTGCGACCGCGACCCCGCTGCCTTTCGACGAGTGGTGGAACGTCTTGCGCGACCACGGTCACCCGGAAGAGGCCGGGCACTTCGTTCACCCCGTGAGCGATCCGGCGGTGATTGCGGGGAACGGCACGATCGGCCTCGAGATCGTCGAGGAACTCCCGGAGGTCCGCGCGGTAGTCGTGCCGTATGGGGGTGGTGGGCTGTCGTGCGGGATCGCGTCGGCGATGCGCGAAGTGCGCCCGGAGGTGCCCGTGTTCGCAGCCGAAATCGCGACCGCCGCTCCCTTCGCGGCCTCCCTCCGCGCGGGCGAGCCCGTCGAGGTCACACATACGCCGAGCTTTGTGGACGGCATTGGCTCTACGAGTCTGCTGACGGAGATGTGGCCGCTGGCCAGTTCGCTGCTCGCGGGATCGCTGGTCGTCTCCATCGAGGAGGCATGCAACGCGATCAGGGTGTTGGCGGGACGCGCACATATTGTGGCGGAGGGGGCGGGAAGCACGGCCGTCGCGGCCGCCCTGCGCGGGCTGCCCGGGATGGACGGCGGCCCGGTGGTCGCGGTCGTATCGGGCGGCAATATCGATCTGCATGTATTGCGAGCGATCCTGGAAGGACGGACCCCCTGATTCGCCGCCGGGCACGCGCCTGGGTATCTTGCCCGCCGCCACCAGACTCGATAGTAAACAAGAATGTTTAGTATTCTCGCGACTCAGGGGACAGGATGACGACAGCAACGCAAGCCCGGCATCCCCGGGGGCTGATGACGCTCTTCTTCACGGAGATGTGGGAGCGCTTCTCCTACTACGGGATGCGCGCCCTGCTCATCCTGTACCTGGCGGAGGCCACGACGGCCCAGAACCCGGGGATGGGACTGGCGGAAGCACCGGCCGGTGCCATCTACGGACTGTACACCGGGCTCGTATACCTGCTTGGGCTGCCGGGCGGCTGGGTGGCGGACCAGCTGTGGGGGCAGCGCAAAGCCGTGTTCGTGGGGGGATGCATCATCGCGGCCGGACACTTCAGCATGGCCGTGCCCAATGACTTCAACTTCTTCCTGGGGCTGATACTGATCGTAATCGGGACGGGTCTGCTCAAGCCGAACGTGAGCTCAGTGGTCGCGGACCTCTACCCGGAAGGGGGGGCGAGGCGGGACGCGGGGTTCTCCATCTTCTACATGGGGATCAATGTCGGGGCCTTCGCCGGGCCACTCGTCTGTGGCGCGCTTGGCGAGAATTGGAACTGGCATTGGGGCTTCTCGGCGGCGGGCTTCGGCATGGTGCTCGGCCTGATCCAGTTCCGGCTCGGATATGGCCGACTCGGCGATGCCGGGTTGTTGCGCAGTGACCGTACTCCGGAGCAGCGCGCCGCCCTGAGCCGGCGCTTCTTCGGCGGATGCGCCGCGCTCGCCCTGGCGCTGGTCGGGTTCGGCTACCTGGTAGCGAGCGGTGTGATTCCGCTGTCTCTGACGCAAATCGCGACCGGGCTGGCCGGGCTCATCCTCACGGTCGTGGTCGTTTACTTCCTCTACCTGATGTTCTTCGGCGGACACGACGTCGTCGAGAAGAAGAAGATCGTCGCGATCTTCTGGTTTGCGCTACTGGCTGTGATCTTCTGGTCGGGCTTCGAGCAGGCGGGTTCGTCGCTCAACCTCTTCGCCGAGAACTATACGGACCGCACCATCGGGTCGCGGAGCTATCCGGCTTCCTGGCTACAGTCGGTCAATGCCTTCTTCATCGTCTGTCTGGCGCCGGTCTTCGGCTGGCTCTGGGTGTGGCTGGCCAACCGCAACGCCAATCCCTCGACGGCGGTCAAGTTCGCGCTGGGTCTGCTGCTCCTCGCCGCCGGCTTCTTCGTGATCGCCTGGGGCGCCGCCAATGCGACGCCCGACTCACCGGTCTCGGCGTCATGGCTCATCGTCATGTACTTCCTGCACACGGTCGGTGAGCTGGCGCTGTCACCGGTCGGGTTGTCGGCGGTCACCAAGCTGGCGCCCGCCAACCGGATCAGTCAGATGATGGGGCTGTGGTTCGTCGCGACGTCGCTCGGCAACGTAGTGGCCGGCCTCGTCGCCGGACGGCTGGAGGCGCTGGAGCCGTCGCCGCTCTTCTTCACGGTAACGACGATCATCGGGTCGGCCGGGTTCGTGGCGCTCCTCGCGAGTCCGTTTATCAAGCGCCTGATGGGCGACGTGAGGTAGGAGGCGGGGGCCGCCGACCAGGGTTGCGGTTCCACGGAACAACCCGGGCCACGAAGCCCGGCAAGACCCCGTCGCGCTACCAGTCCAGCCGCAGCTCTCGGAAGTCCGCCCAGCGGACCGTGTAGGTCTGCCCCTCTGCGGTGACGACGACTCCGCGGTTCCCGCGACCGACATCGTTGGACCCGTCGAGATCGAACGAGCGCCCGTCGCGCAGGACGACCGTCGAGCCACGATCATTCTTCTCGATTCTCGCGATCATGGAGAATTCGATGTCGAATTCGACCCTGTCGGCCTCGCCATTGAGCATTTCCCAGGACCGGGTCTCGTCGCGGTCCCAGGTGATCGTGCCGGCCAGCTCGTCGCCCGAGGCGGTCCATACGGTGCCCCGCAAGGGTTCGCCACCGTTGAAGTCGCTGCGGGACTCTTCCGACGGCGTGCCGTGGAATCGGACGTCTGCAAGCGCGTCCCACCGCACCTTGACCTGGCCCAACGCGGGGTCCGATACGGTGATCCCGCGATTGCTGCGATTGACGTCGTTGGTTCCCGACAGCGTGAGGCGTTCGCCGGAGTGGAGGAGGACATCGGCCGACCGCCTGTTGTTGCGGTTGATCTCCTCGATCGCGCCAAACGGGATCTCGTATTCGTATGCCGAGGTCTCGCCGTCGAGCATGTCTGTCGAAAAGACCTCGTCCACGTCCCAGGTGATGAACCCGGTGAAGGCCATTCCCGATGTCGTGGTCAGGGTGCCGTGCAGCCGGCCTCCCCGCGGGCGGGCGTCGGCTGGCGCGTCCTGGAAGGTGACCTGCCTGATGTCGGACCATTCCAGCTTCGTTTCGGCGGCACCGCGACCGCCCGCGGCGTCGCTGGTGGCCGCGGGCGATCCCTCCACCAGAGGTGTCGTGACGACGAGCGAGCGCATGCCGGGCCCGAGGTCGCTGGACTGCCCGCGCATGGTGGCCTGCTCGCCGGAGCGGAAGGCGAACACCGCCTGATTGCGCCCTGTGGCCAGGATGTGCTCGACGTGTCCGAAACGGACGCCGGCAAGGCCGCTCTCGCCACGGTCGATTCTGGTCAGGTCGAGAAGGTCGCCCCAGCTGGCCTCGTTGCGGTCCCAGCGCAGAAAGCCCGTATGGGTCCGCCCATCACGCGTCTGGACCGTCCCGTACAGGCGGTTCACGCCGGACAGCGGTTCGACGAGATCGTAGGTCCGGGCAGGCGCGGCGGGTACGGCTTCGGCGCCAGGGCCGGGGCCCGTTTGATAGCCCGGATTGGCAAGCGCCATTGTGGCGACAATGCCCGCAAGTGCCGAACCGCCGATGACGGCGAGGTTCTTTGCATCTTCTGCCAAGGTTGGGCGATGTTGCATCCGGGTGCCTCCGGTCCCGTCGTTGCGGCTGTCTCTGGTTCGTTTCCTACGAGAAAAGTCGGCGAAATGTTCCGACGACGCGTGCGAGGGCGGTGGCGATGCCGACCGTGACTTGTCCCGACCGGAGAATCCGGTAGCTTGAACGGGATACGGCGCGCGTTCACGGTGCGTTCGGCCTTCCCGGAAACAGGACTGCGATCCTCTTCCATGTCGCTCTTGCGCAAGATCTTCGGTGGGCCTGGTGGGGCCGACCGGGTGGACTACTACGAAGAAGGCCTCGCCCTTGCCCAGGAAGGGAAGTTCCACGAGGCCCTAACCTCGTTTCGGCTCGCGCTGAAGGAGGAGCCGGGCGATCCCATCGTTCTCCAGCAGATCGCGATCGCGTACACGCGCATCGGCATGGAGGAAGAGGCGATCAAGACGTACCGGCACGTCCTCAACAAGCATCCCGATTCGCCGGGGGCCCACTACGGACTGGCATTCCTGCTCTTGCGTCACGGCGCGCGCGGTGAGGCGATCGGCCACCTGGAAGCGTTCCTGGCCCAGTCCCCGGCGGACGAAGAGGCCCGGGACCACGTCGACCACGCCCGCAACACGCTGCAGGCACTTCAGGGCGAGGGTCTGGCTCGGCCGGCGGACGACGAGACCTGAGGGTGGACAAGGAGGTCCGTTTAAGCTGGACGGGTTCAGGCCTGGTCTTTGACGGCGGGGCCCCTGGAGGTCCGCAGATCGTGGTCGACGGCGACTGCGCGGTAGGCCCGTCCCCCATGGATCTCGTGCTGATGGCCGTCGCCGCGTGCATGGCCATCGACGTCAAGGTGATTCTCGAAAAGGGTCGTGTACCTTTCGATAGTCTCGACGTGCACGCCGAGGGGGAGCGTCGTCAAGAGCCGCCGCGAAGCTATCGTGCAGCACGGCTGGTGTTTACGGTGACGGGAGTGCCGGCCGCCAGCCGTGCGCGGGTCGACCGGGCGATCGAGTTGTCGCGCGAAAAGTACTGTTCGGTCCTGTTTTCGCTGCGAGAGGACCTGGTGGTCGATACCGTTATCGAGGGAGGGTAGACCCATGTCCGACACCATCGACTACTTTGCGAACCCGGCGGATATTCCTGAGGGAACGCTGGTCGATCTCTTTTTCGACACTTGCGGGCGGATTCCGGACCAAGACGCCTACAATCCGGGTGGAGCAGCGGGAACCCTCGCCTACGCCAGGGTGCAGGATGATGTGCGTCGCGCCGCCGCCGGACTCGCACACTTCGGAATCAAGCGGGGCGACCGTGTGGCCATCCTTTCGGAAAACAGGCTGGAATGGGCGCTGGCGGACTGGGCATGCCTGTGCACCGGGGCTGTCGACGTGCCCATCTACAGTACGCTTCCAGCTGCCCAGGTAGCCTACATCCTCGAGAACTCGGGTGCCTCCCTGATCTTCGTTTCCGACGCCGAGCAGCTCGAAAAGGCGCAGGATGCGATCGCACGGGCGCGATTGGACATGACGATCGTCGTTTTCGACGGCGGGACGGATCTGGATGGCGCGACCCGTTGGGACGACTTCGTCGCCAGCGGTGACGGCGCATCGATGGACGACTTCGTGAAGGAGGCGCGCCTGGCGCGGCCGCAGGATCTCGCCACGATGATCTACACCTCGGGCACCACGGGCACGCCCAAGGGAGTTATGCTGACCCACAACAACCTCAGTTCGAACATCTGGGCGACCGGCCAGGTACTGTCACTCGGGGAAGACGACTGCAGCCTCTCCTTCCTGCCCTTGTCCCATGTGCTCCAGCGTATGGTGGACTACGTCTTCTTCACGACTGGATGCACGGTGACACATGGCTCCATCGAGACCGTAGCGGCCGACATGAAGCGCCTGCGGCCGACCGTGCTGGTGTCGGTGCCGCGCCTGTACGAAAAGGTCTACCAGAGCGTTCTGGATGCCGGTGGGGCAAAGGGCAAACTGATCTCCTGGGCGGCGGGCGTAGGGCGACGCATGGCGCTGCACAGGGAGCGCGGCGCTACACCGTCGTTCATCCTCAACCTGCAGTACGGGATCGCGGACCGGCTGGTGTTCGCGAAGATTCGCCAGGCGGTGGGCGGGCGGCTCCGGTACTTCGTGAGTGGTGGGGCGGCGCTTGCGCCGGAGATCAACCGCTTCTTCCTGGGGGCGGGCATCACGATACTCGAGGGATACGGCCTCAGCGAAACGTCTCCTGTCACGAACGTGAACTCGCTCGAACACTTCAGGATCGGGACGGTGGGGCGTCCGGTGCCCGGGACCGAGATACGGATCGCCGACGACGGGGAAATCCTGATTCGGGGGCCGCAGGTCATGATGGGGTACTACGGATTGGAAGAGATGACCCGCGAAGTGATTGCGGAGGACGGGTGGTTCAGCACCGGTGACATCGGTGAACTGAGCGGCGACGGGTATCTGAAGATCACGGACAGGAAGAAGGACCTCATCAAGACATCGGGCGGCAAGTACGTTGCACCGCAGGCGATCGAGAACCTGCTGAAGAAGAACCCTTACGTCGATCAGGCGGTGGTCGTCGGGGACGGACGGAAGTTCTGCGCGGTGTTGGTGGTGCCGGCTTTCGAGCGACTGCAGAGTTGGGCGGCCGAAGAGGGTCTGGAAGCCGGTACCCCGGGGGCTCTGCTGGCGGAACCTCGATCGCACGCGCTGCTCAAGGATGAGATTCTCGGCGAAATGCGCGACCTTGCCCGGTTTGAAACTCCCAAGAAGATCGGGTTGCTGGCCGAGCCGTTCACGGTCGAAAACGGTGCACTCACGCCGACCCAGAAGGTCAAGCGCTCCGTGGTGACGGAACAGTATGGCGCACTGATCGAATCCTTCTATCGGCCCGAGTCCGTCGAGCAGACGATCTTTTTGGCGTCGTGACGGGTATGTGACATGACGTCGGAGAGCGAGACCGGTGTTGTAACGGTGCTGATGACCGCGCCTGGGGTCGCTGTAGCCGAGGCGGTAGTGCGCCGGTTGCTGGACGACAGGCTCATCGCCTGCGGGAACGTGTTGCCGGGAGCGGTCAGCCTGTATCGCTGGGAGGGAGAGGTCCACCGCGACGAGGAGGCGCTCGTCGTCCTCAAGACGCTTCGCCGCCTGGTGCCCGGCCTGCTGGACCGCGCAGGTGAACTACACCCGTACGAGGTCCCCGAACTCCTCGTGCAGCCGGTGATGGCTGGACGCGCGGATTATCTGGAGTGGGTGGAGAATGAGTGCAGCTGAAGTCGAGATGCTCGATAGAATCAAATCCTTCTTTTTCCGCGAAATGGCTCCTCCGAGCGAGGAGGACGCTGACGGACCCAATGCCGAGGACCTCCGTATCGCGGCTTGCGCGCTGTTGCTGGAGGTGGCTCACGCCGACGACCACTTCAGCGCGGGGGAGCGCCGACACCTGCGCGACCTCGTGCGGCGTCACTTCGGACTCAGGGCGGAAGCGGCGGCGGAGTTGATCGTCGTCTCGGAATCCGAGCGCCAGCGCCGCACGGATCTTTGGGGCTTCGCGAAGCTCGTCAAGGCCCATTACTCCACGGGACAGAAGCTCGTACTTGCGGAAGCCATGTGGGGCCTTGTGCTGGCCGACGGCAGGCTCGCCGCCCGCGAGGACTACATCATGAGGAAGATCTCCCGCCTTGTCGGGCTCAAGACCGGATACCTGGCCGAGGCCAGAAAGCGACACGAGGCCGAATCGAAGACCGATCCGGACTCCGGGACGGTGGAGACTCGGGAGAAGACACCTTGATCCTGAAGATCATCGTCGGGATCGCCGCGTTCGCACTTGGCATCTACCTGGGCCTTCCGGGAAGGAGCGGCCCGGTCGCCGCGCGCGGCAGACGGTGGTTGATGCACGACCGTGGACGGACGGCCACCCACGACGAAGGCGAGTTGCAGCAACTGGAGCGGGATCTCGGTCGGGCCACGACGCTGAGCAGGCGTGCGAAGCGGTACTTCACACCGCTCGACCTGATGAAGAGCCGGCGACGTGCCTCGGAGAGACGCCGTACGCGGCGCCATTTCCGCACCGCGGCTCCCTCCTCCGGACGCGGGGACGAGCGTCCGGGTGGCCCGCAGTAGCGACCAGGGCAGCCCGTGGACAAAATTCCCCCGGCATTCGAGCGGCGATGCATCCGGGCCGGACGCTCGGCCTCCCCTGTCGGGCCGCGCTCTGCGTTGCTCCTCGGGCCCGTAGCACTGCTACTGTCCCTTCGTCGCGCCTTGCCGGCCCGGCGCCGCGCCGCTCTCGGTGCTCGGGCGGCTTTGTCCACGGACTGCCGGGCCGTCCGGGTTACGCCCAGACCGCGTTGAGCAGGACCAGAAGTCCCCCGATCAGCGCCCCCAGGACGTATCCGAGATAGATGATCATCCGCAGTTCGCGGCCCGTCACCCGGCGAACCATTTGCTCCATCTGTTCGACCGGGAACTCGCGCACCTTGTCTTCGACGCGACGCGTCACGTCCAGACGCCGCACAACGGAGGGTGTCTGGGACTGAAGCCACTGCCAAAGCGGCTCGCTCACGGCGCCCTGGATTCGGACTGGGGCGTCGGCGGGCAACAGGCGCGCGGGGCGACCGATCGGGCGTTCCATCACGGCAGTGGCCAGACGGTGGGAGCTCGCGCGGTAGAGGGCCGCGGCGATGTCGCTTCGAGCGGCCCGCACCACCCATTGTGCGAGCCTGTCCGGGGGCACGCCCTCCAGGAGTTCGCCCCAGGTCCGCCGTGACGCGCGGGCCAGTCCGGCTTCGAGCTTCTCGATCACGAAAGCCCGCGTTGACGGGTCCCGCGCAAGATCAACGACCCAGTCGACGACGGCATCGATCGACTTGACCACTGCGGGATCGTCGGGGTCGCCGAGGACCTCGTTGATCGGCCGATTCAGGAAGTCCGCGATCGCGTCGCTGATTCCCGTTGCCATCGCTTCGCGCACCGGACGCTCCCGGAACATTTCGGCGATTCGGTTGGCACCCTCCACGCGTAGCGCATCCAGCACCTTCGTGACCGTGTCCTCGTTCATGACCAGGCGGGCGACGACGCGCTGGTGGAACTTGAGATCCTGCAGGAAGCGGCGCAGAACGTCCTGGGTGGCCCGCTCGAAACGCTTCCGTGCGGCAGGCTTTTCCAGCACCGCGCCCAACCGGCGAATTGCCAGCGGGACATACCCGGCTATGGCCCGCTCCACCGTGTCGACCAGTCCCGGGGGGAGGATGTCCTGGATCGTCAGGTCCGGAGTCAGCAGCCGCTTGGCGCCGCGACTCACGTAGACCGAGACCGTCTCCCGGAAGCCCTCGCTCGAGACGGAACTCTGCATCCAGCGCTCCACCGCTGCAGCCACCGAGGCTTCGCGTGCCGGCGTGAGGATGTCTCCCACGGGCTCGCTGGCCAGAAATGTTGCCAATTCGGCCGCCCTGTCCTGTACGGCGGACTCGAAGCGGGGTGACTTGAGGTGTTCCTCGAGCAGTGCCAGGCCGTGACTGAGAACCTCCTCGACGATGCCGTCGACCTCGGTTCTCAGCTCCGGGCCAAGGAGATTGCTGACCGAGCCGCGCTCGACTTCGAGGACCTCGTGCAGGAAGGTGGCGAGCCTTTCGTCGAATGCCTCCCGAAACTCGGGCTGCCGGAACACACGGGTCAGGTCTTCGTCGGTGAGGAGCCGGTTGCCCACCGCGCGGCCGATGGCGGTGGCGAGTCTGGGCTGGTTCTTGGGGATTGCACCCTGAAGCAGCCGCAACCTGCGACCCCCCAGCGTCGGTGGTCTGTACGGATGGAAGAGCATCCAGATCGCGATCGTGTTCGTCAGACCTCCCGCCAGCGACCCGACCACGACGGTCACGATGGCCCGCAGCACTGCCTCGTTCATTGCCGCTTACCGCTGCTGGTGCCGCAGGAAGCCCTTTACAGCGACCCGGCTATCGTCGGTACTCACCGTGCCGTCAACCTCGTAGACTCCGAGCACGGGAAGAATGGGGCTCGCTGCGTCCAGGGTCAGGTGATGGGCGCTCACCGACTGGAACTCACCGCGGAGTGAGCCGTCCGAGGAGCGGAACCGCCATAGGACCGGGATGTCACGGCGCGCACGCTCGAAGCTTCGGGTCTCGTCCCAGGTCACTGACACCGATGGCCAGAACCGCTCCTCGACGCCTATGCGAGCCCAGGCGCGGTATTGGCCGGATCCCTCCGCGTCGGAGAGAAGAAGCTTCAGCTCGTCGTTGCCAACCAGCAGGGCCCATTCACTGGACCCGCTGGATGAACCGGTGCGGGCACCTGAGACATCCATAACCCAGCCCGACCTTTCGTCGCCGCCGAGTCGCGCGACTCCGTCCAGCAACCGGTACCGCCCGCCACGCGAGTCGATCCATTCGATGATGGCGTCGCCGATTCTCACGGACACGTCGCGGACTCCCGCCTGATAGTAGATTTCGCGCAGTACATCGTCCTGCCCTACGATCATGCGCGTGGGGCCCCTGGGCACGATGCGCCAGGGCGCGCGCCGGCTCGGTGCGGTGGCCCAGGCTTCATCCGCAAGCAGAATCCACTGGGCACCCCTGCCGACCCATCCCCTCAGTGTCCGGCGAGTGCTGTCGGCAAGTGTGAGATTCTCGAAGTCCCAGGACACGAACACCGTGGTGTCCCTTTCGGTGTCCACGAACACCACGGTTCTCTGGTAGGTGGTGGGAGAGGCAGCCTCGGGGGTCGATTCCACGGAGGGGGGACCGGTTGACGGATCCACCGTGTCGGGTGCCGCGGCGTCGGGTGAACCGCTGTCACAGGCAAGGGCAAGCGTGCATGCCGTGACCAGGGCAATGATCGACGTGGTGGTGGGTCTCGCGGCCAGAACCTGGTCGGAACGCACAGCCAACGAGTCGTCAAGCGCCCGGAAGAAGCGATCGATCCTGCGTTGGTTGATCGGCAGTCTTCCTTCCTCCGCGACGTTGCGGATGGACATGTCGACGCGCGTCTGCCCGTTGGCGTCCAGCTTGACGGAGATCAGCACAGTGGCCGCCAGCGGAATCGGCCAACTCGTGACATCGGCGGCAACGAGACCGATCTGATCGTCCCAGCGGGCGAGCTTCCACCCCTTCAATCCGCCGCCGGCCAACGCGACAATCGCCTCCCAGACGATACCGAATGGAATCGCGTAAGTGCGTCCTGCGAGCGCGGGGTCGTCGGAATCGGCACTGGTACGGACGTCCTGCCCCGCAAGTCCCCTCCAGAATCTCACGATTGTCCGGTGATCAAGTTTTGCTCCGCCACTGTAGCCAGATGTCATGGTTCACGTAGAAAAAGCTGTTCAAGGGCGGCGTATGAGGTCAACACCGAGCGCGAATGTACGTGTGGTGGAATCCCCGATCATTCCCGAGTGCTTTCCTCCGGCGAGCGTTAGCCGCAATCTTGATGGTAATGTGAGGCGCAAGGCTGGTCGGGAATCGCCCGGCATGGAACGGAGGCCGAAATGGACGAGAACCGTCTGATTCATGACTGGAATGTCGAGGAGTTCGACACCCTGGCATGGGGGCGCCATGTCGAACTGGACGACGAGACACTGAGGGACGGGCTCCAGTCCCCGTCCGTCATCGATCCCCCGATTGGCGCCAAAATCCAGCTCATCCATATGATGCACGACCTGGGCATCCATGCGGCGGACATCGGTCTTCCTGCAGCCGGCCCCCGCGCGGCGGACGACGTGACCAGGCTTTGCGAGGAGATCCGGGATTCCCACCTGTCCATCGAGCCCAACTGTGCGGCCCGGACCGTACTGGCCGATGTGGAGCCGGTGGTGAGGATATCTCACCTTACGGGCGTTCCCCTGGAGGTGTCGGCCTTCATCGGCAGCTCGCCCATACGGCGGTACGCGGAGGGATGGACCCTGGATCACATGTTGCGGACCGCGGAGGAATCGGTCTCGTTCTGTGTGCGTGAAGGACTGTCCGTCATGTTCGTGACCGAGGACACGACGCGGGCAGACGCCGCCACGTTACGGACGCTGTACGGCAATGCGATCGAGTGGGGCGTGCGGCGGATCTGCCTCTCGGACACGGTGGGACACGCCACGCCGTCGGGCGTCAGGGCGCTCGTTCGGTTTGTGAAGCGCGATATTATCGACGCGTCCGGCGAGAGCGTCAAGCTGGACTGGCACGGACATCGCGACAGGGGACTGGGGCTGGCCAATGCCCTGGCGGCGATCGAGGCCGGGGCCGACCGGATCCACGCGACCGCGATGGGGATCGGCGAGCGCGTTGGCAACGTCGAGATGGATCTGTTGCTGGTCAACCTGGCGCTCGCGGGGGTCCACGAGGCGGATCTTGCGCGGCTCGCGGACTACTGCGAGCTGGTTTCCCACGAGTGTGGTGTCCCCCTGCCTCCGAACTACCCGGTGCTTGGAGAGGACGCGTTCCGCACGGCCACCGGGGTGCACGCGGCTGCGATCGTCAAGGCCAAGACCAAGGGCGCCAACTGGTTGGCGGACCGAGTCTATTCCGGTGTGCCCGCGTCGTTGGTAGGGAGGTCTCAGGAAATCGAGGTGGGTCCGATGTCCGGTATCTCGAACGTCAAATACTGGCTCGCCCGCCGGGGCTTCGATCCGGGCGACGGCGAACTGTGTACGCGTGTCCTCGAGCGAGCCAAGAGCGTAGACCATACGCTCACCGAAGCTGAAGTGCTGGAGATCGTTCACGGGCTGTCCGTGGGGGCGTCCGACGCAGGATCGGGTGCCTGAGCCGGGAGGTTTGGTGAGCCAGGAGTCGGGAGCCCGGCCGCGGGTGCTCGTGATCGAAGACGACGCCGACATCGCGGCCGTGGTTGCCTATCAGCTGACGCGAGCCGGCTATCGCGTCGAGACCGCCGCGAATGGGGCGGAGGGATTGGACGCGCTTCACCGGGACGTCCCGGACCTGGTGGTGTTGGATCGAATGCTGCCCGGGCTGTCGGGAGACGAGGTGCTGCAGGCGATTCGGCGAGAGGCGGCCACTCGTTCCGTGCCGGTCCTCGTGGTGAGCGCGAAAAGGGAACAATTCGAACGGATTGAGGGGTTCGAACTGGGAGCGGACGACTATGTGACCAAGCCGTTCAGTCCCCGCGAACTGGTACTGCGGGTCGATGCCATAATAAGACGCGCCCGTGCGGACGCCTCGGGCTCTGGCCAGGGTGGACGCGTCCTCAAGGCGGGGCCTCTCAGCGTGGATCTGGGCGCCATGCAGGTGACGCTGGACGGGGTGGAGGTACCGGTCACACCCACCGAGCTGCGGCTGCTGAAAACCCTCATGGAGCGTCGCGGACGGACACAGGATCGCCACCAGCTTCTTGAGGGAGCGTGGAGTGCCGATCCCGATGCGATCAGACGCATTCGCACTCGTACGGTGGACATGCACATTCGCCGCCTGCGCACCAAACTCGGCGTCGCCGGGGAATGGATCGAGACCGTGCGCGGCTTCGGCTACCGGTTTCGGGGATCGGAATGAGGGTTCCGCTTCGCCCGGCCGTCGTAGGCGCCGGAGCCGGGGCGGTGGTGTTGATCGCTGCCGTTGCGTGGAGCGTCACGCGCCTGGTTGGCACAGGCGTGATGTATCGTGAGAACCAGGAGCATCTCGAACCGGCGGTCCGGCTTGGCGCCGAACAGCTGCGGGCGTCTCGTGACGCCTCTCTGGACAGTATTGCGAGTGCCCTTGCGCTTGCCACCGGCTATCGGGTCAGTGTCTTCGACGCGCAACTCTCCCTGGTGGCCGATTCGGACCTGGGGCCCGGACAGGCGGACACGATTGTGGATCCGGCCCGGCGTGCGGAGGTGGCCGCCGCCCTGCTCCGGGTCGACGGCTTCGCGCGACGGGTCAGCTCGCTCGACGGCCAGGCGTATCTGTTCAGTGCGACCCGCGTGTACTGGCGTGGCGGGACCATCGTGATCCGTTTCGGTGCGCCGGTCGCGCCGATCCGCGAAGCTGCGGCCCGGACGGCGGTCTGGGTGGCGCTTGCGGTGGCGGTCGCGGGCCTGATCCTGCTCCTGTTCCTGCAACGGTTCGTGCGCCTGGGGACGGCATCGTTGGACAATACCCGGCTTCTCCTCCAGCGATTGGGCGCCGGACAGTTTTCCGGGCCACGCGTGAAGCTCTCGAAGATCACGGAATTGGCCCGGCTCGCTTCGGCGGCCAACCGGGTTCGGGGTGAGATGGAAGATCAGGTCAGCCGTGTGACGCGTGAACGGAACGAACTCGCGCAGCTCATGGACAAGGTGGCCGAGGGGCTGATTGCCCTGACCGACGACGCACGCATCCTGAGGATCAATCCGGCCGCGATGCAGCTGCTCGGAGTGGTGGAGGTGCTGCCGTTTTCACCGATTGGGGCCGTGGTCCGGGAACCGGAGCTCAGGGACCTCCTGGAGAGTTCGGTCGTCCGTCCGGAGGCACGGCTGGAGCTCACTGTGGGAGACCGCGAACTGGAGGTTCGTACCAAGCGGGGTACGGAAGGAGGGTCCGTGGTCCTTCTGGTGGACATGACGGAGATCCGCCGTCTCGAGGCGGTTCGTTCCGATTTCGTGGCCAACGCCTCGCACGAACTGAAGACGCCGCTGACGGTCATCCGGGCTGCTGCGGAAACCGTGCTGGACGAGGGACTGCCCGAGCGCCTGCGGCAACGGTTTCTGCACTCCATCGAGAGCAACACGGTCCGGCTCCAGCGGCTCGTGGACGACCTTCTCGATCTGTCGCGATACGAGTCCGGCGCGTGGCGCCCCGAGCAACAGCCGTTCAGCGCCGAGCGCGTTGCCTGGTCGGCGTGGGAGGAGCTTGAAGCGAAGCGCGCTGGGGGAGACGTCGGTTTCCGGGTGGTAGGAAGCGGCGAGGGGTTGGGCGACGAAGCCGCCGCCTATCAGATCTTCCGCAACCTGTTCGAGAATGCGCTCAGGTACGTTCCCGAAAAGGAGGGACAGGTTGTTGTAGAAATCCGCGCGGATGGCGAAAGCCTGGTGATCTCGGTGCGGGACAACGGAACCGGCATTCCGGCCGCGTCACTTCCCCGGATCTTCGAGCGATTCTACCGTGTGGATGCGGCCCGTTCCAGGGAGGAGGGGGGCACCGGACTCGGGCTGGCGATAGTGCGGCACCTGGTTTCGAGCATGGGCGGCACCGTTGTGGCCGAGAGTACGTGGGGCGCCGGTACGACGATTACCTTCACCGTTCCCCTGCACGGGGCGGTGCCCGCCCGGATGGCGTCGGCGTGACGGCGGTGGGCCGGGTCCGCGTGTGGCGAAGCAAGGCCGTGGCGATCGCAGCGTTTTTGATGTGCGGGTGCGCGGCCGACGGGCGCCGGGTCATCGTAATCGACGGCTCCAGCAGTCTTTACCCACTCACCGAAGCGGTCTCCGAGGCTTTTGCCCGTGAAGACCCGGCGGCGCGGATCGTAGTCCGCGTTTCGGGGTCGGGTGGGGGGCTCCGGCGATTCTGCGAGGCAGAAGCCGACATCGCGGCGGCCTCCAGGCCGATGACTGCGAGCGAGATGGCGCGGTGCCGTGCGGCGGGTCACCGGTTCCTGGCTCTTCCCGTCGCCCGCGACGGCGTGGCCATGGTTGTCAACCCCGCGAACGAAGCCGTGGAATGCCTGACCCTCGCCGAACTGGGCCGGATTTGGGGACCCGACGCTTCCGTAGCGACGTGGCGCGACGTCAGGCCTGCCCTCCCCGCGGAGAAGGTGCGCCTCTTCGGGCCGGGGACCGACTCGGGAACGTTCCGCTTCTTCACTCGCGTCGTCGTGGGCCGGCCCGGAGCCAGCCGCACCGACTACTACGGGACCGAGGACGACCACCTCATTGCCCGCGGCGTTGCCGGCGATCGCTGGTCGCTGGGCTATTTCGGGTCGGCGAACCAGGCGGCTCACCCCGGTCGATTGCGGATACTCGCGGTCGACACGGGTTTCGGCTGTGTGTTGCCGACTCCTGCCGCGATTCGCGATGGCCGCTACAGCCCGCTGTCCAGGGACCTGTACCTCTACGTCAGGAACTTCCTTTTGGCCGACGAGGGCGTGTCCAGCTTCATGGAGTATTATGTCTCGGCGAGCGAGTTGCTGGCGGAGGAGACGGGCTACGCGCCCCTTCCCGCGGCGGAGTACGCGCGGAACCGGGCGCTTCTGAGTGCGGCGCGCAGCGAGGTGGTCGGACAATCGGCACGGGACGACGACGATTCCCGGGCGCTCGCGGTGAAAACCGGTCGCGTGCCGCTACGGGGCCCGTCATGATGCCGCAGGGTGTGGCCGGTGCCGGAACGGCGTCCCGCGCGGCGGGCGAGCGCCTGGTGGCGCATGTTCTCCTGGCCTGCACGGTGATTGCGGTCGTTACCCTCGCTGCCGTGTTGGCGGTGCTCGTCCGGGAGGCCGGACTGTTCCTTGCCGACGTCTCGCCATGGCGGTTTCTCACGGAAATCACCTGGGCGCCAGCGGCGGAGGAGGCCCGGTTCGGCGTGTTGCCACTCGTTGTCGGAACCGTCCAGATCGCTGTCGGCGCGGCGGTGTTCGCGTTGCCGGTCGGGGTGATGACCGCAGTGTATCTTCACCAGTACGCGAGCCGTCGCGCGACCCGGCTGCTCAGCGGTGTCACGGCGCTGATGTCGAGTGTTCCGACGGTCGTGTACGGCCTGTTCGCGCTTCATTTCGTCACCCCGGTCCTCCAGGTCCTGTGGCCCGGGGTCGAGGCGTTCAACGCGTTGTCCGCGTGCATGGTGGTGGGGCTGATGATTCTGCCGACGGTCACGGTGCTGTCGCGTGAAGCGCTGGACTCGGTGCCGGCGCCGCTCCTGAACGCGGGGTTGGCCCTGGGTGCCCCAAAGGGACGAGTTGTGGCCCGGATTCTCCTGCCGGCCGCCTCGGGCGGCATCCTCGCGGCCGTGCTGATCGCGATGGCGCGGGCCGTTGGTGAGACGATGATCGTCACCCTCGCTGCGGGAAACGAGTCCCGATTGACGTGGAGCCCGTTCGAAGGACTGCAGACGCTGACCGCCTTTCTGACCCAGCTTGGCACGGGAGATGCGGCGACCGGGACTCGCGAGTTCCAGGCGTTCTTCGCTGTCGGAGCGGTCCTGTTCGTCGGCACGTACGGGATACACATGGCCGGCAGGATGCTGGTGTCCCGCAGTGTGGGGAGGAGGGGCCAATGACCCGACCCACATCGCGACGCGACCCGATCGGCGCAGCATGCCGTGTCGCCGCACTCGTGGTGCTGTTCGGCTTCCTTGCATTTGCGGCGTACCTGGGGTTCACGGCTTCGCAGGTTGTCGGCATGGACTTCCTCCGCGGAGCATCCTCCGGTGCTGCGGACAGCGCGGGCATCGGACCGGCCCTGGCGGGTACCCTCTGGCTCTTGCTTCTGACCGCCGTCCTCGCGTTGCCGATCGGGATCGGAACCGCGATCTACCTGGAAGAATACGCGCCTCGGACACGCTTGACAGCGGTCATCGAGTCCGTGGCAGCCAACCTGGCCGGGATCCCTTCGGTGATCTACGGGATCGTGGGATTGGCGCTGTTTGTTCGTGCGCTTGGGATGGGACCGACCATACTCGCTGGCGGCTGCACGCTCGCCGTGCTGGCGCTTCCGGTGGTTATCGTAACCTCCAGGACCGCCATTCGCCGCGTCCCGGCAGGACTGCGCCTGGCCGCCTACGGGCTTGGCGCCACCCGCTGGCAGGTCGTTCGCAACCAGATCCTGCCGGTGGCCGGCCCCGGAATCCTGGCCGGTTGCTGCGCGGCATTCACGCGGACAGCCGGGGCCGCCGCGCCCCTCCTTGTCCTCGGGACCGCAACGTTCATGAGCTTCGCCCCGCAGACACCAGCGCATCCGCTGACGTCGCTGCCGACGCAGATCTTCTCGTGGGCGACCCGCTCGCATGAGGGATTCACCGCACTGGCTGCCGGGGCGGCGATCGTGCTGCTGCTGCTGCTGCTCGTCATGAATCTCGTGAGTGCGTTCGTCGTGCGGCGGCTTGGCGGAGCCTCCCCATGAAACGTCCGGCTGCCACGACGGATGCGCCGGTGCTGACGGCCGAGCGGCTCAGCGTGCGGTTCGGTCGGAGTATCGCGCTCCGAGACGTGTCCCTGGCCATCCCGCGCGGGCGGATCGTCTCGATCATCGGTCCGTCGGGATGCGGCAAGACGACGCTGCTGCGTTGCTTCAGCCGCATGAACGAACTTGTGTCCGGCGCCAGCACCAGCGGGACGGTTCATTTCGCGGGCACGGATCTTTACGGCCCCGACATCGATCCGGTAGAAGTGCGGCGGCGCATCGGAATGGTCTTCCAGGAGACCACCCCGTTCCCCAAGTCCGTTTTCGACAACATCGCATTCGGCCCTCGTGCGAGCGGTTTCGCGGGTGATCTCCAGGGCCTGGTGGAGGAGGCGCTCACGGATGCCGGTCTGTGGTCGGAGGTTGCCGACGACCTGGACACGCCCGCCCTGGAGCTGTCGGCGGGACAGAAGCAGCGGCTCTGCATTGCCCGGACGCTGGCGCTCAAGCCGGATGTCCTCCTGCTGGACGAGCCCACATCGGCTCTCGACCCCGAGGCGACGGCGCGGATCGAGTCGATTATCCGCGCGCTGAGCCCCCGATACACGATCGTGATCGCCACGTACAACCGCTGGCAGGCCGCCCGTCTGTCGGATCTGACCGCGTTTCTGGACCGCGGCGAGCTGCTGGAGTATGGTCTCACCGAGACCCTGTTCACCAACCCGCGCGAGGCACGCACCGAGTCCTACCTGACCGGGCGGACGCAATGACGGAACCGCATCGCCCCCGAGGCTCCTTCGACACCGAGCTCAACCGCTTGCAGCAAATGCTGCTGGATATGGCGGGCCGGGCCGAAGAGCTCGTGCGGATTGCCATGGACGGTCTGAGCGAGCGCGATCCACTGGTTCCCTTGAGGGTCCGTCGCGCGGACGATCGCTTGAACGCCCTCGAGGTCGAACTGGACGAGCGCGTGCTGGAACTGCTCGCGCTGCAGCAGCCGATCGCCACGGATCTGCGCCTGGTCTTCGTGGCGCTGAAAGCGTCGAACGACATCGAACGGATCGGCGATCACGCCGTGAACATCGCCAATGCCAGCGAGCGCATGACACGGTATCCTCCGATGCCGGATATCCTCGAGATCGCCGAGATCAGCGGCCAGGTCCGGCAAATGATGCGCAAGGCCCTGGACGCGATGGTCAACCGCGACGCGGAGACCGCCAGGGAGGTCATTGCGGAGGATGACCGCGTCGACGACCTGCGCTGGTCCGCCTTCCGGATCATCGTCTCGTACATGCTTGAGCAACCGCGCTACATCGGCCCGGGGCTCGAGTTGATCCTGGTGGTTCAGAACCTGGAGAGGATCGGCGACCTGACCACGAACATTGCCGAGGACGTGGTTTTCCTGGTGGAGGGGACGTCGATCAAGCACGCGGCCAACAAGGCGGCGGGTCCCGGATGAGCCGCGGCCGTGGAACATCCGGGGCGGGCGACGTGACCGGGGGCCCGGCCGCCGGTGGAGGAGCGTCGGTTGGCGGCCAGGGGGATGTCGGCGGTGCGGTCAAGGAGTTGCTGAGTCAGGTTGCTGCCGAGCCCGGACCCGAGCCGGCCGTCGAGTTTCCGTTCCAGCGAGGCAGGGTCGCACTCATCACCGGGGGCTCGAGCGGCATCGGACGGGCGACGGCGATCGGTTTCGCCCGCGGGGGTGTCCATATCGCGTTCAACTACCTGGACACCGGTGCCGCAAGCCGGCGGGCCGCGGTGGAAACGGAGGAAGCCCTCAAGGAGAGCGGCGTCAGGGTCTTCGCGCGCTCCGGAGACGTGCGCGATTCCGCCTGGGTCCGCGACTTCGTGTCATCGGCCCATGAGCGGCTCGGAGGGCTGCATTTTCTCGTCAACAACGCAGGCGTTGGCCGTGACCGGGCGCTGTGGCGCATGAGCGACGAGGAATGGGCGTCGGTCATCGACACCAATCTCACGGGGGCCTTCTACGTCACCCGTGAAGTGGCGCCCTATCTCCGTGAACAGGAGTTCGGCAAGATCGTCAACGTCTCTTCCGTGCACGGACTCTCCAGCGAATTCGGTCTCGCGAACTACTGCTCGTCAAAGGCCGGCATGATCGGACTCACGCGAAGCACGGCGGTGGAACTCGGGCCGTCGAATGTCAATGTGAACGCTGTGGCCCCGGGCTACATCCGTACGACCCGGCTTACGGAACGGGTCCCTGCCGAGATACTCGACCGCGCGCGGGAGGCGAGCGTGCTCGGGCGCCTGGGCGATCCGCAGGATGTGGTGTCGGTGATCCTGTTCCTCTGCTCGGAGATGGCGCGCCATATTACCGGGGCCGTGATTCCCGTCGACGGAGGGTATCTGATATGAGGGACTGGAAGACCGAGCTGACGCCGGAACAGTACCGAGTCACCCGCAAGGGGGGGACGGAACGGGCGTTCGCCGGCGAATACTGGGACCACAAGGAGGACGGCACCTATCGGTGCGTTTGTTGCGGCCAACCCCTCTTCGAGTCGTCCGACAAGTTCGACTCCGGCACGGGATGGCCCAGCTTCACCCGGCCCGCCGCTGCCGAAAACGTCGGCGAGAAGGAGGACCGCAAGTTCTTCATGCGCCGGACGGAGGTCGTGTGCAGCCGCTGCGATGCCCATCTGGGACACGTCTTCCCGGACGGACCGGGGCCGGCGGGACTGCGCTACTGCATCAACTCCGCGTCCCTGGACTTCGAGTCCGAGAGTGGGGAGTGAGTATATGAGCAGGACGATCACGGTGATCCCCGGTGACGGGATCGGCCCCGAGGTCACCGGTGCGGTTCTGCGGATCCTCGAGGCCGCTGACGCGGACCTCGAGTACGACCGGCGGACCGCGGGCATCGGGGCGGTGGCGTCGCACGGTAACCCCCTTCCCCAGGAGACCATCGATTCGATCGAGGTCAACGGGGTGGCGCTGAAGGGCCCGCTCACCACGCCGTCCGGGTCGGGATTCCGCTCCATCAACGTCGCGATTCGCAAGCACTTCGACCTCTTCGCCAACGTTCGCCCCGTTCGCACCATGTTGCCCGGCGGCCGCTACGAGGACATCGACCTCGTCCTGATCCGGGAGAACACGGAGGGACTGTACGTCGGCGTCGAGCACTTCATCGGGATGGACCGGGACCCCAAGGCGGCGGCGGAATCGGTGATGATCACAACGCGCTACGGCTCCGAGAGGATCGTCCGCTTCGCGTTCGACTACGCGGTCGCGAACGGCCGGCACAAGGTGACGCTGGCGCACAAGGCCAACATCCTGAAGCATACGCAGGGGCTGTTTCTGGAAGTAGGGAAGCGCATGGCCGAGCGCTATGCGGACAGGGTCGCGTTCGAGGATCGGATCATCGACGCGACGGCCATGTACCTCGTCCTGGATCCGTATCGGTTCGATGTCCTCGTCATGGAGAACATGTTCGGTGACATCCTGAGCGACCTGATGGCCGGGCTCGTGGGTGGGCTGGGGTTTGCGCCGGCGGGCAACATCGGAGAGGGCCATGCGGTATTCGAGGCCGTGCACGGCTCCGCGCCCGACATCGCGGGGCAGGGTGTGGCCAACCCGACCGGACTGCTGCTTTCCGGCTGCATGCTGCTTGACCATGTGGGTCAGGCCGAGGTGGCCGCGCGCGTACGGCGGGCGGTGTCAACGGTGATCGGCGACGGTTCGGCCCGCACGCATGACATGGGTGGCACGCACGGCACGGCGGCGTTCACCGATGCGGTGATCGGGGCGCTGGCGTGAGCACGGAGCCGGGTGCGCGCGGCCACCAGGGTGGGGGCGGTGGCCGGCCGAACAGCGCGGCGGACTTGGTCTGCGGCCGGTGTGCGCGCGGATGCAGTGCCCGCGTGCTGGATCGCCACCTCTGGTGCGAGAACTGCGTGGCGGCCGCGCGCGGGGAGGCGGGGCGGGTGGGGTGGATGTGCGGCGCGGTGATGGCGGCCTTTTTGGCCGCATGGATCTACTTCGTCCAGCAGCCCTCGGCGATGCTGCTCGGGGGCTGGATCGGGGCCGTGCTGGCGACGTTCTGGCTGGGTGCCCGGGCGGGGCGGGAGCTGACGTATGGCGTTCTGCGCTTCCGTCACAGGCCGCGTTGAGTCGACATTTCGTGACAAGCGCGGTCAGGAGCCCGTGGAGCTAGCGGTCGGATCCATCCAGCCGGTCCGCCCGACACACTTTTTGGAGACGACTTGAATGGCAGCCAGGTTCGACGGCATTGATTTCTACGACGTGGATTCGCTCCTGTCGGAAGAGGAGCGCATGGTCCGGGACACCATCCGGGATTGGGTGGAGGATCGGGTCATGCCGATTATCGGCGATGCATACACCGAGCGGCGGTTCCCCACCGAGCTGATCCCCGAGATCGGGGAACTCGGCATGCTGGGCGCCAACCTGCCCGCCGAATACAGTTGCGCCGAACTCAACAACGTCTGTTACGGGCTCATCATGCAGGAGCTCGAACGCGGCGATTCCGGCGTCCGGTCATTCGTGTCCGTTCAGGGGGCGCTGGTGATGTACCCCATCTACGCATTCGGCAGTGAGGAGCACCGGCGAACGTGGTTGCCGGCGCTGGCGTCCGGGGAGAAGATCGGCTGCTTCGGCCTGACCGAGCCCGACTACGGGTCGAATCCCGCAGGGATGATCACGCGCGCCCGCGAGACCTCGGACGGCTGGGTGCTGAACGGTACGAAAATGTGGATCACCAACGGTTCGATGGCCGACGTGGCGGTGATCTGGGCCCAGACCGCCGAGCCCGGTAACGCACGGGGCATCCGCGGCTTCGTGGTCCCGACCGACACGCCGGGGTTCAGCGCCCGCGACCAGAAGGGGAAGCTGTCGCTCCTTGCGTCGGACACGAGCGAAATCGTCCTGGAGGATGTGCACCTGCCGGTCGACGCCCTGATGCCGGAGACGTCGGGGATCAAGAACCCGCTGATGTGCCTGACCCAGGCGCGCTACGGGATCTCCTGGGGGGCGGTGGGCGCCGCCATGGGGTGCTTTCACGAGGCGGTGGATTACGCGGGGCAGCGCATCATGTTCGACGGCGTCATCGCGGGGAAGCAGATCCAGCAGGTGCGCATCGCCGACATGCTGACCTCGATCACGCAGGGGCAGCTGCTGTGCCTGCGGCTGGGACGTCTGAAGGACCAGGGCACGATGACGCCGCAGCAGGTCAGTCTGGCCAAGCGCGCAAACGTCAACATGGCCTGCGATATAGCGCGTGAGGCGCGCCGCCTGCTGGGCGCCAACGGGATCCTCGCCGAGTACTCCGCCATGCGCCACATGGCCAACCTGGAGTCGGTCTACACCTACGAGGGAACCCACGACGTCCACTCGCTGATCCTGGGACAGACGGTTACGGGGATTTCAGCGTTCTGAGGGTGGGACCCCGTCCCGCCAGCCCCTTCTGCTTCCTCCCCAGCCACAACGCCACCCCCAGCCACACGGCTGCAACCGGTGCCATCGACCAGGCCATCGCGGCCGTCCCCAGCCCCAGCGCCCCGAATCCCGCGAAGGACCACGCCCCGACCTGGTCTCCCGCACGGTAGACGAAGGTGTCGTTGAAGTTCTTCGCCTTGTACTTGTCACGGCGGGGCAGAACGGTATAGAGCACCTCTCGGGCCGGCACCGCGAGCGCGAAGTTCCCGGCGCGCCTCAGCACCTGAAAGACGACGAAGACCGCGAATACGGGTGCCGCACCCAGGGCGAGGAAGCCGGCCACGCTCAGGAGCGGGAGGAACGCCAGGGTGAGCCCGACGCCAAACCGTTTCATGATTCGCCCGGTCAGGAACAGCTGGGTCACCAGCGTCAGAGCGTTCACCGCCAGATTGATGCGCGCAAAAACCGACGTGCGTTCGGCGGGATCGGCGAAGGTGCGCGACATGATGTCGGCCTGGATGTTATACAGGAAGGTGGACCCGACGGTGAAGAGGAGCATGAAGACACAGATGCCCAGCAGATAGCGCGAGGCCAGGACGTGTTTGATTCCGTCGAGCGGAGATCCGCCGATGACCTCCTCGTCCCGCCGGGTTGAAGCGGCGCCGCCGCGCTGGCCGCCTGCCCTCCGGTCCAGCCCCTTCATGCACGCCACCGCGCACTCGAGCAGCACGATCGAGAACCACAGCAGGGTGGCGGGACTGAGGCTCTCGATCAGGAAAGCGGTAATCGACGACCCCAGGATCGCACCCAGGGTTCCCGCCACTCCGATCAGGCCGAAGAGCCGGCGACCCTGTCGCTCCGTGTGGATGTCGGTCATGAACGACCAGAATACCGAAACCACGAACAGACTGAAGACGGCTGTCCAGACGAAGAACGACCGCCCGGCCCAGATCGCTGCGGACCCGCCCTGCGGCAGCGCGTTCAGTACGATGTAGTAGGTGACCAGGCACACCATGAAGAACCGGTAGGTCACCGTGACGAAGCGCCTCCGCGGCCACCGGGACACGAGCGCGGCGAAGACGGGATGCGCCAGTAGCATCGCGGCCAGCGTACCCGTGAAGAGCCACGGAATGTTCTCCACGCCCCCGGCAACGCCCATCTCCTCGCGTATCGGTCGGATCACGTAGTACGCCGACAGCACACAGAAGAAATAGCCTGCGGAGAGTACGACGATGCCCGCCTCCTCCGGGCGGGTGCCGGTCAGGCGCGAGGCGACGTTACGCGCCACGGTCCGGGCGGGCGAACTCACCGGGTGGAGCCGGGCCGTTGGATCGAACGTGGGAATCGGACCGGCCGTCGGAATCGGGCCGCGCGCGGCGGAATCGTCATGGCGATCGTCGTGCGTTCCGGGATACCATCGCGTAACAGTCGGTGGAGGAAACCGCGGAGCGGTCGCAACTTGCCTCCGTTGGAGGATGGGCTTCTTTTCGGGTACGTCAATGGCCGGGTGGGTATCTTTCGCTTCCGCAGGACGGCGCCCGTGAACCGAATCATCAACATGAAGCACGGCGAGCTTCCGCTGGCCGCCATGTCCGCGCTCTTCTTCTTCGTCATTCTCTGCGGGTACTTCTTCCTCCGCCCGGTGCGCGAGGCGATGGGGGTCGCGCGCGGCATGGACGAACTGCGCTGGCTTTTCGCGATCAACTGTTTCGCGTCGCTCGGCGCGGTCCTCGCCTTCGGCGGCGTCGTGGCGCGCACGAACCGGCGGCGCTTCATTCCCGTGGCCTACCTTTTCGTGATCGTGTGCCTGATCGGGTTCGCCGCACTGCTGATCCAGGATGTGCGGTCGGGGGGCGGCCTGATCGGCACCGACGCGCAGACCGGGCTCTCGCGGGGCGTGGGCTACTCCTTCTACATCTGGCTCACGGTCATCAATCTGTTCACCACCAGCGTGTTCTGGGCGTTCATGGTGGACATCTTCAACGTCGACCAGGGCAAGAGGATGTTCGCCTTCATCGGGATCGGCGGCACGCTGGGCGCCATATGCGGAAGCTGGGCGACCAACTTCATCAGCAACCTGACGGAGAGCCCCTACCTCCCGGCCGGCCTCATGCTGATCGGGGCGGCCTTCTTCGCGCTGGCGATTGCCGTCATGCTCATGCTGGAGCGTATGGCGGTGCAGTCGGACGCGTCCGCGATGGAAGCGCTCGGCAGCCGGGCCGCAGGGGATGGCTCGGGGGAGGCGGAAGGCGGGGGCGGGGACGATGCGATCGGGGGCACATTCTGGGACGGCGCCCGTGCGGTCGTGACCTCCCCGTACCTGCTCGGGGTTGGCCTGTGGGTTGTGTTCATGGCCGTGTCCAACACGCTGATCTACTTCACCCAGGCGAACATCATCCTCGGTGATTCCGACACCTTCAGCCAGCTTCTCGGCAACTTCGCGCTCTTCGACTGGATGGCGCAGATCGCAACGCTGATCACCCAGATCTTCATCACCACGCACGTGATCCGGAAGCTGGGCGTGGGCTGGACGCTGGCGATCCTGCCACTGGTGACCCTGGCGGGATTCGCGGTGCTGGCGGTGTGGCCGGTCTACGGCGTCATGCTCATCTTCCAGGCCGTGCACCGGGCGACCCGCTACGCGATTTCGCGGCCCTCCCGCGAGACGCTCTTCAGCGTCGTGACACCGTCCGAGAAGTACAAGGCCAAGCCGGTTGTCGACGTGTTCCTGTACCGTGGCGGGGATCTTGCCGGTGCGGGGATCGACGGTCTCTTCGCGGTCCTCGGGCTGACCCTCGTGTGGGTGGCCGTGTCGACGGGGCCGCTGGCGGCGATGTGGATCATGCTGTCGGTGGGACTTGGAACGGCGCAGGCGCGGAAGGTGGCGCAGGGAGGGGCCGCGTAGCGGCCCGAATCCCGGGCGCGAGGTTGCCGGACTGCCCTCTCGGTCAGTGCGCGGTTTCCGTCAGCAGCCAGAACGCGATCTCCCGGGCCTCGTCCATCGTGTCGACCACGTGGCTCTCGGGTATTTCCCGCAAAGTGTCGAGCGTGGCCAGTGTCCGCGCGACCGAACCGGAGAGACCCATGGCGATGCACTCGGTGTGCTGGGCCTTTGCGGTGGTGATGAGCCGGCTGATGGTCATGGCGGCACTGTCATCGATGTGTCTCGCCTCGGTGAAATCGAATACGACGACCTCGTGGTCCTTGATGTCCTCCCCGATCACGCTGTAGAGCTTCTGTGAAGAGGCGACCGTGAAGTTCCCGTTGAGACGCACAAGACCGACGCGTGCGGCATAGACGTCAAGGTCCTCCGCGCCCGCGAGACCGGCGAACAGCACGTGGTCCAGCACCGGCACCGAGACCACGCTTTCCAGCTCCAGCCCCTCAAGTTGCCGAGCGTGCACCATGCCGGCAGCGATCAGGCCTATGGCTACGGCCGTGACCAGGTCGACGAACACGGTCAGCCCGAGGGTAAGCAGCATCACCAGGAGGTGCTCGCGACGGATCCGGTGGATGCGGGTGAGCAGCGGCCAATCGATGATGTCCCAGCCGACCTTCATCAGGATCCCCGCAAGGACCGCGTGGGGGATCGGTTCGACATACTGCCCGAGTCCGAGCACAAGCGCCAGGACGAGGAGCGCGCGCAGTGCCCCGGACACCTGGGTCGTGCCGCCGGCGCGAATGTTGGTCACAGTGCCCATGGTAGCGCCCGCGCCGGGCAGTCCCCCGAAGACCCCCGACAACATGTTGCCGATGCCCTGTCCCACGAGCTCGCGATTCGGGTTGTGACGCGTACCGGTTAGGGAGTCGGCGACCAGTGACGTGAGCAGGCTGTCCACCGACCCGAGAAGAGCCAGGATCAGGGCGGGCTGAAACGCGCCGACCAGGAAACCCGGGGTGGGCAGCTCCAGCTGCAGCCGGGGCAGCCCGGAGGGTATCTCTCCAATGATCGGCACGCCGCCCAGCCACAGCATCGAGAGGGCGGTACCAATCAGCAGCGCAACCAGGAGACCGGGCAGGTACTTCGCGAGGCGCCGGGGCCACAATACGGCGATCGCCAGAGAGATGGCGGCGAGCGCGAGGGCGCCCGGGTTGAGGTCAGCAAGCGCTTCGGGCAGTGCGCGGAGTGCGCCCAGGGGTCCGCCGGCGGCGGGCGGGGCACCGAGAAACGGCAGCGCCTGGATCAGCATGATGATCAGTCCGACGCCCGACATGAACCCCGAGATCACGACGTACGGGGTGTAGACGACGAACCGCCCCATCCGCAGCAGCCCCAGCAGGATCTGAAGCGCTCCTCCGAGCACGACGACCGTGAAGGCCTCGGCGAGCGTGGACGCGTGCGTGGTGATTACCACAGCCATTGCGACCGTCATCGGTCCCGTGGGCCCGGAGATCTGCGAACGGGTACCCCCGAATACCGACGCGAAGAACCCGACTGCGATCACGCTGTAGAGACCGGCGGCCGCACCCAGCCCGGACGCGACGCCGAAGGCGAGGGCCACCGGCAGCGCCACCACCGCCGACGTTACGCCCCCGAACAGGTCACCGCGGAGGATGTCCAGGGTGTACGCTTTGCCGTTCAGCTTCATGAACGATTTGATGTCGGGAAGAGGTCAGTCGTCAAGGGCGGTACGCTTCTTGCGATTAGCCTTATTGGTCGGCGGGCGTCTGCCGATCCATCCGCAAGGACGCACCTTCTTCCAGCCCTGGAGCCGAAAACTGCGATCCGCGAGCGCCATCTCACTGCTCCTGTGCTTCTTCGCCGCCACCTTGCATGACACGGTCTCCGCTCAGGACCGCGACACCGTGCCCCCTGACCCCGCTCGGGACGCCTACCTCGACGAGACCGCCCGCCGCCTCGTGCTGGGTGTGAAGGCTGCCCGCGACACCGCGCGGCTCGGCATCGACTCATACACCGGCCTGACGCGGGAGCGCGTGAACTTCCAGGCCCCCGCCCTTCGCCGCGACCGGCCCTGGGTGAACGGCGAGCGCGCGACGCGGATCCGCTGGTCGCGCAGCGAGCCCTCAGTGGTGCACGTCCTCGGGTCCCGCCTTCGCCATCCCGGGATCGGGCCCAACGACCGCCGCCAGTTCTTCCCCGGGCTCGGGCTGGACCGTTACGCGGCCAATCCGTTGTGGGATCCGTTCGTGTTGGGCGCCACCGACGCGGCGGCGGAGGGCGGGGGTGGCACCGTAATACGAAGCCCGCTCACCGCCGATGCGGAGCGCTACTACCAGTACCGCTCGGGCGACACCCTCTCCGTGCAGCTGGCCGACGGTCGCTCGATCGATGTCGTTGCCGTGACCGTGATTCCGCGCATCCGCAGTATCCGGCTTGTCTCCGCGATCATGTGGGTTGACCGCGAGTCTTTCAATCTGGTGCGCGTGGCATCCCGGCCGGCCAAGCGGGTCGATTCCGAGCTGTCCTGGCAGCTCCGCCACGACGATGGGTGGAGCCTTGGCCTGGCGATAACGACGAACGACCCCGGCGCCGATCAGGACTCCGCGCGCGCCGGCCCCGGCATCTTCGAGCGCCTGATGAGCGGAGCGATCGATGGGCTGATGGCTCCGCTGGAACTGGACATCACCGCGATGGTCGTCGACTACGGCCTGTGGGAACTGAAACACTGGCTTCCACGCAGCGTGGCGCTGGAGGCGCACTTGACGGTTCGGATGGACGACGGGGCGGACGCGGACGTGGTGCCCACCATGCCGGTTGCCTTCGATTGGACGCTGGAAGTCGAGGACATCCGCGAACGTGGAGCGGAGGTGCCTGTGGACAGGCCCGGGACAGCCATGGAGGCTCTCGAGCGCTGGCGCCAACCCGGTGACAGCATCGAGGGCGCGCTGGAATCCGCCGGTCCCGGCGAGGTGGTCACCATCACGCCCGAGGACCGGGCGGCACTGACCGAGAGCACTCTGCTGCCTCCGGCGATCTGGGACGACAGGAGAGGCCCCGTCGACCCGGAACTACTGGCGGGTATTGCCTCCGACCTGGCCGCAATCGGGACCGGCGAAGGAGGGCCCGCGGAAGAGGAGACGAGCCCCTGGATCCTGGAACCGCCCGTGAAAACGCTGAGGCTGTTGCGCTACAACCCCATCGAGGGCGTTTCGATCGGCACCAGGGTGCTGCGCGACTTCGGGCGGTCGAGAGTCCTGCTCACGACGAGATTGGCGACCCGCGACCTGGACATTCCCGACATGGACCTGACCTTCCAGCGCGACCGTCCGGGCCACAGGCTGTGGGTGTCCTTATACCGGGACCTGCGGAGCGGCGAACTGGATGCCGGAGGCGGTGGGGGCAGTCCTGGTGCTGTCCTGACCGAAGCCGACTCCACTGCCTTTCACTGGTCCACGGGCGCCTCGCTGCGCATCCTGCCAGGAGGAGGTCAGCGCAACTGGCTCTCGCTGGCCATCTTCGGTGAACGCGACGCCGAGATCGGGACAGGCGTGCAGCGGGATCGTTTCGGAGCTGCGGTTGGGTGGCGGCCATGGTGGGGAGGGCGCGACGGCGCGTTGGCCGGCGGGGGCAGGACCCTGGTCCGGGGATCGATGGGCGACAACCCGCACGTGAAGGCCATTGCGGAAGCCGTGCTGATCGTGCCCCTGGGCGGTGGCAGGTCGCTGGGCATGCAGAGCGGGGCGGCCGCGGTGTGGGGCGATCCGGCACGGCTGGACCTGTGGAACCTCGGAAGCAGCGCAAACTGGCTGCGGGGACATCGCAATTCGGTGCGTGAGGACAGGGTATGGGGTGCCAGACTGGACCTGCAGCAGCCCGTTCGCTTCCTGCGCGCGTCCGTTTTTGGGGACTGGGTGTCCACCGGGGACGACGATTTCTACGCCGCCGGCGTCGGTCTCGTCTTCATGGACGGGATCGTCCGCCTCGACCTCGCCAGGGGGTTCAGCTTCGGCAGGGTCGGACGCCCGGACGCAGTCCTCAGACTGCACCTGCTGGGGGACACGTTCTTCTGATCCTCCAGTCGAATGGCCCGGCAGCTTCCAGCGCGCTACACTAGGCGTCTGACCCCGGAATCGGAGACCTGGCCGATGGGCAGACTATGGGGCGGCGGAGCCCTTATCGCGATTGCGCTCTTCGTGGTGCTGGGATTCGTCCGCTCGGAAGTCGACCCCCGCGCGCTCTCCACCATCCTGGCGCTCGGCATCGGGGCCGGCCTGCCGGCCTGTGGGGGTACGTGGCTGCTGGCGCGCCACTTCGGGGTTCGCCGCCGTATCGGCCACCGACGCGAGCAGCTCCGCCGCGACACGATCGAGGCGGAAGTCCTGAAGATGGCCGCACGAAACGACGGTCGCCTCACGGCCGTTGAGGTCGCGAGCGAGTTGGCCGTTGCGCCGGCGACCGCCGAGGAGGTGCTGAACGGGCTGATGGCCAGGGAGCTGGCCGAGATCGAGATCACGGAATCGGGCCTCCTGGTATACACCTTTCACGACGTGCGGCACCTGTCCGAGAAGGCAGCCGCGAGGGGAATCCTCGAGCCCTCGACGAAACCGTGACCGAGCCGCGCTGGCCCTGCCCGGTCTGTCTCGGCGTCAAGATGGAGAAGGCGACCGTGGTCACGCAGGGCGACCATGGCGAGGGCGAGCTCACCCTCGATCACTGCCCCCGATGCGGCGGCATGTGGTTCGAACTGGGCGAGGTACAGCGGCTGCGTTCGGAGCCGCCCCAGTCGCTTTGGACGCGTGTGCCGGCTCGCACCGAGCGGCATCGAGCCCAGTGTCACTCCTGCCGCGCGTTTCTCGACCGCGACGAGCCGGAGTGCGGTGCGTGCGGCGTGAAGGCCCGCCTGAACTGCCCCGCCTGCGATACCAGGATGCTGTGGGTCCGCCGGTCGGAGTTGACGCTCGACGTCTGCAAGCAATGCAAGGGCGTATGGTTCGACCACCACGAACTCGAAGCGATCTGGATGCTCAAGCGCGATCAACTCGTCGCAATGTACGGTCGGCGGGGGAAGCTCGCGCGCTCTGCGGAGGAGGGCACTGCAGTCCTGTTCGAGGGCGTCCTCTGGGCGCCGGACCTCCTGGCCGCGCCGGCGTATGCAGCCTCTGCCGCGGCCGAAGCGGTACCGGTGGTGGCCGAGGCCGTCGGCGAGGCGGCGTCCGGCGTGTTCGAGACCATCGTCGAGATCGTGGCCGGGATTCTGGGCTGAGGGGGGGCGACCCGCCCTACTCCAGCATCAGGTCCCCGATCAGGTGCGTCGCGTGTTCCCACTCGTCGAGGGGTGCCTTCCAGTCGCGGTCGCGGATCCGCCGCAGGTAGGTCATCTGGGCCAGGTGATAGAGATAGTGCTGGGCGATGTGGACCACATCCGCCCCCAGCCGCGCGCCCGTCTCGCCGTCGAGCGAGGTCCGCTCGGCCGTGAGGTCCGCATCGCTCTCACACCCCTCCACCTCCTCCAGAATCTGCTCCTGGACCCGGCGCATCCGCCCGGCGACCTCGTCGACCGACCCCGGGGCGTCGTGGCTGATCACGGGCTCGATCCCCAGCCGCTTCAGGAACCAGACATCGACGCGGTACATGTGGCGGCACATCTTGCCGATCCCGCGCGATTTGGGAGCCGGGTTCCAGTCGAAATCCTCCTGCGCGATCCCGTCGAGCACCATGAACAGCGGGCGCCGCGCCGCCTCGAAGACCTCGACGGTGCGGGCGATCCGGGTCCGCTGCGAATGGCTCATTCGGGTCCTCTCGGGGTCTTCTCGGGGTCTTCTCGGGGTCGTCTCGGCGTCCGCTTGGGATCCTCTCGGGGCTACCCCTGCCCCAGCTGATGGGCGTCCTTCAAACGCTCGACCGTCTCGGCGAAGGTGTGAACCGGAACGATCTCGAGCATGTTGAACGAAGCCAGGCCGGTTTCGATGGCGAATCGTTCGATCGAGTGGGGATCATCCGCGTCGACGACCCACAGGAAGGTATGCTCCAGCGCCGAGTGATACTGCACCTCGATCCGGCGGATGCCGTAGACCTCGGCGATATGCGCCGGGTCGAGTCCGGCGATGTCGACGAACACCCGGGCGTACTTCCGTACGTAGATCGGGCAGGTTTCCGGCGTGTGGCTTCCGTAGATTCCGAATAGCATGGCTGGCAGTCCGTAAAAAGGGCGAGGAAGGGTAACCAGCGAGAACACCCGTGGACAACCTTGGTGACACGGGATCGAGAATCCATTATTGTGACGATTGGGCTGCTACATCCTGCCCGCCGCGCTGCCTACCGTCGACGAAACCCCATGAAAGACACCCTCGCCATCACTCCGTCGAGCACGTATCTGGCCTCTGGATCGAGGCTTGCGGCGTGCGCCGCGGGCTGGTGTGGCGTGCACTGTGCGCTGACTCCGTTCCTGGCCGTGGCGGCACCCGCGCTGGCGCTCTCCGAAGGCGTCGAGCGGGCCTTCTGGCTTGGGACCGTCGTTGTCGGAGCGGTGGTGCTCGTCATGGGTCCGGCCCGCAGGCACGCGGCCCTGATCCTCACCTTCGTGGGAGGGGCCGTGCTCTGGGCCGCCTCCCTCGCCGGCTGGCTCGAGCCGGTGCCCGAGACCGTGACATCGGCGGCCGGCAGCCTGATCCTTGCGGGTGCCATGGTGCGGAGTGCCCGCATCTGCCGGGACGGCGCGTGCTCGGTGTGCGCCGACGAGGAGTGAGGCTCTCTGGGGAGCCCGTGGACTCCTAGAAGCTGCCCGGTCGAGCCCCACCGCTCCCGCCGCCTTCCGGCAGTCCGAACACGAACATCGTCCCGCCCGCCGAGTTCACGACGCGCTGCTGCCCGTCGATCTCGAAGGACATCGGACCGCTCCGCACCGCCGCACCCGCCTGGAAGTTCCACAGCGGCTCGCCTGTCCCGGCGTCCAGGGCGAAGATGTTGCCCTCTTCACTACCGCCGAACACCAGGTTGCCGGCCGTCGCCATCACGCCGGCCCACGGGGGTGACTGCAGGGGGAATTCCCACTTGAGTTCGCCGGTGAGCACGTCGAGCGCCTTCACCGCGCCGCTCGCCTCCTCGCCGCGCAGCGCCTGCTCGCCGCCGCCCATGAATGGCTGCCCGGGCTCGTACTCGACATCGGCCTTGTAATAGATCGCGCCCATGATCCGCGTGGGCTGGTAGAAGAGGCGCGTCATCGGGCTGTAGCTGGGACTGAACCAGTTGGCCGCGCCCTGCAGGCTGGGCCACACCAGGTTGCCTTCCTCCGTGGGATCGGTGCCGGGGATCACGATCGGCCGCCCGTTCTCGTCCAGTCCCTCGGCCCAGGTCTGCTTGGAATACTCCGTGCCGTGCAGGAACTCGCCGGTCTCCCGGTCCAGCACGTAGTAGAACGCGTTCCGGTTGGCGGTGACGACGAGCTTGCGGGGCTCGCCCTCCCACTCGGCGTCGACCAGCACCTGGATCTGGTTGGCGTCCCAGTCGTGGGTGTCGTGGGGCGTGAACTGGAACCACCACACGATCTCGCCCGTGTCGGGATCGAGCGCGAGCAGGCAGTCCGTGTAGAGGTTGTCGCCGGGGCGCACGTCACCGTTCCAGTCGGGGGCCGGGTTCCCGATCGGCCAGTAGAGCAGGTCGAGTTCGGGGTCGTACGAGCCGGTCAGCCACGTCGATCCGCCGCCGGTCTCCCAGCTGTTGCCGCCCCAGGTGTCGCTCCCGAACTCGCCGGGCGCCGGAATCGTATAGGTGCGCCAGATCAGCTTGCCGGTGTCCGGGTCGTAGGCGTCGATGAACCCGCGCACCCCCGCCTCCGCACCCGACACGCCCACGATGATCTTGCCGTCGAGGGCCAACGGAGCCAGCGTCAGCGAGAACCCGATCGCGTTGTCGGCGACCTCGACGTCCCACCTGACTGCCCCGGACCGTGCGTCGAGCGCCACGAGGTGCGCGTCGAGGGTCCCCACGTAGAGCGTCGAGTCCAGGATCGCCACCCCCCGGTTCACCTCGGGAAAGCCGATGTGCAAGACGTCGGACCCCATCTGCGGCGTCCACTTCCACAGCCGTTTGCCCGTGCGCGCGTCCAGCGCCGTCACCGAGCTCGGCGGCTCGGTCACGTACATGACCCCGTCGGCCACGATCGGCGTCGTCTCGATCAGCCCCTCGTCCATCTGGTACGCCCACACGACGCGCAGGTCCGCCACGTTCGCCGCGTTGATCTGGTCCAGCCGCGAGAACCGGTGCGATCCGTAGTTGCCCGAGTAGGTCAGCCAGCTCTCGGGCTCGGAATCGGCCGCGACGAGGCGCTCGTAGGGGACCTGGGCCGTGGCCGATTGGCCCGTTGACACGCCCAGCGCGACGGCCGCGAAGGCGATTCCCGAAGCCGCGCACCCCCTGCGGGCCGCGAGCCCACAGCCGATCAGCACCTCCATGCTCCGTCTCCTCATGATCCCCTCCCGAGGGTCGTCAGGTACGCAACCAGGTCTTCGACGTCGTCTTCGTCGAGGTCTTGCGCCACGGGCATCAGCGAGTGCCCGACGCGCTTCTCCATCTCGGCGATCTCGCCCTTGCGAAGCGACACGAAGGCCCCCGACACCGTCATCAGCTGAATCGTGAACGAATCCTCGTTCATGCGCATGCCGTTGTAGATGTCGCCGTCGTGCGTGACGATCCGCACCGGCAGGTACTCGAAAAAGCCGCTCCTCGCCCCGGACCGCGCTACGGGCAGCCGGGCGGCGGGCGCGCTCAGGGCCTCGCGCAGGTAGTCCGCCCCGCGACGCAGCCCGATGATCGTCAGCTCCGGCCCGACGGCTGTGCCCTGACCGGCGACGATGTGGCATGAGGCGCAGTCGCCCTCGGCCCAGAAGAGGTCGAGACCCCGGTCGGCATCGCCGGTAACCGACGAGGCGTCCACGGTGGTCTGCGCACCTAGCCAGAGCACGTAGCCGGCCACAAGCGACACCGCGTCGTCGTCAAGGACCGTGGCGCGCGCCCCGGGCATGCCGGTCCCCGGGATCCCGAAGCGGATGATGCGCTCGAGCTGCACCTGATCGGCAACCCTCGGCAGCGCGAGCTGAGCCAATTCGGGACCCTCGCCACCGAGACCCTGAACGCCGTGGCAGCGCGCGCAGTGGGCGCGGTATAGCCTCTCCGCGCGCTCGGCATCCTCGAGTTCGGGCGCCGCGTCAGCAGCCTCCTGGGCCGCAGCGGGCGGGCAGAGCAATAGCAGGATCGGCACCGCGAGCGACAGCGGCCAGGTGGTCTGCGCGATCCGCATGTCGGTCGTTCCTTCGTGCTAGAGGTGGGTGGGGCAGTGCGACGGTTACCATACGGCAGCCGCCGTTTCGCGGACAAGGCGTTTCCGGGTGCATGCCGCGAGGGAATGCCGCGGCCATCGCCCGGTCGCCCCGGACGTCAGGTGGCTACCATACGGGCCCCGGCGGGCCTGCGCGGCTACCGCCTCTCGCTCAGCGGCCTCCCGTCCAGTCCCCAGGCCGGGTCGATCGTGAAGCCGAGGTGGGCGAGCGCGGTGGGGGCGATGTCCACGATGTAGGCCGGGCCGGGGGGTGGCCAGTCGGCTGTGTTGCCGGCGCCGCCGGGGTCCTCCGCGCCGCCGGGGCCGCCCGCGCCGAGTCCACTCGCCAGGATGAAGATGGTCATCTCCTCGGGAGAGTCCCCGCCGTGACCGCCGTCCTCGCGCCGCCCGTGGTCGGTACTGATCAGCACCAGCCAGTTCTCGTTCGCGTACCCGGGACGGTCCCTCACCGCGTCGATCAGCACGCCGACGTGCCTGTCGGCCAGCGCGATCGCGTCCCGGTATTCGGCCCCGATCGAGCCGTGCTGATGGCTGGTCTCGTCGGGGTTGCCCAGGTAGACGAACATCGCGTCGGAGTCGGCTTCGCCAAGGTGGCGCACGGCCTGCGCGGTGACCATGCCGTCGGCCTCGGCCCACCCATGGTCGTACCCGTTCAAAACGATGCGCGTGTCGATCGCGTCGGGGAGCACCGGGCCGCCGTCCGGCAGCTCCGCCAGCGGCAGCCAGTCCACCGCGGCGAAGGTGGCCAGTTCGGGGCGCTCACGTTCGGCGCGGGTGAGGAAGCCGGGCCAGACGTCGTAGTCGCGGCCCGTAAAGAAGTTGTTGGTGACGCCGTGCTTCTCGGGCCAGACACCGGTCAGCATCGAGGACCACGACGGACCGCTCACTGACGGATGGGTGGTCCGCGCCTCGGCCGTGTACCAGCCGCTTGCGGCCAGCAAGTCGATGTTGGGCGTGGGTACCTCGGCGAGCACGTCCGGGCGCACGCCGTCGATCCCGATCAGCAGGACCTTGGGCGTCGGCTGAGCGGCCAGCCCCCCGTAGGTCGCCAGGGCGAGTGCCGCGACGGCGGCCAGGGCGAGCCCCGCCGAAGTGGTCAGCGCCAGCCCCGCGGGCGGGATCGGCGTACCCCTCATCGCCCGGCCACCGTTTCCACCAACCGCCCCACGCAGATCGTCCACCCCTCCTGGTGACCGTCCCGGTCGTCCGGCGTCGGGAACCCGTCATGCGTCAGCCGGATCTCGGTCCCGTCCTCGACGGGCACAAAGTCCACCGTCACCACCGTCTCGGCGTTCATCGCGTGCGCCTCCTCCCTCCAGCCCCAGGTGTATACCAGCCGTCGAGGCGCGTCGACCTCACGATAGGTGCCGTATGCAGTGAACGGCCCGCCCTCCACGTGCATGCGAATGGAGTAGTGCCCACCCGCCCGCAGGTCGATCTCCACGTCCACGCGCGCGCCCGGGTCGGGGCACGTCCAGAGCTTCACCTGCTCCGGGTTGGTCCACGCCTCGAAGACCCGTTCGGGACTCGCGGCCACCGTGCGAACGATGTGCAGCGCTCTTGTCGTCTCGGTCATCGGGTCACTCCGCGTCCTTCAGGTAGCGCGTCAGCGCGTCCATCTGCGCGGACCAGTACCGCTCGTGGGTCTCCAGCCAGTCCTTTGCCTCGGCGACCGCCGCGGGTTCGAAACGGCACCGCCGCGAACGCCCCTCCTTCTTCCGGCTGATCAGCCCGGCGCCCTCAAGGATCTTCACGTGTCGGGAAACCGCGACGAGCGACATGTCGAAGGGCTCGGCCAGCGCGGTGACCGACGCGATCTCGCCCCGGGCCAGGCGGCCGAGAATGGCGCGCCGGGCCGGGTGGGCCAGGGCGGCGAAGGTGCGGTCGAGGGTGTCTTCCTGGACGGCAGGCATGGTGATCTCCGGTCGAACTGGGGTCTGTCGGCGGGTCGGGCAAGGCGACGAATGCTAAACATAATGGTTTAGTATAGATGGTGCCACGGCGTTGGTATGGGTTGCCGTATTGCCACGGAGAAGATTGGCTGTGTATCACTGGATGCGGCCGCAGGCGTGTGGCGCAAGGCGGCTCGCCTCCACCGGCCGGCCGGGGTCGCGGCTGGTGTGGAAGAGTGCGAGGCGCGGATGGGGAGGCGTTAACCCACCCTCCGCCCCGGCGTCCAAGGCGCGCCCGCTGCCTCCATGTCGGCCTCCAGTTCGGCCAGCGTCTCCTCCAGCAGGGTCCTGAGCGCGATCGACACCCTCTGGAAGCCGCCCCGCGCAATCTCGAGGCTTTCCCGCTGCGTTTGCGTGGGCAGCTGGCGCGTACCCCAGTGCCCCCCGGCGACCTGGCCGATGCGGCCCAGGATCGCGGGCGCGCTCGGCTCGTTGAGGGCGCCGCGGGCGGGGTCGCCCTGCAGCCGCACCGCGATGCCGGCGAGCCGGGTCTCGATTGCTTCCAGGCGCGTGTACAGGTCGTTGGCGGCGTTGGGGGTCTCGTCCAGGGCCGCCCGCATGTGGCGGATCCGGTCGCGCGCGCGGCCGATCTCGGCGGCGGCGCCCCGGGCGCGGCGCTGCAGGTCGGCGGTCTCCTCCGCGAAGGCCATCGCAGCCGCAAAGTCCGTCGTCGCGTCGATGTTGGGCACCGGCTTCACGGTGAACGGCTGCGGCTCGCCGACCCGCTCGACACCGGTCTCGGTGATCAGCGCCATCTCGACCGTGTAGTTGCCCGGCGGCGCCAGGGGGCCGCGTGGTGTGCCCGCCCACGGGGGCGTGAAGCCTGGTGTCGTGAGGTTGACGGGGTCGGGGGCGGGGCGGCGCAGATCCCACGTGACGCGGTGGAGGCCCTCGGTCGCGGGGCCCATGACGCGCCGGACGGCGTCGCCGGCGGCGTCCCGTACAACCATTGCCACGCGCGGCCCGCTCTCCAGCGCTTCGTCTCGCAGGGCGTCGTAGCCGGGGAACGTGATGTCCTCGCCACGTGCCACCGCCGCCCGTTCCGCCTCGCGGCGCTCAGTGCGCATTGTCTCGGGCGTCTCCGCCAGCCAATAGGTGAACGTGGCGCCGAAGTCGGGGTTGGGCGTCACGAACGAGGTCGTGCCCAGGGTCGGCTGGCCCGGGGCCTGTAGCGGGGCGTTGGGGACGTACCACCATGCGTCCCGCACGGGGAACAGAACGGCTCCCGCCGCAAGCGCACCGTCGGCCATATCCCTCAGGGGCGCGTAGTCGTCGAGAACGTAGAAGCCACGGCCGAAGGTTGCTCCCACCAGATCATTGTCGCGGCGCTGGATCTCCAGGTCTCGGAACGAGATCGTGGGTGCGCCCGCGCCCAGCAGGACCCAGTTGGCACCGCCGTTGGGCGTGAAATAGATGCCGTTCTCGGCGCCAAGGAATAGCAGATCGGGACGCACGTGGTCCTGCTCGACCGACCAGATGATGACGCCGTCGGGCAGGTCGCCGGCGATCGAGCGCCAGGTGCGGCCGGCGTCGTTGGTCTCGAAGAGGTAGGGGGTGTAGTCGCCCTCCTTGTGGTTGTCCGGCGCAACGAAAAATGATGCGCGGTCGTGCTGGGACGCCTTGACGTCGTTCATGAAGGCGCGCTCCGGGAGGCCCGGCAGCGGGGCGGCCTGGCGCCAGTTCGCGCCTCCGTCCTCCGTCACCTGAACCAGCCCGTCGTCGGTGCCGGCGACAATGACGCCCTCGTCGAGCGGCGATTCCGAAATGGCCGAAATCGTTGAGTACCATGACATTGCGGTGTTGCCCCAGAGCGCGTTCACACTGCGGACACGTCCGGCCACCGGCAACTCGTAGCGGTTGTCGTCGCGGGTCAGGTCGCCGCTCACGGCCGTCCAGGAGTTGCCGCGGTCGTCGCTCCGCCACACGCGCTGGGACGCGTAGTAGATCCGGCCTTCCGCGTGGGGGCTCGCAACAACGGGGCTGTCCCAGTTCCAGCGCTCGGGCGGGTCGCCGGGGGCCGGCAGCGGGCGGATGTTGATGAGCTCGTGGTTGTGCAGGTTGACCCGCTGGAGGTTGCCTTGCTGGGACTGGATATAGGCAATGGCTGGATCGGTCGGGTCGAAGGCGAGCGCGTACCCGTCGGCGCCCAGCGGGGCGTACCAGTCGCGGTTGCGGACGCCCTCCATGTTCATCGTTCGCGAGGGCCCGTGGAGCGTTCCCAGGTCCTGCGCTCCGCCGAGGATGTTGTAGAAGGGCTCCGAGTTGTCTAGCGCGAGCTTGTAGAACTGCGAGATCGGCATGTTGGGGAAGTGCCGCCAGGTCGTGCCCTCGTCGAAGGTCTCGTAAAGGCCCGCGTCGGTGCCGGCGAGCATGTGTCTGCCGTTGGCGGGGTCGATCCACAGCGCGTGGTTGTCGCTGTGCTTCTCGCGGCCGGTCCCCAACTCGGTGAACGTGGCGCCGCCGTCGCGGGTGACGTGGATGAAGACGTCCATCTGGTAGACGAGGTCGGGGTCGTGGGGCGACGCCTCGATCTCCTGGTAGTAGTGCGGCCCCGTGCCGCCCGAGATGTAGGAATTGCGGCGCTCCCAGCTTTCGCCCCGGTCGGTGGAGCGGTAGAAGCCGCGGTCGTTGGGTCCGCCCTCGATGGTGGCGTAGACGATGTTGCGGTCGGCGCCGGAGACGTCGATGCCGATCTTGCCCATGTCGCCATTGGGCAGGCCCGCTGTGACCTCACGCCATGTGCGACCGCCGTCGGTGGACTTGTGAATGCCCGAGCCCGGGCCACCCGCCAGCAGCGACCAGACGGTACGGCGGCGCTCGTAGGTGGCCGCGTACATGATGTCGGGGTCTACGGGATCGAACTCGACGTCGGTCACGCCGGTGTTCTCGTCGACGGTCAGCACGGCGTCCCAGGTCTCGCCGCCGTCCCCGGTCCGGTAGAGGCCGCGCTCGCCCCCCGCCGACCATAGCGGACCCTCGGCCGCCACGAACACGGTGTTGCCATCCCGCGGATCGACCAGGATCCTGCCGATGTGCTCGGACGCGGCCAGCCCCGCCTGCTCCCAGGTGCGTCCGCCGTCGCGGCTCCGGTAGACGCCGTCGCCCCAGGCCACGTGCCGCCCGCTGACATTTTCGCCGGTGCCGGCCCAGACAATGTCCGGATCGGACGGATCGATGGCCACGGCCCCGATCGAGTACGACGGCTGGTCGTCGAAGACGGGCGTCCACGTGACGCCTGAATTCGTGGTCTTCCAGACGCCGCCGGAGCCGACCGCGATGTACCAGGTCGTGGGGTCGCCGGGGTGTACCGCGATGTCCGCGATGCGCCCGCCCATCAGCGCCGGGCCGATTCCGCGAAGCGGGAGCCCTCGGGTGGCCTGGGTGATGAGGGCGATGTCGGGCTGCGTCGCTTGGGCGGTCGCGCCCTGCGGGGTGGCGGCGAGCGCCGCAAGCGCGGCGGCGGGGATGACGGTGGCGAGGGTCGCGCGGGTGAGGTGGTCGAACATGGGTCGCGTCGTGGTGCGGGACATGGGTGCCGCCTGCTGTCCGGCAGGCGGAAGGAAGGGTGCTGCTGGACGGCGCGGGCGGATTGCCGCGCGGCCCGGCGTCATTCTAGGTTGCGCCCATGACCGACGCCAGCAACGAGTCCACCGCCGAAGCCACGTACGAAGCCACGTCCGGCGCCAGCGCCGATAGTGCCCTGTGCGAGAACTGCGGACGCCCGCGCGCAGAGCGCTTCTGCTCGCAGTGCGGCCAGAACGACCGCACCTACTCGCGATCCCTCTTCCCGGTGCTGGGCGAGCTGGTGCGCGAGTCCTTCGAGTTCGACGGCCGCCTCGCGCAGACGCTCAAGCTCCTGCTCTTCAAGCCTGGCAGCCTGTCGACCGAGTTTTCCCGCAACCGGCGCGCGCGATACATGACGCCGGTCCGGCTCTACCTCTTCACCAGCGTGATCTTCTTCCTCACGATGTCGCTGGTGATGTCGCGGGTTCCCAACCTGCTCGAGGAGGAGCCGGACCAGGATCCATCTTCAAGCTTCGCCGAGATCCCGGGGGAGGTGATGGATTCCCTTCAGGTCGCGATGGATTCCCTGCAGGCCATGGTGCCCGGAATTCAGCTGCAGATCGACGGCGACGACGTTTCGGGGTCGATGGAGATCGGCGAGTCCGGGATTGCAGCGCTCAGGGCGAACCTGGAGCCTTCCCAGCACGGCAAGCTCGACGATCTGCTCAATCGCGAGTCGGAGTGGGTCACGCAGACCGCCCTCGCCCTCCTGGCTGCGGTATTCGATTCCGAAGCTCAGGCGTCGTCGGTGGGCGGACGGCAAGCGGATCCGGGGCCGGCGGAGGACATTGCGCCGGCCGCCGACAGCGCGGCGCAGACGGCCGGGACGGTCGCCGGCGAACCGCCCCCTGGCGCTGCAGTCGTACTGCCGGGTTTCCGCGGCTTCCTGGCGAGGATGATGCTGAACAGCATGGTCGACCTGCTGCACGACCGCGACGCGTTCTTCGAACGTATCATCGGCAACCTGTCGATTGCCATGTTCTTCCTGTTGCCCGTCTACGCGTTGATCCTCGCCGTGTTCTATTGGCGCAAGAAGCGGTACTACATCGAGCACCTCATCTTCGGCATGCATGTCCACTCGTTTCTGTTCATCATCTTCACCCTGATGCTGATCGCGTCGATCACACCCATGGGCGCGGCCGGGCAGGGGTGGGCCCAGGGAATCCTCGGACTGACGGTCGTGGCCTACCCGATCATCGCCCTGCGCCGCTTCTACGGGAACGGCTGGTTCGTCACCCTGGTCAAGGCGTTCGTGCTGAGTATCCTGTACTTCACGATCGTAAGTCCCCTGACCACGATCGTCCTGTTCCTGACCGCCTGACCCATGCTTCTCCGCCCTGCCCTCGTCGCCCTCCTCGCGATGGCTTCCGCGTGCGGACCCCAGAGGTCGGCCACCGACACCGGCTTCGAGGTCGCCGAGGCCACGATTTTCGAGTTGCAGGACGCGATGGCCGCGCGCCAGGTCACCTCGGTGCAGCTGGTCGATTCCTACCTGACCCGCATCGCCGCCTATGACCGGGCGGGTTCGGCGCTCAACACGATCATCCGTCTGAATCCGCTCGCGCTGGAGCAAGCCGCGGCGCTGGATGCGGAGCGGGCGGCGGGAACGGTGCGGGGCCCGATGCACGGCATCCCGGTCCTCATGAAAGACAACTACGACATGGACTGGATGCCGACGACGGGATCAAGTCTGGCGCTCGCGGGTCTCCGTCCGGTCGACAACGCGTTTCAGGTGAAACGTCTTCTCGATGCCGGCGCCGTGATCCTGGGCAAGACGAACCTGCACGAACTCGCGGCGGGGATCACCACGATCAGCTCGCTGGGCGGGCAGACGCGGAACCCGTACGATCCGGCTCGGAACCCCGGCGGCAGTTCGGGCGGCACCGGCGCGGCCGTCGCCGCCAGCTTCGCGGCCGTGGCGTGGGGCAGCGACACCTGCGGTTCGATCCGGATCCCCGCCTCCGTGCACAACCTCTTCGGGCTGAGGCCGACCAAGGGGCTGTCGAGCATCGACGGGATTCTGCCACTGTCTCATTCGCAGGACACAGGCGGACCGCTGGCGCGCACGGTGACCGATCTGGCCATTGCGCTGGATGCCACGGTGGGACGCGATCCCGCCGACCCTGCAACCGCCATTCTCGAGGGGCACGACACGCCGAACTTCCAGGCCGCGCTCGACCCGACCGCCCTCGATGAAGCCCGGATCGGGGTGCTGGAGACATGGGTGCCGGAGGAGGGAAGCGCGGGCAGCGTGACGCAGGTGATTCGCGATGCCCTCGCGGAGATGGAGGCCCTCGGCGCGACGGTCCTGGATGTCGAAATCCCCGAAATGGACGACCTGCTCTCCAACACCGGCCTGATCGATTTCGATTTCAAGTTCGACCTGATGAACTACCTGGCCGGCGTTCCCGACGCACCCGTCGCGTCGCTGGAAGAGATCCTCGAAGCCGGCCTCCATCACGAGGCGCTGGACGGCAGCTTCCGCCGCCGCAACGAACGCGCCGCCCGCGACACCCCCGAGCTCGACGAGACCCTGGAGCGCCGCCGCGTCCTCACGGCGGCGGTCGTCGACCTCCTCACCCGGCACGATCTCGACGCGCTGGCCTACCCGACCATGCGGCAGGAGACCGCCCTCATCGGCGCGGCACCTACCGGCGCGACCTGCTTCCTGAGCGCGCACACCGGCCTCCCTGCGCTCACCATCCCGGCCGGCTTCACCGAGCGCGGCCTCCCGGTCGGCCTGGAACTGCTGGGCCGCTCGCTCGACGACGCCCGCCTGGTCGCGTTCGCGTTCGCCTACGAGGCCGCGCGTCCCAAACGGCGCGCTCCGCTGCGCACCCCGCCCCTGGTCAACGGCGCCGCACCGCCCCCCGTGCAAATCACCACCGATCCCCCCAGCGGCAACGGAGTCGACGCCGTCATGGGCGTGGACCTCCCCACCGGCACCCTCTCATACCGCATCACCATCTCCGGCACCGACCCCACCGACGTCTACGGCACCGTTCTTCGCCGCACCTCCGGCGAGGACGGCCCGGTCGTCGTGCTGCGGATCGGCGGTCCTGAAGAAGCGGACATGAACGGCACGATGGCGCTGTCCCCCCGACTCCTGCACGACATCATGAACGGCGACCTCGAGCTGCTGGTCCACACCAGCCGCGGCTCCGACCACCGCAGCCTTGCGCCTCGGACCAGGCCCTGACAGTTGCGCATTCGGACCTTCCCACAGTTACGCCTCCGGACCCTCCCCGAGGAAGCCCCTGAAGGGGTTCGGAAGCGGTTTTGGGCTCGAAAAACCCCCACCGGTCTCGATGTCGACAGAGATCGAGCCGATCAGGTCCCGGATAGCCTTCTCCCCACGGCGCAACGCGTAACGATAAATCCCGCGCCAGCCCAGCATCGCTAGCCCTCCGACCGCTGCCGCACCGGCCAGGAACCCCGCCACCGCCGTACCGGCCGCGAAACCTCCGATACCCAGGGCAGCCCCCGCCGCCCCGCCCGCGAAGCCGCCAACAACCCCACTCAACGACGCGACCACCCCCGAAATCCCACCCCCGACCCACAGGTTGAGCTTGTGGCTGTGAATCAGGCTCCCTTGCACAGTCAACTCGGTCGCGGGCGGTTCGGTGTCCAGGCGCCGGAGGCTGAAGTGCAGCTGCTTGAGGTTGGCCCAGGCCATCTCGTAAGGGAACGACTGGTCCGCCGCGGTTGCCGTGTACGAGTAGGCAGGAACGTTGAACGCCAGCACGCCTCCGTCGAGGGGATCGGCTCCATAGTGATCGACAAGACTGAGGCGAAACGGGCGCGCCGGGAGGATCCTTTGCATGGCGGCGTAGACCTCCTCCGCCGGTGCGTGGATCACCCGGGAAACCTCCAGCTTGAGCGGCGGCTCGCCCAGGAAACGCGCTGCCATCGCCGACGGCCGGGCCTGGTCTCCTTCGGCCAGCGCCCGGCTGTGAGATTCCGCTAGCGCGTGATCCACGAACTCGGGCGAGATCCCGGCTTCTTCCGCGGCGGCCCGCACATCCGCGAGGCGGTATCCTTCGACCTCGCCCACGTCGGCGGGCCGCCCCCGCGGAGCCAGCTGTCTCGAACGCTCTTCGAGGCGACGAGCGGCCTCGGCTTGCAACTCGGCCGCGCGGCGCCAGAGTACGCGTGCCTTCTCCTCGGAGATGCGGGTTTCGTCCTCGCTCATGGCATCCAAGTTGCCCCGACGACTCGTCGCGCGCCACGTTGCACCCCGAGCGCCCGCGAGTAACTCACCGCCCCAGCCGGAGAATCCACCAATGCAGCGCACCACGACGACCACCCTGGTCCTGTCCCTCACCTGCGCCGCCGCAGTGCATTTCGCCGCGATGCATTTCGCTGCCAACCCCGCGGCCGCCCAGACCCCCGGCCGCATCGCCGCCGGCCTCACCTGGCGCTACATTGGCCCCGCCATCGCGGGCGGGCGGATCAGCGACCTCGAGGTCGTGCCGGGCACCCAGTCGCACATCTACGTCGGGGCCGCGTCGGGCGGCGTCTGGGAGAGTGTCAACCACGGCACCACGTGGACCCCGATCTTCGACGACCAGCCCAACCTGTCCGTTGGAGACATTGCGCTGGCCCCGTCCGATCCGCTCGAGATCTGGGTCGGGACCGGCGAGGCCAACAACCGCAACAGCTCGCCGTGGGGACAGGGCGTCTACCACTCGTCGGACGGCGGCAAGACGTGGCGGCTCACCGGGCTCGAGGACACGAGGCACGTTGGCCGCATCGTGGTGCATCCCACCGATCCGGACCGCGTTTGGGTGGCCGCGGTGGGCCATCTCTTCGGCCCGAACGAGGAGCGCGGCGTCTTCCGCACGACCGACCGGGGTGCCACATGGGAAAGGCTGCTCTACATCGATGAGAACACGGGCGCAATCGATCTCGCCATGGATCCGTCCGATCCAGCCATTCTCTACGCGGCGATGTACCAGCGCCAGCGGCGGGCGCACGGGTTCATCGGGGGCGGTCCGGGGAGCGGCATCTACAAGAGCACGGACGGCGGCGATACCTGGCGGGAGCTGACCGAGGGTTTGCCGGAGGGCGACATGGGCCGTATCGGCCTCGCGGTGTCGCGCCGCAATCCGCAGCTGGTCATGGCGGTGGTCGAAGCAGAGGAAGGCGGGATCTTCAAGTCGACCGATCGTGGTGAATCGTGGACACGGGTCAACGAGCTCAACCAGCGCCCCATGTACTACAGCCAGCTCAGGATCGATCCCAACGACGACGAGACCGTGTACCTGGTAGCGGGCTCGCTGCACCGCACCACCGACGGGGGCGAGACGTTCAACACGGTGGCACAGGAGGTCGTGTACAACACCGGCGTGCACGTCGACCACCACGACCTGTGGATCGACCCCGAGAACTCGGCGCACATGATCCTGGGCAACGACGGCGGCCTCTATTCGACCTGGGACCGGGGCGACAACTGGACCTTCATCTCCAACATTCCGATCCAGCAGTTCTACGACATCGACCTCGACATGGCCGACCCGTACTTCGTCTATGGCGGTCTGCAGGACAACAACTCGTACCGGGGACCGAGCCGGAACACCCGCTACCACGGCATCCTCAACCGCGACTGGCAGGTGATCGACTACGGCGACGGGATGTACGCGGAGACGGACCCGTCCGACCCGGGCACGGTTTACGTCACTTCGCAGAACGCGGGGATCGTGCGCGTGGACCTGGCGACGGGCGACCGCAAGGCCCTGAAGCCCTTCCCGCGCGACACCACCGAGGTGTACAACTTCGACTGGAAGTCGCCGATCCTGGTGTCTCCCCACAACTCGAACCGCGTCTACCTGGGCGGCAACCGCCTCTTCATTTCGGACGATCGGGGCGAGAGCTGGCGCGCCACCGGGGAACTGACGCGGGGACTCCTCCCCGACAGCCTGCCGATCATGGGGATGATGCCGGACTCGACCACCCTGTCGAAGCACGACGGGGTGTCGGGGTACGGCGAGATCACGGCCGTTTCCGAGTCGCCGGTCACGGCGGGCGTGCTGTGGACCGGCGCGGACGACGGCACCGTGCAGGTCAGCCCCGACGACGGCGAGACGTGGACGGACGTCACGGCGAATATCGTGGGCGCGGCAGGCGGGCCGCCCTTCCCGTACTACGTGAGTTGGATGGAGGCGTCGCACTTCGAGGGCGCGCGCGCGTACGTTAGCCTCGACGGGCACTGGGACGACGACTACGCGCCCTACATCTTCGTGACCGAGGACATGGGGGCGACGTGGCGACCGCTTGTGGCCGGGCTCGCCAGCGCCACCGTCAACGTGATCCGCGAGCACCACGCCAACCCGAACGTGCTGATCGTGGGCGCGGAGGACGGCGCCTTCGCGTCGATCGACGGGGGTGCGACGTGGGGCCACCTTGGCTCCGGGATGCCGGCCGTGCCGGTCGACGACATCGAGATCCACCCGCGCGACAACGACGTGGTGGCCGGGACGCACGGCCGCGGCATCTACGTCCTGGACGACATTGGCCTGATCTCGCCGTATCTGTACATCGAGTTCGAAAGTGGCGTCGCGACCGGGCGCCTGACCGAGGTCGACGAGCCGATCTTCACGCCGCCCAGGCCCGCGACGATGTTCCTCTATCGCAACGATGTCCCATCACAGGGGCAGGGGATGTATCGGGCCGAGAATCCGGCCTACGGCGCGAACTTCGACTACTGGCTGCCGGAAGCGGTCGAAGGCGGGGTGAGCATCGAGGTGCGTGACGCCTCCGGCGCGGTCGTGCGTACCCTGACCGGGCCTGGAGCGGCGGGGACGAGCCGTGTGACCTGGGACCTGCGCCACGAGCCCATTCCGCACGACACGGCCCGCTACGAGGTGCCCAACCTGGACTCGGGTCCCGATGGGCCGTTCGTTTTGCCGGGCGAGTTCATCGTGGTCCTCACGGTCGGGGACGAGCGTCGCCAGCAGGATCTCACCGTACGGCCCGACGAGCGGCTGCGCGTGACCGCGGAAGAGCGGCTCGCGCGCTACGGGTTCACGATGGAGCTGCACGAGCTGAAGCGGTTTGCGTACGACGAGGGTGTCGCCGCCTACGACCTTGAGCGGGAGGCCGAGGACGCAATCGAAGCGCTTGAAGAAGGCGACGGCATCGACGAGGACGACCTGGAACGCGCGCAGGAGCTGGCCGCCGAAATCGAGGAGGTTGCCGACGAATGGCGCCGCCTCAACGCCGATATCCGTAACTGGTGGACCGGTCTGCTGGGCAAGTTCGACGGCGGGCCTTCAACGACCGGCTCGCTCACCGGGCCGTCCGACGACCAGCGGCGCCGCATGGCGAGGATCTGGGAGGAGGCCCGCGCGGCGGAAGAACAACTGGAGGGGCTGGACGACGTGATCGAGGAATTGCGGGGGCTGTCACCGTAGGGGCCTCAACGACGTGCTGGAAGGCGCGGGAATGGACGGAATCGGCGGTTAGTGACCTGATTGTTACACAATCGCCCGTTTTTCGTGTGTTTTGTTCGTGAGAATCATGCATGAAGGACGCCAAACATGCCGATAGGCTGTCCGGTCCGCGACCTGGCAGGCCCACCAACGTGATTCCGTTCCTGACCGCACCGCACCGCCGGCGTGGATACGGTCCGGCGGTACTGGCCGATGCCCTTCGGCGAGTCCGCGCTGCCGGTCTCCGCGGCGGCTTCGTCCTCCTGGTGCCTGCACCGCCGGGCACGGAACGGGACCCGCGACCCCCCGTCGGATCCCGTTCGGATTCCGCCCTGGAGTGCTGGAAGCAGTTGTGCGACCGGATCGCGGAGCACACCCCGTTGCGTGTCGCTTTGCTCGGCGTGGAGCCGCCCGGCGAGACCTCGTCCGCAGTGGGCGATTGCCCGGAAAAGCGGTGCGTCGTCCTCTCCGGTTTCCCGCAAAGTCAGCGTTCGGTCCTGCTGGAACTAGCGCGGGCCGTCTGCTCCGACGACCCCGTCCTAATGGCGGAAGCGCGTGCTACGGGAGTGCCGGCCTTCGAACCTGATCAATTGGTCGCCGCGAGTCGCGACGGAACGCTGCCGGAGCTGTTGGTGCACCCGGTCGCGCGGACTTTTCCGGCCTCCGCCTAGCACCGGTCAGCGCGACCGCGCCAATCGCGTCACTTCCCCCGCGCGATACACTCGATCTCCACCCTGGCGCCGAGCGCCAGGCCGCTTCCAGCCATCGCCGAGCGCGCCGGCGGTTCGATCCCCTCGAAGTACGTGACATAGGCCTCGTTCATCTCCGCGTAGTCGGCGATGTCGGCGAGGAACACGGTGCACTTCACGAGGTCCGCGAAGCCGAGCCCCGCCGCCTCAAGGACGCGGCCGATGTTGTCCATGGTTGCACGGGTTTCGGCGCCGACCCCGCCGTCGACGACGCGCAGTTCGCCGCTGGGCGGGGTGCCGATCGCGCCGGAGAGGAAGACCAGGTCGCCGACGCGCACCGCAGGCGTGAAGACGGGGAGCCGTGCTACGCCGTCGGGGACGATGTGTTCGATGGGCGTGGGTTCGGGCATTGCGCGGTCTCCTTGCTGTGCGTCCTCGCCGGGCGCGGGAGGTGACTCACAGGCGATGATCGTGGCCAGCGCGGCCAGGGCGGGCATCATGCAGGCGCGCCCGGGCGGGGTCGCCGCCGGTCCGCCGCCGGGGCGAAGCCATAGCGGGAACGGTCGCTCTCTACCTCTCATACCGAACCACTCCTCCCACGATGGTGGCGTCGACACGAGCGTCGGCCAGGTCCTCGTCGGACACGGTAAGGATGTTGCGGTCGATGACGACCACGTCGCCCAGCTTGCCGACCTCGAGCGAGCCCTTGTAGTGCTCCTCGAAGGCGGCGTACGCGTTGTTGATCGTGTAGCTGCGGAGCGCCTCGGTGCGCGTCATGTTCTGCCCCGGGTAGTAGATCGACCCGTCGGCGGTTTGGCGGGTGACCGAGGAGCGGAAGCTGGCGAGCGGATCGATGTCCTCGACGGGGACGTCGGTGCCGTTGTTGATCGGTACGCCCGCGTCGAGGAAAGAGCGCCACAGGTAGGTCCGCTCCTCCGCGCGGGTGTCGCCAAGGCGGATCGGCACCCATGGAAAGTCCGAAGTGGCGTGGACGCCCTGCATGGAAGCGAGCACGCCGAGTTCGGCGAAGCGGGGAATGTCGTCGGGGTGGACGTGCTGCGCGTGCTCGATCCGCCAGCGGAGGTCGTCGCGCGCCCCGGCCGAGTCGAAGACGGACTCGTAGATGTCGAGGACCTCGCGGTTGGCGCGGTCGCCAATCGCGTGCGTGTTGACCTGGAAGCCGTGTTTGATGGCGACGTGGGCGGTGCCGGTGATGTCTTCCACGGTTTCGAGGACGAGGCCGGCCGAGCTGGGCATGTCCTCGTAAGGCTCCAGGAGCCAGGCGCCGTGCGAACCCAGCGCGCCATCGATCTGACGCTTGATGGAGCGCACGGTCAGGTAGTCGTCGCCCTCGGACGGCATGTAGTAGTCCCCCAGGCGCGCGTCCATCTCCTCGTTGGACTGGCGGCGGACCATGATGTATAGGCGGACGGGGAGCGCACCCTCGGCCTCCATCTCCTTGAGGCGGTCGATGGTTCCGAAGCCGGTGCCCGCGTCCTGGAACGAGGTCACGCCCTTGGATAGCGCTTCTTCGGCGGCGAGCATCACCTCGCGCCGGAACTGGGCTTCGATCTCTTCCGCCGTGCGGCCCAGCTGCGAATCGGCGAAGGCCGCGGATACCGGTCCCTGGGCCGTCTCGCGCAGGAGGCCGGTCAGTTCGCCGTTCTCGTCGCGGACCAGCTCACCCCCCGGCGGCGGTTCGGAGTCCCGGTCGTAGCCGCCGAGTTCCATCGCCAGCGCGTTGGCGAAGGCGGCGTGCCCCGACGCGTGGCCCAGCAGCACCGGGTTCTCCGGGCTGACCGCAGTGAGCGTGGCGTGGGTCGGGTTGCCCTCCACGACCGGGTCCGGCGGCCGGTCCCACTTCTCCTGGTGCCAGCCGCGACCGCGGATCCACTCCCCGGGCTCGGCGTCCGCAACCGCGTCGGCGACCATCTGCACGATCTCGCCCCAGTTGGCGACGTCGTTGAGATCGAGGATGGTCTTCGAGTTGCCGAGGCTCATGTAGTGGCCGTGCCCCTCGATGAAGCCGGGGGCCGCGAACCGGCCGTCCAGCTCGATCACCTGGGTCTGTGCGCCGATCAGCGGGTCGATATCCGTGTCGCTGCCCACCGCGACGATCCAGCCGTCGTCGATCGCGACGGCTTCGGCCATTGTGTTGTCGGCGTCGACGGTGGCGACGATGCCGCCGCGGAGGACGAGGTCGGCGCCTTCGCGTGTCTCGCAGGCGGCCAACGGAAAAGCGGCGAGGACGAGCGCGAAACACCTGCTCTTCGGTGCGGCACCCCAGCGCGCGACCGCGCCCTGCCAAGAAATGTACACTTTACTTTACCTCATGTAATGTACGCTTTACAGTACCTATCCACCCTGCGACGCGTGCCACATGGCCAAGACCTCGGCCTCCTGTTCTGCGGTAATCCCCGCCCTCAGTTCCGCCTGGCGCTCCGGCGGCCGCGAGAAATGGAACTCCAGAGTCGCCGCTGTCGTGTCGGCCAGCGACCGGAACGTCAGCCCCTTCTCCACCTCCGGCGTGAGGTCGAAGCGGGCGAAACCCTCCGCACCGTCACGCGCGGGGCGCCATACCGGCATTTCGCCGTAGGGGCGCAGCCCCGCGTTGATCGCGAAGTCGGTGTCGACCCAGGTGAAGGTCGTCTCGGCGGTGGTTACCGCGCGGATCCCGTACAGCAGCTCGGCCATGGGACGCGGCGTGCGCGGCCCGACCACGTTGTAGGTGCCGGACTCGCCCGCCTCGGCCATGCGCACCAGCCAGTCGCCGAAATCGCGCACGTCGATGATCTGCACCGGGTCGGTGCCGTCGCCGGGCGCAAGTACCTCGCCGCCCCGATGAATCCGCACCGGCCAGTAGGTGAAGCGGTCGGTCGGGTCGCCGGGGCCGATGATCAGTCCGGGCCGGAAGACGATGGTGCGGTCTTCGCCGAAGACGTCCCGGACGATCTGCTCGGACACCGCCTTGCCGAGTCCGTATGGCAGCCGCTCGGCGCCCGGTTCCACACCTGCCAGCTCGTGGGTCCACACCGGCGCGTCGCTCGTCATGGGGACACGGCTCGTGTCGGCGTAGACCGACCTCGTGGACACGAAGATGTACCGTTCGCAGGTGTCTCTCAGCAGGTTGGCGCTGGCTTCGACCCAGTGCGGGGCGTTGGTCGCCGAGTTGTCCACGACCACGTCCCAGCTTCGGCCTTCCAGCGCGGTGAGGTCGCTCTCGCGGTCGCCGACGAGCTTCTCCACTTCAGGGAAGAGGTGGGCGTTCGTGCGGCCGCGGTTGAAGAGGGTGACTTCGTGGCCGCGCGACAGCGCGTACTCGACCTGGTGGGGTCCGATGAAGCCGGTCCCGCCGAGGATCAGGATCCTGAGCGGCCTCGCGGCCCCGGGCTGGCCCGCACCCTGGGACCCCGCCGCGGGGCCATCTCCTTCAGCCGCGCATCCCGTGAGTGCGAACGAACCCATCCCTGCCGCGACCGCGCCTCCCGCGGCCGCCGTCGTCTTCAGAAAGTCACGCCGATTCGTCCTCATTCCCGCCTTCCTTGTTTCCAGAGTGTGTCGGCAGGGGGCGGCAGCGGCCCCGGCCTTGATGAAGCCAAAGTGCGGCTTACAGATCCCGCCTGCGCATGTTCACGTATGCCAGCCCCAGAAAGAGTACCACGTAGGCCGTCGCCGCGACCAGCGGGATCCACAGATCCGGGTACACCAGCAGGTCCTGGCCGCGTTCGGCCCGCGCGGCGTTGGTGCGTGCCAGCACCTCGGGGTAGTACAGACCTGTGTTCGTGATCGTCTGGTACAACTGGGCGGGCAGGAAGTCGAAAAAGCGCTCGAGCGCCCTCCACCGAATCGAAAGCAGTTGCGTGACGATCTGCTCGCAGATGAAATAGAGGAAGAGCAGACCCAGCCCGGCGCCGGCGGCCCGAACCAGCGCCGAGATCATCAGCGCAGCCGTTCCCCACAACAACAGCGCGACGACGAACCCCAGCATGTAGTTGAAATCCATGGGCTCGACGAGGCCGCCGCCGCCTCCACGCGGGTTCGGGGCCACTTCCAGGACGCCGATCACCGTCGGGATCGCGATGAAGACCGCCATCATCGGCACCAGCAAAAGGACCTTCGCCCAGTAGAACTGCTCCTTGCTCAGCCCGTCGATGACGTTCTGCCGGGCGGTCCGCCACCGAAACTCAGGCGCGAAGAGCAGGATCATCAGGGCCGCCAGGAAAACCGGCCCCAGGTTGATCGCGGGCTCGATGATGCCCCTCCAGGCGTCGGGGAACGAAGCCTGCGACGAGGGGCCGCCCGACGACAGGGTCGCGATCGCGTTGAACACGGTGAACACGCCCAGGGTCACCCAGCACGCGGGGCGTTTGACCGCCTTGAGCATCTCGATCCGCACCAGGACGCCGAGCAGCCTCACGACGCGAACTCCGTGAGCGACGCCTGACCCGCACCTTCGTCCTCGCCGGTGAGGTCCATGAAGGCGTCCTCGAGGCTCCGGTGCCGTCGCGCGAGATGCGAGACGTAGATCCCCTGGCCCGCGAGATACCGGTTGAGGGCCGCGAGGTCGTCCGAAGCCAGCGCGACCACCAGCCCGTCGTCGGACGCGCGCACGGACGTAGCCTCCGGGAAGGCCTCCAGGGCCGCGCGCAACAAGTCGTCGTCTTCCGCACGCACGACCGCGGTAATCTCGCCGCCGACGATCTCCGCCACCGTCCCGGTGCCGACAACCCGACCCTTCCTCACAATCGAAACATGCGTGCACGTGCGTTCCACCTCCCACAGGAGATGGCTCGACAGGAAGATCGTCTTTCCGCGGTCGGCCAGCAGCCGGATGATGTTGCGGACCTCCTTCATCCCCTTTGGATCCAGGCCGTTGGCCGGCTCGTCGAGCACGATCAGCTCGGGGTCGTTCAGCATCGTGGCCGCCAGCGCAAGCCGCTGCTTCATGCCCAGCGAATAGGTCCGAAAGCGATGCTTGCCGCGCCCGCGCAGCCCCACGATGTCCAGACATTCCTCGATCCGCGCCTTGCCGATCCCCTTGATCGCCGCAGCGATCCGCAGATTGTCACGGCCGCTGAGGTAGGGGTAGAAGTTCGGCGTCTCCAGCGTGGCCCCGACCCTGGCGCGCGCGGCCAGGAGTTCACGCGGGGCGCCTGCGCCGAAGAGTCGAAAACTCCCCGCTGTGGGCTTGATGATGCCCATCAGCATCCCGATCGTCGTGGTCTTGCCGCTGCCGTTCGGGCCCAGGAAGCCGAAGATCTGGCCCTGCTCGACCGTGAGCGAGACGCGGTCGACGGCCAGGACGGCCGGGAAGCGCTTGGTGAGCTCGGTTGTCTCGATGACGGGCATGTCAGCCGGTTGTCATCACCGCCACGTCAGGGCGTGACGGTCACCCGCACGTAGGCGTTCGTCCAGCAGCACTGGTCGCCACCGGTGCTGTCGTTCGCAGCCCAGTTGTCGATGCGCGCGCGCAGCACGTACTCGCCGGGCTCGCTGAACACGACGCTCGCGGTGGCCTCGCCGGTGCCGCCTTCCACCACGACGCGCCTGGGATCGACCGTGACTGCGCCGGCGGGTCCCTGGTGCTTGAACCAGCTGAGGCCGACGTTGACGACCTGGTTGACCATGTCGTCGGGTGCGCGGACCGATACCTCTTCCGTCCACACCGTCAGCGTGAGCGGCTCGCCCACCGTGGCGGTGCGCGGCTCCCCCCACACGCCCTGAATGTGCTGGCCCGCCGGCCCGTCCGGGCTGAACCGCACGACCGGCGACACCGATCCCATGGCCCGCGGCCCGTAATCCAGTTGTAGCGCCGGGATCCCGACGCGCCCCGGGGTCGCGTTGGTGTATCCGTTCGCCGTGATCGTCCACACCACCGCCTGCTCCCCGTCCTCGTAGGAAGCCGGCACCGTGACGTGGAAGACGCCCCGGTCCCTGCGCGGACGCACCGGGAAGTGGGTGGGCTGCATGCCGTCGAACTCGGCCGGCTCGATGAAGTTGTCGGGACCGACCGGGATGTCGAGGACCTGCTCGCTGTTCAGGTTGAAGAACCCGAACGAGAGCGTGAAGGTGCCGTCGTCGTTGCGGTACCAGCCCTCGAAGAAGGGGGCCACCTCATCCCCCTTGGGCAGGATCGGGGCAAGAGGCAGCCGCTGCCGCTCCTGGGCGTGCAGGGACACGCCCGCCGCCGCACACACAACGAGCACGAGGAGCGGCGCCGGCAGGATCCTCGCGGCGGCCGCAGTCCGCGCCACAGATGGGCCGTGCATCAGCGGCTGTCGGTGCCGTCGTTGCCGTTGCGGCTGCTGTCGTCTTCGCTGTCGGTCGCGAGCTTGGCTTCCCGCTCCTCGACCAGCTTCTGGTAGCCTTCCTCGGTCAGGTGCGTGACGGCGATCCACGCGTGCGACATCTCGTCCATCGTGCGCGAGCCGCGCGCATACCAGATCTCGGGGTCCGGCGTGAGTTCGTTCTCGGCGGTGTTGTCGTACCATCCGGTCAGCACGACCACGGTGCCCGTCGGAAGGAGCGGCGCGACGTCGTCCTCGTAGATGTAGCTGTGGTGCCAGCGGGCGTCGAAGTCCGTGACCATGCTGATCAACTCGATATCGCCATCGGGGTACACCGCCTGTATCGACATCGCATGGAGGTGCACGTGGCCGTGCGGCTGGTAGCTGTCGATGCGCACCGGGTGGTCCCACCGGTGAAAGCCCTGGGTCATCGCGGTCCCGCCGGGCGCCAGCGCGATGTCGCCCCGAAGCGGATAGAGGCGCAGGTCCTGCTGGAACTCCGGCTCATAGCCCTCCTCGTGGAACCAGACGCCCAGCTCCACCTGGTCCCCCGGCACGTCGTATCCCATGGGGTAGTAGTGGGCGTCCCATTCGATCATGTCGTCCGCCTTCAGGAGCCGCGCGGCATCGCCCGGCACGATCTCGCCGACCTTGCCCATGGCGTACTCGGACAGGCTCTGGATGCGCCGGTACTGGCCCTCCTCGTTGAGCCGCAGGAGGCGCGGGATCGCGTGATGGACGACCTGCCGGCCGGCCGGGAAGGACGGACGCGTCTCGAACGCCATCGCCCACTTGTCCTCGTCAAGCCCGGTCGGCATCCGCGGACGCCACCAGGTGTCGCCGCCTTCTGCGGGCACGTCGAACGGCTTCGACTTGATCACGTGATCGGGCGGGCCAAGGATGTCCTCGAGCTGCCATTTCTGCTCGTTCGGCCACTCGATCGGCGGCGGCAGGTCGGCTGGGTCCCCCTCGGGCGCTCCGGCGTCCACCCACGCCACGACGGTCTCGATCTCCTCGTCGGTCAGCCGCCAGTCGTCCTTGATTTCCTGGATTCCGACCCCTGTGTCGAGGTGGTACGGAGGCATGAGGCGCTTCGAGACGAGATCTCGCGCACGCGATGCATAGCGGCGTACCTCCTGGTACGTCATGAGCGACATGGGACCCACGGACGCCGGCCGGTGGCAGATCTCGCAGTTGGCCTGGAGGATGGGGGCGATATCCTTCGAGAAGGTCACCCCGTTCCCGTGCGCACGGCCGTTGGCCGCGGATTGCTGTGCGGCGACGGGAAGGGCGGTCAAGGTCGCCGCGATGGCCAGGGCCAGGACGGCCGGGGGGGTTGACATGCGGCCGGGTCGGACGTGCTGGCTGCGCATGGGCAGGGCCTCCTTCAAGAGCGATCGCGCGGAGCCGCCCCGTTTCCCGCGCGCCACGCACGGCGCGGCTCCGATCCCACCTACAATGCGCCCGCGATGGTCGGCAAGGCAAGCGGAGGCTTCGTGGCTTCCCGGCGAAGCCGACCGAAGCCGCGCGCTACCGCCGCCACACCCCTACGCCGTCCTCATAGCGGATCTCGGTCCCGTACGGCCGTGACAGCGCGGCGAGGTGCTCGATGATCTTGCGGCCCAGCTCCTCCGGTGCGATCCGAGGGGTGCCCCGGCGGCCGCGCGGTGCCTTCCAGCTCAGCTCGATCGGGTGGAAGACGATCTCGACGACCTCGTCGCCCTCGAACGTGGCCACGGGAACAACGCTCTCGTACCACTCGGCGCCCGTCGGGAACCCCGTGGTGGGGTTGCCGTCCTCGTCCACCCGGAATCGCGTGTCGTAGATCTCCGACGCGAGCCGGTCGAGCGGGATGCCGTAGCGGTCGCGCTGGTCCGACGGCATCGGGTCGATCGTCTCGTTCTGGAAGATGAAGTTGGCGAGCGAGTAGAAGATCGGGCGCCCGTTGTAGATCTCGACCGCGCGGAGCTGGTGCGGCCCGTGGATGACGAACGTGTTTGCGCCCGCGTCGATCGCCTGCCGCGCGAACTCTTCCATCCACGGCGGTGGCACCTGTGACGCGTTGCCCGGCTCGTGCGAGTGGCTGTTGACGACCACGTAGTCGGCCTGGTCGGTGGCGTTGCGCACCTCGTGCAGAACACGCTCCCGGTCCACATCGTTCAGCGACACGATGCTGCGGTCCTCGTCCCCTGGATGCACGGTCGAGCCGAAAACCCGCACGGGCCCGTCCTCGTCGTCCGAGAGATCGCGGCCCTGCCTGCGCGCGACATCCCGCAGCGCGGCCATCGTCTCGGGGGACCCCTCGTGGCGGGTGCTCAGGCGCAGCGGGTTCAGTCCCGGCCGTCCCTGCACGGTGGGTCCGGCCCTTCCCGCGCGCGACATGGGCGTGAACGTGGACGCCATCCCGATCAGCGCGATCCGTCCCTTCGGCGTCTCCAGGTACCCGGGACGGCTGGCCCACCCCAGGTTCTCGCCCGTCCCGGAATGGATGAGCCCCCACTCGTCCAGCAGCCGGTTCGTGAGCCGCATCCCCTCGACGCCGTAGTCTGTGGTGTGGTTGTTGGCGTTGTTGAAGAGGTCGAAGCCCATGTCGACCAGATCCCGAAGCGTCTCGGGCGATCCGACCTCGTAATTGCCCCCGTTCTCCGCCGCCGGCCAGCCCGTGAACTCCTGCAGCCGGAACACCGACTGCTCCAGGTTCATGAACGCCGCGTCGGCCGCGCGAATGATGTTGGCGAGTTCATGGAAGCCTTGGTCCCCCGGATGATCGAACGGCGCCGTCCGCCGGTTCATGATCACGTCCCCCACCGCTGCGAGGGTCCAGCGAGTGTCGGGTTGGATGGGCGAGCGCGACTGCGCGTGGGCGTTCTGCTGCGCCGGCGGGCCGAGCATGGATGCGGCGACGAGGAGAAGGGTCGGGGAGACGAACCTGGACGGGCGGCGGCGCATGGGATCCTCCTTGGGGCACGTGCTAAGATCCTTGCTAATCGCTGGGGTCGGTTCGCGAATGGCAAGTGCAACCCTGTTCGCACTAGCGAAACCCAACCCTCGGGGGTCCCATAATGGGACGGCGGTGTGCATAATGCGTTGTGCACAATGCGGTGGTGGCTGGCCATGACTGGACGGGATCGAAAGATGAAGCCAAAGCAGGGGCTGGGTGCCTTCTGGCGGGAGCTGCGCCGAAGGCACGTCGTGCGCGCGGGCGGCGTGTACGTGGCGGCGGCGTTCGTGGTGCTGCAGCTCGGCGAGATCGTGCTTCCGGCCTTCAACGCGCCGGACTGGGTGCTGCAGTCCCTGGTGGTGGCGGCCTTCCTGGGCCTGCCGGTCGTGCTTGCCTTCGCCTGGGTCTACGACCTCACCCCGGAAGGATTGGCGAAGACGCGCCAGTCCCCGGGCGGCGTGAAAGTCACCATGGCGCCGCGTCTGGCGCTGCTGGTCGTGACCTCGATCTCGGTCGCGCTGGGGTTGGTGTGGTTCCAGCGGAGTGCGGCGACGGGGGACGCGAGCGCCGGAACCGACGCCGCGCCAGCCGCGGCCGTGCGGTTCGCGAGCCTGGACCCGGATGCGCCCATAACAGCCATCGCGGTCCTTCCCCTGGCGGACTTCGCGGAGGGGGACGACCTCTTCGCGCGCCAGCTCCACGAGGAGATCATCACACAACTCAGTCTCATCACAAGCCTTCGGATCGTATCGCGGACTTCGGTGGAGCGGTATGCCGATTCCGACATGCTGCTGCCCGAAATCGCGGCGGAACTGGGGGTGCAGGCCGTCGTCACGGGTTCGGTGGCCATGACGTCCGAGAGCGACAGCGTGCGGATTACCCTGCAGCTTCTGCACGCAGCGACCGACACGCACATGCTGTCGCGCACCTTCCAGCGCGAGATGAAGGACATTCTGCGATTGCAGACCGAGGTCGCAGTCGAGATCGCCACCACGGTGCAGGGGGAACTGGGCGAACAGCTAATCGACGAGGTGGAGCAGGTAGCTGAGGTGGATCCGGAGGCCTACCGGGCGTTTCTGCAGGGAAAGAGCGAGTTGGAGCAGCGGACACCCGGGGGGCTGCAGGCGGCCCTGGCCTCCTTCGACCGATCGGCGGCGCTGGATCCGAGCTTCTCGCTGCCCGTGGCATGGAGGGCGGGCGTACGCTTGATGCAGTTCCCGAACCGCGACTCGGTGCCGCCCGAGCTTCTGGCGCAGGTGTTGGAGGATGTGCGGCGGGCCGAGGCTCTGGGGGGTGCGGAGGACGAGGTGGCGGCGGCGAGGGTCGTGCTGTTCGACCAGATTGGCGCGGGCTTCGCGGGCGTGAACGCGGAGGTGGTTGAGGGGGTGGAGGCGACGGCGGAAGTGGCTCGCTTCGTTGAGGCAGCAGGAGATTCGCTCCGGCGGCGGTATCTGCTGGAATCAACCCGATTCGGGCGCCGGCTCGGACGGGGCTCTCCCGTTGTCGAGGGTCACCGTCTGCTCAATGAAGGCCGGTATGACAGCGCGGCCGTTGTGTTCACGGCAATCGTGGAGGCTGATCCAAACGTCGCTCCGGCCTGGTCCGGGCTCGAGGAAGCACACCTGTTGCAGGGCAACCATGCGGGTGCGGTCGGGGTCCGGGAGCAACGGATTCTTGCCACCCAGGGTGAAACGCCCGACGCAGCGGCCTCTATCGAGGCGCTACATGAGACGTTCGAGGAAGACGATCCGGCGAGCTACTGGCGGTGGCGGCAGGAACACAATGAGGGCCTTGTGGCGCGCGGCGAACGCGTGTCGGATGTGGAGATGGCGGCCACGGCCCTCGGTCTGGGTGACCACGGCGCGGCCCTGGCACACCTCGAAGCTGCCGTCCGGAATCGCGATCCGGCGCTGGTATCTCTGATGACCAGCTCGATGTGGGATCCCCTGCGCAGCGACCCGCGCTTCACGGACATCGTCCGGCGTGCGCGTGAGTTGTGGCGACGAGGTGGAGGGCCCCGCGCCGGTGAGGGAGCGCCGGACAGACCGAACACGCCGGGCAGGCCGCCTCCGCGGTGAGTTCCGGCCGGTCGCATCGCAGGGCCAACACGACCAGGCCGCGGTGTCCAGGAGGGCTGCTCCGGATCACAGCCCGCCGCCGGAACTGTCCCTGATCCGCACCCTTGCGCCGCCGCTCGGCTTCGCGGCGAACATCTCTTCGCGACTCGGCGGCCGGCTCAGGCGCGGGCCGTAGAAGCGTTCGGACAGGGCGTCCATGACAGGCCCCATGGTCGGAGCATCACACAGAGCCACCGCGCACCCACCGAAGCCGGCCCCCGTAAGGCGGGCCCCCGCCGCCCCCGCCTCCAATGCGACCGTGACAATCTCGTCCAGTTCCGACGTGCTCACTGCGTAGTCGTCCCGGAGACTCTCGTGCGACCGCACCATGAGATCGCCGAATCCGCGCATGTCGGCTTCGCGCATTGCCACCTCGGCGAGCGCTACCCGTCGTCCCTCCGTCACGACGTGCCGGAAGCGGCGAAACAGCGCAGGGGGGAGGATTCGGCGGGTTCGCTCGAGCAGACCGTCCACGTCGCCGTCGGCGATGAGGTCGCGGTAGCTGACCGGCGCAACACCCGGACGGTCCCGTTCAGCCGTCACCGACGCGTCGTTGGCGAAGACGCTGCCCAGCACCGCCAGCGCCTCCCGGCATTGCCCTGCCCGCTCGTTGTACGCGTCGCGGGCGCCTCTTGATTTCTCCGCGCGCACCAGAGACGAGGCCACTACCCACCGCCACCCCTCCGGCACGGCCACCGGCGTCACGCGCAACGGCTCGAAGTCGATCCGGAGCGCATGCCCCTCGGCTCCGTGGAGACACGCCGCCTGGTCCATCCCTCCTCCTTCGAGCCCCACGAACCGCTCGGCGCGGGCCATCAGAGTTGCGAGTTCCAGCCGGGAGATGGGGGCGACAGGCGAGCGGGGCGACAGGGCGGGCTCAGGTTGCGCGCGGGTGGACGAAGCGGGACCGCCGGTGGTCTCCGAGGCACCGGCCACCTCCACCCCATTCGCCTTCAGCAACGCCAGCGCAGACGCCACTACCAGCGCGGACGAGGACGACAGCCCGGATGCGATCGGCACGTCGCCCGTCACGGTGCCCTCGATGCCCTGCTTCAGTGGCACACCATGCTCCAGCAGCCCGTTGGCCGCCGCCCGCACGTAGTTCGACCAGTGCCCCTGGTCCGCTGCCTCGATGGGACGTTTCAGCTGAAACGCGAAGGTGTCCAAACGCGCGAGGGGGCTGTCCAGCCGCACCACTGGACCGTCCGCCACCGCGAACTCGATGCGCACGTCCCGGTCCAGCGCCATCGGCAACACCGGCAGGCCGTTGTAGTCGGTGTGCTCGCCGATCAGGTTGACGCGGCCGGGCGCGATGGCCAGCCAGTTCAATCCGAGAAGCCGAGTCTGGGCAATAGCCGGAAGAGCCACACTCCCGCCCCCGCCGAGACCGCCAGCGCGGCCACCCCCGCGAGCCCCTGCCCGTAAAGCAGGTACCCCGTCGCGAAGAGTGCCGCGTAGACCAGCACGCACCCGAGGAACCAGGCCAGGAACGCAGCGGTGATCGATTCGGCGTCACGCGGACCGGTTCCCACGTCTACAACTCGCCGCCACCCCTTGCCGAGCGGCTGGATCCTGTCGTAGAAGCGCTGCAGGGTTCCCCGGGGCGCGGGCGGTGTCACGAGAGTCACCGCGAGCCACCCCACGGTGGTGATCGCCACGCCGATGACCAGCTGCTGCCAGCCGGTAAGCGGCGCGAAGCCCAGCGCCCCGTGCACCCACGCGAAATAGATGGCGACGAGGAACGAGATCGTCATCCCGGCGAGTTCGCTCCAGACGTTCACGCGGTACCAGAACCAGCGCAGCAGGAAGATGAGCCCGGTCCCGGCGCCGATCTGGAGCAGGATCTGGAAGCCCTGGCCCGCGGTGTCCAGTTGGAGAGCGATGAAGGCGCCGAGCACCATCAGTCCGACCGTCGACAGTCGACCCACCGCCACCAGCCGCCGCTGGCTCGCTCCCGGGTTCACGAAGCGCCGGTAGAAGTCGCTCACCACGTACGACGAACCCCAGTTGAGCTGCGTGCTGATCGTCGACATGTACGCCGCCGCCAATGACGCGACCACCAGACCCAGCAGGCCCGCCGGCAGGAAGACGAGCATCGCGGGGTAGGCGAGGTCGTTGCCGACCAGAGAGGGGTCGAGGTCGGGGAAGCGGGTCTGGATGTCGGCCAGCTCCGGGTAGATGACCATCGAGCAGAGCGCCACGATGATCCACGGCCAGGGCCGCAGCCCGTAGTGGGCGACGTTGAACCACAGCGTGGCCTTCATCGATTCCTTCTCGTTCCTGGCGGCCAGCATCCGCTGTGCCACATAGCCGCCGCCGCCGGGCTCGGAGCCCGGGTACCACGCGCTCCACCACTGTACCGCGATCGGGATGATGAAGATCCCGGCTGCAACACTCCAGTTCGAGAAGTCGGGGAGGAACCGCATCGCCGAACGCAGCTCGGGGTTGGCGACGAGCCCTGCCAGGCCGCCGACCTCGGGCTGTGCGAGCGCGAAGTATGCGGCGGCGACCGATCCAACCATTGCCACGACGAACAGGACGAGATCCGTGACGACCACACCCCAGAGCCCCGAGGTGGCCGAGTAGAGCATAGTCACGGACCCCGCGATCAGCACGGTCGTGAGCGGGTCCAGCCCGAGCAGGACACCGCCGATCTTGGTCGCGGCGAGCGTGACGGTCGCGATGATCATCACGTTGTAGAAGACGCCCAGGTACAGCGCGCGGAAGCCCCGCAGGAAGGCGGCGGGACGCCCCGAATAGCGCAGCTCGTAGAACTCGATGTCGGTGAGCGCGCCCGACCGCCGCCAGAGCTTCGCGTAGAAGAAAACGGTGCACATCCCGGTGATGAGGAAGGCCCACCAGGACCAGTTCTGCGCGACTCCCCCGGTGCGCACGAAGTCGGCGACCAGGTTGGGCGTGTCGGTCGAGAAGGTCGTCGCAACCATGGACGTGCCCAGCAGCCACCAGGGCAGCTTGCGCCCCGACAGGAAGAACTCGTCGGCGCCCTTGCCTGCGCGCCGCGCGAAGTAGAGGCCGATCGCGAGAGCCGTCAGCCCGTACAGCGCGATGACGATCCAGTCGAGGGGGGCAAGTTGCATTGGCTTCAGCCTTGGGCAGGGAGGGTTGGCGGAGCGTCCCAAAGACGCATCGGATAGACCCCCGCGTCCGCGAGTGCCCGCAGGGATTCGGCTACACGGGGGTGGTCGTCGGGAAACGTGACGCCAAGCCACGTAGCCCGGGTGGGTATCACGGTACAGTGGACATGACCGGCGGCGATCAGGTCGTTTACAGCCTCGGTAAGATAGAACTCGCGGTCGAGCCCCGGTCCGGAGGCGAGGAATCGCGAGAAGAGGCGTTCCAGGTGTTCCAGGATTCCGCGACCCGCCGCCAGCGCACGTGAATGGCCGTGCGAATCACCTCGTGTGACAGATTCACGGTTGCTTTTGTCCTTATGAGTGCTGCCCACACGCTCACCACTATCTTTGTGACTGAGTTCACAAGCCATTTTGACAGAATCATCTTGGTTTTTGTCATATCCTCCAGTTTCCGGGAATCCCCAGAGGTTGGTGCATACCAAAGTATCCAGGGGCACGTCAATGGGCCCGCCGGCCAGGTCGCGACCCATGACCCGGCTCCCGGAGCGGCGGAGCTCGAAGCGCTCGGACAGCCGCTGAAGTGTGCCCGTCTCATCGACTTCGCAGATCCCGCGGGATACACCGCCACTGTCGGAAAGGGTTGTGGAAAGCGGGTAGCCGACGGTTATGGCCGGCGTCACGCCGAGAGGCGAGCCGCTCTCCGCTGCGCATTCCCCTTCGCGCATCGCGTCCGCCAGTGCCTTGAACGCGCCGCGGCCGTAGAAGTCGTCGGCGTTGCAGAGCGCGAAGGAGCCGCTGATGCGCTCCGCTGCAGTCAGAACGGCGTGGCCCGTGCCCCAGGGACGAGTCCGGCCGGCTGGCGTTACACCGGCACCAGGCGTGAGCCCCTGGTATACGTAGCCGATGTCGAGTCCGGCGGCGACGGTGGGGGCGAGGTGTGCGTCGAAGTCACGCTGCTTGTCCTCCTGGATGACCAGCACGAAGCGTGTGAACCCCGCGAGAGCGCCGTCATGGAGGGCGTAATCGAGGAGGGCTTCGCCGCCGGGACCGATCGGCGCGAGTTGCTTGAGACGGCCGAAGCGCGTGGAGCTGCCGGCCGCGAGGATGACGAGGGTGAGCGGTGGAGGGGTCACACAGGAATGCTATGACATCGGCCCGCGTCCCGCGATAGGGTCCCGGGTTGGCACATGCTCCACGAGCAAGGGCTAGTCGCCGGGGTCCGGTCCCAGCCCCACCATTTTCAGGAGCTTCAGCGCGTTCGTCGACGTAGCGATACCGGCGCGCAGCCGATAGTCGAAGGTGAGGCCGTCCGCTCCGTCGTCCACCGATTCCGTGAAGTGCATCGCCACTGCCCGCGCGACGAGGTCGTCGGCGTCGGCGAGCGACAGATCGTGCGTGGTCACCGCGCCGATGGCGTCCGTTTCCAGCAGATGACGCAATACCGTGCGGGCCGCGATCCGCCGCTCGGCGCTGTTGGTGCCCCGCAGGATCTCGTCGAGGAGATAGAGCGTGCGCGGTGTGTCGGTGCCGGACGATGCGGAATCCGGCCGGGGAGAGTCCACTCCGACGCGGGCCGCATCCACGACCTCCTTCAGCCGGTGCAGGCCCGCCATAAAGAAGGACACGCCGCCGGTGACCGAGTCCTCGACCCGCATGCTCGTCACGACCCGCATTGGCTGCATCCGCAGCGCCCCGGCGCACACCGGTCCCCCGGCCTGCGCCAGAACGGCGTTCAGTCCGACAGCCCGGAGCAGGGTCGACTTGCCGGACATGTTGGAGCCCGTCACGAGGAGGAACGAGCCCGCGGGACCGATCTCGACATCGTTGCGCACGCAGACCCCGGGGGCGAGAAGAGGGTGGCCGAGTGAGCGGGCCCGCAGCGTGCCGGCGTCCCGGTCCAGCGCGGGCACGGTCCAGTCGGGATGGTCGGCCGCGGTGGCTGCGAGGGCCGCCAGGGCCTCGGCCTCGCCGATTGCGTCGAGCCAGTCCCGTACGCGCCGGCCCGACCGCGCCTTCCAGCGCTCGAGCGCGGCCAGCACGTGCACGTCCCAGTGCAGCACGATCGCGAGGGGGAGATGGAAGAGAGGCGACCTCCGGACGTCGGCCAGGTCCAGGAGCCGCCTCAGCCTGGCGATCTCCTCGGGGGCGGCCCGCTGTCCCTCGCCGATGCGCTGTCGGATCCCGGTCATGTAGTTCGACGTGAGGGGGGCGCGGTGAAGGTGCCCCAGCAGGGGGCCGTACCGCCTCACCCCGGATTCGCCGTCGCCCGCTTCCGCGAAGACCTGGCGGATCGCCTTGCGCCTCAGCGTCCGGACCAGGACCGAGACGAGCAACGTCCAGGCCAGCGCCGCGGTGGGTACCGCGCCCGCCAGGTAGAGGGCGACGGCGGCGAGGTTCAACGGTGCGAGCACAAGGGCGGTGAACCGGACCCAGCGGTGGTTCGGCAACCAGGAATCGCCCTCGGCCCAGCCAAGGAAGCGTTCGGTTGGGGCATCCGGGTCGTTCGAGTGCGATGCCGTGCCGGCGACGGGCGTCGGGGCGTCCCGACCGGGCGTCGAGGCCTCTGCCGCGAGGCGCGCCTCCGCCGCGAGCCGATCCCGAAAGTCCATCGCCGCGGCCATCTCGCGGACCGCCTCCTGGCGCAGCGCGATTGTCTCCGGGTCGGCCCGGCCGAGCAGCCACGACTGCAGCGTCTTCCACCCGGGCGCCGTCCCGCACGTCCCGACCAGCCGCAGCAGCGACGCATCGCCGTACAGATCGAGGTCCGTGGCGTAGTCGTGGCTCCCCGGAGCCGTGAACCGGGGCGCAGGTGGCAGATCCGCCCAGCGGCGTTCGACCCGGGCGATCCCGGCCCGGTTGAAGTCGGCCATGAACTCGGCGCGCCGCAGGCGGTGCCGCGCGGCCCGTTGCCGCACGACGAGGACCGCGAACGCGACCGCCGAGCCGGCGAGGGCCGCCCAGGCCGCGGTGTGGTTTCCCGAGGCGAACTGCCACCAGACACCGGCCACCGCGGCCACGAACAGGACCAGGCGCCACGTCCCGTATGCGCCGACCGTGGCCGTCCTCGCGGCCACCTCCCCGGCGAAGCGCTCCGCCCGCTCCGCGTATACCGCAACGGGGGAAGCGCTTGCGGCGTCTTCGCGGCGACCATCACGTTCCATGGATGAAAGTAAGCACTTCCCCGATCCGCGCGTGGCGGCCGGCCTCGTTCGGAATCGAGGCCGCAACCGCCCGTCCGGCCTCGTTCAGGACCGTTGCCGCGACCGCGCGCGCAACCGTGTTCGCGAGCGCCCTCGCCACGGCCGCGCTCACCGCCTGCCGCCCGGCTGGCGACGGGGAGATCCCACCGGGCACCGACCCCGCCACGCTCGCCCGCGTCGACGCCGTCTTTGCCGACTACGCCAGCCCCGACGGGCCCGGGTGCTCGCTGGGCGTGATCCGTGATGGCCGCCTCGTCCACGCCACCGGTTACGGCACCGCCAACCTCGACCACGGCATCCCGAATGGTCCCGCGACGATTCACCGCGTCGGCTCGGTCTCCAAGCAATTCACGGCCGCCGCGATCGCCCTGCTCAGCATCCGTCGTGACCTCGACCTGGATGCTCCCGTCCGCGACTACATCTCCGAGTTCCCCGACTACCCCCACCCTCCCACCATCAGACACCTGGTACACCACACGTCCGGAGTGCGCGACTACATCGTGCTCATGTCCCTGGCGGGGAACCGGAGCGAGGACTTCTACACCAACCAGGAGGTTCTCGACGCGATCAGCCGGCAGCGCGAGCTCAACTTCACGCCGGGCTCCGAGTTTCTGTACAGCAATTCCGGCTACTTCCTGCTCGGCGAGATCGTGGCCCGCACCTCGGGCCAAAGCCTGCGGGAGTTTGCCGAGACCGAGTTTTTCGGGCCGCTGGGGATGACCCGCACGCACTTCCACGACGACCACAACGAGATCGTGCCCGACCGCGCCATCGGCTACGCGCCCACCGCCGACGGCGAGGGTTTCCGCATCAACGTGACCACCCTCGACATGGTCGGCGACGGGGGAATCTTCACCTCGGTGGAGGAGTGGGCGGCCTGGGACCGCAACCTGACCGACGGCACGGTCGGCGGGCCCGAGTGGGTGGCGCTCATGCACCAGCGGGGCGTGCTCAACTCGGGCGACACCATTGCCTACGCGTTCGGCATCGCGCACGGCGAGCATCGGGGGCTGGCGACGGTCGGCCACGGGGGCGCGTGGGTCGGGTACCGCGCGGGCATGTCGCGCTACCCCGAGACCGGCCATTCCTTCGTGGCGCTGTGCAACCGTTCGCAGATCGACCCGATGGCGCTCATCGCGAGCACCGCAGAGACTTATCTGGCGGACCGCATGGAGCCGCCCGCGGCCGCGGAAACGGAGGCGGAGGGCGAGGCGCCGGCGGAGACCGGGGAGGAGGGGGACGCTCCGCAGGATCGGCCCGGCCACGACATCCCGGACCGCACGCGCTACGCGGGATCCTTCCACAGTCCCGAGTTGAATGCCACCTACCGGATTCTGGAGGAGGGCGGCGCAGGGCTCACGCTTCACGCGGGACGGTGGGAGCCCCTCACCCTGCGGGCCGAAGTGGACGGGGTGCTTGGGAGCGAACGCGGGCTGACGCTCCGGTTCTCCGAGCTCCGGGGCGGGCGTTTCCAGTCGCTGATGGTGGACGCCGGCCGTGTGCGGAACCTGCGGTTCAGCCGGATGGAGGACCGTTGAGCACGCAGGCCGTCCTCACCGACGATCTCTTCGCGCCCGAGGTGATTGCCGACCCGTACACCTATTTCGGCGCGCTCCGGGAGATTGAGCCGGTGCACCGGAACGACCGCTTCGGCCTCTGGCTGGTGACCGGATACGAGGAACTGGTGTGGATCCTGCGCCACCACGAACTCTTTTCGTCGGCGGTGATCAGACATGTCGAGGCGCCGCCGTATCCGCCGGTCGACGCGGCCGACCTGCCCCTCTTCGACGAGATCCGCGATTTCCGCGCGAACCAGCTGGTGGAGCAGGACCGGCCGGAGCACCTGCATCAGCGCGGTGTCGTCCACGGATACTTCACGCCCAAGGCGATGGAGCGGTGGCGCCCGTTCGTGCGCTCTGCGGTCGCCGAGCTCCTCGATGGCGTGCACGCGAAGGGGTCGATGGACGTGCTCACGGAGCTCGCCGCGCCGCTTCCGGTTCGCATCATCGCGGAGATGATGGGGGTTCCCTACGAGGACCGCGACCGCCTTCGGGCGATGGCCGACGGAATCCTGTACATCAATCGCGGCGAGCCTTATCGTCTCCGCCCGCTCGCCCGCGCCGTGAGGGGAATCGTTGACTATGCGTCGCCGCTGGTGCGGGAACGGATCGTGGACCCGGGGACGGATTTCATTTCAGTGCTCGCAGAGGGTGAGAACCGGGGCGTATTCGACAGGCGGCAAGTGCTGGTGAACACGGGTCTCCTGCTCTTCGCGGGCCACGAGACGACGATGAACCTGATCTGCAACGGGCTGTTGGCCTTCATCCGCAATCCCGAGCAGTGGGAGCGGCTACGGGCCGACCCGAAGGGAATGGCGCGTTTGGCCACCGAGGAATGCCTGCGCTACGACCCGCCGGTCAAGTCGACTCAGCGGATCGCCGCCGAAGACGTCGAGATCGCCGGGCGGACCATCCGGAAGGGCGAGTCGCTACGCTGGATCATGGCGGCGGCGAACCGCGATCCCGCGGTCTTCAGCGATCCGGACACTTTCGATATCGGGCGGCAGCCGAACCCGCATCTGTCGTTCGGGTCGGGAATCCACTACTGCCTCGGCGCCACGCTGGCGCGGGTCGAGGGACAGGAGGTGTTCCGCGGCCTCGCGGAGCGATTCTCCCGCTTCGAACTGGCCACGGACCGGATCGAGTACCAGCCCAGCCTGCAGTTCCGGTCGGTCAAGTCGCTGCCCGTGAGGTGGCCGGCATGACGAAGCCACCACGGCGCGTACCGGCAGCGCTGGACATCTACGTCGACCATGACCGCTGCGTTGGCAATGCCATGTGTCTGACGCTGGCGCCGGGTGTGTTCGCTCACAACGCGCGGCGCCAGAGCGAGGTCGTGGACCCTGAAGGCGACGCGATCGCGGACATTATCGTGGCGGCGGAAAACTGCCCGACTGCGGCCATCCTGCTGAGCGACGCGGCGACGGGCGAGCCGTACGAGGTGTAGCAGCGCATGGACAGGATTCCCCCGGCAGACTGATGGCAGCCATGACGGTTCTGGACTTCGCGCGCCGCAAGAAGGCGGGAGAGCCGATCGTCATGATCACCGCGTACGATGCATTGTTCGCCTCGATGGTGGACGCGGCCGGGGTCGATGCCATCCTGGTGGGCGATTCGCTCGTGTCGGTGCTCTGCGGCGAAGAGACGACCCTGTCGGCGACCGTCGACCAGATGATCTACCACGGCCGCATCGTCCGCCGGGGTGCGTCGCGAGCGCTGGTTGTGGTCGACATGCCCTATCTCAGCTACCAGGTGTCGCCCGTGGACGCGGTCCGGAACGGGGGACGCATCCTGAAGGAGACGGGCGCCGGCGCGGTGAAAGTGGAGGGTGGGGCCGAGATCGCCCCCGCGGTGGAAGCGCTCGTGAACGCCGGGGTTCCGGTGATGGGACACCTCGGCTTTACGCCCCAGTCGGTGCACGCGCTGGGCGGACCCCGGGTCCAGGGACGGGGCGAAGGCGCGCTCGAGAAGCTGTTGCGCGACGCCAGGGCACTCGAGAACGCGGGCGTCTTCGCGATCGTCCTGGAACTCATGCCGGCGTTGATCGCGCAACGGCTGACGGCCGGTCTCGCGGCACCCACGATCGGCATCGGGGCCGGTCCGCGCTGCGACGGACAGGTGCTCGTGCTGCACGACATGCTCGGTCTGAACGAGGGGTTCGCCCCCCGCTTCCTGAAGCGCTACGCCGAGTTGGGCGCGGAGGTGGAGGGCGCGGTCAAGCGCTACGCGGAAGAGGTGCGCACGGGCAGGTTTCCCGGGCCCGAACACGTATACAAGGTGTGACGCCCGGTCGCCCAGGCCCGGTCCCCCGCGCCCGGCCGCGCCTCCCTGGTCCCTACTTCCTCGTTGCGATACGCTCTTCGGCCATCCAGTCGGCGGCCGCCGCCGTGCTCGTCCCCAACTCCTCGGCCAGCTTGATCACCTGGAGCGTCTGGTCGTAGATCTGCGTCACCTTGGAGTAGATCGTGAAATCCTCGGTGGGCCGCTCGAAGACTTCCTCCTGACAACGGATCAGGCCGCCGGAGTTGACGAGGTAGTCGGGCCCGTAGGTGATTCCGCGCGTCGTGAGCGCGTCCGCGTGACGAGCTTCGGCCAGCACGTTGTTGGCGCCCCCCGCCACCGCCGGACAGCGAAGGCGGGGCACCGTGTCATCGTTGATCACGCCACCGATCGAGTTGGGTGAGAACACGTCGCACTCCACGTCGTAGATGTCGTTCGTGGACACGACTTCGGCCCCCATTTCACTTGCGGCCCTGACCACCACCGGTTCGTAGATGTCGGCAACGGTGAGCTTCGCACCGGCCTCGTGGCAGAAGCGCGCCACGGAGAAGCCGACGTTGCCCAGCCCCTGGATCGCGATGTGACGCCCGGCGAGCGAGTCGTTGCCCGTTGTGGCCTTCAACACCGCCCTGATTCCGCAACTGACACCGTACGCGGTCGTGCGCGAGGGGTCGCCCGCGCCTCCCGCGGACTCGTTCACGCACGCCACGTGTTTCGTTGCGCCGCGAATGACGGCCATATCATGCGAGTTGGTTCCAATGTCCTGGCCGGCGATGTACTCCCCGCCCATCGTCTCGATGAAACGGCCCAGTGCACGCAGCAACGCGGGGTTCTTCGAGGTGCGTGCATCCCCGATCACCACCGACTTCCCGCCGCCCAGGTCGACGCCGCTGATGGCCGCCTTGTAGGTCATGCCGCGCGACAGGCGCAGCACGTCGTGCAGTGCTTCTTCTTCCGTGCGGTAGGGCAGCATCCGCACGCCGCCGAGCGCGGGGCCCAGGGTCGTGTCGTGAATCGCGATGATCGCCCGCAGTCCCGACTCGTTGTCGTTGCAGAAAACCACCTTCTCGTAATCGTATTCGGAAAGACGCTCGAACACATGCATCGGACGGGTGAGCTCCAGTTCTTCAGATCGGTCTTGGAGGAACCTCGCCGCACCGGTCCCTTGCCGGGCGGCGACACCTCGGGATGGAAAACAGCCCACTAAAATAAGCCCATCGGAGCCTTCGTGCCGTCCCCTGGGAGTCCGTGGATAAAGCCGCCCGGATGCATCGCCGTTCGAATGCCGGGGGGATTTTGTCCACGGGCTCCTAACGCCGCGCGATCTCCGCTTCCGCCGCGATGTAGCCGAAGCCCGCCCAGCCGGAGCCGTCCAGAATGCGCCGGAACATCTCCTCGGCCTGCTCGGGGCGCCCGTTGTAGAGGTGCCACGCCGCGACCCCGTACGCGATCGCCACGCCGGCGGGATTGTCTTCCTCCGGGTTCCACAACTCGTCGGCCGAGATCTCTCCCTTGTACATCAGGAGGAGACTGTGGTAGCTCGTGTTCTCGATCACGTCCATGTCGGCCGTGATTCGCTCCAGGACGGTCGCGGCCTCCTCGTCGCGGCCCATGCGGCGCAGCGCCATGTACCACCAGTGCGAGATCGCGACGAGCTGGTCGGGGTTCGTGGTCACCGCAAAGTAGTCTTCGTACGACTGCAACGCGGTTTCGAAGTCGCCGTTCAGGTAGTGGGCCAGGGCAAGGTGGTAATGGATGTTCGACTGCAGGGTGCTCGTGGGGATCCCGCGCTCGTTCGGCTGGCCGTCCGGTTCCACCTCGTCCGGCTCCCCAGCGACGAGCCCGGCGGCGTGAGACAGGTCCTCAATGGCGCGGTCGAACTCGCGCACGCTGATCCAGCGATGCCCGCGGTGGCGATACATGCGCGCGTCGCCGGGATGTTTCTGGATCCCTTCCGAGAACACGTCGATCGCGTCCCGGTATCGGCCCGTGTAGCCGATTCGCCGGCCCAGCCAGATGATCGCCTCGGCGTCGTCGGGGGTGGACTCGTAGTCGGCGCGGGCCGCGGCTTCGTCCGCCGCCTGGCGGGCCGCTACCTCGGGTGGCGCCTGCGGAGGGTAGAGCGGCTCGCCCAGCAGCGAGATGGCCTCCGCGCCTTCGGGCAGCGCCGCGACCACGGCATCGGGAGCGTCGGCGGGTGGGACGTCGCCCGAACCGCTGTCGGACGGGCCGCACGCGGCGGACCAGGGAGCGATGGACAATGCGGCGGCGGCTAGAAGGGTGCGGCACATAGGGGTGTCCCGATCGGTCAGGGGAGGTGATGCGTCGGGGGACAAGGTTGGGTCGCGGCCCGGCCGGGTCAAACCGCCGGAGCCGCCACAGAACGGGGCCGCCACTGTTTTGCGTAGCGCGTATGGGCCGGATAGACTTTGCCGTGGCCCACCGAATTGGCCCCAACGGAAAGAAGCGTACCGCATGTCGATCGCAAAGCTGTCCGGAACCTCGCGGCTGGCGGGGGCTCTCACCCTGGCGGGCGCCGCCGCCATGGGCCTCACCGCCACGGCCCTCGCACCGCAACCGCTCGCCGCGCAGACGGAAGCCGGGGCCGGCGTAACCGCACCCGCCGCCAACCGCGACGTCACCTTCAACCGCGACATTGCGCCGATCCTGCAGCGCGCCTGCGTGCGCTGTCACCGCGACAACGGCGTGGCCCCGATGTCGCTCGTCGCCTACGACGAGGTGAAGGACTACGCGAGCCGGATCGCGCGTCGCACGCAGATCCGTGACCGCGCCGGTGCAATGCCGCCGTGGTACGTCGAGAAGGACATCGGCATCCAGCATTTCAAGGACGACATGTCGCTGGAAGACCGCGAGATCGCCGCGCTGGAGCAGTGGTGGCGCGCCGGAATGCCCGAGGGGGACCCGGCGGACCTGCCGCCCCCGCTCGAGTTCAACGACGACGTGGTGTGGGTCGCGGGCGAACCCGACCTGATCGTCCGCCTCCCCGAGGTGCTGGTCAAGGGCGACGTCCCCGACTGGTGGGGCGACATCGAACCGATCCCGACGGGCCTCACCGAAGACCGCTACGTCAAGTCGGTCGAGATCCGCGAGGTCAACGACGTCGGCCGCAACCCCGACGGCGGACACGAGGGCCGCCACACCGTCGGCGGCCGGTTCGTGGTGCACCACATGATCTGGAGCACGCGCGTGCCCGCCGAGGAAGCGGGCGACGGCCCGAGAAGCACGAGCTGGCCCGTCCACGAAGTGGGCCGCGAGCCCGACATCTTCGACGAGGACGCAGGGCGCCTCCTGCGAGCCGGCTCCTCCGTCGTTTCCAACTCGCTGCACCTGCACTCCAATGGCCGCGACACCCGCGCCCACCTCGAGATCGGCTTCCGCTTCCACCCGCCGGACTACCAGCCCAAATACCGCCGCGCCTTCTTCGGCCTGGGCAACGGCAGCGACATCGACATCCGCGCCGGCGAGGCGGGCCAGGAACTGCACGCCTACCAGGTCCTCAACCAGCACACCAAGATCGTCACCTTCGAGCCCCACCTGCACGCACCCGGCATGCGCATGTGCCTCGAGGCGATCTGGGGCTTCAACGTCGAGACGATCAACTGTGTCGGCTACGACCACAACTGGGTGCGCGGCTACACCTACGCCCAGGACCACCAGCCCCTGCTGCCCAGGGGGACGGTCCTGCACATCATCGGATACATGGACACCTCGGAAGCGAACCGCAACGTGCCCGACACCCGCAACTGGCAGGGGTCGGGCAACCGCTCCGTTGCCAACATGTTCATCGACCTCGGTATGCGCGTTGCCCTCACCGACGAGCAGTTCGTCGAGGAGATGGCGCTCCGCCGCGAGCGTCTCGCACTCGGTCCCAACGACCATGTGATCGGGTGTCCGCTCTGCATGGTGATCCCCGAGAACGGGAATCCCCGCTACTACGCCGGGGATGGTGGTGGGGCCGGAGGCCAGAGCGGCCAGGCCGGCAATTCGACGGGCGCGAACCGTGGTCGCGGGAATCGGTAGCGGGGTGGGAGGAAGGTTCGCGGTAGCCGCGCTGCCCGGAGTGCGGTGCCTGGGCGCGATTGGGGCGCTGCGTCGGGCGGCCCCTGCGACCGCTCGGCTCGCGATCCCGCTGCTGGTCGCCCTCGCGATCCCCCCCGAAGCCGCCGCCCAGACCTATCAGCGCGGCCAGAACGTGGCGCCTGCGTTCGAGGGCTGGGAGCGCAACGAGGACGGCTCGTTCAGCTTCCTGTTCGGCTACATGAACCGGAACTGGCTCGAGGAAGTCGACGTGCCGGTCGGCGAACACAACGCGTTTTCGCCCGGCCCCGCGGACCGCGGGCAGCCCACGCACTTCCTCCCGCGCCGCAACCGCTTCGTGTTCAAGGTCCGCGTTCCCGCCGATTGGGGCGACCGGGAACTCGTGTGGACGCTCACGAGCAACGGCGTCACCGAGCGCGCCTACGCGACGCTTCGGCCCGACTACGTCGTGGACAATGTCGTGATCATGTCCGAGACGGGCGCGCTGGGCGCGGGATCGAGCAATGCCCGGATGCGGGCGAACGAGCCCCCGACGATCACGCTCGAAGGACCCGTCGCGCGCCAGGCCACCGTAGGCGTCCCGCTCGGCATCACGGTGCTGGTGGAAGACGATGGCCTGCTGAGATCGCGCCGCCGACCTCCGGGCCCGCCACCCGAGACCGCCGCAGACTCCGCGCGCGCCGACTCGATCTGGAACGCGCCGCCCACCTTCAGCCGCAGACAGCTTACGCCCCCGTCCCGGATCACGGTGCAGAAGGCCAACGGTTTGTTCATGTCGTGGTTTCTGTACCGCGGCGAAGGAGCGGGAGACGAGACCGGGGACGGCGGGAGTTCTGCGACCGGTGAGAGCCGCGTGACCTTCGATCCGCCTCAGATCAAGGTGTGGGAGGACACGCGCGCCGGGGCCAACTCACCCTGGGCGCCGCTGTGGGTGCCGCCCGAACTGCCCGAAGGCGGGCTGTGGACCGTGAACGTGACCTTCGACCGCCCGGGGACCTACCTGCTGCGCGGGCGCGCGGACGACGGCGGGCTGTTCGCCGACGTGGAGGTCACGGTCACCGTGAGGCCGGTGGCGAGTTAGGGCGACGAGCGCTACAGCCGATATCGCTCCTGCAGCACCGCCACCGACGCCAGCATCAGCAGGAGCGAGTCCAGGGAGGGACGGTCCTCGGTCGGGAGCGTGGGCACTTGGTCCAGCAGTTGCTCGACCGACGCGTGATCCAGGAACGGCACCGCGCGCATGGCGTCGCCGCGCAGGGTGTCCTGGAGGAAGTCGTGGAGCGGGCCGTCCGTGCCGACCGCCGATGGTCCCATGAACGGACGCTTTACGCGGTCGTAGACGGGGCCCGGGATGTACGGGCGCATGGCCTCGCGCAGCAGGTGCTTTTCGCGGGGATGGCGGGCGAGGAGGGAGACGGGGAGGCTGTTCGTGTATTCGAAGAGGTGGTGGTCGAGGAAGGGAAGCCGCACCTCGACGCCGTGTGCCATGTCGAGCCGGTCGGCGGCAAGGTGGTAGTTGACGAAGAGCGAGTGCAGCCAGAGGTACAGCAGTCGCCGGGCGGGCTCGCGCCGTGACAGGTCGGCGGTCCGCCGGCAGCGGCGGTAGTAGGCGCGGTAGAGGTCGTACCCGGCGAAGCCGTCCAGGAAGTCGCGGGAGCACACCGCGTGGAGCCGGCCGAGTCCGCGCGCGAGGCGGGTGAAAAGCGAGGGGGCGGCCGGAAGCAGGAGAGCGAGGCGCGCGAGCCAGGGTGAGGCGGCCGCGAGACCGCGGTTGTGGCGCGAGGGGGAGCGCAGAAGGGCTGACAGGATTTGCGGCAGACGGGTCAGGGTGCGGCGTACGCCGCCCGCGGCGGAAGTGGGGGCCGCTCCCGCGCCGGTGCCGCCTCCCGCATCCGCGCCCCGGCCGGCCCCCGCCGCCGCGCGCAAGAACTCGTAGCCGAAGAAGGCCTCGTCGGCGCCCTCGCCGGCGAGCACCGACTTGTAGCCGGCGTCGCGCACGCCACGGCTGAGCAGGTACCTGGCGGCTCCGTGCGTGTTGTATTGGATCGTCTCGGCGTGGAACACCGCGTCGGCGAAGTGGTCGGCCAGATCGGAGTCCGCTGCGGTCACGACCGTGTGGTGTGCGCCGGCTGCCGCAGCCGCTTCGCGCGCGCCCTGGCTTTCGTCGTAGTCGCGGCGCTCGAACCCGACGGTGAAGGCGGCGACCGGGTCGTCGACACATGACGCGGCCACGCCGAGCACCGCGGACGAGTCCAGCCCGCCGCTCAGCAGACACCCCACGGGCACGGCGGCGACCATGCGGAGCGCGACCGACTCCTCGGTGAGCTCGCGCACACGCTCGATCGCGTCGCCCACCGTGGGGCCGGGCGACCGCCTGCGGCCGAGGGCGGTGCCCTGAGAGCGGTGCGACGGGGTGGGGAGGTCCCAGTAGCGTTCGAGGCGAACGCCGGATCGGTCGGCGTGCAGCACGTAGCCCGGCGGCACCTGCGAGATGCCCGCGAATAGCGAGATCCTCTCGTCGGGGCAAGCGTGAAGCGCGTGGTAGACGCCCCGCGGGTCCCACGAAGCCGCGATGCCGGCGGCAAAAAGAGCCTTTGCCTCGGACGCGAGGTAGAGGCGGCCTTCCTTCTCGGCGTAAAAGAGGGGCTTCAGGCCGAACCGGTCGCGCGCCGCGAAGAGGGCGCCGCTCTCTTCATCCCAGACAACCATTGCAAACTGCCCGCGCAGGTGCGGCAGGCACGCGGGGCCGAGGTCCTCGTACAGGTGGAGCGCGATCTCGCTGTCCGACCGCGTGCGGAAGCGGTGACCCTTTGCTTCGAGGGCCGTCCGGATGCGCCTGTAGTCGTAGAACTGGCCGTTGACGACGATGTGGAGGCGCCCGTCCTCGCTGGCGATCGGCTGGTGTCCCTCCGGGTCGGTGATCGCGAGGAGGTTGTGACCCAGCCCGGCGCGTCCGGAGGGCGAGACCCAGATCCTCTGTCCGTCGGGGCCGCGGTGACGCAGCGCGTCCGTGGAGCGGCGCAGGGCGTGCTCGGGGACCGGGCGACCGGGGTCGGGCGACAGAATCGCGGCGATTCCACACATCGGGCGGCTCAGTCGGGGACGCGGCGCACGGCCGGCTCGGTGGGCGGGCCGTCGGGGAGGTGCACGCGGGCCTGCCCGCCGGCGCAGGTGAAGCGCATCAGCGGGAGTCGCTCGCCGCGGGTAAGCTCGAGGTTGTCCGGCGTGATCCGCTGGACCACCGCGACCGCCTCGATGTCGCCCGCATCGGGGTGGGCGCGTGCGAATCTGCGCGCGTGCCGCTCAAGCAGCGAACTGCGGACGGCTGCGAGCTTCTCGGGTTCCATCTGCAGCCAGACGTTGCCGAAGAAGTAGGATTGGAGGAGGAGGTGCCGCATCCCGTCCGGGAAGAGTTCACGCGGGTCGACGCGTCTTTCACGGCCCGGGCGGAGGCTACGCACCTCGTACCGCGCGTGATAGTTGCGCTTGTCCACCCAGTCGAACAACCGGTAGCTCTGGTAGAGCCCCACGAGCCACAGGAGGGCGCGCACGGGGTTCGCCCACGCCATGCCGGAATACGGCTGGCCCGGTTTCGGCAGCCGCCGCCACGCCCTCACCGCCTGCCAGACGCTCATGATCGCCAGAAGTGCGACCAGGGTGAGCGCGGCGAGGTCCGCGGGGCCGGTGCCGGTCGCGGTGGTGTCGGTAGCGGTGGGCGCGGAGGTGGCGAGCCTGGAAGCGGATCCGGCGGCGGCGAGTCCCGGGACGCCCTGCAAGCCGCCCTGCACGATCTCGGGCGCGAACGGAACCACCAGCGCGGCCAGCATGAGCGCGTTGGAGTACGGGATCTTCAGCGTGGCGATGATGCCCAGGTGGAACACGGCGGCGGCCGCCAGGAGCGCCCACTTGGCGGCCGAGCCGGCCGGAAGCACGAAGATCAGGACGAAGAGCGGTTCCAGGAACAGTGCGGCCCAGGTCACCAGGCGCAGACCGGACCGATGGCGGATCGACCAGAAGTCCGGCGCTCGGGCGATCGGCATCTTCAGCGCCGCGTGCATCGCGGCGCCGTCCCTCCACATGGGACTGGCGAACTTGTACAGGCCGGCGACCAGGTAGATCAGCGCCATGTTGGCCATGAAGGCACGGGGTGCGGTGCCGGGGACGGTGGCGGTGGCCCAGTCGGAGACGGCCGCCGGTCCCGCCGCGTCCCCGCCGGCACCCGGCAGGGCCGCCAGGTTCAGGGTAGTGCCGACGGGCAGCAGGATCAGCCACAGGCAGAACAGGTGGACGATCGAGTCGTCGAGGTAGGCGGCCAGCGCCTTCCAGCGATAGGTCGAGACCGCGACCGCAAAGAGGAACACGGCCGCTGCGCGGGGGTGCCAGCCGACAACGACCAGGACCGCAGCCGCGCACGCGCAAAGGTAGACGGCGCGGAAGACCCAGCCGGGCATCCCGGGCTGAAAGAGACCGATCCGGGTCGGGGGAAAGAGGCGAACCGAGAGCCGGTGGTCGATCAGACCGTCGGGATCGCTGAAGTCGCGCGCCTGTCGGAGAGCGTTGGCGAAGTAGACGAAGAGCACGCCTCCCACGAGGACGCGCATGATGTCGAGCGGGAGGGCGTGGATCGGGGCGGCGAGCAGCGTATGCATGATTGCGCCGGGAATGTAGCACGGGCGGATACTGTGGCCATCCATTGCCCGCCGTGACGGGGCGACCGACCTTGCGCGTGTGGTCGCCGTGGTGGCCAGGGCCGCCGTTCCTCCCCAGGGATCCGTCGAAAGCGAGGCATCGATGACAGTCCGACGATTCGTCCGCCTGCCGGCCGTACTGAGCGCCGCCGCACTGAGCGCCGCCGTACTGAGCGCCGTCGCACTGGGCGCCGCCGCGCTGCTCACGCCGCCCCCCGCCTCCGCCCAGCTCTCCGAGGTCCAGATGGAGTGGGGCGTGACAATCCCCGTGCAGGACGGGACGGAACTCCGCGGCACGATCTACCGCCCGGCGGACCAGACCGAACCGCTGCCGGTCATCCTCGGCTTCACGCCCTACATCGCGGACGTGTACCACGGTAAGGCGAGGTACTACGCCCGCCGCGGCTACGTATTCGCTGCCGTCGACGTCCGCGGACGCGGCAACTCGGGGGGCGTATTCGAGCCCTTCCACGACGCCGACAAGGACGGCCACGATGTCGTCGAATGGCTCGCGGCGCAGCCATGGTCGAACGGCAAGGTAGCGATGTACGGGGCGTCGTACGGCGGGTGGGACCAGTGGGCGACCGCGAAGGAGCTCCCGCCGAGCCTGGAATCGATCGTGCCGGCCGCTGCGGCCTATCTCGGCACCGACTTCCCATTCGTGCACAACGTCTTTGTGCCCTACAACATGACGTGGCTGACGTTCACCAGCGGGAAGGCCGCGCAGAGCACCATCTTCGGCGACGCGGAGCTGTGGGCCGATGCGTTCGGCGAGCGGTATTTCAACCACCGTCCCTTCGCGGAGCTGGACCGCATCGTCGGCAACCTCACCACGCGCTTCCAGACCTGGATGGAGCACCCCACGCCCGACGAGTACTGGCTGGCGTCCGCGCCCAGTCCCGAACAGCTCGCGGCGATGGAGATTCCCATCCTCACGATCACCGGGCACTACGACGGCGACCAGCGAGGCGCGCTCCAGCACTACCGAATGCACATGCGCCACGGCAACGAAGCGGCCAGGGCGCGGCACTACCTGGTGATCGGCCCGTGGAACCACGGCGGCGTCGGCACTTCGGTGGACCAGGTGGGCGGGCTCGAGTTCGGCCCCAATGCGTTGCTCCCGCAGGACTCGCTGCGCAAGGCCTGGTACGACTGGACGCTGAAGGACGGCCCGCGTCCCTGGTTCCTCGAGAAGCGGGTGGCCGTCTACATCGCCGGCCGCGACGCCTGGGAGTACGCGGATGCCCTGGAGGAGGTCGCGAACGACCGGCTGGTCTACTACTTCGACTCGGCGGACGGCCACCCCAACGACGTTTTCCGTTCAGGCACGCTCGCCCCGGAGCCCACCGGCAACACCCCGGCCGACTCCTATGTCTACGACCCCCTCGACACGCGCCCCGGGCACTTCGAAAGCTTTGAGTCCGGCAACAACCTCTCCCACTTCTTCTGGGGCGAGCAGCCGCTCAACCAGCACTTCGCGCTGAACATGTTCGGCAACGGCCTGGTCTACCACACCGAGCCGTTCGAGACCGAAACCGACCTCGCGGGCTTCATGGAGTTCGACGCGTGGATCAGCCTCGACGTGCCCGACACCGACTTCATGGTGACGGTCTACGAGATCATGCCGGACGGCACCAGCATCTTCCTGACAGGCGACATCATGCGCGCGCGCTACCGCAACTCACGGACGATCGAGGAGCTGGTGACCCCGGGCGAGGTTGACCTGTATCGCTTCGACGGCTTCCAGTTCTTCGCGCGCCGGATCGCCGAGGGCAGCCGCCTCCGCCTGATCCTGAATTCACCCAACTCGGTGTGGCTCCAGAAGAACTACAACAGCGGCGGCCGGGTCACGCACGAGTCGGGGGCGGATGCGCGCACGGCGACGATCACGTTCCATCACGGGGGCGAGCATCAGAGCCGGCTGAGCGTGCCGGTGAGGCGGCGGCCGGTGTCGTAGGGGGGCGGCGGCCACTGCAAGACGGCTACCCGTGTCTTGCAATTTGTCATTCTGATTGATAATCTGCAAGGTAACATCCCGCCACCTTGATACTGCCAGCTCCATCATCCCTCGATGAGCCGGAGGCCCAATGCCCGTCGTCGATCGCAACCTGGCGGGACCGCTCTTGAACCGTACGCGCCACTACCCGGTCGTCACCGTCACCGGACCCCGGCAATCGGGCAAGACTACGCTGTGCCGCACCGTTTTTCCCGATCGACCCTACGTTTCGCTCGAGGGCATGGACGTGCGCACATATGCCCGCGAGGATCCCCGCGGCTTCCTGCGCGAATACCGTGACGGTGCAGTGATCGACGAGGTGCAGCGCGCGCCGGACTTGACCTCATACCTCCAGGAGGTGGTGGACGAAGATCCTACTCCGGGCCGTTTTGTGTTGACGGGGTCACAGCACTTCGGGCTGACCGAGGCGGTGAGTCAGTCACTGGCCGGCCGTGTTGGCGTGCTCCACCTGTTGCCTCCCGGGCTCGACGAGCTGGCCCGTTTTGGCGAGCCGGTACCGAGCCTGCTGGAGGTGCTCTGGACCGGCGCATACCCCAGGATTCACGACCGCCGCATTCCCCCCGACGTGTGGCTGCGGGACTACTTCGCCACGTATGTCGAGCGCGATGTCCGGTCGCTTCGCAATATCACCGACCTGGAGGCATTTTCAGCCTTCGTGCGAATGGCCGCCGGGCGTACCGCTGCCGAGATCAACCTTTCGGCGCTGGCGGGCGACATCGGTGTGCGGTACAACACGATTCGTGCCTGGCTGTCAGTTCTCGACGCTAGCTTCCTGATCTTTCGTCTGCCCGCCTTCCGCAGGAACATCCGCAAACGTCAGATCAAGGCCCCGAAGCTTCACTTCCTCGACTGCGGGCTCGTGTGCCACCTGCTCCGCATTCGGTCCCCGGAAGAGCTGCGCCACCACCCGCTACGCGGGGCGATTTTCGAAAGCTGGGTGGCTTCCGAGATCTTCAAGGCGGCGACGCACCGCGGGGTGCAGCCCTGGATGCACCACTACAGGGCGGCCGGCACCGAGGTCGACCTGATCGTCGACACGGGATCCGCGCTGATCCTCACCGAGGCCAAGTCGGGAAGCACCGTAACGCCGCGCTTTTTCGCGGGCATACTCAGACTCGGGCGCGAGCTGGCCAGCGCCGGATTCGCGATCGAGCACCGCGTCGTCTACGGGGGCGAGCGCCGCGATTCACGCGGTGATGCGGAAGTCGTCCCGTGGAATCGCCTCCTGGACCTCACCTGGTGAGCGCCGCCCCTATCCGCCAACCTTCCCATAGACCCTGAAATCCAGCCTCGCGTCCATCCCCGGCCCGGTCGTCAGCTTCACCTTCACCGGCTCGCTCAGCCCACCCGGCGGGAGCCGATCGTGCGAGCCCATCCTGCCCTCGAACGACCACTCGCTGCCCTCTCGGGCCTCGCCACCCTCCGCGCGCAGCCGCACGGGTCCGTGCACAACCCCGTCCGACACGTTCCGAAGCTGCACTTCGACCGTCGCCGTGCCGCTTGCCGCATCGTAGACGACAGGCCCGGCCACCACGAGCAACGCGCCGGTGACATCCGTCTCCTCGCCGGTGGGGGCCGCCGGGGCGCTTGCCGTCACCTCCACCGTGGTCGTGAACAGTTCGTCGGTTCCGTTCCGGCGGCTGATCCAGAGGGGATGAAAGGCGCCGTTGGCGTCACCCGCGAGCCCGAGGTAATGACCGGGCTGGTTGCCCCGCGCGTTGTCGAAGGAGACCTCCAGGCGGGCGTGGTCCAGATCCCCGAAGTACTCCGCCCTGGCATTGCGGCTCTGCTCGGCCATCACCACGGTCATGCGCTGAACCAGGTCCATCTTCGCGATCTCTTCTTCGGTCAGGTCCTTCACGTCGGGGTCGGCCGCGACGTTGTGGACGCGCGCCACGGGGGCGTGCGCCGGCGGCGGGCAGGACGGTGCGCTCGCCACGGGGACGTTCGCGCCGAAGGTCTCGCCGCCATCCGACGACGACGTGAAGAACAGCTCCCAGCAGCGGCGCGTATCGTCGCGGCGCCGGTCGTACCACGCGACGCCCACGACCCCGTCCCGGTTGACCTCGACCACGGGAAGCATGCGGTCGTCGAGCGGGTCGCCCGGCGCCGGCGGTTCGTTGTCGTTGAGCCGCATCTGGTCCGACCAGCTCCGCCCGCCGTCGGTGGAGCGCCGGAACCAGACATCGGAGGTGGCGGCGGTCGCCGCGTCCCCTCCGGTCACCCCGTCCCACACGACGTAGATGTTGTCGGCGTGCGGCCCGTCCGTGCGGTCCCAGGCCACGATCGGCAGCGTGAACGCGCTGGTCATCTCGGTCTGGGCGTAGGGCCACGAGTGGGTGCCGACCCGGAACGCGACCTCTGGCTCGGTGAAGGTCTCGCCGCCGTCCTCGGACCGCATGGTGAAGAACGGCATCCGGGCGTTCTTCTCGTCGCTCAGCGGGAAGAAGTACTGGTAGAAGGTGACCAGGAGCGTCCCGTCGGAGAGCACGACCGGCTCGGTGGCCACCAGCTTGCCGCCGGGGATCGTCGCCAGCAGCTTCGGCTCGCTCACCGTGTTGCCGCCGTCGTCGAGGGTGTGCAGGAAGAGCTGAAAGTCGTCCCGGATGAACGAATCGCGCACGTCGTTCCACACCACGTAGAGGCGCCCGCGGTTGGGGCCGTCGCTCCAGTCCGCGGCGATGCGGGCGTGGTCGGGCGGCACGGGGCTGCGCAGACGCGCCGGGCCGGTCCAGGTGGCCCCTTCGTCGTCGGTCGACCATACCATGATCGTGCCGTCGCTGCGCACGGATTCGCCGAACATGTCACCCATCGTGTTGGCGCCGACGTAGCAGTACAGGATCCACATCCTGCCGTCGGGGCCGGGCACCACCATCGGGTCGAACGCGCCGACTTCGTCGCCGGGCAGCATGATCGGCTCCCAGGCCACGCCGCCGTTGCGGCTCAGGAAGGCCGCGTTGTTGCGCGTGGCCAGCGTCATGGCGATTGCCGGATCCGGGAAGCTCAACCCGCCCGTCTGGGTGACCGCGATCAGGAAGTCGGGGTTGTCCTGACTGGCCGCGATCCAGGGCTCGTTGAACTGGCCGGGCCCCACGCGCAGGTTGGGGCCGACGACGACCTCGGGGGACTGGGCGGCGAGGGGGGTGGTGAGTGCGAGCGGGCCGGTGAGAGGGCCATTGACGGGGATCAACCCGATCGCGACGATGCCCGCCGCCAGTGTGATGACGGCCCGCAGAGGACTCGTCCTCATGGTCCAGCTCCTTGCAAAAAGCGGTCGGTGGTCGAAAGTCTGTGTTGATCACCATGACTGCCCGCTCTGGCCGAAACAAGAGAGAATGCTGCGTATGAACCACGACTACGACGCGATCATCATCGGTGCCGGAGTCATCGGCACGGCCACCGGCTTCGAACTCGCCAAGCGCGGCTACCGCACCCTCAACGTGGACAAGCAGCCGACGGCCGGTTCCGGCTCGACGTGCAACACCTGCGCGATCATCCGGCTGCACTACTCCACCCCCGACGGCTGCGCGATGGCCCGCGAGAGCTACTTCTACTGGCTCGACTGGGGCCGCTACCTGGGCGTTGCCGACGAGATGGGGCTGGCGAAGTACGTCAACACGGGATGCCTCGTCATCAAGAACGACCGCAACAGGAACCTCGTGAACGTGATGGCCGCGCTCGACGAGCTGCACGTCGCGTACGAGGACCTCACCGCCGACGGGGTGCGCGCGCGGTTCGCCTGGATCGACACCCGCACCTACGGCCCGCCGGTGACCACCGACGACGACCGCTTCGGCGAACCCACGGGCGGGCACATCCGCGGAGCCGTCTACATCCCCGAGTCGGGCTACATCGACGATCCCACCCTCGCGTGCCACAACCTGCAGCGGGCGAACGAGGCGCATGGCGGCGAGTATCGTTTCAACGCGGAGGTTGTGGAGGTTTTGAAGAGCGGAGGCCGCGTCGCTGGAATACGCCTCGCCGACGGCTCGGAGGTCCGCGCGCCGGTGGTGGTTAATGTGGGCGGACCCCACTCGGCGATCATCAACCGAATGGCCGGCGTTCTCGACGGCATGAACATCTCGACGCGCGCCCTCAAGCAGGAGGTGTGCTACGTCCCGGCCCCCGCCGGCCTGGACTACAACCAGCTCGCGCCCCTCATCTCGGATGGCGACATCGGCTGCTACTCGCGGCCGACCACCGGCAACCACATCCTGATCGGCTCGGAAGACCCGCCCTGCGACGTGCTCGAGTGGGTGGAGGACCCGGACGACTACAACACCAACTTCACCCACCAGTGGGAGACCCAGGTGATGCGCGAGGCCCAGCGGCTCAAGGGCCTGGGCATCCCCGGGCAGACGGGCGGGTTGGTCGACCTGTACGACGTGTCCGACGACTGGATCCCGATCTACGACAAGTCCGATCTGCCCGGCTTCTACATGGCCGTGGGGACTTCGGGGAACCAGTTCAAGAACGCCCCCGTGGCGGGCAAGCTCATGGCCGAGCTGATCGAGCAGGTCGAGGGCGGGCACGACCACGACGCCGACCCGGTCACGATACCGCTCACGTACACACGCCGGACCTGTGACGTCGGCTTCTTCAGCAGGAGGAGGTCGCTGAATCCGGACTCGTCGTATTCGGTCATCGGTTGATGATTCCGGACAGGCGCAGGGCGGGCCGCCCTGATCGATGAGCTGGCTCCGACCCAGCCGTCTCTGGCGCGCCGCGCCGCTTAAGCGCCACTACGAAGTCGTCATTATCGGCGGCGGCATCCACGGCCTCGCGACCGCCTACTACCTGGCCCGCACACACGGTATCCGCGACGTCGCCGTGCTCGAGTCCCACTACATCGGCTTCGGCGGGTCCGGGCGAAACACCGCGATCGTCCGGGCCAACCAGCGCACGGCCGAGAATGTGCGGCTCTACGACGAAGGCCTGAAGCTGTGGCCCGTCCTGACCGACGAACTCGACTTCAACCTGATGTTTTTCAACTGTGGGAACCTGAACCTCGGGCACAGCGAAGCCGCGATGAACGCGTTCCGCATGCAGGCCAGCACCCACAACCTCCTGGGCGTGAAGTCCGAGCTGCTCGACCCGCAGCAGTGCGCCGACGTGATCCCGGGGCTCGACATCTCCGACCGTCTTGCGTTTCCGATACACGGAGGCCTGTACCATCCGCCCGGCGGGATCGTGCGGCATGACGCGGTCGTGTGGGGTCTGGCCAAGGGGGCGAGCGAGCACGGCGTGCACATCCACCAGGGGTGCGAGGTCCGGGGCATCGACACCCGCGAAGGCCGCGTGACCGGAGTCCGCACCAGCCTGGGCGCCATCGGGTGCAAGCGGCTGGGCATCATGGCGGGGGGATATGGCTCGGCGGTGGCCGCCATGCTGGGGATCGAGCTGCCCATCCATCCCCTCACGATCCAGGCGATGGTCACACACCCCTTCAAGCCGTTTCTCCACCACGTCTTCAGCTCGGGCGCGTACCACGTCTACGCCAACCAGACGCTCAAGGGGGAGATCGCGACCGGCGCCCACATGGACCCGCAGGTCAACTACACGACCGACGCGACCGCCTACTACCTCAAGCACCAGGCCGAGGCCCTCAGCGAACTCATGCCGGCGCTGCGCGGCGTCCGCTTCATGCGAATCTGGTCGGGCCTCGCCGACATGACACCGGACATGGCGCCGATCATGGAGGGCGAGCTGGGCTGCGACGGGCTCTATCTGGACGCCGGCTGGGGATACTTCGGCTTCAAGTCCGGCCCGGTGGCGGGCAAGTACATGGCCGAGTACATGTCGAGCGGCGAGCGGCCGGAGATCCTCAGGGCGTTTCAGCTGAAACGTTTCCTGGAGGGTCGCTACTCGGGTGAAACGGCGTCGGTCATGAAGTACGGGCACTGGGACTGACGCGGTCATGACCTTTCGGCTCACCTGCCCCGTCTGCGGCAAGCGCGATGTGTACGAGTTCACCTTCGGCGGACAGGAGCGGGGTCCGCGGCCGGAGCAGGACGGGCTGAGCGCGGAGGAACACTTCCGGTGGACGCAGTTCCGCCTGATCCCGAACGAGCCGCAGGAGGAATGGTGGTACCACGGGCAGGGCTGCGGCGTGTGGTTCAAGACGACTCGGGATCCGGGCACCAACCGGGAGGTCAAGTGAGCCGCGGGCGTGCGGGGGGAAGCCACCAGCGTCGGCAGGGGAGCCGACCGCGTCCAGGGCCGAGCCGCCTGCGCCCGGGGCCGACGTGCCGCGTCGATTTCTCCCGCCCGCTTGACTTCACCTTCCTGGACCGGGAAATGACCGGGTACGCGGGCGATACGGTGGCTTCCGCGCTGTACGGCGCCGGAGTGCGGATCTTTGGCCGCAGCCTCAAGTATCATCGCCCACGCGGGCTGTACAGCATGGAGGGTGAGTCGGCCAACACGTTCATGTCGATCGACGGGATCCCGAACGAATGCGCGGAGACCACGGAACTCCGCGCCGGGATGGCGATCGCGCCCCAGAACGTGCGCGGCGACCCGAGGAGGGATCGCTTCGGTTTCCTCAACGCGTTCGACCGGCTGATGCCGGCGGGATTCTACTACCATCTCTTCCATCGTCCCCAATTCCTCTGGCCGCTGTTCCAGTCCGGCCTCCGGCGGATGGCGGGCACCGGCGTCCTTGATCTGCAGGGGGACTACGGGACCGGCGTTCGGACCGAACGCTACCTGAACGCTGACGTGGTGGTGGTCGGGGGTGGTCCGGCGGGAATGGCGGCGGCGCTGGCCGCGGGCGAGAGTGGGCTCAGGGTCTGCCTCTTCGAGCGGCGCAGGCAGCTCGGCGGACAAATGTCCTGGCGGGTTCGCGACTTCGAAGGCGAGCCCCTGTACCGGCGCGCCGAGGCGCTCGCCGCCCGGGTACGGGCCGCGGAGAATGTGAAAGTTCTCACAAGGTCGCTGGCCACCGGTGTCTGGGGCGAGAACCTCGTGACGGGGTTTACGGTGGGTACGGAGGACGACCCGTTTCGGGAATGCCACTGGGAATGCCGGGCAAGGACCGTGGTGGTAGCCGCGGGGTGCATGGACCGGCCGCTCGTGTTCAACCAGAACGACCGACCCGGCGTGATGCAGGTCGGCACGGCGTGGCGTCTGGCGCGCACCTACGGGATTCGCCCGGGCAAGTCGGTTGCCTTCAGCGTGGCCGACGACCTGGGCCTCGAGGCAGCGATCGATCTCGACGACCTGGGCGTCAGAGTCCGTTTCATCGCCGACGCCCGCGAATCCGGACAACAGGATCGAGCGGTCTTTCAGGCCCTTAGCGACCGCGCGATACCTTTTTTCCCGGGGTGCGCCGTCTCTCGGGCGGTGGGGAGGAAACGTGTGAGGGGCTGCGTCCTTCGCTCTCTCAAGGGTCGAGGATCCCGTCGCTTCCACTGTGACCTGCTGGTTGCCAACGCCGGGATGCAGCCCAGGATCGGGACCCTCGCGACGGCCAATGCCCGGCTCGCGTACTGCGCGCACACCCATGGCTATCAGCCCACCGAACTGCCGCCGGGAGTATTCGTTGCGGGAAGCATGACGGGTCTGCGCGATCCGCGTTCCATCGAGGCTTCGGGACGGGTCGCCGGGTACGGGGCGGCGGTGTGGTGCGGCGACCGGGCGAAGAGCGGCGCGCGCGCTGCGGGCAGGGGTCCGTCGCTGTCGCCGGGCCGGGCATCACGGGCCGCCGAGGCCGCCGTGCGGGAGGCGAAAGCCCTGCCCGGTCCGCCAGCCGGCTGCGGAATCATCCATGCCCCCGCGATCGGCCGCGGTGCGAAAGCGTTCGTCGACCTGGACGAGGACGGCACCTACAAGAACGTGAAGGAGTCGATGGCTCGGGGACTGGACGTGCCGGAACTTGCCAAGCGCTTCGCCGGGTTCGGCCTCGGGCCGGGCCAGTACCGGGTCGCGGGCCAGAACCTCGCGATGATCATGGCCGACCTGAGGGGCGACCCGGTGGAGACAGCGCATGCCACGACCGTGCGTCCGCCGCTGGGCGCTCCGAGTATCGCGACATTGGCGGGGCCGGGCCACGACGTGCACAAGCGGACGCCGCTGCACGCCGAACAGGCCGCAAGAGGGGCGGTCTTCCGCCGTGCGGGACCCTGGCAGCGGGCGCGTCACTTCGGCGACGATCCGTCCTGCCGCGACGAGATCCGGAACGTGCGCACCAACGTCGGCATCCTCGACAGCTCGCCGCTCGGCAAGTTCCGGATCCATGGCCCGGATGCCCTGAAGGCGCTGCAGCGGGTCTACATATCCGACATGCGCAAGACCCGCCCGGGCTCTTGCAAGTACTCCGCGATGTGCAATGACATGGGCCAGCTCATGGATGACGGTGTCGTCGTCAACGAAGGCCCGGACGACTACTACTTCACGACCAGTTCGGCCAGGGCGGGGGCGACCGTCGAATGGTTCCGCTTCCACACCCGGCACGACGGCTGGGACTACAACCTTGTCAACCTCACCGACGCGCTGGGTTCGCTCAACATCGCCGGGCCCAACGCGCGCAGGGTACTGGAGCGGGTCACCGGCGCCAACGTCTCCAACGAGGCGTTCCCGTACCTGGCGTGCCGGCGGATCACCGTCGGCGGCGGGGTCGAGGCGCGCTGTCTGCGGCTGGGGTTCGTGGGTGAACTCTCCTTCGAACTGCACGCGCCGGCGAGCTGCGTACCGTACCTGTGGGATCTGCTGATGGAGGCGGGGGCCGACTTCCGGGTCCGGCCGTTTGGCCTGGAGGCGCAGAACTGCCTGCGTGCCGAAAAGGGCCACGTCATCATCGGGACGGAGTCGGAGCAGCGCGTCACGCTGACGGACATCGGGATGGGGTGGATGTGGGACCGCGAGAACACGGTGTCGAAGAAGGTGGGCGCCCCCGCGCTGCGGGCGTGCGAGCGGCAGCCCGGACGCTTGAAGCTGGTGGGGTTACGGGTTGAGGAAGGTGCGAAGGCGCCCCGTGACGGGACGCTGGTGGTCGACGGGGAGAAGATCGTGGGGTACGTGTGCACGACGCGCAGCAGCGAGACGCTGGGGTGGCAGTATGGCCTGGCGCTTGTGCACAGGGAGCATGCTTTCCCGGGGCGGCGCATCCACCTCTGCCACGAGGAGAAGGCGGGAGGCCGCGTGACCTCCACGGCATTTGTGATATCGCCGCACTTCTACGATCCAAGGGGACAAAGGCTGCGCTCATGACGCACCATTCTTCCGGTGGTCCCCGCGCCTTCCGCCGCTCGCCCTGCTCCTTCGGCGCGAAGCCGGTCGAGACGGAGCTGCGCGACGGATGGAACGTCGTCTTGCGCTATGAAGGCGAGGACGGCCATCCGGGTCGCGAGGACGGCGATCCAGGTCGCGAGGACCGCCATCCAGATCCGGGCCCCCGACTCGTCGACCTCAGCCACCGGCGGCGCTGGGATTTCCAGGACAGCGGCGTGGGCGGCCTGCGACCCATGGGACTTCCGGTCCCGGAGGGATTCGGCGAGGTGGGCGTGCACGAGGGACTGGTCATCAACCGGATGAACGGCACACAGGTCGCGATCTGGCACCTGGGCACGGGGCCGCCGCCGGACACGCCCCCGGACACCGGCTTCACCGAGGTCACCGATGGACACTGCATGCTGGCCTTCGTCGGTAGCGGGGTCCAGGAAGTCCTCGAGCACCTGACGTCCCTCGACCTCTTCGACCCGGCCCGCAACATGCCCTTCCTGACCCAGGGTCCGGTGCTCCACGTGCCGTGCCAGGTGGTGACTTTGGCGCCCGACCTGGTGGTGATGACCCTCGCCCGCGGCTACGGCGAGACGTTCGCGGAGGCGGCGCTGGCGTCGGGTGCGATCGAAGGGCTGGCACCCGGCGGTGAGGCCGGCTTCAATACCGCGTTTTCGGAGGTGAAACGTTTCAGCTGAAACGTTTCACGCCGCGCCAGCTACGGAATCACCTCCCTCGCCCGCCCGGTCAGCCCCAGCAGGTGTTCCTGGAAGTACCGCCGCCGGGCCGCGTCCGTGAATTCCGCGCTCTGCCCCGTGAACCAGTGCGGCTGCTCGGGGACGACGATCAGGTCGTGCGGCTTCCCGGCCCGGATGAGCGCCTCAACCAACTTCATCGTGGCCGAGAAGGTGGCGTTCACGTCACTGGTTCCGTGGATCAGCAGCAGCTTCGCCTTGAGCTGGTCGGCCAGGCGCAGGCTCGAACCGTACTCGTAGCCTTCGGGGTTCTCCCACGGCCGGTCCATGTAGGGCTCGATCGCCCACGCGTTCTGGTCATGGATGTCGTAGACGCCGTTCACCGCGACACCGACGTCGTAGAAGTCGGGCTCGAGGACGAGCGCCCGCACGGTCATGTACCCACCCCAGGAGCCTCCGTGGATGCCGACCCGGTCGAGGTCCATCCAGGGCCGGGTGGCGGCGGCGTTCTCCATCGCGGCCCGGTGGTCGGGGATCTCGTTGCGGCCGAAGTTGCGGTACGCCACGTCCTGGAAGGCCTTGCCGCGCTCCGTGGTACCGCGCCCGTCGACCATGAACACGACGAATCCCAGCTGCGCCAGCGCGGCCTGGCTGAGCCCGCGGCCGTCGGTGAACGTCTTCGGTACCCAACTGATGAAGGGGCCGTTGTAGATGTAGTCGATGACGGGGTACTTCCTGGCGGGATCGAAGTCGTGCGGCTTGTAGATCACCCCGTAGAGGTCCGTCTCGCCGTCGGCGGCCTTGACGATGAACTCCTCGGGCGGTGACCAGCCGAGTTCGTCCAGCGCGCTGATGTCGGCTTCGGTCACGACGTGCACGAACTCGCCGTCGGTGGTGCGCACCTCGGTGCGGGGCGGGCGGCTCGTGCTCGAATGCGTGTCGACGATGTAGGCGCCGTTCGGCGACACCGTGGCGCTGTGCTGACCCTCTCCTTCCGTGAGGCGCACCACATCGCCGCCGTCCAGCGCGACGCGGTAGAGGTGTGTGTCGTACAGCCGCTCCTCCTCCATATGACCGGTGAAATAGACATGCCCCGCGGCCTCGTCGACGTGAACGATGCCGAGCACCGGCCACTCGCCCCCGGTGAGCCTGCGGATCAGCCGGCCGTCCAGGCCGTACAGGTAGATGTGATCCCAGCCCTCACGCTCGCTGATCCAGAGGAACCGCTCTCCGTCGGTGAGCGGCCGGGCCAGGGCGCGCCAGGACGGCGTCGTCCCGATCCCCTTGATGAAGGTGGGCTGCGTCTCTTCGAGGATGACGCGGGTTTCGCCCGTGGCGGGATCGGCGGCGACCAGGTGCAGGGTCTCGTAGCTCCTCAACATCCGCAGGAAGAGGTACTCCGACCCGTCCGGGAGCCATCCGACCGGGCTGAGAATCTGCTCATCCCCGCCGACATCGACCTCGACCGCGCGGCGGCCGACGATGTCCACGATGTGCAGTTCCTGGCGCGGCATCGGATTGCCCGCCTTCGCGTACGGGGCGTACTCGACCTCCTCGGTCTGCTTCAGCCAGTGCAGGATCGGCACGCGCTCCATGTGGCGGCTGTCCACCTTCATGGCCGCGACCCGGCCGCCGTCGGGCGCCCACCTCGCCCCCTCGACGCTCCAGGCGTAGTCCTGCTCACCGTCCTCCACGACCGGATGCTCGCGCCCGTCGAACGTCGCGCGTACCCAGAGGCCGTGGTCCTTCTCGGTGAGCAGCCAGCGACCATCGGGCGAGGGCACCTCCATGACCGGGGGCGCTCCGCTCGTGAAGCCTTCGCGCACGACACGAGGAGCCGCACGCGCCGCAGCCTCGGCCCCGGCAGCCGGCCGGGCCGTGACCGCGTAGCCGTCGAGGTCGAGTTCGAAGCCGCGATCCTCGACCGTGAAGCGCACCAGGCGCTCACCCTCGCCGGCGAACGTGAAGCTGTCGAAGGGCAGTCCCTCGTACGGCGGCTCATGCCCCAGCACGGGCGCCAGCGCGTCCCGGAGACGCTCGGTGTCGAAGAACGGCTCGGTGGCCCGAGTCTCCGGATCCGTCCGGTAGATCACCGTCTGGTCGGGCTGCCCCTCGGCGAACCAGAAGCTCTGACCGTCGGCCATCCAGTTGATGGCGCACGCGGCCCCACCCAGGGGCCCGACATCCGGACAGATCACCCCGCCCTCGATCAGGCTCGGGATCTGCATGTAGCGGGCGTACAGTTCGTCCCGCTCGGGATCCAGGGATTCCTGGGCGGCGGCGGTCGCCGGCGCGAGGGCGCTGAAAAGAGTGAGGAAACAGGCGGCGAGGCGCATGACCGGACTCCAGGTGGATTGCAAACGGCGGGGAGGGACTGGCTCAGGAACCAGACCGAAGTCACTATATCGGCGACGTGGTCGCTCAACCAGCCACGTCCCTTCACAATCGCGCCTGCATGACAGCCACCGAGGTCACAATGCCCACGTTCCTTCGCAGACTCCCGCACACCACGGCCGCGCTCGCCCTCGTCTCCGTTGCCTCCCACCTGCCAGGATCCCTGGTGCTGCCGGCGACGCCGGCGCTCGCCGCCCAGCAGGTCACCGAGAGCGCCTACGCCCGCGCGGAGCAATTCCTGCCCTGGAACGCGTCCAGGCTGATCTCGGGCGACCAGGTCTCGCCCGAGTTCTTTGACGCTGACCGTTTCTGGTTCCGCAGCCGCACCGAGTCGGGCCACGAGTTCATCGTGGTCGATCCCGCCGCCGCCACCCGCCGCCCCGCCTTCGACCACGCGCGCCTGGCCGCGGCTCTGTCACTCGCCGCGGACACCGCATACGAGGGGCGCGCGCTGCCCTTCGAGGAGTTCGAGTTCGTGGACGGGACCGGCTCCATCCGCTTCCAGGTCGCCGATTCCGTGCAGTGGACCTGCGACATCGGCGCCTACACCTGCGCCGGACCGACCAGCGCCACGGCGGCATCCGACGCCGAGCGCCCCTCGCCCGACGGCCGCTGGATCGCCTTTGCCCGCGGCGAAAACCTGTGGGTGCGCGATGCGGCCAGCGGGGCGGAAACACAACTCACCCAGGACGGCGACACCGACTTCGGCTACGGCGCGATCCCGGAAGGGTGCTGCCAGGAAATCACGAGCCGCCGCGCCAACCGCGAGCGTTCACCCCTCATGCAGTGGTCGCCGGATTCGCGCCGCATCGCTACGCACCGGTACGACGAGCGCGAAGTCGAGCGCTTCCACCTGCTCGAAGCCGCCGACGGACGCCCGATCCTCCACTCCTGGGCCTACGCGCTTCCCGGCGACTCCATCGTCCCCACGTCGGAACTGTGGATCCTCGACGTCGACGCCGGCGCTTCGTTCCGCGCCGACATCCCGCCCCAACCGGGCAACTTCGCCCGCGGCGACACCGCCTACGCCGACGTGCAGTGGACCGCGGACGGCAGCCACGTCTTCTACACGCACCGCAGCCGCGACTTCAAGAGCTACAGGCTCTTCCGCGTGGATGCGGCCACCGGGAGCGCGACGGAGCTGCTGGAAGAGACCGGGCCGACCTATGTCGAACTCAACAACTTCACCTCGTTCC
>JAPPGZ010000010.1 GCA_028874905.1 Gemmatimonadota bacterium
CCCCCCGCCAGCCTCCGCAGGGGACTCACGGAGTGTGGCCACAAGGAGTACGCTGGCTTGTCGCCCTTAACGAGCGTCAAGCCAGCCTTGGGGCGCCTCCGAAACGACTCTCCGGGCACCGCCCGGAAAGCGCCCTAAAGGGGCGTTTGCGGCCAGCTCGTCGGCCTCGTGTTCGCTGGCCTCCCGGACGAAGAGGGAGTCCGTTCGCCGTGGCGATGGTGGCGTTCCCTAACGCAGCCCGGCTTGCCCCCGACCCGTACCCCTCCGAGAACCCGAGATCGTCCTGGGCGCTCCCACGACCATAGATTTCCCGAACTCCTCCCATCGTCGGTCGGAAACAGTCCTCTGAACCCCATCCCGGCGAAAATGGACAGCACGAACCGGGAACAGGTACCCCCTTCCCCCAAGCCCGCCATATACTCCGCCCCTGGTCCGTCAGGATACGGCGGCGCTCGAACAGGTCGGGCAAGGTATGCGCCCGGTCGCTCCAGACCCGGATTCCGGGTCGTTCGAGCGGGGCAAGCCGTTAGAGCGGCGTTGGTTGTAATCTTGTAATCGCCCCGCTACGTTTCCGCCCGTGGGAACGCGTGACGACTGGGACGCTTTGCGAAGGCCGATTCGATGCTGATTCTGCCATATTCGCGCTGGCTCGAACCGGCCGCACTCTACGCTTGGCGGGACCAAGGGAAGGCGAAAACGCTCATTACGCCACGGTGCGGAACCAACCAGGCGACACGGAAAGCGCCGATCCGATGAGTGACAAACGTTTGGAACGCCAGTTTCAACGCGCCGCCGAACGCCCTGACGACAGGGAGGCGCGAATCGCAGACTTGGAACGCCAGCTAGCCGCCTTGAAAGCGGAAGAGGACGAGGCGAGCACGGTTCAGGTCGTAGAAAAACCCACAGACGCGGAACGAATCGACGCGCTGGAACAGCAGCTAGCGGATGTGGTCGGCCGAGCGCAAGCCGTGGTCCCCTACGATCAGCGGCCCGCGATCCAAGTCATTCAGCGCACCGAGGTCGAAAGCGGGGGAAAGAAGAAGCGCAAACCGACCGAAGCCGAGGAGAAAGCTAACATGATCATGGCGGGTGGCTGTGCCATCGCGATGATCATTTTCGCGGCATGGTGCACCAGCCTCGGTTGCGTGCTGCTCTTGTGACGCTCGCGGATACATGCCGCCAGCCCGCAGCCCTATCAGGCCACCGCCCCGCCCCCTCCGCCGATCAGCGGCAGATCCGGAAAGTCCTTGATGCCGATAACCGGGACATTTTCCGTGCCTATTGGCAAGCCGGCACCCCGTTGTGACGCTATCGGGCCGCATCCCGACTCGGGGAACTCTCCGAATCGCTCCGAACTCGAGTCCCCCAAGGGGCTTGACCTTCAGGGCCCGCCGGGTGGGGCACACCATCGTCCTGAACGGCATCGCCGGAGCTGCCGGGTCTTTCTTTTGCCTTGTCAGCAATCCCTGCCCTCAGGAACCACGGCAGCTTGCCTGGAGGAGGTTGAAAGACTGCTGGTAGCCCGCGACGTGGAATGTCTCGGATAGGTTGGCCCGGCGGTCCACCTCAATCTCTAGCTCGTCCCGGTTGACGAGTATGTCCTTCCTGTGCTCGAAGAGAGTGTCATAGAACCCGACCCCAGCGACCCTCTTCAGACCCCAGGTATCGAGAATGTCGCCGTAACTCGTCACAAGCTGTCCGTCGACCTTGTAGCGATATTGGATTGAGCGCCCAGTAGGGGCGCTGAACTCGGCTCCGAAGTCAATGAAGAGTTGGGTATCGTAAACTCCTCCAGGCGGCTTGCACATCACCATCAACAACCCGCCGCGATCACTCGTGGTTGACATGTAGTGATAATCGACCCGGTTCGTGAAGTCGTCCATTGTCTTGCCGATGGTCCATCGGCTTTCCTGCCCGGATAGTTCGCTTGTCGCCATTAGGTGGGGCGCGGCGAGCGCGGCGAGAAGTACTGCGCGTCTGATGGTGTTCGACATGGGCAACCCTTCTTTGGAGCGAGGCGGGAGAAGAGACGACCAAGGGCACCGTTCCGCAGTACCGGGAAGCCGCTAGCGCATTTGTCATGATACGCACGTCTCAACGGCGCAGCAAACCGGAGAGTGCTCAACGAGGTCGGCTTTCGTCATTCCTCTTCCCGCCGCCTCGAAGTGTGGCCAAGTGCCCCCCGCTCCACTATAATCGTTCGAGGAGGCGGTCGCCGCGTCCCCCCCTTACGAAACGCTCGTCGCTCAGAAATCCACCAGACTCTCGCATAGAAGGACGAGCTTTCGATGGGAAGCTGACCGCGCAACTCAAGAGGGGGCCTGCGGGCGTGTATTGAGTCTCCGCCGATCTCATGAAGCCAGGCACACCAAGGCACTTACCCGGGAGCACACAGTGATTTCATGGCCACTAGACGATGGTCGCGAGGTAACCTTCACATCGGAGAAGACCTTTCAATCTGTCGCATCAGAGGGAAAGGGTGGGGTGGTTCATTCTCACTACCGGAAACTGGTGAAGGCCGGCGAAGCGCCGACGCTACCGGGTGACGGGGACAGCGAAAGCCTGCATCTAGCGGCACCTATTAGGGTGATCCTCCCCGGCAGGGGGTTCGCGGGCAGGCTGTCGCCACTCCTGCAGAGCGTACTACGCATGAATGACCGCCTGGTATTGAATAGCCAGTTTGCCATCCCGACAGAACAAGGGGGTGTGACAGTCCATGATGGCACCTACGATTCCGTCAAAGACGGCGGGCTCTCGGAAGGTGTGCTGAACCGTCTTGCATGGGGCGATGGATGGGCAGAGTACGACCCCGGGTTAGCCATTCCGCCATCCTCTAGGCCGTCGTCACCCGCAAGCGGTATGGGTTAGCGGGACCGTGGGGAAAGCTCCCCTCAAAGCCACGAAGGCGTTGAGCTTGATGGCGGGGACTTGGCTGTTGATCTCTGCCGGGAAGTAACGGGCATGGACTGGTGATCATCGCGTTTCTATCGAACGGAATGAGGCGTGCTGGGACGAGAATACCGGGGATGACCCTGGGACGCGGGGTCGGGAAAGATGATCGAATGCGACGCCCTGAGTCCCGCCATTCGTATCCGTTTTTCCCGCTTTCGCGGCACGGTCCAGCAGGGTCCAATCCAACAGCAGGAAACGCAGATCGTGCGGCCCTGTAAGTAGTTAGCCGATTTCCTGCCGGGATTCAGGCCTCTGGCGATCCGCCCGGTGGGCGAACATCCACTCCATCTTTTCCGGCCCGTACTCGACCCACTTGTTCCCGTGGTAGTGGGCGTAGGTATAGAAGGGCGTCGGCACCGCCCCGGCGGCCTTGATCCGCGCGAGAAGGTCGGGATTCACGAGCGAGCAGTGTTCAATACGATGCCTCGGGTCCGGCATCGGCCACAGCTCCTGGACACGTTCGTATGCGTCCAGCACCATGCCGATCGTGACGTCGCCGTTGGCGTGGATGCCGATCTGCCACCCCGAGCGGTGCGCCACCTCCACGACGTCGTGGATCGCATCCGGCGTCATGGTGAGGATGCCGTAGTCGTCGGGACGCCCGACGTACGGCGTGCTCATGCGCATGGTGCGTTCCGACGCCGAGCCGTCCGCCCCGTACTTCACACCGCCGACGCGCAGCCACTCGTCGCCCAGTCCGGTCGACACGCCGGCCTGGCGCATGTCCTCGTAGGCGCCGCGCATCATCATGTACACGCGGCAGCTCAGCTCGCCGTTGCGGTAGGCGGCGCTGTACGCCCGCACGCTGTTCGACGACGTGCCCGCGTCGTGGAACGAGGTCAGCCCCGCCTGCGCCATCAGTTCGGTGATGAGCTTGACGCCGGCGCGGCGGTCGTCGTCCGTGTGCGTGCTGGGGATCAGGGACGAGAAGACGTAGTTGGCGCGCTCCGCCACCAGACCGGTCAATTCTCCGCCCTCGCGGTCGAACCTGCCGCCGAACGGGTCCGGCGTCTCGGCCGTAATGCCCGCCAGCGCAAAGGCGCGTGAGTTGTACACGCTGGTGTGCCCTCCCCGATGCCCCACCACCGCCGGGTGGTCCGGCACGGCCTCGTCCAGGTCCACCCGGTTGAGCGGCCGCCCCTCGGCCAGCTTGGTGTCGTCGTACTTGAAGCCCTGGATCCATTCGCCGGGCGGCGTCTCGCGGGCCCGCGCCGCCATGCGGTCCTTGATCTCGGCGATACTGCGCACATCGACGTTCACGTCCTTGAGCTCGCGCACGCCGGCGCCGGCGGGGTGGGTGTGCGCGTCGATGAAGCCCGGCGCGATCACCGCGTCCCCGTGGTCGAAGACCTGCGTGCCCACGCCGCGAAGCGCGTCGATTTCGCCGCGGGAACCGACCGCCATGAACCGGCCGTCCTTCACGGCGAACGACTCGGCGGCGGGATTGTCGCTGTCCATCGTGTGGATGATGCGGCCGTGCACTATCATATCGGCCGTGGTCGCCGCGGAGGCGTCGGTGCGCAGGACGACGCCCGGGCCGTCCCCGCAGCCGGCGACGAATCCCGCTCCCACCGTGCCCGCCGCAGCTCCCAGGAATTGACCCCTTGTCAATGACTTCATGCGTTTCCCCCTGGCTCCCTGCCCGCCCATCGACGGGCGCTCTTCGGTCCGGCCTGACGCAGCTCTCGGTCTGCCTACCGCACCCGATCCCCTATGCGGCCTCCGCGCACCTCCGTGATCCACGGAAAGGGCCGATACGAATCCCGGTCGTAGGAGAAGTAAATAAACGCCACCCGGCCCTTGAACCGCCAGCCTTCAAGCAGTCCCCAGCTCCGCGAGTCCAGGCTGTCGTCGCGGTTGTCGCCGAGCATGAAGTAATGATCCGGCGGGACCGCGAGGGGACCCCAGTTGTCCCACGTCGGCTGATAGTCCCCCCTGGCTCCGCCAACCAGGTGGGCGTGCTGCCACGACATGTCCGGGTGTTGGTCGTCGCGGGGGCCCGCCGTGACCACGTAGGGCTCCTCCTGCGCCTCTCCGTTCAGGTACAGCACCTTGTCGCGCATCTCGAGCGTGTCGCCCGGCATGCCGACGACGCGCTTCACCAGGGTCATGTTCTCCTCGTGATGGGGATCGAAGACCAGGATGTCCCCCCGCCGCGGCTCCGAGTAGCCGGGAATGCGGACATCTGTGAAGGGAATCCGGGGACCGATCGCGAGCTTGTTGACGGCCAGAAAGTCGCCCACGAGCAACGTGTTCTCCATGGACCCCGAGTCGATCACGTAGTTCCCCATCAGGAAGACCCGGATGAACAGGACGATGGCGGCCAGGGTGGCCAAATAGCGGATCGATCCGAACAGCCCGCCGCGTCGCTCCCTCCCGTTCGTGCGCTCTGCGTTCCCGGCACGGCCGGCGCCTCGAGGCCGGGACCGCCGCTTGGCACGACGTCGCCTGCGGCCCATCGCGCGCTCCTCAGCCTCCTCGTGCCGCCCGCGTGAACGGGCCGCCCACCACGCGTTTCACATCGTCCATCTCTTCGCCTGCGCCCGGCGGCGGCTGCGTCACAAGGCTCACGGCAATCGTCACCGCGAAGCCCGCCGCAAACCCCGGGATCATCTCGTACAAGTCGTAGACGTGCTCCTTCACCAGCAGCACCCAGAGCACCGCCGTGAGGAAACCCGCGATCATCCCCGCGAGCGCACCCGCGCGGGTCGTCCCCCGCCAGAAAAGCGAGCACAGTACGACCGGGGTGAACGCAGACGCCAGCCCCGACCAGGCAAACAGCACGAACCAGAAGATCATGCGGCTTTCGGGCAGCGCCACCGCGAGTCCCCCGAGCCCGATCACCACGGTCAGAAGGCGGCCGATCAGGGACAGCCGCCGGTCGGAGAAGTCCGGCCGGAAGACCTTCTGCACGGTATCCCGGACCACCGCCGACGACGCCAGGATGAGCAGCGAGTCCACCGTGGACATGATCGCCGCCAGCACGACCACCAGAATCACGCCCGCGACGATCGCCGGGAACAGTTCCGTCGACATCACAGGCAGCACGGTCTCGGGGTCGCCAAGGCCAGGGAACAGCACGCGGCCGGCCACCCCGGTCAGCACGGCCCCGATGTCGAAGACGATGATGCAGGCCACCGCGATCACCCCACCTTCCGAAATCTGCCCCCGGTCCCGCGCCGACATGAACCGCGTCAGCAACTGGGGCGCGCCCAGGAACGCGAGCCCGATCCCCACAAAGCTGATGGCGCTCATCACCCCCATCACGGACATCCCGTGCTCGCCCAGGGGCCGCAGCAGCGCCGGGTCCGCTGCCGCGATCGCCGCCATCGTCTCGCCCCATCCGCCCGCCTGCCAGATCCCCACGATCGGCAGCACCAGCAGGCACAGGAACATGAGCACGCCCTGCAGGACGTCGCTGTACGCCACCGCCTTGAAGCCGCCGATGCTGGTGTAGACGAAGATCACGGCTGCGCCGATCAGCACGCCGCCCTCGTAGCTCGTGCCCAGAAACGACGAGAACGCCTTCCCCGAGGCCGTCAGCTGTGCGGCGGTGTACGCCCACACCATGCTGAAGATGATCAGCGCGCTCACGATCCGGATCGCGTGGGCGGGGTCCCGGAAGCGGTCGGAAAGATAGTCGGGCACCGTGATCGCGTCGTAGCGGTCAGTGTACTCCTTGAAGGGCCGCGCGACCAGCGTCCACGCCAGCGCCACCCCGATCACCTCGCCCAGCACCACCCACAGGGCGTGGAACCCCACGAGGTACCCCATCCCGGTCAGCCCCAGAAGCAGCCACCCGCTCTCGCCGGTCGTGTTCGACGAAAACGCGATCACCCACGACGGCAGCTTCTTACCCGCCAGGTAGAACCCCGACACGGAACGGCTCTCGCGACTCGCCCACCATCCGATCCCGATCAGGACCAGGAAGTAGAAGACGAGGACGCCGACGATCGCGCCGCTGGCGCCCGCGTCACCCACGGCCAAGGCTCCCGTCCCGGTGTGCCTGCGGGGCCTCCGGCCCACGTGGACCGCCGCTTCCCGCCCCCCGGGCCCGCGCGCCGCTGTCCCCGGCCGCGCTCCCGCCACCCGAGCCGGTTCCGCCCTGCCCGCGATTCGCGTCGGCGTGGACCCTGTACGCCACCACGACCAGCACCAGACCCGGCAGCGTGCTCAGCACCATCAGGACCCAGGTGCCGAGGGGAAGCCCGGCGATCACCGGGCCACCAGTCCGGCCATCACCTGGCCGCTTCCACCGCCGCGCACGCACGGCCCAGGCGCGCGGTCACCTCGTCGACCTCGGCCTCCGAGATCAGCAGCGACGGCCCCAGCCGGATCACGTGGCCGTGCAGTCCGCCGATCCCGATCAGCAGGCCCTCGTCCTTCGCCGCGTTCAGCAGCATGCCCGCCAGGCGCGGCGCGGGCTCCTTCGTGACCGGGTCCTCGACGAGCTCCAGCGCCTGCATGAGGCCCATCCCGCGCACGTCGCCGATCCAGTGGTGCGTGGCAGCGAGGCCGTCGAGGGCGGCGCGGAGCTGCTCGCCGCGTTCCCGGGCCCGCGTTCTCACGTCTTCCGCGCGCATGACGTCCAGCGCGGCCACCATGGCGGCCATGCACACCGGGTTGCCCCCGAAGGTGGAGAGCGTCTTTCCGCTCCAGTTGCCCGCGATCTCGTCGGTGGTGATGGTGGCGCCCACGGGCATGCCCCCGGCGATCCCCTTCGCCATGACCATGATGTCGGGCACGACGTCCCAGTGCTCGATCCCGAACCAGCGACCGCCCGTCCGCCCGAACCCCGCCTGCACCTCGTCCGAGATGAAGAGGCCGCCGTACGACCGGATGATCTCCGCCATCCGCTGGAAGTAGCCCCTGGGCGGAACGATGTAGCCGCCGACGCCCTGGATCGTCTCGGCGATGAAGGCGGCAGGGCGCCCGTTCGTGGTGGTCTCGATCACTTCGATCAGGTCGCGCGCGTAGATCTCGACCAGCTCCTCGTCGCTGGACGTGCCGAACGGCGCGCGGTACGGGTACGGCGAGAGCGCGTGCGTGATCCCGGTCACTGTGCTGGGAAGGACGCGCCAGGGGGCGTGCGCGGTGGCCGAGATGGCCGAACTGGTGCGGCCGTGGTACGCCTGGCGCAGCGCGATGATCTCGGTGCGGCCCGTGTGGAGGCGTGCCGCCTGCAGCGCGGTCTCGATCGCCTCGGCGCCGCTGTTCAGGAAGAAGGTCCGGGTGAGGCCGCCCGGCGCGATTTCGGCCAGGGACCGCGCCGCCTCGACCTGGCGCTCGTTGACGTACAGCGTCGACGTGTGCCCCAGGCGGGCCGCCTGTTCCTGCACGGCCTTGACCACGGCGGGATGGCAGTGGCCCAGCGACGTCGTGAGGATCCCCGCGAAGGCATCCAGGTATTCGCGCCCGTCGGCATCCTTCACCCGGCACCCCCTGCCCTCGGCGATCGCCACCGGCTCCTGGTACAGAGGCGTCACGCAGTCGAAGATGTACTTGCGCTGCTCGGCGAGGATTTCGGCTCCTCGGCTTGCTACTGCTTCCATGTGCTCCATCCCGTGTTGGTCTACCAGCGTGAGATCACCACCCGCTGATCGGTGAAGAACGAGACCGCGTCCCGGCCCTGCGCCTTGAGGTCGCCGTAGAAGGAGTTGCGGGTCCCGCCGAAGGGGAAGAACGCCATCGGTGCGGCGACCCCGATGTTGATCCCGATCATCGAGATCCCCGCACGGTAGCGGAACTCCCGCGCGGCACGCCCCGAATTGGTGAAGATCGACGCGGCGTTGCCGTAGCGGCTGGCGGCCAGCATCTCCAGCGCGGCCTCCAGGTTCGGCGCGCGGGCCAGCCCGGCCACCGGGCCGAACACCTCTTCGCGGCCGATCGGCATCGCGGGCGTGACGTCTTCGAAGACGGTGGGGCCGACCCAATGGCCCTCCGGGTACCCCGGCACCCGCAGCCGGCGGCCGTCCATAAGCAGCCGCGCGCCGTCGCGCTCGCCCTCGTCGATGAATCCGTTCACCCGGTCGCGGTGAGTCCTCGAGATCACGGGGCCCATGTCCACGCCGTCGTCGAGACCCCTCCCGACCTTGAGAGACGCGGCCCCGTCGAGGATGCCTTCGCGCATGGGCCCATACGCGTCACCCACGCCGACCACCACCGACCCCGCCAGGCAACGCTGCCCCGCGGACCCGAACACCGAGCCCACGACCGCGTCGGCCACCATCTCCGGATCGGCGTCGGGCAGCACGATCATGTGGTTCTTGGCGCCGCCCAGCGCCTGCACGCGCTTCCCGGCGAGCGCAGCCCGCTCGTAGATGATCTTCGCCACCTGGCTCGACCCCACGAACGACACGCCCGCCACGTCCGGGTGGTCGATCAGCGCCTCCACGGTCCCCTTGCGGCCGTGCACCACGTTGAGCACGCCCGCCGGCAGCCCCGCCTGATCGGCGAGTTCGACGACGCGCTGGTGCGTGAGCGGGTCCTGTTCGCTCGGCTTGAGGACGACTGTGTTCCCCGCGGCGACCGCGTACGGCCAGAACCAGAGAGGGATCATCACGGGGAAGTTGTAGGGGGTGACCACTGCGAACACACCGATCGGCTGGCGTACGGTCTCGCAGTCCACGTCCCGGGCGATGTCTTCGAGGGTGTCGCCCATCATCAGCGTGGGCATGCCGGCGGCGTGCTCCACGTTCTCGATGCCGCGCTGCACCTCGCCCCACGTCTCGGCGACGTTCTTGCCGTGTTCGCGGGACAGGCTGATCGCGAGTTCGTCGTGGTGTTCGTCCAGCAGCGCCTTCAGGCGGAAGAACACGCGCGCGCGCTCCGGAACGGGGGTGCGGCGCCAGGACGGGAAGGCCGCGACGGCGGCCTGGACGGCGCGGTCCACGTCGGCCGGGCCCGAGACGGGGACGGCGCCAAGGGTGTCACCGGTCGCCGGGTCGGTGATCGCGAGCTTCTCGCAGGCGTCGCCGGACTGCCACTCGCCCGCCACGTAGTTGGCAGCGAGGCCGGGTGAGGTGGTCGGCATTTCCCTACACCTCCTCGGACGCTGCGGCGGCCATGCCCACGATGTGCTCGTATTCGGCCCTGGTCACCGGCTGCACGGACAGCCGGCTGCGGTTCACCAGGACCATGTCGGCCAGCTCCGGTGTGGCGCGGATCTCGGGGAGGCTCACCTCGCGCGCGAACTTCTCGATGAAGCGGATGTCGACCATGAACCAGCGGGGGTTCTCGTCGGTCGCCTTGGGGTCGAAGTACTTGCTGGAGGGGTCGAACTGGGTGTGGTCGGGGTACGACTCGCGGCAGACCTCGGCGGTTCCGGCGACGCCGGGCGGCTTGGCGTTGGAGTGGTAAAAGAGGACGCGGTCGCCGATCCGCATTTTGTCGCGCATGAGGTTGCGGGCGGAGTAGTTGCGGACGCCGTCCCAATACGTGGTGCCGTCGCGCTCGAGGTCGTCGATCGAGTAGACGTAGGGTTCGCTTTTCATGAGCCAGTACCGGCGGGCCATGGGAGTCCTCGGAGACGTGGGTGTGAGCCGGGCTCGGGGCCTTTCGACGCCCCAAGATACAACGGGGCGGGGCAGCGCGCCGGGTGGTTCTCCGATATTGAGACTTGCGATATAAATATTATCTATATATCATGATTGTCATGACACAGATCACACTGTCCAAGCGGATCAACGAGCTCCTTGTGCTGGCGGTGCTGGATTCCGGTGCCGCGCATGGCTACCAGATCGCGCTGTCCGTGGAGGAGCGCACCGCCGGCGCCTTCTCCTTCCAGCACGGCACGCTCTATCCCATCCTGCATCGGCTCGAGGCGGAAGGCCGGGTACGCGGCGAATGGCACGGTGTGGGGCGGCGTCGCAAGACCTACGAGATCACCGACGCCGGGCGCGCCGATCTGGCTTCCGGCGCAGCTGAACTGGAGCGGCAGTTCCGCGCCCTGCTGGGCCTGCTCAGGGGAACACATGCCGCGTGAGCACCCGCTGGCTCGTGTCGAGCGCGAAATGAGGCTGGCGCCGCGGTATCGACTCGACCTGGTCGAAGAGGTGGACGCCGACGTGCGGGCCATGCAGGCTGAAATGGAGCGGCGTGGTTTCAGTCCGGCCGAGGCCCGGCGGGGAGCGATTCGACGGCTGGTGCCCACTGGCGAAGTGATTCAGCGGCTTCAGGAGCGGCACGCTCCGCCCCTGCGCCGCTGGCTGCGCGCGGAAGGCCGGGGAGATCGGGTGACCAGGCTCGGGATCGGTGCGGCGGCTCTGCTTGGCGGTGCTGTGGGGGTCATCGCAACCGCTCGGCCGGCATTGTCCGGCACGGCCATGGTTCTGTCCTGGGCAATTGTGATCGTCTTTGCGCTGCTGGTCGCCAACCTGGCGTGGGTGGCGAGCCGGCTCTGGCTGCACGGGGACTTGAGGGCCTGGCAGCACCAACGGCTGTGGGCGCGGCACGCCGGGCTGGTTGTCACGGCCGTGGCCCTCGGGGCGCTGGGCGCCTCTTGGGAGGGATATCTGGGACTGGCCGGCAACGGGCACACGGACAGCCCAGTCCCGCTGGCGTGGGAAACCGCCGGAACGATGGCGTATTTCGCGGCTACCGGCCTGGCCGCGGCGACCTTCGGCCTGTTCGGGTGGCTCTCCATCGCGCCCCGACTGATCGCCGACGAAGAGATCGAGCGTCGGATCGCCGACTTCTTCGCGCGGCGCCGGTCCGCGCCGACGCTGCGCGATTAAGCCTCGAACATCCACGAATCCAAAGGAGAACAACGATGTCGTTCATCCAATCGCTGGGAATCATTCAGTATCCGCTGTGGATTGTCCTGATCCTGACGCTGGTCCAGACCGTGCGCTGCACCGCCGCACTCGTTCACCGGGAAGATGCGGGAAGTCCGTTGAGCAGCCACTCGGTCCTCGTGCTCGGAGCACTGGGAGCCTGTCTGGGGATCCTCGGGAGCCTCATGGGCGTGCACGTCACGGCCGGGGCCATCGTCGATGCCGGACAGGTCAGCACCGCGATCGCCTGGGAAGCAGTGGGCCTCGCCGTCGGCCCGTCCATCTTCGGGTTCTTCGTCCTGGGCCTGGCCTCGGTGGCCTGGCTTGCCCTGCAGTACGCCGCCGGACGGGCGCTCCGCTAGCGTCCCCCTGCGTCGGCAGCAACTTCGGCGTTGTCGCCCGCGGCCTCCATGAGTCGCGCAGCCACGTAGCCGTTTGTACCGTCCAGCAGGCGAACCCGGAACCACTCGCCGGCCGCACCCGTCACACGAAGCGGCGTAGTGCGATTCAGTTCCTGCAGGATGCTTCCACGGCGCCCGGGGGCGGCACGCAGCCGGATCCCGTCGTTCGCGGGCACGACCAGGTCACCGAGCAGCGTCAGGTCGGCCGTGACCTCCGGCAGCGCTCCGACGGGCGGATCGATGAACGGGTACGGGTCGATCGGCCCGCGCCGGTAGAGACCGAAGTGGAGGTGTGGCGGGGTTGTCCGAGCGTTGCCCGTGTTCCCCACGAAGCCGACCGTGTCTCCGCGTTCCACGCGCTGGCCGTCCCTGACGTACTGGCTGTCCAGATGCGCATAGTAGATGCTCGCGTCGTGGACCGGGTCACGCAGCCAGACCACCTTTCCACCCCGGTTGGTGACCCTCACGCGACGCACCGTTCCCGCCGTCGCTGCCAGCACCGGGGTGCCGCGGGGCGCGAAGATGTCCACGCCGTGATGCTGGCGCCTTCCCCCGTCGCGCGCGGCGCCGAAGAGGCTCTGCACGGCCCGCATGCCGTAGCCCTCCACCGGAAACCCCAGCTGCGCCTCTTCGGACACGTTGATCTGATAGCGGCCACCACGGAGCAGCTCGGGCTGCACACGGAGGATGAACTCGCCGCCCCTCCAGGGCTCGTGCACGAAGGTGTAGGACAGCGAGTCGGACGAGATCACGGGTCTGAGCGGATCCTCCTCGTCCTGCGGCACCCGGAACAGGTCGATGAACAGCCGCGTGCCCTCTTCGGAATCCAGCGACACGTGGAAGGTCAGTCTGCGCCCTCTCGGTATGCTCAGCCGGTATGCGACCGCGGCGGGTACTTCCGGAGAGATGTGGCCGGACTCCTGGAACGGCAGCGCAACGGTCGTCGGACTGTCCAGCGCATCGCGGCCCGCACCGGTCCAGTCCCGTCCCAGCGCGGTCTCGGCCAAACCGGCGTCGCCGAGACCAGCCTGATATGCCTCGTGGGGCGTCATGTCGCGGAACCTGTCCTGCAATTGCTCCGCCTGTTCGCAGGCCGTGAACACGACAATGGCGGCGAGCGCCGGCAACCGGCACCATCGTCGTTGCACCATTCACCTCCCAGCCAGTTTTCGATCGGCCGGAGCCGCAGACCGAGAGCTCACGCCCCGGTCCTCCGGCGCTACGCGGGCCCGGCCCCCTTCACGCCCGGGGACACCTGGCCCGCAAACTGCTCGAAGTTCGCTTTGAACATAGCGGCAAGCTCGGCCGCTGCGTCATCGTACTGCGTTCCGTCGGTCCAGGTTTCCCGTGGCTGCAGTACCTCGGACGGGACCTCGGGCACGCACACGGGGACACGAAGCCCGAACGCAGCATCGACTCTCTCCGGTACGCCTTCCAGCGCGCCGTTCACGGCCGCGGCGACCATGGCACGGGTATACGACAGCTTCATCCGGGAGCCCACACCGTAGGGCCCGCCCGTCCAGCCGGTGTTGACCAGCCAGGCCCTGGCGCCATGGGTACGCAGCTTTTCACCGAGCAGGTCCGCGTATACCGCGGGGTGCTGAGGAAGGAACGGTGCTCCGAAACAAGCGCTGAACGCGGCCTTCGGCTCGGTTACGCCGCGCTCGGTGCCGGCGACCTTGGCCGTGTATCCCGAAAGAAAGTGGTACATGGCCTGTGCGGAATCCAGCCGTGCGATCGGGGGCAGTACGCCGAAAGCATCCGCGGTCAGAAAGACCAGGTTCTCGGGGTGTCCTCCCTTCCCTGACGGCACCGCATTCGAAATGAAGTGGATCGGATACGACGCACGGGTGTTCTCCGTGATCTCGCCCGAATCGTAGTCGATCTGGCGAGTGCTCTCGTCCAGGATCACGTTCTCGAGGATCGTCCCGAACCTCCGCGTGGCATGGTAGATGTCAGGCTCGCCCTCCGGCGACAGCCGGATCGTCTTGGCGTAGCAGCCACCTTCGAAATTGAAGATCCCGTCGTCGCTCCAGCCATGCTCGTCGTCGCCGATCAACCGGCGTTCGGGGTTGGCCGACAGGGTCGTCTTGCCCGTGCCGGAAAGGCCGAAGAAGAGTGCCGTGTCACCCGCAACGCCGATGTTGGCCGAGCAGTGCATGGGGAGTACCCCCCGCGCCGGCAAAAGGAAGTTGAGCGAAGCGAAGATGGACTTCTTGATCTCGCCGGCGTAGGCGGTGCCACCGACCAGTACGACGCGCTCCGTGAAGTTGACAACGATGAACGCGCCCGAATTGGTGCCGTGACGATCGGGATCGGCCTGCAGGGAGGGCGCGTGATAGACGACGAAATCGGGCTCGAAGGCATCCCGCTCCGCGGCCTCGAGCCGCAGGAACATGTTGTAGGCGAAGAGGTCGTGCCACGGGCTCTCGGAGATGACGCGCACACTGATCCCGTATCGGGGATCGGCGCCCGCCTTGGCGTCCCGTACGTAGAGATCTACGGTGTTAAGGTGCGCAATCAGATCCTCCTTGAGCCGGCCGTAGTGACACTGCGAAATCGGCATGTTCACCGGGCCCCAGTCGATCACGTCGGCCGTCTGTGATTCCTGTACCACGAAGCGGTCGTTGGGCGAGCGACCGGTGTGCGGAGAAGTCAACGTGACGAGACCGCCCCCATGCGCGATTCTCCCCGTGCCGAGTCGCAGCGTCTCTTCGTAGAGCTCGGCGGGAGAGAGATTGCGCCGAATGCACCCCCTGGGGGTAAGTCCCTGTGCTGTGAGATCCACCTGTAATGCCTCCAGGATCTACATGAGTGTTTGCGTTCCGGGTCAGCGCCGGCCCGTCAATCCGGGTCGCGCGACAACGCGATAATGTGACGGCCTCGGGTCCGGGCGTCTACCGATGCGATGCCGATCAGGTGAACGACATCGAGAACGCTGCAGCCCCGCTGGAGGATGTGGACCGGCTTCTTCATCCCCAGAAGAATCGGGCCGATCACTTCCGCGTTGCCCAGCTGCGCCAGGAGCTTGTAGCATGCGTTCGAGGCGCTGAGTGTGGGGAACACGAGCACATTGGCGGGTCCCGTGAGGTCGCTGAAGGGGTATTTCCTTGAAATGATGTGAGGGTCGACGGCAACGTCCGCCTGCATTTCGCCGTCGACCAGCAGGTCCGGCGCCAATCGTTTGATCCAGGCGACAGCCCGGCGCACCTTGGTCGCTTCGGGGTGGCGCACCGACCCGAAATTGGAGAACGACAGCATTCCGATGCGGGGCTCGATCCCCAGATCCTTCACGAAACGCGCAGCAGAAATCGCGATTTCCGCCAGCGTCTCCGGATCGGGATCGATGTTGACCGTCGTGTCCGCAAAGAAGAGTGGATCACGATCACGGAAGGTGACCATGTGGAGTCCCGAAATGCGGCCCACCGAATCGGCCGTGCCGATCACCTCAAGGGCGGGTCTGAGTATCTGGGGATAGTTGGAATCGATGCCCGCGACCATTGCATCGGCGTCTCCGGCGCCAACCATCATTGCCGCGAAGTAGACCGGCTGATAGGCGCGGGCGCGCGCTTCGGCCAGGGTAAGTCCCTTGCGCTCGCGGCGCCGGTGGAACGCATCCGCGTACGCGTAGCGAGTATCCTCGACGGCTGGCGGATGAATGCACTCGACGCCCTGCAGGTCGACTCCCAGGTCCGCCGCGAAGCGATGGATCTTGTCGGCCTTCCCGATCAGCACGATGCGTGCCATCCCCTCTTCCACCGCCTGTGCGGCAGCCCTGAGGACACGCTCGTTGTACCCGTCGGCAAGGACGACACGGGCAGGCTCCAACCGCGCCCGCCCAAGGATTCGCTGCATTGCCTCGCGCCCGGGACCCAGGCTGGCTTCCAGGCGGCCCCGGTATTCCTCAAGGTCCAGATCGATGCGCGCAACGCCCGACTCCATGGCCGCGTTGGCCACCGCCGGTGACACGTGCAACAGCACCCGAGGATCGAAGGGCTTCGGAATCAGGTACTCCGGGCCGAATTCGAATCCGTCGTCCCCGTACGCCTTGACCACCGACTCCGGCACCTCGTGGCGCGCGAGTTCGGCCAGCGCCCGCGTAGCGGCCAGCATCATTCCCTGGTTGATCCGGCGCGCACGTACATCCAGCGCGCCACGGAACAGGAAGGGGAAGCCCAGGACGTTGTTGACCTGGTTCGGGTAGTCGGACCGTCCCGTGGCCATGATCGCGTCGTCCCGGATCTCGGCCACCTCCTCCGGGGTGACTTCGGGGTCCGGGTTGGCGAGCGCGAAGATGATCGGACTAGGCGCCATTGAAGCCACCATCTCCGGCGTTATCACGCCCTTTGCCGCGAGCCCGATGACCACGTCCGCCCCCTCCATGGCCTCGGCCAGGGTCCGCACCGGCCGGCGGGTGGCGAACGGCGCCTTGTACTCGTTCATCCCCTCCTCGCGCCCCTCATGGATCACACCGGCGCGATCCGTCATCACGAGGTTCTCCGGGCTGGCGCCCAGGCGAAGGCAGTGGCGCGCGGTGGCTACCGCCGATGCGCCCGCTCCCACGAACACGATGTAGGCATCGCCGATGGCGCGTCCCGTGATCTCCAGGGCATTGACGAGCGCTGCTCCCGCGATGATCGCCGTTCCGTGCTGGTCGTCGTGGAAAACGGGGATCCGCAGCGTATCGCGAAGCGTCTCCTCGATCAGGAAGCACTCGGGGGCGCGAATGTCCTCCAGGTTGATGCCGCCGACCGTCGGCTCCAGCATCTGGCAGAAGCGGATCACCTCATGGGGGTCCTCGGTTCCGACTTCGATGTCGAAGACGTCGATTCCGGCGAACTTCTTGAAGAGCACGCCCTTGCCTTCCATGACCGGTTTCGCGGCCAGGGCTCCGATGTTCCCCAGCCCGAGGACTGCAGTTCCGTTCGACACCACCGCGACCAGGTTCCCGCGCGCAGTGTAGCGGAACGCCTCCTCGGGGTCGCCATGGATGGCCATGCACGGCTCTGCCACCCCGGGACTGTATGCCAATGTGAGGTCTCGCTGAGTTGCGACCGCCTTCGTCGGGACGACCTCGATCTTTCCGGGGCGGCCCTCCGCGTGATACTCGAGCGCGTCGCTTTCACGTGCCGACAATGGTCTCTCCTGTCTTGCCGTGGCCGTTGGCGAAGCATCACCCAGTCCTCCGCCGGCAGTGATCCTACCGGGAAGCAAGGAGTGTCGTCAATTGGCTCACCCGGACCGGCAACCCCATTGACCACCGCCGAGGTCTACACATCTTGACTGGTCGTGACGCTCCCTGCCCTCCCGGGCGGCCCCCTGCATCTCCATGAAACGATGACACGCGCCAACGCCCACTGGGCGATGCCTGCGGTGCTCTTCTGCGCCGCCTTCGCGGAACCGCAGGCCGCATGGGCGCTTCAAGCTTCGGCAGAGGCGTCTGAACCCGTGTGCAGTTCCGCGCGGATCGGCAACGTCTTCGTGGACAACCACACCGTCTTCGAGCTGGACCGGGTGTCCCCCGGCGAAGGCGATGGCTGGACCGCTTTCATCGACAAGGCGCGTACGATCGCCAGCCGCCTGCATTGGCGCACCCGCCGAAGCTTCCTCGAAAACGAACTGCTATTCGCGACCGGAGACTGTCTCGACCCTCTGCTCCTGGACGAATCGGGACGCATTCTCCGCGCCCTGCCCTTCATCACGGACGCGGACGTCTACGCCGTGCCCGTCGCGGCGGACGAAGTGCACGTCGTGGTCGACACCCAGGACGACTGGACGCTCAAGATTGACCTGCGCGGCGACTTCGACCAGGGCCCGAGATTGACGTACGCCGGCTTCACCGAGGAGAACCTGTTCGGGACGGGCACGCTGCTCGGCTTCTACCTGCGCGAGCGCGACGAGACGCGCGACCTCGGACTGGAACTGAGCACGCTCCAGTTGGCCGGCACGCGCCTTGATGGCCGTATTGGCGGGGGCCGCACGCGCACAGGGGTCTTCTTTCACGAGTCGCTCACCTATCCGTTCGTCGGTGAGGTGGGACGCTGGGCCTTCATCGAATCGTATTCCTACCGCGAAGACCTCTTCAGGTACGCAGCCCCGGTGGGGTCGCCGTTCACCAACGTCAGCCTGCCGATCCAGACCCGTCGCGCCGCAACCACACTGGGCCTGCGCCTCGGGACACCGGGTGATCTCACGGTGCTGGGCGCGGGCGTGTCATGGGAAGACGTCACGTTTTCGGGCTTTCCACAAGACGTCACGGTCGTGAAGGACTTCGACTTCTCAAACCCCGTCCCCGCCGACTCCGCCACGGTTGAGATGGTCCGTTCGCAGGTCAATCCTCGCCGCGCCGCGCATGTGAACATCGTGGCGGGGAAGAGGAGCATCCGGTACATCCGGCGCAGGGGGCTGGATGCGGTGCGGGGCGATCAGGACGTCACGCTGGGCACGCAGGCGCTGGTCTCCCTCGGATCCAGTCTCGGCGCCTTCGAAACGTCGCCGGGTAACAGATCTCACGAACTGCGCGGCAGACTATCGCTCTTCGGAGGGGCGGCCGGAGACAGCTGGGTGTTCAACAGCGAACTCAATGTCGAGGGAGCGCGACTCGTCAACGGCAACCGATCCGACCGCGGATTCCGGGACGTCGTGGCGGAATTCGGCGCCTACTTCTACTGGCAACCCGGCCGGCGTGCGACCGGTCCGGATGCAGTCCCCAGTACAGCGTCGGCAGTGCCGCGACACACGTTGGTGCTGGGCGTGAAAGGCGCCGGTGGCTGGAACAGCTTTCTCCCGTTCCAGCTCAACCTGGGAGGTCCCTTCGGGATACGAGGATACGACCGCGCGGAATTCCCGGCCGCGCAGAAACTCGTGGCCCATCTGGAAGACCGCATCATGCTGGACGGCCCCTTCAGCGACCTCTTCGATCTCGGCCTCACCCTGTTCGCGGACGCGGGCGCCGGATGGCAGGGTACGGTACCGTTCGCTACGGATTCAGAACTCCAGGGTGCTGTGGGCGCAGGCTTGCGGTTCGTCTTTCCGGCGGGCTCACGCCAGGTTACACGGCTCGACCTGGCCGTTCCGATGAAGCAGGGAGGACTCCGCGCCCTGCAGTTCCGGGTGGGCTTCAGTGCCGTCAGCCTCCTGGCGGGGTTCGGCGACGAGCAGGTCCGGCGGAGCCGCAGCGGGAGTCAGGCCGCGACCCTGTTCGGCGGTCAGTTCAATCGCTGACCCCCGCAGGGGATCGCAACCGTTGAACGAATGGATGACTTCGGCCCGAGCCGTGCAGCCGCAGGAGTTACAAACATTTGACTTCAAGAGCTTTCGGCGATAAAATGATCCCACTTTCTCCATGATCCGCGCGCCACCGCGAAGAGATCCCGCCGCGCTTCGCGATGCTTCCGGCCTCAGGGTCTACGGGGAAGGTCAGGATGCAATAACCCTTCACAGGAGGACGGCATTGTTCGCAGCCTCGCGCGGTCTCGATTCCTTTGATCAGTATCTCCAGGATGTGGAACGTTATCCCCTAATCTCGGACCCCGAAGAAGAGAGGGCGTTGGCGCGAAGAGCTCGAACAGGTGACAAGGAAGCGGCGGAACGCCTCGTTACCGCCAACCTCCGGTTCGTCATTTCCTACGTGAAGAAGTACCAGGGACGCGGACTGGGACTCGCCGAGTTGGTGTGCATCGGGAACGAGGGGTTGCTGAAGGCCGTGAAGAAGTTCGATCCCGAGAAGGGCGTGAAGTTCATCTCCTATGCCGTTTGGTGGATCCGCCAGACTGTGCTTCAAGCCCTCGCCGAGCAGACCCGCTCCGTGCGCATCCCCCTGAACCAGAATTCGAACCTTGCCCGGCTGGCGCGGACCAACACGACCCTGACGCAGCAACTCGGCCGCACTCCAACCGACCAGGAACTCGCTCGCGAGATGGGCGAGCCGGTAGACACGGTCCGTGCACTGCGCAGAGTGGCGGCCGCCGAACTCAGCCTGGACGCGCCCCTGGACCGCGGCGACCGTGACAGTGCCAGCTTCGGCGAGCGCTTCGCCGGCGCCGATGCCGCCGAGATCGAGGAGGATGTCGAGGCTCTGGCCCGCCGCGACTACCTCGAGAGCATGTTCGACTGCTACCTCACCGAGCGGGAACGGAAGATCCTCTACCTGTACTACGGTCTCGACGACGGCGAAGAGCGCACCCTCGAGGAAATCGGCTCGCTTCTCGGTGTCACGCGGGAGCGCATCCGCCAAATCCGCAACCGTGCCTTCGAGAAGCTCCGCGACAGCCCGCACGGCGACTCTCTACAGGGGTTTTGGACAGCGAACTGAAGGCTCCAGGCTAGTCTTCCGCTTTCGGGGTCAGCATGATCATCTCCCGGGCCCTCACTTCGGCCGTCGGAATCGTGACTCCGTCCCTTTCATAGGAGTCGTACTGCAGGTATCCCTCGACAAATAGCTTGTCGCCCTTGGACACGTAGTCCTCCGCCACCTGCGCAAGCCGGCCCCACAGGTTCACTCGATGCCAGTCGGTTCGCTCCTCGGGCTGCTCTCCCCCGGTGCGCCAATTCGTAGCCAGGGAAACCCGCGCGACCTTCACCCCGGCGCTGGTGACACGGACATCGGGATCGCTCCCAACGTTGCCCACCAGGATGATCTTGTTGACGGATCGGCTCACAGTCCATTCCTCCGTTGTTGTCGGCTCGAGCGACGGCGACGCCCTTGCGGCGGGCCGGGTCCGCTCCCATACCGGATGACCGTTGCGCACGGAAGATGAGCCCGGCCGTTGGGCGCCTACATGGCAGGATGGGACAGATTGCAGCAGAGTGTGCGGCAAGGCGGGGCACCTACACCTTGCAGTCGTACCAGGTCTTTCCCGTGCCCACATCCACCCGCAGCGGCACGTTGAGATCCATGGCCGACTCCATCACGTCCACGACCGTCCCCGTCACCTCGGCGACCCGTTCTTCGTCGATCTCGAACACGAGTTCGTCGTGCACCTGCAGGACCATGCGAACGCCTGGCGTCTCCCCTACGACGTGCCACAGGCGGATCATCGCCACCTTGATCAGGTCGGCCGCCGTACCCTGGATCGGCGTGTTCTGCGCCACCCGCTCACCAAACTGGCGCACGTTCCAGGCGCGAGCGCGCAGTTCCGGCACGAATCGGCGCCGCCCCATGAGGGTGGCCACGTACCCCAGCTCCTTCGCCTGCGCCACCTGTTCATCCAGGAACCGCCGCACGCCCGAGAACCGTTCGAAGTACTGCGCAATGAAGCGCTTCGCTTCCTCCATCGGAATCCCCAGTTGACGGGCGAGCGAGAACGGACCCTGACCGTAAAGGGTCGCGAAGTTCACCGTCTTGGCCTGGTCGCGCATCCTCCCGGTCACCTCGTCCACGGGCACCTCGAATATCACCGCCGCAGTTTCGCGGTGGACGTCCTTTCCTTCGCGAAAGGCCGTGACAAAGACCTCGTCCCCCGAAAAGTGCGCCAGAATGCGGAGTTCGATCTGCGAGTAGTCCGCGGTCATCAGCAGGAACCCCGGAGGGGCGACGAATCCCCGGCGTATCTCCCGCCCGACTGCGGTGCGGATAGGGATGTTCTGGAGATTGGGGTCGGAGGACGATAGCCGGCCGGTCGCGGCAACCGTCTGGTTGAAGGTCGTGTGAATGCGTCGTGTTTCGGAGTTGACCAGCGCCGGCAAGGCGTCCACGTAGGTGTTCCTGAGCTTCTCGAGTTGCCGATAGTCCAGGAGCAGCCGCGGCAGCTGGTGTCCGCGAAGCGCCAATTCCTCAAGCACCGACGAATCCGTGGAAGGACCTGTCTTGGTCCGCTTGAGGACAGGCAGTTCAAGACGCTCGAAGAGGACTTCGCGCAGCTGCGGCGTCGAGTTGATGTTGAACTCCGTGCCCGCCACGCGGTGAATGTCGTTCCGAATGAGACGCAGTTCGTTGCCCAGTCTGCGGCTCATCTCCGCAAAGAAGGCGGAATCGATCCCGACGCCGTTCATCTCCATGTCGGCCAGGACCGGGATCAGCGGTATCTCCAGTTCCTCGAAGAGCGTCTTCAGCGACCTGTCGTCCGGGCCCGACGGTGGATCCGCGAGGCGTTCACGGAACAGGGACCAGAGCCGAATTGGAAACTCGACCTGCTCGCACACGAAATCGAGTGCGTCCTCCCCAGACACCTCGCCCAGGGTGCGCCGCTTCCTGCCCGTGCCGAGCACCCTGGCGGGCGGCGTGGCCGCGACGCCGAGAAAGTCCGTGGCGAGGGCGGCGAGATCCTGATGGCGGCGTCCCGGGTCCAGGACGTAGGATGCCACCATGACGTCCCGGAAGGGTCCGCCCAGTTTCAGCCCGGCACGCCGGCACGCGATCAGCGAACCCTTGATGTCATGGCCGATCTTGACGATTGCGGGGTCGGCCAGTACGGAGCGTATCGAAGCGAACGCCTCGTGATCGAGCGGTGGCAGGTTGGCAGGGTGCGCGTCATCCCCCTCCCCGAGCGCCAGCGACATCGTGGTCTCGTGCCCGACCGGCAGGTAGTACGAGGTGTCCGCTGCTGCGGCAACAGCCATGCCGGCAACACCGCCGCGCGTGGGCTGCAGGCTGCGGTTCAACACCGCCACAGCCATCCGTCCCCGCTCTCGGCAAGCCTGGGCAACCTCCCGCAGCTGGTCTGGATCCGTAACGAGCACTCGCCTGGACCGCGCCATCGACGGGCCGCTCTCGACCGTACCGGCGCCGCCTTCGGCGTCCAGCCGGTCCAGCAGGTTCCGGAACTCCAGGTCGACGAACAGGGTCCGCAGACGCTCGTTGTCGGGTTCCGAAGTGCGCAGGTCCTCCAGATCAGTGTCGAGTTCGAGGTCCGTGCGAATCGTGACCAGCTCCCTGGACAGGAGGATCTGATCCCGGTGCTCCAGCAGCGACTCGCGCGGCCGCTTGGCCTTCACTTCCGCGGCACGGGAAAGCACCTCGTCCAGCGTGCCGTACTGTTCCAGGAGCTTAACCGCGGTCTTCGGGCCGATTCCCGGCGCCCCGGGCACATTGTCCGAGCTGTCACCAACGAGCGCCAGGTAGTCGACGACCTGACCGGGTGCGACCCCCAGCTTACTGGTCGCCGCTTTTTCGTCCACCCAGTTGGCCGCCACGCCGTGAGGCCCGCCACGTCCAGGATTCAACAACTGCACACCTGGACCCACCAGCTGAAAGAAATCCTTGTCGCCGGACACGATCACGACCTCCAGCCCCACTGCCACCGCCCGCGCCGCCAGTGTCCCGATCACGTCGTCCGCCTCCCATCCCTCCACCGCAACCACTTGGTCGCGGAAGGCTTCGACCATCTCCCGGATGCGGGGAAGGCTGTCGCGCAGCTCTTGGGGCATCTTCTCGCGCGTGGCCTTGTATCCCGGGTACAGCTTTTCCCTGTGACTGCGCCCCGAATCGAAAACGACCGCAATGTAGTCGGGCTCGTAGTCGTCCCGGATGCCGTAGAGGAAGTTGGCAAAGCCGAACGGTGCCGACGTGTTCTCGCCGCGCGCGTTCGTGAGCGGACGGTTCAGGAACGCAAAGAAGGAACGATAGATCAGCGCGTATGCATCGATCAGAAAGATGCGCAGCGCGGTTTTGGGTGGGATTTCCATAGGTCGGCCGAATTCGACCCGGTCCGCGGCGCCCTGGCAAAGGTACGCTGCGGTTGGGCCGGCACGGGGCCCCGGAGTAACTTGCAAGCGGACCGGCATGGCAATATAACGAGATCGCAACGGATGCAGCGGCGCGCTGAACAGCCGCGATGCTTCCGGGTCAAGACACCAGGCGAAAGCATGTAGACATGCGACATCCAGCGGCGGGTTGATTGGAATGCGGTTCCGGCCACGCTACCGTTCCCGACGCCGGGTGCCTTGGCCGGGCCTCCTGGCGCTCGTGGTTCTGGCCGGCTGCCGTGAAGACGATTCCGCGCCCGGAGGGGACGCCGCGACACCAGTGCCCGCGGTTGAGCAGCCCGGGGCTTCCGACACCACGCAGACGCCGCCGACGGACACCGCGGCGGCGACAGACTCGGCAGCCCTGGCAATCGATGTGGCAACCGACACCGTAGCCGCATCCGGCTCCCTGGCCATCGACTCTCTCACGGCAAGGCTGAACGAGATCATGGCCGCACAGGAACGCATCCTCGGCCGACTCGAACTGATGGAGGCCGCGGGAGTGCAAGACACGACGTCCGCGGATGCGGCACCAGCCGAACCCCAGGGGCTCGACCTGGAGGAAGCGAGGGATGAAGTCCAGAGTCTCGGGGTCAGCATCTTCTGGTCGCTCCTGGTACTCGTGGTTTTCCACTTCCTCATCCGCGCCCTCATCTGGATCCTGGAGACCCTCGCCGAACGCAGCGTCCGGCGCCGGCTCACGTTCAAGTGGCTGATTCCCATCACACGCATGCTGCTATGGGGAGTCGCGGGCTACCTGATCGTGCGCACGATCTTCCGGGTCGATGCCCAGGGATTGCTCGCGGCCAGCGCGGCACTCGGGGTCGCGCTCGGATTCGCGGCGCAGGATCTGCTCAAGAACGTTTTCGGCGGCCTGATCGTCGTGTTCGACCAGCCCTTCCAGGTCGGTGACAAGATCAGGGTAGGCGGGACATACGGGGAAGTGGTCTCGATCGGCCTGCGTTCGACGCGCATCGTGACCGCCGACGACAACCTCGTGACCGTACCGAACTCCCAGGTCGTGCAGGAACAGGTGGCAAACGCCAACGCCGGCCAGCTCAACTGCCAGGTAGTCACGGATCTCTACCTTCCCGGCCGGGTCGACGAAAAGAAGGCAAAGGAGATCGCCTTCGACGCGGCCGTGACCTCGCAGTACGTCTTCCTCGAAAAGCCCATCCAGGTCTTTGTCGCCGACCAGTTCCGCACCACCTTCGTGACCCACGTCAGGGTGCGTGCCTACGTGCTCGATCCACGTTTCGAGTTCCTTCTGCAAAGCGACATCACCGAGCGCGCCCGGGAAGGCTTCAGAGCCGAGGGCCTGGCGGCAGAGCATGAATGGTATCCGCCAGCCGACCCCGGCGACGCGGCCGATTTCGCCGGTCCGGCAGAGCCGTGAGCCAGTCCCCTTCACCGCGTACGGTCGATCGCGCTCCCTCCGGCATGACCGACGACGACATCGTCGCCGCGATCGCCTCCGCCGTCCACGATCCCTACCGCGCCATATGGCAGGACCAGGAAGACAGGGCCTGGCAACCCGTTCGTCAGGTCCTCGCTCACGCGGTGGCCGCGCACGCGGAAGCCCTCCACCGTTTCGCCGCCGCCGACCACCCACGGGACGAATACCGCCGCCGTACCGCGCGTGACGTGCTCAGGCCCGTCCGCCTCGCCCTGCGTCGCGGCGACCTCGCCAGGCAACTCCACGACCGCCTTGCCGCGACCACCCAGGACGTGCACCGGGCTGTGGGCAAACTGCCTGCGCTCGTGCGAGCTCCATTGGCGCCCAATGCGCTCCAGGGCCGTCCCGGACTGCGAGCGGCGGAGCGACTCAGACGGTTCGCGGCGCGGATGTTGCGCCCCATCGTGTGGCGGCGAACCGACCACGATGTCGCGGTGGCCCGTCTGGCGCGTGCTCATCTCGCGTCGCATGTGCGTCCGGCACAGGTCCGTGCCTTCCGCTCCAGCCAGCGGGACCGGGCCGAGTGGCTGGGGCGCATGGAACGCGCGTGGTCGGCATGGATCACCACAGGCGCGGCCGGCTCGACGCTTCCGGGTGGGTCTGATCGGATGCAGGAAGCCGCCGAGCAGCTCCAGAACGAGCTGAAGGCACTGCTCGACGGCATTGAAGGGGCGTCGGGGCGCGCGCAAGGCCAGGATTTCAACCAGCTTGCACACCGCCTGAAGGCAACCGTAGCCGTGGCCGGGACGCTTGTGGGTGGGGGGGACGGCAACGCGGAGGGGACCTGGGAGAACCCGGAGCTCGCGCGTCGATGGGACGACTCGGCCGAGCAGACGGCAACCCGGTTGGAGTTGTATCAGCACCTTCTCGGGGCGACAAGCGGTACCCGCGCGATCAGTCGGCGCATGGTCGAGGGCTGGGAAGTTTCGGCAGCGGAGGTGGACGGCGTGTTGCAGGCCGTGGAAGGCGAACTGCGCGCGGGGCTCGCTCGCGTCACCCGATCGGCGTCCGTCAAGGCAGAGGTGCCGGACGCCCTGCAACAGGAGCAGGCAAGAACGGACCAACGCCTGAGGGAAGCGGTCGAAGCCATGAAAGCACCACGCCGTGTCGGCCGCGACCTGACCGTCGGCGCGGAGGAGGCCGTCGCGGACATAGAGGCGCTGTGCCTCCAACTGCCGGAATCCCTGACCGTTCACGACATCCTCGATGCTGGTGAGCGCATGCGCGCACCGGGGCGGGACGTGCGGAAGGTCGAAGTCCGGGAGGCCGCCATCCAGGCGTTCGACACACTCAAAATGGAACGTATTCGTACGGCGCCGCAGGCAATGGTCCATGCCCTGGAAGAAGTGCACGCGCAGGTCGCCGAGCTCCTCGAAGTAGCCTCCTACGGGTATGAGGCGGCGATCGCGGAAACCTCGGACGCCGGCACCGCCGAGCCGGTACAGCCGATGGCGCTGGTCTCCAACGGGCTTGAGCGGGCGCTCGACAAGGCAGCGCGGGCGCGAGAGTCGCTGCAAGGCGGGTTGTCTGCGGCAATGCAAGACGCTTTCGTCGAGGTCGACGAAGGCACCGAACGCCTCAGGCGTCGGGTCACCGCCGACCGCCTGACTGCGGGCTACCTCGATGCCCGTTCATTCGTCGCGACCGAAGTGGCACGGGATTGGCGGCGTTGGCGGAAACAGTTCACCCGTTTGGGCCACGGGATTGCGTTGGCGATCCGAAGCCTGGGCAGGCTACTGCGTCCCCTGGCCAGCACCCTGGGCATCCGCCCCCCGCCTGCAGGCACGACCGATCTCCGCGAACACACGTTGGCCTCGGCGGTCCAGTTCGCGCGCACCCTGCCGGTTGTCTACCGGCGCCTGTTCGCCTTCGAGCCCCTGACGGACCCGAGACTGCTCGCCGGAAGGGACGACGCTCTTGCCGAGGTCTCGGTCGCATGGGAGCGCTGGCGGGATGGCGGACCGGGATGCCAGGTCGTGGTGTCCCCCCCGGGCGCCGGCATTACGAGCTTCCTGAACGTCGTCGCAGCCCGGCTCGCCGACGACGAGCCGGGAGCCGTGAGGAAGATTCTGCGGGCGCGAATTCGCACCGAGACCGCGTTGGCCGGGGCCCTGGCCGATTGGCTGGGCGTCGCAGGAACCGATGACCTGGACGTCCTCGCCGAACGCATTCTCGAAACGCCGACCGGTGCAATCCCCCGCGTCGTCATCCTCGAAAGCGCGGAACACCTGCACCTCCGCGTCCGTGGTGGAAGTCGTCTGTTCGAGCGACTGCTCGGCCTCATGACCAGAACCGAGGGCCGGATCTTCTGGATCGTTTCAATGTCTTCCCCGGGCTGGCAACTGGTCCGCAAACGCGCACCCGGTTACGTAGCCGACGTCAGGCGCCTTTCGCTTTCGCCCCTCACGTCCGATCAGCTGCGTGAGGCGATACTCGCCCGCCACCTGCGCAGCGGCCTCCCACTGCAGTACGCCGAGCCGACGCGGCGACGCGAAGCGATCCGCACCCGTGCGCAACGGATAGGCCGAAGCGACAAGCAACAGCAACTGATCGAGCGGAGCTACTTCGAGCGGCTGCACAGGGCCGCCCAGGGCTCCATCCGACTTGCGCTCTTCCATTGGTTGCGATCCGCCGACTTCCAGTCCCTCGAGGGCAGTCTGCTCGTCCAGCGGCTGGAGCCGCTCAGTCCCCAATTGGAGATGCTCGACCTCACTCAGAGCTTTGCCCTGAAAGCGATCCTCGACCACGGCACACTCACCGTCGAGGAATACCGCGAGGTCGTGCGCGCTCCCGCGGCCCAGGCTCCGCACACATTCCGGTCCCTCATGGACCAACAGGTCATCGAGATCCTTGCCGCCGACGACGGACCGAATGACCAGACTCCCGTGCGGGCGAATCGCTATCGGGTCAGGCCATTCATGATTGGAGCGGTGATCGCCCACCTGCGATCCCGCAACATCCTTCACTAGTCGCCACCGGCGAGATGCCGGGGGCGCAATACCGGCGTGACGCGGCGTCCGGCGCGCCTCCCGGCGTTGGCTGGACGGTCAGGCCCGAATCACGTTGGCCGCCTGCAGGCCCCGTTCCGTTTCCCGGAGTTCGAACTCCACCTCTTCTCCCTCGGCGAGAGTTCGAAAGCCCTCGCCCTGAATCGAGGTGAAGTGAACGAAGACGTCGTCGCCCGAGGACCGGGAGATGAATCCGTAGCCCTTTGCATCATTGAACCATTTGACCGTCCCTCTTGCCATTCCTGCCATCCTTCGAAGAAGTGTTCTACTGGCGGCCGCTTCCGGCGAGGAACGCGACCGTGGTAACCGGCTGCATCATGGGGTTTGCCAGCCGGAGGCGTCAAGCAAAGGGCGCTTGGCGACCAGATGTGCACCCTGACGCAACGTCAGGGTTAGCGGAAAGGAAGTGCTCCGCTGCGACGAGCGTGTGCCTCCTACGTCCCGTACAGCCACCTGTAGAGCGCACGATTCCGCACCACGTTCTTCACGTAGCCACGTGTTTCGGCGAAGGGGATGCGCTCGGTGAAGCGGTGGGGGTCCTCCGCTTCCGGAAAACGCCGCCACCGGTTGGCGCGGCTCGGTCCCGCGTTGTACGCCGACAGGACCAGGGGGATGTCGCCTTCGTAACGGCGCATCAGGTCGGCCAGGAATCGGGCGCCGAGGTGCACGTTGAGCTCCGGTGTTTCAAGCGCTTCGGTGCGAAAGCCGCGGGGTCCGATCCGGCCCGCGAGTTGCCGGCCGGTCGCGGGCATCACCTGCATGAGACCGATCGCCCCCGCCGGCGACACGATATCGGGTACGAAGGCACTCTCCTGGCGGATGATCCCTGCAACGAGAAAGGGATCCAGACCGAGCTCCCGGGCGCGGGATTCCACCAGCTCGCGGTGGGGGAAGGGGTACACGACCTCAAGCAGTGCCCGGTCCCAGGGCCGGCCTTCAGCGCGAAGCTGCAGTCCCGCGCGAATCCCCTCAAGCACGTGTCCAGCGGCGTGAAGCGCCACCGCGAGCCTGAGCATGGCTTCGGCCGAATCACCGGCCATGGCCTTCATCGAAGCGATTCGGGAAGCGACCGCATCCTCCAGCCCGGCCTCGTTCAGGAGTGCCAGGATATCCAGTTCGGAGGCAAGCCATTCGGGTTCGGTTGGAACGACCGCCTCGTCGACGGGAACGACCGCCTCCCCGGAAGGAGCGCCCGCGTCGGCCAGGGCCGGGCGGAACACGGAGTCCGCGGCCGCATCGGCGAGGAACGCATAGTACGACACGGGACTTTCTTCCCGGACCCGGGCCCGCAGCGCCTCGGCGCCGGTGGAGTCGCCGGCCACCTCGGTGATGTGCGCTCCCCAATAGCTCGCCTCCTCCCAGCGCCGCCCGCCCGGAAAGTCCTCCAGATACCCCAGGAAGACCCGCCGCGCCAACTCGGTCTCGCTCCGGGCCAGGTGAATCTGGCCCCAGCGCATCCTCGCCAGACCGGCCCGATCCGCCGAGGGAGACATCGAGACGACCTTTTGATAGTGCGCGACGGCCTGGTCCAGCCGCCCCGCGTCCTGGTGGTCGTCGCCCCGAAAAAACACGACATCGAGCGCCGCCCGGCTGTCGGGATACCGCTCCACAAGGCGGTCCTGCAGCGTGCGAGCATCCCCGTACCGTCCCTGCCGTGTCCGGATCGCGGCCCACGCCTGCAGGGCGGCCGCCGCGACCACCGGGTCCTCGGCGCTCGAAAGCTCGCGGTAGACCGCCACCGCGCCCGTGCGGTCACCGCTGCCGTTGTAGGCGCGTGCCAGGGCAAGACGATCACGGTCGGTGAGGGTTCCGCCCCGCGTGACCACAAGCCTCCAGGCGCGAACAGCGAAACCGAACTCGCCGCCGCTTCCCATGGCCGCCGCAACGAGGCGAAGTATCTCCGGGCCGGAGCCGGCGGCCACCCGCCAGTGCGCCATCGCCGCCTCCGTCGCGGCCGTTCCACGCGTCGTGTGCCGCAACAGGTTTTCCATCGCGGCGACCGACCCGGCCGAGTCGCCCAGTGCGAGCCGGTAGCGCCATTCGCGGTCGAGGAGCCCGGTGCGAGCTGCCGCCGCGTCGTCCCGCTCCGACGCGATGGCCACGAGGGACTCGAGCGCCCGGGCGGTGTCCCCCGACTCGGCCCATGCATCCATCTCCAGCGTCCAACCCCGCTCTCGCATGGACGGACTTCCCACCCGCCCAAGCAGGTCACGCACGGCTTCGGCCTCACCCGCCGCGGCGAGCGCACGCGCACCCGCGAGTGCCGTCCAGTCGGCCAGGGCCGGTGCCCGGTCGCGAATCGCGGCCACATGCTCGACCGCAAGGTCCGGAGCGCCCCTCGCTGCCGCTGAACGGGCCAGGCGCGAATGCGCAACGAGTGCATCCCGAGCGCCCGCGGCGGCCGTTTCCACGAAATGGGTAAGCGCGGACACGGCGCCTCCAGGGTCGCCTGCAGCCTGCCGCGCAGTGCCGAGCACGAACCAGACGCGCGGTGGCACGGCCTCCCGGTCGCCCGTTCCGTGCGTGAGCGCCGCGATGGCTCCATCCCAGTTCTTCCAACCGGCTTCGGCTTCCGCCAGCAGGAGACGATCGGCCCAGGACGCCGATTCGACCGGCGCCAGGTGAGCCCGCAGCGCGCGGCTGGCCTTCCAGTGGCGACCATCGGCCAGATCGCGATGGATCGAATCGGGAATGGACGCACCTGCCGCGACCCCGGGTTGCTCCTGACCCGAAAGGGGATCGGCGGCAAAAGCTACCGAGACGGCCGCCGCTGCAAAAAAACTCCGGGCAGCCCGCGGCGCGATTCCCGCTTCAACAGGGCGGGAATGCCGCACGCGGACTGCCCGGAGGGGGGGACTGCCTAGTCGCCGGTCGACCGGCCGGTCTGCATCGCGAAGAGGGCGTCGATCATCTTCTGCGCCGACTCCTCCATGTCGATCACGAGGTGGTCGATCCGCGACACGAAGTAGTTGTGGGCGATGCTCACGGGGATTGCAATCGCAAGCCCGGCCGCCGTAGTCGTGAGCGCGATCTTGATCCCCGACGCAACCGTGGTGGCGTCCACTTCGCCCGCCAGCTCGATCGCCTGGAAGGCCGCGATCATTCCCATCACGGTCCCGAGGAAGCCCAGCAGGGGCGCGACGTTGGTAAGGGTCGCAAGAACGACAAGTCCGCTCTCCAGCTTGGACAGTTCGATGAGGCCCTGGTTCTCGATGGCCTTCATCACGCGGTCCGTTCCCTCGTCCTGACGCTCAAGCCCCGCGTGAAGGATGTTCGCAGCCGGAGAATCGGACTCGCGTGTAAGCTCCAGCGCCTCCTTGATCTGGTGCTGCGCGAGGAGTCCGTCGACCGCCCGAAGAACTTTCCTCGTGGAACTGCTCTTGCGGAAGATGTCGAAGAACTTCCAGATGATCACGACGATACCCACCACCACACAGGCCCCGAGCGGCCAACGCATGTCACCGGCGTCCTCCCAGGACTGCGCCATCTGCTCGGTGAAGGTGAGATCCGGAGCTTCCATTCCGGGAAGCTGAAGCAGTACGTCGAACACGGTCATCAAGCTGGCCAAGGGAACCTCCTGCTTTCGGTCCTGTGCTGATGGTTGAAGTTGGCCGCGCCCAACGCGCGACCCATGGAGTCTCGGACTTCCGGACCCTTTTCGCAACGGCTTGCCATAATGAGTATCGCTCGTGGCACTGTCAAGGACGCAAGAGCACAGGCCGACCATGTTCTGACGCCTGACCGGGGCAACGGGATCCTGGACCCGCGCGTCGACCAGCTCATCGGCGCCATGTCCACTGGCGGGAACCGTACTTCGCCTCCAGCGTCGTCGCCATGGCGATCTCCTCGTGCGTCATTTCACCGGAGACCCAACGTCCGCCGAATTCCTCGGCGAATCCCCGCTGAATCGCGTCTACCATGCGCTGCCACGGCGGGATTTCGCCAAGGATCTCCCCAAGCGTGATTGGAGAGCCGGTCCGGGCCGCCGCGACTGTCGGCCCTGCACCGCGCCGGTAACTCGTCCCGTTTCCGCCAGGACCGCGAGCGCCGGTCTCCCCGACCAGCGCGCTCTGGTCCGAAACCAGCAGCAGAGACCCGTGCTGGAGGATTGCGCCCCCGATCCGCGCCTGTGCGCTCCCCACGAGCTTCCGCCCCCGCACCACCACCTCCCCTTCGGCCGGCTCGAGAAAGCAAGGGCCCGCATCGGGTGCGGCCGCCGTGCCGGCGGCACCCCCGGCATCGACGCCCAGACGCCGTAGCCCCCGCAACAGACCCTGGTTGATCCTGTGGTAGGCAAGCCGGAGTCCGCCGTATGCGCGCGCCGGAATGACGACGCAGTACGTGAATTCGCGGTCATGGATCACCGCACGGCCACCGGTGGGACGGCGCACCGCTTCAACTTCGGGATTGCGGCGGAGCAGGTCCCGGTATCCGATGGTGACGGGTTCGTTGCGTCCGAAGGAGAGCGTGGCGGCCGCCCAGCGGTAGAAGCGCACGGTGCCCTCGCCCGGACGTGCGAGAAGCGCAAGCGCGTGGTCGCGGGCCATGTTGGTCGTTCCCGGCAGTGCCCGGTCTACGAGGACACGCCAGTGCAGACAGCCGGATCCATTGGCCCCCTCGGACAGGCGGCCGCGGGTCGCGTCAGGGAACGTAGACATCTCCCGGACTCATGACCTGCACGACCGCCCGGTCCCCCACGAGCGCGCGGAAACGCTCCGGATCCTGGGCGATCAGGGGCCAGGTGTTGTAGTGAACCGGAATGACGACATCCGGATCGATGAAGCCGACGGCTTCGGCGGCATCCTCCGGACCCATGGTGAAGTTGTCGCCGATGGGCAGGATCGCGACGTCCACATTGCCGCGCAGCAGCTGCATGTCCATGAGCAGCGCCGTGTCGCCCGCGTGGTAGATCCGGGTCCCGTCGAGGTGCATCAGGAACCCGCCGGGCACGGTGGTGAACTGCCCGGTCGTGTCGCCGTGAACCTGGCCTCCATGCAGGGCGGCGGTCATCTTGACACGGCCAAAGGGGAAGTCGTAACCGCCGCCGATGTGCAGGGGATGGCCGTTTGCGACGCCCTGGGTCTCGGCAAACGAGACGATCTCGAAGGTGGACACCAGCGTGGCCCCGGTTTCCTTCGCCAGCGGCAGGGCGTCGGCGAAGTGGTCGAAGTGGCCGTGCGTACAGAGGATGAAGTCCACCGCCCCAACCTCGGCACGCCTGATGTCCGCGACGGGATTGTCGTCGAAGAAGGGATCGATCACCAGACGGGTTCCGTCCTCGGTCTCGACGCTGAAGGTGGACTGGCCGTGGAAAGTCAGCTTGGGCACGGGATCATCTCTTTCTCGGATGGCGCGGTTGAGGGGAAATGGACGGCACCGGCGCCGACGGCGTGCACACCGTTCACGAGCCGACCTCCTGCGTCTCGTACTGTTCTACCGGGGGGCACGAGCAGACCAGGTTGCGGTCCCCCCACGCATTGTTCACACGCCCCACATGCGGCCAGAACTTGTGCTCCGACAGCCAGGGAGCCGGAAAGGCGGCTTGGGTGCGCGTGTATGCATGATTCCATTCATCGGCGGTGACGGTCCTGACCGTATGCGGCGCGTTCTTCAGCGCGTTGTCGAGGCGGTCCTGCAGTCCCATTTCGACCTGCTGGATCTCGGCGCGGATCGATATCAGGGCCTGGCAGAAACGGTCCAGTTCCGCCCTGGATTCGCTCTCCGTGGGCTCGATCATGATCGTGCCGGGCACCGGAAACGCCATCGTGGGCGCGTGGAAACCGTAGTCCATGAGGCGTTTTGCGACGTCCTCCTCCGAGATTCCCGTGGCCTTCTTCAGCGGCCGCAGATCCACGATGAACTCGTGGGCCACGCGCCCACTCCCGCTTCCCCACCAATAGAGGATGTCGAAGTGGTCCTCCAGCCGCATCGCCATGTAGTTGGCATTGAGAATCGCGGTTCTCGTGGCCTCCGTGACCCCGTCGCGGCCAAGCAGCGCAATGTAGGCCCACGAGATGAGCAGGATGCTCGCGCTTCCCCAGGGTGCCGCGGCCACCGGTCCGATCGCCCGGTCGCCTCCGACGGGCACGACGGGGTGGCCGGGCAGGTACGGGGCGAGTTCCTCGGTAGCGCATATCGGGCCCATTCCCGGGCCGCCGCCGCCGTGCGGGATCGCGAAGGTCTTGTGCAGATTGATGTGGATCACGTCCGCGCCGTAGTCCCCGGGGCGGCAAAGCCCCACCTGTGCGTTCAAGTTGGCGCCGTCCAGGTAGACGTACCCGCCGTGGCTGTGAACGATGTCGCAGATGGTCCGGATCTCCTCCTCGAAGACCCCGTGCGTTGACGGATACGTGACCATGACAGCCGCCAGGCGGGCCGAGTGACGGGCGGCCTTTGCCGCCAGATCCTCCACGTCGACGTTGCCGCGTTCGTCGCAGCGCACGACGACGACCTTCATGCCCGCCAGCACCGCGCTGGCCGGGTTGGTTCCGTGGGCCGACGAGGGGATCAGGCAGATGTCCCGGTCCTGCCCCAGGTCGCGATGACGCGCGCTGATCACCAGCAGGCCCGTATACTCTCCCTGAGCGCCGGAATTCGGTTGCAGCGATACCGCGGGCAACCCGCTGATCTCCGCGAGCCACTCCTGCAGATCCGAAACGATGCGGTCGTAGCCACGGGCCTGGTCGAGGGGCGCAAAGGGGTGCAATGCCCCGAATTCGCGCCACGTCACCGGGGTCATCTGCGTCGTGGCATTCAGCTTCATCGTGCACGAACCCAGCGGGATCATGCTCGTGTTGAGCGAAAGATCCCGTGACTCCAGCCGGTGCATGTAGCGCAGCATCTCCGTCTCGGAGTGGTAGGAGTTGAACACGGGATGGGTCAGGAACGGACTGGAGCGCCGGAGTGCTGTCGGGTACGGATCCGGATCGAAGGAAGCCGCCAGCTCGGTCGAAGAGCCGCCGGCCCCGAAGACGGTGAGAAGGTCATCCAGGTCCGCGGGTGTCACGGTCTCGTCCAGTGCAACCCCGATCGTGCCGTCGCCGAAGTCCCTGAGATTGATGCGCGCCTGGCGCGCGGCGGCGAGCACTGCCTCGGATCCGGCGGAAGGCCTGACGCGCAGCGTGTCGAAGTAGAGTTCGTGGACGATCTCGTTGCCGGCCGCCTCCAACCCCCGCGCCAGCGTTGCGGCCTGCTTGCGTATCCGGACCGCCATCGCGCGGATCCCGTCCGGCCCGTGGTACGCGGCATACATCCCGGCCATGACCGCGAGCAGAACCTGCGCGGTGCAGATGTTCGAGGTGGCCCTTTCCCGCCGAATGTGTTGTTCCCGGGTCTGAAGCGCCATCCTGAGGGCGGGGTCCCCGTGGGCGTCGACGGCCACTCCGATGATGCGTCCGGGAAGCTTCCGCTTGAATCGCTCCCGGGACGCGATGTACGCCGCGTGGGGGCCACCATAGCCCATAGGCACGCCGAACCGCTGGCTGTTTCCGACGGCCACGTCCGCCCCGAACTCGGCAGGCGGGGTAATGAGTGCGAGCGACAGGAGATCGGCGGCCACGACGACGCTGGCTCCCGCTTCGTGAGCCTCCTGGCACACGGCGCGGTAATCGTGCACGCCCCCGTCGGTGGCCGGGTACTGTACGAGCACGCCGAACACCGACTCGTCAAAGACGAAATCCTGGAAAGGACCCACTCGAACCTCTATCCCGAGCGGCTCCGCGCGTGTTCTCACGACGCCGATGGTCTGGGGGTGGCAGTCCTCGCCCACGAGAAAAACGGTTTTGCGGCGCCTCCTGTCCTGACCGTAGAGCATGAACATCGCCTCGGCAGCGGCGGTGGCCTCGTCGAGCAGGGATGCGTTGGCGATTTCCATTCCCGTAAGGTCCATGATCGCCGTCTGGAAGTTGAGCAGGGCTTCAAGCCGGCCCTGGGCGATCTCGGCCTGGTACGGCGTGTACTGCGTATACCAGCCGGGATTCTCCAGTATGTTGCGCTGAATGACGCCCGGTGTGATCGTGCCGGAGTACCCCATTCCCAGGTAACTCCGCCATACCTCGTTACGGGAAGCAATGTCGCGCAGACGGGCCAGCAGTTCCGCCTCCGGCAGGCCTTCGGGGATTCGTAGCGGGCCCCGGAACCGGATCGCGGGGGGCACCGTCTCCTGCATCAATTGATCCAGGCTGTCACATCCCACCATCTCCAGCATCTCCCGGACATCGTCGGCGCTCGGGCCCAGGTGGCGGGCAGGGAAATCGGGTCGGTGTCTGATTGATTGTGGCATCAGGGGCAATTGTGGCCGTATGACGGGCTATTGGCCGATGTGTGCTCCATAGCTCGCGGCGTCCATCAGGGTTTCTACCTCGTGGGGGTCTTCGAGACGAAGCTGGATCATCCACCCCTCCCCATAGGGATCGCTGTTGACCAGCTCGGGATCGTCGTCCAGCGCGGCATTGACGTCCACGACCTCACCTGCGACCGGACAGTACAGGTCGCTCACGGCCTTCACGGCCTCGATGGTGCCGAAGACGTCCATCGGGGCAAAGGAATCGCCGGGCTCGGGCAACTCCACGTACACCACATCCCCGAGCTCCCCCTGGGCATAGTCGGTAATCCCGACGTAGTAGATGTCGGACTCGTCAGATTCTCTCAGATACTCGTGTTCGCTCGTGTACCTGAGTCCTTCGGGGATCAAGGACATGGTGGTCTCGCCTGAGGTTCGGGATGTCTCGGGTCTGAAAGCGACAGAAAAAAAGCCGCGCGACGGAGGGGCGTCAAGCCGCCCCTGCGAATCCACTGCGGAACTTGAGTGCGTAGGTTAGATTATCACCCCTTGGAAAACACGCTCGGCACAGGCGTCAGGTCACGGTTGGCCCGCCTCAGGAGGGATCATGACGACGATGGTCCATGCGCCGCCGCTTACGGTTCTCGGCGACGATGAGGCCATGTTCCGCGAGGCGGTGCGCGACTTCGCCGAGTCGGAACTCGCGCCGCGCGTACCGCGGATGGACGCCGCGCAACAGATGGATTCCGAACTCATTTCGATGCTGTTTGAACTCGGCTTCATGGGCATCGAGATCCCGGAGCACTACGGCGGCATCGGCAGCACGTTCTTTACGGCAACGATCGTGGTCGAAGAGCTCTCGCGCGTGGATCCGTCGGTGGGCGTCCTGGTCGACGTGCAGAACACGCTCGTCAACAACGCCCTGCTGAAGTGGGGCAATGAGGAGCAGTTGAGCCGCTACCTCCCGAAACTCGCCACGGGCACGGTTGGCGCGTACGCCCTCTCCGAGGCCGGAAGCGGCTCGGACGCATTCGCCCTGGACCTGCGGGCCATCCGGGACGGAGACGACTGGGTACTCAATGGCCGCAAGATGTGGATCACGAATGGGGCCGAGGCCGGCCTGTTCATCGTCTTCGGCAACGTGCAGCCCGAGCTCGGCTACAAGGGCATCACCGCTTTTATGGTCGAGCGGGGGATGCCCGGCTTCGCGGTGGGGAAGAAGGAGGACAAGCTCGGAATTCGCGCCTCCTCCACCACGGAGCTCGTGCTCGACGACGTGCCCGTGCCCGCTGAAAACGTGCTGGGAGATCCAGGCCGGGGCTACAAGGTCGCGATAGAGACCCTCAACGAGGGCCGGATCGGGATCGGCGCACAGATGGTGGGCCTGGCTCAGGGCGCCTTCGACCACACGCTCGGGTACGTGCAGGAGCGTGAGCAGTTCGGCCGTCCCGTCGCCGACTTCCAGGGCGTCCAGTTCCAGTTGGCGGAAATGGCCACCGACATAGAAGCGTCACGCCTGATGGTCTACAATGCGGCCCGCCTGAAAGACCAGGGCGCCCGGTTCCTTCGCGAAGGCGCTATGGCCAAGATGTTCGCGTCTAGGACCGCGCAGGCGGTATCTTCCCGCTGCATCGATCTTCACGGCGGCTACGGGTTCACTCGGGAGTATCCCGTGGAGAAGCTCTACCGCGACTCGAAGATCGGCACGATCTACGAGGGAACCGACAACATGCAGCTGCAGACCATCGCAAAGGACCTGTTGCGTGGCTAGCTTGCCGAAGGAGGAGTCGTGCCTCAAATAGGCTTGGCGGAAATCCTGTTCCTTCTGGGGGTCCTGGCACTCATTTTCGGCGCCAAGCGCATCCCCCAGATCGCACGCGGCCTCGGCTCCGGCATCCGCAACTTCAAGGGGGCGCTCCAGGCCGGCAAGAAGGCCGACTCCCAGGACATCGACGACCGGGACGCCTAGCAGCCGGTGGCACAACCCCGCGGCCGTCTGGGCCTGCTCTTCCTGGCGGTGCTGGTCGATCTCGTCGGCTTCGGCATCGTCTTGCCGCTCCTCCCCTTCTACGCCAGGGATCTGGGTGCCGGTGGCCTTCAGGTCGGCCTTCTGGTCACGGTGTACTCGGCGGTCCAACTGGTCATGGCCCCCCTGTGGGGACGGATTTCCGACCGCTTCGGACGTCGTCGCGTCCTCATTCTCGGCCTGTTGGGAAGCGCGGCCGCCTACGTCATCTTCGCCCGCGCCGATTCCCTGGCACTCCTGTTCCTGTCACGAATCGTCGGTGGGATCGGCGGCTCCACCATCCCCGTAGCCCAAGCCTACATCGCCGACGTGACTCCGCCGACGCGCCGGGCCGGCAACATGGGCCTGATCGGTGCCGCCTTCGGCCTCGGGTTCGTGATCGGTCCCGCGCTGGGAGGCATTCTGGCCGGTGTCTCTCCGGGCTCGCCCTCCGCACCGGGCTACGTGGCAGCCGGACTCTGCTTCGCCAATGCGCTGGTGGCCGCACTCTGGCTTCCCGAGTCCAGGCGATCCAGGCAACGCGCGACATCGAGGTTCAATCTTGGTGCGGCCCTCACCGAAGTGCGGGGATCCAGGCAGGTCAAGATCATCCTCGCGGGCTACCTGTTCATCACGATGGCCTTCTCCACCCTGCAGCCCACGCTGTCACTGCTGGCATCCGAGCGGTTCGCCCTCGGAGCGCGCCAGGCGGGGTATCTTTTCGCCATGCTGGGCCTGGTATCGGCCGTCTACCAGGGGGGCGTTGTGCGCGCACTCGTTCCGAGGATGGGCGAACGCCGGCTCTTCCGATACAGCGCAGTGCCCTTCGCGGCCGGCCTGCTCGTGATCGGCCTGGCGACGGACCTCCGGCTGCTGCTCGCGGGCCTGGTTGTGCTGGGCATCGGCTACGGCGGTGCCGTGCCGGCGGTGCTGGGTCTTCTGTCACGGGCTGCGAGCTCCGACCGCCAGGGAGGTGTTCTCGGCGTCGGTCAGAGCGTTGGATCGTTCGCACGGGTGCTGGGCCCTTCGATGGCCGGCGCCCTCTTCGACGTCAGGCTCGCCTTCCCCTACCTGGCCGGTGCACTCCTCATCCTGCTGGCGCTGCTCGTGTCCCGCGGCATCGCGCAACCCGAAGGAGCGACCCGGTGAACCTGACCGTCGTCCTCCACGAGCCTCAGGACCTGGTCAACATCGCTGCGGCGGTGCGCGCCATGGCCAATATGGGCCTCGCCCGCCTCGCCGTCGTGAGTCCGCGCGAGTTCGACGCATGGCGGATCACCGGAATCGCCCACCGCACCGACCACATCGTCGACGCCGTAACCCGGGCGGACTCGCTGGATGAAGCGCTGGCCGGCGCCACGTTCGTGGTTGGCACGTCGGCGCGCGCACGCACCGCCCAGCGCAACTACTCGAGGCCGCGGGAGCTCGCACCGCGTATCCTCGAGCACGCACGCAAAGGGGCCGTGGCGATCGTCTTCGGCCGTGAGGACCGCGGCCTCTCGAATGACGCCCTCGACCGCTGCCACGAGGTGATGGTCATCCCGACCACACCGGAGTATTCCTCGCTAAACCTGGGGCAGGCGGTGCTGTTGGTGGCCTACGAGCTGTTCCTGGCCGGGGTCGGCGAGACCGGGTCCCTGCCGGTGGGCAAACGCTCCCTCGGACCCGCCACCGCAGAGGAACTGGAGGAGATGTACGCGGCGCTCGAAGCAGGGCTGGAGCGCGTCGACTTCTTCAAGGCCCGCAAGGCCGAAAGCGTCATGCGCACCCTCCGCACGGCATTGGGCAGGACGACGCTGGACGCGCACGAAGCGCGGCTCCTCGCCTCCATCGGCCACCAGGTGCGCAATCGGTTCGATCGAATCACACGGAAAGGGAGTTCACCATCATGACTCGTCAGCCCGGCGGTCCCCTCACCCTCTTGATTGCAAGCGCCTTCGCAACCTGCCTCATCGTCACCGCCTGCGCATCCGAGGACCGCGCAACACCGGCCAGCTCCACCCAGCCCACATGGCCCGGCGACGAGTGGCCCGTCTCCACTCCCGCCGCCGAGGGCGTCGACCCAGCCGCCATCGACGCACTGGTGTCCGATATCGACGCGGGGCGCTACGGCCTCATCGACCACTTCCTCCTCATCCGCAACGGCCGCGTCATCGCCGACCATCACTGGGACCACCACGACACCTACGTACAGCTTCTCGCGGCGCAGGAAGACACTGTCGAGCACCAGTACAACTACGACCATCCCGCGTGGCATCCGTTCTACCGGAACACACGCCTCCACAGCCTCCAGTCCGTCACCAAGAGCGTGATGTCCGTTGCATTCGGGATCGCGGTCGATGCCGGGGACATCCCGCCGGTAGGGGCGGAAGCGTGGACGTATTTCACTGGATATGGCGTGGATCCGTCGGAGCCCGGTCGCGCCGACGCATCGCTCGAGGACTTCCTGACCATGCGCAGCGGCATCACGTGGGCTTCCCCGGGGCAGACCTACGACGCAACGCATCCCACTACCGTCATGGAACTGAGCGACGCCTGGATCGACTACGTGGTCAGCCGTCCCGTCGGGAACGAGCCGGGCACCCGCTTCGACTACAACGACGGCGTGAGCGTCATGCTGGGCAAGGTCGTGCGCGAAGCGACCGGCCTGAGAATCGACGAGTGGGCCGAGGAGCGTCTCTTCGAGCCGATCGGCATCGACGAATACTATTGGAAGACGACCCCGGGAGGAGAGGTGGACTCGGAGGGCGGCCTCTATCTAACGGCACACGACCTCGCGCGGGTCGGCTACCTGATGCTTCGACAGGGCGAATGGGATGGTCGCCAGGTGGTCTCGGCGGACTGGGTGCGCGTGTCCACCTCGGCCGTCGTACCCGACGTCAATCCGGCCAATGACCGCGCCGACAGCGGATACGGCTACCAGTGGTGGGTGCCCGTCCACGAAGACGGCGAGACGCGCATCTTCGCGGCCAACGGATACGGCGGCCAGTTCCTGCACGTAGTCCCCGAGCACGACCTGATCTCCGTGTTCAACGGCTGGACGCTGCACGAGCGCCCCGAGTTCTCCAGCTGGCTGGCCATGCAGGACCGGATTCTGCCGGCGGTGATGCGGGACGACTAGCCCTCGGCCTCAAGGGGCTCCGGATCCGTTTCCGGCTGCCACATCTGCACCGCCGGGAAGGTGGCCAGGAACCAGCGCACCGCCATCAGGAACAAGCCCAGGAACATGAGGCCGATCAGCGGTGTGGCCACAGAGAACACCGGGTCGCCCTCGTGGTGCAGCGAGGGGAAGATCAGCATGTAGTGCCAAAGCCACAGCCCCGCCAGCACCACCGTGGCAAAGGTCTGCAGGATGATCGGGGTCTTCTTCGGCCGCGCCCCGATCAGTCCCGCGAAAGGTGCCACGAAGCACAGCACTATAACTGTGGCCGAGAGACCGCCCCACGGGTCTCCCGCCCGCGTGTTGATCCACGCCTGCTCCCACTGGAGCTTGCCGTACCAGATCACGATGTACTGCGAGAAGAACAGGTAGGTCCAGAAAACCGCGAAGGCGAAGGTCAGCTTCCCGAGGTCCCACAACGCCGACGTGCCCACATGCTCTCCGAAGACCGCGTCGCGTCGCCTGAGCAGCACGGCCGCAACGGCCGTGGCCGCAAATCCGCCCCAAAGCGCGCCCATGAAGAACCAGCCGCCGAAGAGCGTCGAGAACCAGTGCGGCTCGAGCGACATCGCCCAGTCGAATGCCAGCACCGTCATCACGGTCACGTAGACGAGCACGAGCACCGGGGCCATGGTGGTCATGACCTGATAGCTGCGCGCTTCCTCGGCGGCCAGGCCCCTCCAGCCCCTCGTGAACCGCGCGTGCCACCATGAACGCGTGCGCGAATCGTGCCCCGGCGGAGTTCGAGCCGCGCCGACCCGCCCGAGATCCGGTCTGAGGGCCAGGTACACAAACCCGCACGCCATCGTGAACAGCGCCAGTACGCCGACCAGATTCCTGCTGACCAGGAAGGGCACGTTAAGGTAGGCCGCCTTCTTCTGGACGATCGCGTCGTCGGCCATCATCTCGATCCACGGGAAGTAGTCTTCCCGCAGGTTCAGCAGCATGGGGATGAAGAGCACGAACGCGATGGGCAGGTAGGCGGCGAACGAGTGGTGGACCCGGCGCACGGACCAGTTCCACTTCGCCTTCACGATCCAGGTGACGGCAGCGACGATCACCCCGCCCATCGCAATGGACGCGAAGTAGTTCCAGTTGACGACGTAGGACTGCCAGGCCAGCGACGAATCGCGCGAAAGGGTCACGAAGAACGACACGATGCCGACGAAAACCATCAGCCGCACGATCATGGTGGCCGTGGTGCCGCGCTCCAGGTAGCGGAGGGGGACCTCCGACGGAATCGAATGGTGAGCCATGGATTCAGTTCACCTCGCCCTCGGCAGGCGCCGTCTCGCCGTCACCGCTGTCGGCTTCGTCCGATCCAGGCCCGAGCCCCTGCATCTGCCGCACGTAATTGACGATGTGCCAGCGGTCGTAGTGGCTGATCTGGTGTCCGTAGGCCGGCATCAGGGCCCGGCCGACGCGGATCATCCCATAGAGATAGCCGTCGCTCCTCGCCGTCGCCGCGTCGCCGGTCAGGGGGTATGCGGCCAGGGCCGGGTGAACCTCGAAGATGTAGCCCGTGGTTCCGGAGCCGTCGGGTCCGTGGCAGACGATGCAGACGCGCTCGTAGAGCTGTTCGCCGCGCGCGAGCGACTCCGCCGTCGCCGGGACCGGGTTGGTGAGGCTGTCCACGACCTCGGGACGGTTGGTCATGTCGAGTTGCGTAAACGGCGGGGGTACGTCGGAACTTCCCTCGGGCTGGCCGACATTCGTGTCGAAGTGACCCGCCGGGTAGTTCCCCGCGGCCATGGGCACCGTGCCCTCGGGAGGCAGCAGCGTGTGCTCGTAGGGATCGAAAGACCGCTGGTCGCGCATGCTGCGGCCGAAGACATTGCCCATGAAGTCGTCCAACGGCACACAGCCCCCGGAAACCAGCAGCGCCAGACAAAGTCCGAGGACGGCACGCCCAGGCACAGGTGAGCCGGGGCAGAGGCGGCCCGTCACCCGCATGGCAGTGGCGCCAACACGCACCCGGTCAGACATCGAAGCCATCCGGATCCTCCCGCAACTCCTCCGGATCGAAACCGGCCAGGATCGTCCTGACCTCGTCGATTCTGGCCGGCGGAGCGGTTACGTAGACGCCGAACGAGCCGTTGGAGCACTCCGGGTGATAGGCCACCAGCGGCCGCAGGTTGGGCAGGCCGGCGTTGATGAAGAGGCCGATCACGGTCGAGAGCGCGCCGAACAGGATCGCGCACTCGAAGGCGATGATCACGTACGCGGGTATCGAGAGGATGGGTTTGCCGCCCGTCACCAGGGGCCAGTCCATCGACGTCCACGACGTGAACGCGAACCCCGTCGCAGCGCCGGTCAACCCGCCAGCCAGCGTGAACACCCTCACGGGACTGTGGGTCAGGGCCAGGCCTTCCTCCAGCAACTCGTGCTCCGGGAGCGGCGCATAGGCCCGGAATCCCTTGTGTCCCGCGGCGCGCAACGCCTTGCAGGCTTCCACCGTCGAGTCGAGGTGCGTGAAGAGCGCGAAAATCCCCTGGTGCCCGCGCCGGAACCTGGCTCCGATCATGCCGCGTCCTCCTTCACCCGTCCTCTCCGCGGTGGCGGGATCACCTCCTTCATCTCGGCAATTGCCACGGGCGGCAACAACCGGGTAAAGAGCAGGAACCAGAAACCGAACCAGGCGAAGCTGCCGATCAGAATGCCCATTTCGACCACGGAGGGACGGTACAGACCCCATGCCCAGGGCTCGTACTCGTGTGACAGCGAGGTCACGATGATCACGTACCGTTCGAACCACATGCCGATGTTGATGAAGATCGAAATGACGAACAACGCGGCGATCGATCTTCGCACACGCCTGACCCACAGCATGAGCGGCACCAGGCCGTTACACGTCAGCATGATCCAGTTGGCCCACCAGTAGTGCCCGAAGACCCGGTTCCAGAACGAACCCCGCTCAGGCGGCTCGCCCGAATACCACGCCAGGAAATACTCGGTCATGTACGCATACAGGACGATTGCGCTGGTCAGCATGCACAGCTTGGCCATGGCCTCGAAGTGCTTGACCGTGAGGTAGTCCTCCAGGCCGAAGAACTTCCGCATCGGCACGGCGAGGGTGATCACCAGCGCGACGCCCGAGAAGATCGCGCCCGCCACGAAGTAGGGTGCGAAGATCGTGGTGTGCCATCCGGGCACGATGGCCATCGCGAAGTCCCAGGACACGACCGAGTGCACGGAGAGCACCAGCGGCGTAGCGAGTGCCGCGAGGTAGATGTAGGCCTTCGAGAAGTGGTGCCATTCGCGGTCCGTCCCGCGCCACCCCAGCGAGATGATCTGGTAGAACTTTTTCCTGAGGCCGCGCGCATGGTCGCGTGCGGCCGCCAGATCCGGGATGGTGCCCAGGTAGAAGAAGACCGCGGAAACAGTGAAGTAGGTCGTGATCGCGAAGACGTCCCACACCAGCGGCGATCTGAAATTCGGCCACAGGAAGCGCGAGTTCGGGTAGGGCACCAGCCAATAGGCGTGCCACACGCGGCCGACGTGGATCAGGGGGAACAGTCCGGCTGTCATCACGGCGAAGACCGTCATCGCCTCCGACGCACGGTAGATCGCCTGGCGCCAGGGCGCGCGGAAGAGGAAGAGGATCGCCGAAATCAGGGTGCCGGAGTGCGCGATACCGACCCAGAAGACGAATGTCGTGATGTAGACGCCCCACCCCACCGGCGCATTCAGTCCCGAGACACCGATGCCCTTGTAGATCTGGTAGAACCACGAGGTGAGGAACAGCCCGACTCCTGCGGCGGCCATCGTGAAGAGGATCCACCACCCCTTCCCCGGCCTCGACAGTACCTTGAGGACATCACGGTTGACGTCCTCGTACTTGCCGACATCCGGGTTGGGGAGCGCTCCCCGCTGGGTCAGCTCGGCGGTCGTCATCGGCTAGTGTCCACCATCGTCCACTTCGTGGTGGGTGACCTTCTTGAGGTAGTGGACCGCGGGCTGGGTGTTGATGAAGGCGTCGAGGACCCGGTAGGCGCGCTCGTCGGTGGCCGCCGCTGCCACCTGCGATTCGTGATCGCGGATGTTGCCGAAGCGGATGACGTCGGCCGGGCACACGCTCTGGCACGCGGTCCGGACCTCGCCGTCCCGCACGTCACGTCCCTCCACCGCCGCGCGGTTCCCCGCTTCCCGGATCCGCTGGACGCAGAACGTGCACTTCTCCATGACGCCGTTGTCCCGCACGGTAACGTCCGGGTTGAACTGCCAGTTCATGGGCTCGGGAATGTTCTCCCGCGTGTAGCGATACCAGTTGAAAACCCGGACCTTGTACGGGCAGTTGTTGGCGCAGTACCGCGTGCCCACGCAACGATTGTACGCCTGGGCGTTCAGTCCGTCGGGCGTATGATAGGCCGCGAACACCGGGCAGACGGGTTCGCATGGGGCGTTGTTGCAGTGCTGGCAGAGCATCGGCAGGAAGCGGATGTCCACCGGCCCCGAGTGCGAGGCGTCGACCGTCTCGTAGTACCGCTCCAAGCGCATCCAGTGCATCTCGCGGCCCATGGTGGCCTGCACCTCACCGACCCAGGGGATGTTGTTCTCGGCCTGGCACGCCGTGATGCACGCCCCGCACCCCGTGCACTTGTCGAGGTCGATGGCCATCGCCCACCGGGGCCCCTCGCGATCGTACTCTCCGAAGTCCGAACCGGGCAGCGGGAAGTCCTCCGCCAGCCCCTCGGTGGCGACCGGCCGGAAGCCGCCTCCTTCCTGCAGCTCGCGGATCTGATCATGGGCGTCTTCGGCGTCGTGTGCGTCCTCAGCCGCGTGGCCAAGGGCGGAGAGCGCCACGGCGGGCGTGACGTTGCGGTCGTCCTGGTCGCTTGAGCCCTCGGTCGACGTCAGCCGTCGCCAGGCACCCGTGGCGGTCACCGTGACACGGGTCGAAACCAGCGCGAGCGTCCCGGACACGGCATCGGTGGCTTCGGGCAGCAACTCCATGGGATTGACACCGTTGCCGTTGGCGAAGCGGCCGTAGTCGGTGTGGCCGCCGCCCATTGCCAGGGCCACGACGTCCTCCCGTATCCCCGGATAGGCCCACACCGGGACTTCCACCGTACCGTTCGCCGATGTGATGCTCACCACGTCGCCCGACCGGAGGCCAAGGCGCTCGGCGGTCGCCGGGTTCATCTCGGCCCACGAGTGCCACATGACCTTCGATACGGGATCGGGGAGTTCCAGCAGCCACGGCCGGTTGGCGTGGGCACCGTCGCCGAAACGCGGCGACGGGTGGACCAGCAGGGTAAGGTCGCCATCTCCGCTGAGCCGTGGCAGACGAAAGTCGACCGCCGTCGTCGGAGCCTGCAGGGCCGCGATCTTGGGCGTAAGGTCGGTGTATGACACTGAACCCGTTCGGAGCAATTCCCGCCAGCGTGCGCTCGGGTCGCCCGCCAGACCGGCCGCCTCGCCGTTCAGCGCGAGCCACGCGTCGTGCGCGCCGCGCAGGTAGTCGTGGAAGCTCGGCGCGCCGAAGTCGTGGCCCAGCTGACGGCCCGCCTCCAGGAGCACATCGCTCATCGGGCGCGAGTCGTATGCGGGTACGGGACGCATGGCCGGCTGCCTGACCGAATACGTGCCGGGTGCGGGAATGGCATCGGCCCAGGACTCGAGCGGGTGCGCATCCGGCAGAACCAGGTCGGCCATCACCGATGTCTCGTCCAGCGCGGTCGCGAAAGCGACCTTGAAGGGAGCCAGCGCGAACGCATCGCGGAACCCGGACGCGGGCGGCAGGGAGTAGGCGGGGTTGGTCCCGGCCACGACCGCCACGCCGTACACGCCACCGCTCATTTCGCGGATCGCGTCGGCCACTTCCGCGTACGAAGAAGCCTCGGCGTCCGGCGCGTCGTCAATGTGCATGGTGCGACCGAGACTGCCCGCCGCCGCGTTGAGGATCAGGACAGCAAGGTTCGCCGCCGTAGCCGTCTGGTGGTGCCCGGCGGCTCCCGGCCCTAGAGCCAGTGCCGTGCCCGCCTCGAACTGATCCGCGAGCGCCACCAGGGCATCGGCCTCGACTCCCGCCGCTTCAGCAGCTTCCTCGAGTCCGTGCCCCGCCGCAAGCTCGGTGTAAGGTCCGGCGTCGGCGCCTCGGCGTACGAGTTCGCCGGCGACGGCCAGAGCGATTCGCGCTTCCGACCCCGCGCGGGCGGGAATCCACTCGTCAGCATTCTGTCCGGTCAGGGACAGACGCGGTCCCACGAATACGAATTTCCCCTTGGCCCCGTGATCCACCCCATGCATGCCGGCGAAGTCCGCGGCGAACGAGACCGGCGACAGCCAGGTATCGAGAAAATCGGCACCAAACGACACGAGGAAATCGGCCGCGGCGATGTCGTACCTGGGCAGCGCATTCACGCCGAAGGCGATGTCGGTGGCCCTCCGCAATGCGGAGTCGTCCAGCGCGTCGTGGATGACCCGCCGCCCGCCGACCGCGTCGACGAAGCTGTCGAGGAACCCGCCCTCGGTGGGTCCCTTTCTCCCCGTCAGGAAGAGCGAACGTCCGCCGGTGCCCAGCCGATCCACGAGGATATCGAGAGCCTCGTCCCAGGTGATCTCTTCGAATCCGTTCGGGCCCGAGCGCATCGGCGCCGCCACGCGATCCGGGTCGTAGAGTGCCTGCAACGCGGACACCCCGCGCGAGCAGACTCCTCCGCGGGAAACGGGATGATCGGGATTGCCCTCGATCATGACCGCGCGCCCCTCGCGTGTCCGCACCCGGATCCCGCAACCGCCCGCGCATTCGCCACACGTCGACGCGTACCAGGTCGCGACCCCCGGCGTAATCTCTTCGGGAGGCGTTACGTAGGGGATCAGTCGCTCGACCTTCTCGGTCGCACAACCGGCGACGGCTGCACCGGCACTGCCGGCGCCGACAACCTTCAGAAAATCACGCCGCGCAAATCCGTCGCTCATCAGTAGTGACATACCGTGCAATCGCGTGACGCGCCGCGCTCCAGGTGACATGAGACGCACCAGCCCATGCGCAAATCGCCGGCTTCGGGCGCCATTTCCTCGAGCACTCCCATGGCCTGAACCTCTCCGTGGCAGGTCTGGCAGGAGACCCCGGCAGCAACGTGGCGCATGTGCGGGAACTTCACGTGATCCGCGACCTTGTAGATACGCTTCCAGGGGATGGGCGTGCCCGAGTTGTGGTACTCCAGGACCCTGGCGACCTCGGCGGGGTCGTTCCGCCCCGGAATCGCCTGGTGACAGCCCACGCAGGTTGCCACCGGAGGAATCCCGGCATCGACCGAACGCTCCGCGGAGAAATGGCAGTACTGGCAGTCGATCAGGAACTGTCCCGCGTGGGTGTCATGCGGGAACTGGATCGGCTGGAACTGCTCCGAGTCTTCGGCGACTTCGCTCATCGCGCCGCCGTCGGGAGTCTGTCGGCCGGCGACCACGGCGACCGCAAAGAGGACTGGTGCTACTGCGACACCGGCCCCCAGCCACAACCTTTTCATTCGAGCAGTAGGCATCGCGGACCCGTCGCCGGGTCGAGGTTGAGAGTTGAAGGGATTCCCCTGAGGGGCATTCAGAAGCCGAAGGAAGGTAGGGAATCGTCCACAACGATGTCAACGAACCGGGGGTGCCGGGTCCCTGCCGACGTGCCGGCAGCCGGGACTCCCCCTTCCCGCGCGGAGGACGGCAGCGCAGTACAGAGCCGCACCCGCCTTTTGCCGCGGCGCCTTCGTGCACTAGACTAGAATCCATGGAGCCCACGTCTCTGCCCCCCGACCCATCCGCACCGTCGGTCCCGCCGGACGCGGACGACGGTTCCGCACCTGGTATCCACGTCACGACCTTCACGCACGAAGGACGGTTCTGGGATGTGCATCTGGAGTTTGTGGACGAGGGTCAGGCGACGGAATTCTGCAGAGGGAGACTCTGCTACATCCCCACCGATCAAGCCGACCACGAGGAGCCGATCCGCACGGCCGTGATCTTCATCGAGCCGAGCTACGAAGAGGTCAGGCAGGCCGCGCTGGCTCTCGACCGCTACAATCTGGCGGCGCTGCTGCGCTCCGTCACCTGACGCCACTCGCGTACGTGCCGCAGTCCGCTTCACCGCTCCGTTGCCTCCTGCTTCAGGTTCGCGACCCCGGTGATCCGATGATGGCGCACGAGGTTTCTTCCTTCGAGCGCGCCCTCGCGCCGCTACAGGCGGAGATTGCAGTCTTCGACCTGCTCGGCGGAAGGCTCCACCGCCCACATCTTGCCCGTACCGATCTCGTGCTGCTGGGCGGGAGCGGCGCGTATTCCGCCGCCATCGGAGGACCATGGTTCGCCAGCGCCTTGAACTCGCTGCGCACCGTGCACGACTCCGGCGTTCCCGCCTTCGCTTCGTGCTGGGGATTCCAGGCCATGGCCGTCGCGATGGGTGGCCGGGTCGTGCAGGACCGGAGCCGCGCCGAGGTCGGGACCCATAGGGTGTTTCTCACGGCCGAAGCGCGCCGGGACCCGGTCTTCGGCGGCCTTCCGCCCTCGTTCGCCGCGCAAATGGGGCACGAGGACCTGGTGGAGGAACTGCCGCCGCGCACGACGCTGCTCGCGTCGTCGGACGCGGTGGTCAATCAGGCGTATCGGTTCGAGGACGCGCCCATCTACTGCACCCAGTTCCATCCGGAGCTGGATTCGGCGGGACTGCTGGCCCGATTGTCCACCTACCCGAGATACGCGGCTGAAGTCACAGGCGCGTCGTTCCAGGAAATCGTGGACCGCGTCGAGGACACCCCGGCGGCCAATCAGCTGGTGCGCCTTTTTGTCGAGAACTTCGTGCGCGGGTAGCCGGCACTCCTGGCAGTCCGTGGGTAAAGCCGCCCGAGCACCGAGAGCGGCGAGGCGCCGGGCCGGCAAGGCGCGACGA